>JAFGSZ010000141.1 GCA_016934395.1 Bacteroidales bacterium
CTTGTCACCTTGTTACTTTGTTACCCTATTACCTTGTCACCTTGTTACTTTGTCACCTTGTTACCTTGTCAACTTGTTACCTTGTCAACTTTTTACACAATAATTCTTACGCTCCAAACCGCTTTTTTGCTTCTTCTAAAATAGCCTCGGTGGCTGTGGCTCCCACCCGCGTTGCTCCTGCTTCTTTCACCTGTAAAATCTGATCCAGGTTACGAATACCCCCTGCTGCTTTAACCTGAACTTCAGGAATACAGTGTTTAC
The DNA here is from genome assembly GCA_016934395.1 of Bacteroidales bacterium. Lineage (GTDB taxonomy): Bacteria > Bacteroidota > Bacteroidia > Bacteroidales > UBA10428 > JAFGSZ01. The sequence continues at coordinate 262 of JAFGSZ010000141.1, forward strand.
GCATGAGTTTAATATTTTCAACAGTAGCCCCGGTATAATTATAGGTTCCGTCTGTGCCTTTTACAAATCCGTACCCGGTAGATGTTTTTACAAAAGCAACTTTGTGTGTACTGCAGAGCTGGCAAAGTTTTATTTTATCGTTTTCATTTGTTACAAAATCCGTTTCAAAAATCACTTTTAAAATAGCCTGATGCTGTATACAGGTTTCATTAATTTCTTTAAGTTCTTTATCGATATAATCCCAGTCGTGCTGCAATACTTTGCCAATATTCACCACCATATCCACTTCTGTGGCCCCGTCGCGGATCACCTGTAATGTTTCAGCCTTCTTAATTTCGATGGCGCTGTTGCCATGCGGAAACCCGATTACCGCACAAATATCAACATCGCTGTGGTTTAACAGTGCTGCTGCTTTTTTTACATGATATGGTTTTACACACACCGTGGCCACCCTGTATTTTTTCGCAACCGTACAATTTTTTTCCAGGTCGGCATCTGTAAATGTGGGGTGAAGAATGCTATGGTCGATCATTTTTGCCAGTTCCTTAACTGTAGTCATAATTGTATATTTTCTAAATAATAGCTTTATAGTACCTAATAAATGTTCTGTTTCAGAAAATGGGCAGATACTTCTATGCAGCAATAAAATGCACCATAATCCCGATTGCTTGGCATCGGGATCAGCTCGACTTGATAATTTTTATTCGTTTTTAACTCTATAAATCATAGTCTCTCTGATTTAAAATGATATAAAAATACAATGGTGGCATCAAAGGCCGGCTTTTTATTTCCTTCGATTTCCATCACCACTTTCATCTGTGCCTTGGTAACTCCCCTTAAGTCGAGAAGGGATAACAGGTTAACCCGTATCCGCACCCTGCTGTTTACGACTACCGGCTGGTTAAATTTTAGTTTTTCTATGCCGTAGTTCACCATCAGCTTTACATTTTTAAACTCAACAAGTTCCTGCCATAAGTGCGGCAGCAAAGAGAGGGTGAGGTAACCATGTGCAATAGTATTTTTAAAAGGCGATTCCTTTTTTGCCCGTTCCGGATCGGTATGTATCCACTGGTGATCAATGGTAGCTTCTGCAAACATGTTGATCTGATCCTGTGTAATTGAAATATAATTGGATACCCCGATCTCCTTACCAATATATTCTGAAAATTCTTTAAGACTGCTTATTACCAATTGACTCATAGTGGTTTAGTTTTAGATATATTTAAACATCCACCGGCATATTTTACCGGTAGTATCTGGGTTTACTATTTCCCTTCAAAAATAAGTGATCTTGCATTTATAATCAACATAAATTATAGCAGCGGAAAAATTATTTCACATGGTTCAGCTTTACAGAATTAGCACTGAACCAAATGTTACCCTAATGACATCTTCGGGTTTTTTGCATTTTTCGATTAACCTATCTCTTTACTTTCCGCTCTTCAAATTTTCTGAATTGAACTACCACACCCACACACCTTCTGTCTTTTTCCTGACCTGCTGTAAGATCAGGGACAGTAATTTCTATTATCAGGTTTCGGGTAACATCATTGGCAAAAATTATTGAAGTACTGTAGTCGTCGGTAGCATTATCGTAAATAACCGAACGGGCGGCATTATCTTCTAATATTTTAAACTGAATATCTCCAAATTTCCGGTGCGCGCAAACGGCAATATAATAATCCTCGCCCCCGTAGGCAATAATCTGGAATTGTGAAGTCTGGCCTCTGGCAAATAAAGCGCTTTTGGATTGCCTGCTGTAATAAAAGGTATAATCCCCATAGGTGCAATGAAATTGATGATAATCAGTACAATCCTGCCCTGATATTGATAAGGTGAAAAATAATCCTAAACCTAAGGCAAATAAATATCTCATGTTTTTAAGATTTTGTCCTTTCTTATTGATTCGTAAAGGTAATTTTATTTCGTACATCATTTACTACCGCTTTTAATTCATTAAACTGGGCTTTTGTTAACAACAGGTTTTTTCCTCCCGATAAAATTAACTTTCCATCCGCATCGCGTCTTACAGAGGTTTCTGCCTTTTCAACATGTAAACTTCTGTACAGGTTAGTTATCGGCGAAATAGTAATAATCAATTCCTCCACCTTGGGATCGTCGGAAAAGTTTCCGGCATACCTGATAATATTTTCAAGCACCAGTTTTTGATCGGTTATTCGCTGAATGGTTACCTGGTTTGCTTCATAATCATCTACCAGATTAATCGCCAGGTATAATGATTCGGTAAATCCGCCAATAGAAATATAGGCAAAGGTTTTTTCATTATCATTTCGTATCAGAAAATTTGAAATTTCAGAAAATGCTTCGTTCGACAGGGCTTTTAACGAATCTACTGATTTTAAATTTTTTTCTACCCGGTCTAAAAATGAGGGTTCGAATGCGGCTGATATCCTTAAATTATCACTCAGATAATAGATGGCTTGAAAATAATCCATAGATTCCTTATACCTGCTGAAAAGTGTTATATAGGCCAGATCGGCCACATAAATACCCAGGTTTACTGCCTGCGACCGGGAATCGAGAAAATTATCAATATGCGATATCGGCAACATAAGTTTATTATCAAACTGTAATCCCGAGCTGTCTATAAAAGACAACATTTCATCGGGCGATGGAAACCTGTAGTATATTTCATTCAGTTCCTTTTCCACATTTTCAAAACCCAATTCAATATCTTTGGGATCTCTTGCCGTCTGTTGCGAACCGTCTCTTCTGCAAGAGCCAATTAACAAACCCGCACTGAATATTAGTATAACAACTGTTCTCATATTTTTAACTTGTTTTTCAATATTTAAATTAACAAAAAATTCTTAATTAACAGCAATAACTTTGTTATGTAATTTTTTTGTTAAAGCCGAACAGACTCTGAATTAGTTTTTTTAATATATAAATAACATTTTTCAAATTTCGGGTCTGGAAAATTTCTAGTAATTTTTTTAAAGCTCCAAATTGAAGCATAACATAAAACACAACGGTCATAAACCAGATGGCTAAAATGTTAAACCAGAATGTCTGGATATAAAAATTGCCAATTCTTTTTTCTGATGCAAACAAATGGGCCCTGCCGTTCCGGTTTTCCGGAAGAAAATATACGGGTTCCGCTTTACGCACCAATTGATTATTGTAAAGCTGTATTTTGGATGTCTCTTTTTTGTTCAGCACCAGATCGGCCAGACTGTTGTTAAAATAATCCTGTTTCATTTCCACAAGTTTGTTGTAGCCTCCATATTGCTTTTCCAACTGCTCAAGAATCTTGTCACTTTGTTTCACCGACAAATCAAGCTGTTTTAAATAATATCGCTTAAGGGAGCCCAGAAAATCAATTATTTTTTCTGAGGTTTGAGGAGATAAATTGTCAAAGCTAAGACTGGAAATTTCATCAATGGGTTTTATATTTTCCTTTTTCAGAATTTTTATTAACTCCGATTGAACCAGTTTAATATCAGCTATAGCATTAGTGATATTTATATTCTGTTTTATATTTTTTTCCGCCTGGTTCAGGTGCAATACCAGCTCTGGAATCAGGTAATTTATGGCATACGTGGCATTACTTTCAAGTGCATCGGTTTTAAAAAAATACTTTTGATATTCATTGTTTTTAAACTGGTATACACATAATGCCTCATATGCCCATCTTGAAACCATAATATCGCCGATAAATGGCACCACCGTTTGAGAAGAAATTTTTTTGTTCAACTGGTCGAATTTAACCATCGCCCCGCCAAGTAACAGTTGCGGAACAAGCAAAAGCGGAATTAAAATATAAATGGAAACTACAGATTTTAAAGAATCCGAAATGTTTAATCCAAGGAGGTTTGAAAAAACCGAAACCGAAAAAAGCATCATCCAGTAGGGTACCAGCATCCCTTTAATTCCCAGTATCTGATTGCCAATGATTACATAGGTAAATGATTGTATCAACGACAACACGACAAGCAACACTACTTTTGAGTTCAGGTAACTGAAACGGCTCAGATTAAGAAAAGATTCCCGTTTAATAATTTTCCGGTCTTTAATAATTTCTTCTGCGCTAACCATTAAACCTAAAAATAAGGCCACCACTACACTCATAAAAATGTACACCGGAAGGTTGGTATTTTCGCTGAAAATATAGGCCAGGGAATTTTCATCGGTACCTTTGTTGAATTTTGTAAAAATGCCAAGAATCAATGCAAGTATAGGAGCCTCAAGTAAATTAATCATCAGGTATTGCCTGTCGGTAAGTTTGCTTAGCAGGTTTCTGTTTAAAAATATTTTAAACTGGTTCCAATAACCGGGAATCTGAAAATTATTTTTTGGTATTTCCTGTTTTACCCCTGTATAAGCAGGGACTTTTTCCAGGTTTTTTTTGTACAGCGAATACCATTCTTCGGGCGATAAAGCTCTTTTACCGGTAAGTCTGCCAGATTCATTCACTTCTTTTGAATCTATTATCTGCAAAATTTGTTCGGGATTCACATTACCGCAGGTTAAACATTCGCTTTCGTCGGCATTAATAAGCTGTTTTTGTTTTTTAAAATAAACCAGGGCTTCGAGCGGATTGCCATAATAGATCGTACGGCCGCCCTTATCCATTACTAACAGCTTATCGAATTGTTTGTAAATTTCTGATGAGGGCTGATGAATATTAGCGATTACCAGTGTTCCTTTATAGGTTTGTTCACGCAACAGGTCAATTACGGCTACCGAATCAGTGGAGGATAAGCCTGAAGTGGGTTCATCTACCAGTAAAATATAGGGTTCCCGGATAAGTTCCAGGGCAATATTTAAACGTTTACGCTGCCCTCCGCTGATAAATTTATTTAAGGGGCCGCCAACTTTCAGATACCGGATGTCATAAAGATCAAGATCTGTAAGGGTTTTATTTACCATCTGAGTGAGCTGCTCTTCTGAAGTGTCTTTAAAACAGAGTTTCGCATTAAAATATAAATTTTGAAACACGGTGAGTTCTTCAATAAGCAAATCGTCCTGGGGAATAAAACCTATAATCCCTTTTACCTCCTCTTTATTTTCGTGAATATCATACCCATTAATAAAAATATTTCCGGTATTTGGTTTTATATTCCCATTCAGCAGATTTAACATTGTAGATTTTCCAACACCACTGCCACCCATGATCCCGATCAGCTTGCCGGACTCCTCGGAAAAACTCACATTATAAATTCCATTATCACTATTGATAAAACGGTATTCAAGTCCGTTTACGCTAAGATGTATTTTATTCTTAAGAGCAGTGCGCAGGTATACCTGCTTTATATCACTGTAATGAATCGAGCCGATTATAGGATTATGAATAATTGAGCCTTTATCAAAAATATAGGTCTGTTGCAGGGTAACCTGCCTGCTGTTTAAATACAAGCGGTCATCGGCCTCAATATGTCTGAAAATAAAAGTATTGGTTTCCTGTATGTACAGAAAAATAATTTTACCCTTCAGGTATTGTTTTTTGATATGTTTAATTTCCTGCTCCTGGGCCGTTTCATATCTGTCAATAACCAGTACATTTGGTTTGTCTGGTATATCCTCAATATTTCCAAAAATAAAGGCTTTGCTGTTTTGAAAAACAGAATCCTCAAATTTCAGTGCATTTGACAACGTACGGATAAAATCAAACTCAACATCAGCAACATTTTCTTTAATGCTCAGCACTTCAAGTAACTGTAAAAGCACCAGCGATTTTTGTTTCTGTTCGAGCACCTGGTTTACCTGCTCACATATTAAAATAGCTTTTACACTTAATGAAGATATTTTTTTAGGTGTGATTTTTACAGGATTATCCTTAAATCCTCCCAGATAAAAATCATACATCATAAGATACTGATTGATCCGCTCTGGATTTACGAGTTGTCGCAGGTAAGACTCAATAACAGCCCTGACTTTCGCAAAATTTTCAGTAGAATGCACCTGGGTAATAATTGCAAATAAACGCATCAGGGCTTTTAAAACGGTCTCGGTCATTTAGTAGAAAATCTGTTATCCTGATTAATGTATATGTTCTTTTATATAATTTATCTTGTTTAATCAAAAATAAGCTATTGATTGTAGATTAACAAGCAGAATACTGCTGCATTTATATTTATTAATCACATCTACTATTGATATGTATAGAAATTGTTAATACCACAAAATAAAATGATCAAATTTTCAGCCTGAACTTTTACACTGTTTTTTAGCAAATGTAAAAAGTAGTATATTTGCTACAACAAAAAAGAATACTTGTTAAATTACTTTAGTGGATTTTTCTAATGGGAGAAGCAAATAAGATTTTAATTGTTGATGACGAATCAATAGGCCGGCAATTGTTAGAAGCAATATTTTTTACAGAAGGCTATGAACTTCTATTCGCTGAAAACGGAAATGATGCCCTGAATTTAGCGAAGTCCGAAAAGCCTGATGTGTTGCTGCTTGATGTGATGATGCCCGGATTGGATGGGTTTGAGGTATGCAGACAGGTGCGCAGTGATCCCAAAATTGGAAACACTCCGATTATTCTCATCACAGCCCTTGATGATCGTGATTCAAGATTAAAAGGCCTTGAAGCGGGAGCAAATGATTACCTTTCAAAACCATTTGACAGAATTGAAGTACTTACCAAGGTACGTACCATTGCGCAACTCAGACAAAATAATGTTCCCGATCACAAACCATTAAAAGATAATACCATAATCCAGTCCAATGCCGTTTCAACTGGAAACTACCCGGATCTTTTGCTGGATACCATTGCCCCTGCTCACGGGTACATGGAGAAACTTTTTCCCGGACATTTTATATTCCGGAAAAATATTGATAAACTTCCCAGAATACTTTTTACTTCCGGCGAAATATCAGATTCTAAGTATATTTTAATAGTAAAAGACAACAGCAACAATAGTGAAGGCCAACTACAACTCCTTCTTATTATTAACCTGATTCAGCAAACTCTGAAGGATATATCAACACCGGAAACCTTTTCAATTGCTCATGCCATCTATGAACGAATAGATAAGGACAAGAAATTTAACGTATTGAATCCTGATGAATATTCAATTACTCTGGCATTTGTTAAAAAAGGTTCCGATACTTTTTATGTGTCCGGTGTACAAAGTAATTTTATCATTGTTCGGGAAAACAATATTGAATCGTTTAATCTGCGGGATAAATCTTCGGAAAAGGGACCTCATTCTTTTACACTCTCTGAAAAAGATGCGCTTATGTTGATATCTACAAGCCTGGCTGTAAATGAAGAACCTGATTATATAAAAGCTATTCAGTCTGACTTAAAAGAGGTTTTTATAAATATTGCCGACAAAACGGGAACAAGTGAAGCAGCCAAAACCAATGTGGGCCCAATTGCGGATATCATTAACAATATGTTATTCATAGCATTAAAAACCTGAAAGTAACCATAATTAATCTATCGGTTGTATATCAAAGGATATTTATAGTTGTTGCTGGTTGTGTATTGTTCAGTTACCAACTTACAGCGCAGCAGAAGAGTATTGCCAAAACCACCCGTGTACCCGCAGATACCCTGAAATCCGGTTCCGTTTTCCGCGACACGGATAATGATATTCTGCAACCAAAAAAGGCTACGGGTATTGAAAAAACAAATGCCTTCTTCGATTCACTTCAAAACAAAACTTCTGAAAAAGCAATTATGCGCGAACTGCATAAATTACTGGTTTCCCGGCCCGAATATAAAAAAGTAAATGGAAGCAACGAGATCAGCGTATCACCTTTTCTGGCCTATAATGAAAAAATAATCCGGAATATTACGATAAGGCAGTTGAATGTTTTTGGCCCTTCGGTTTTTAATGACAATACACCAGATCAAAGCAGGTTATCAAAGTTTGGTAATCTTATACATATTAATACCAATAAAAAAATACTGGAAAAAAGGTTGTTGTTCAAACCGGGAGAACCCATCGATCCGAATTTGCTTGCCGATAACGAGCGACTGATAAGAACATTACCCTATATTAAAGATGTAAGGTTTTTAGTAAATGAAACCGGAGAAACCGATTCGGTGGATATTGTTGTAATTGTACAGGATGTTTTGCCCACTGCTTTTGATATTGAAATCTGGAGTTCCAACCAGGGAAATTTTACCTTATGGAACAATAATATGGTTGGATTGGGCCATGAACTAAAAAATAGAATTTTCTGGGATAGTGAAGAATCACCTCTTTTGGGATACGCAGGCAGGTATAAAATATTCAGTATTGGGAACAGCTATATTTCTGCCAATATGGAATATGTCAACAAATTTCAGGAAGTTTCTTACCTGGTTGATGTCTCAAGAAACTTTTTTACACCTGATATCAAATATGCAGGAGGTGTGAAATATTTTAATACATCTTCGATTCGGAATTTTACACTACCCGATACGATATATAGAAACTTACCCCTGGATTATACCATGTACGATTTTTGGATTGGACGTTCTTTTCCGTTAAAACCGAAAGAATTCTCTTTTCGTTCACGGACAAATTTAATCGTTTCTGCCCGCATAATACATTATAATTTCTCTAAACGACCGGAAGTTCAACAGAACCTGTTCCATAAATATCATAACAGAACCATAGTCCTGGCTGGATTTGGACTTTCTGACCAGGGGTTTTTTAAAAGTAACCTGATCTATAGTTTTGGTCAGACAGAAGACATTCCTATCGGTACACTGTTAAAGATAAATATCGGGCATGAGCTTGGTGAATTTATAAACCGTCCTTACCTGGGAGCATCTATTTCGAATGGCGATTTTATTTTCGGACAGGGATACCTTTTTAATAAACTGGAAAGCGGTGGTTTTATAAACGGCGACACTTTTGAGCAGGCGGTTGTAGCATATACCATGAAATATTTTTCTCCTTTAATTGTAAATAATCGCTATAAATTCAGGCTGTTTGCAAAATTCAATTATAAAATTGGCTTGCACACTTTTAATGATGAATTTCTGAATATAAACGACCTTGAGGGAATAAACGGGCTTACTATAAAAAATCTTTATGGAAATCAAAAATTTACAGCAAATGTTGAAGCTGTATGTTTTTGCCCATATAATTTTTATGGTTTTAAGTTTGCTTTTTTTACTTCGCTCGATTTGGCCTCAATCCGGGATGACAAACAATTTATCTTTACTGAATGGCCATATTCGGGTATTGGGATCGGGGTAAGGGTAAGAAATGAACATCTGGTTTTTAATACGCTCCAATTAAAATTAACCTTTTTCCCGAATGCACCAAACGAGGCCAAAAAACAATTTTTTAAAGCTTCGGGAGAATCTAAACTTAATCCGGATAATTTTTATTATCATGCTCCTGAGGTCATCGAATTTTAGCCCTTTTAATAAAAAAATATTCCGGATGATCTTTATTTAGTTTCTTTGTCTTTTCCGGATTTTTTATATATTTCCACCCTTAAACAGTTCAATTACATTGGAAACAAAACAAAAACTGTATAGCGAATTTCTGGAATTTAATGCACAAAGTGGTCTTTTTACAGAAAACGACCGTATATTGCTTGGAATAAGCGGGGGTATTGATTCTGTGGTGATGCTCGATCTTTTTTCACTTGCAAAAACAAAAATAGGTATTGCTCATTGTAATTTCCAGCTGAGAGGAGATGAATCGGACGAAGACCAGAATTTTGTTAGAACCCTGGCCGATAACTATGGTATCCCGTTTTATACTGTAAATTTTAACACCAGGGAATATGCACAACAAACAAAAGTTTCCATTCAGGTTGCAGCCCGAGAATTACGTTATAACTGGTTTCGGGAAACGGAGAAAAAATTCGGTTTTACAAAAACTGCTGTAGCCCATAATAAAAATGATGTGGTGGAAACTTTTCTGTTTAACCTGTCAAGAGGTACAGGAATAAAAGGATTGACCGGTATTAAACCCCTAAATCAAAATATTATACGCCCATTGCTGTTTGCAGAGCGTAAGACCATTGAACAATACAGTAAAGAGCAAAAACTGACCTTTAGGGAAGATTCCAGCAACATTGAGATTAAGTATTCACGAAATCATTTGCGGCACATAATTATACCGGAGTTTTTGAAACTTAATCCAACATTTAATCAAACAATTATTGATACCATCGGGCGCCTGAAACAGACTGAAGAAATATATTCGGAAAAAATCAACACCTTATGCGGGCTACTGTTTGAAAGGGATGGCGGGCAGATTAAAATTTCAATTCAAAAATTGAAAGACCTTAAAATAAATGAATACCTGCTTTTTGACATTTTAAATGATTACCAGTTTACGTTATCCGCACTTAAAGATATTTTGCTTGCACTTGACGGTACCTCCGGAAAAAAAATCTACTCTTCCGGGTACCGGCTTATTAAAGACAGGGAATATTTAATAATTCACCCTCTGAAGCCCGATACTATAAGTCGGGACGAATATACCATTCAGAAACATGAAACTGAAATTATAAAACCCTTGCACCTGAAGCTACATTTCCAGTACCCCGGTCAGTTTTTTATACAAAAAGTAAAAAATATTGCAACTCTTGATGCCGATTTGCTGACATTTCCCTTAATTTTACGCAAGTGGAAAAAGGGTGATTATTTTTATCCTTTCGGACTGGCAAAAAAGAAAAAAATCAGCGATTATTTTACCGATCATAAATTCTCAATTCCTGAAAAAGAAAACATCTGGTTGCTGTGTTCCGGAAAAAATATTGTATGGATTGCAGGACACCGAATCGACGACCGGTATAAAATTACGGATAAAACAAAAAATATAGTGGTAATTAATTACCTCTCAAGTTAAATAACATGGAAACCACAAATAAGTATATTAAGGAAATTGCTGCCAAACTCCATTCCGGAAACGACAACATAATTCTTGCTGTAATATCGGAACTAAGGCAAACAGGTTCGGCAGAAATACTGCCCTATGTGTTTGAACTGGTTAGTGCAAGTAAAAGTAGTGAGGTACGCGATTCAGCCATTCAATTTTTAAGTAACATTAAAGATAAAACAGCTGTACCTTTTATCGTGAAAGAATTAGTAGCCCGAAAATACGGGGAAAATTATTCAAGGCTGGTGGCAACCTGCTGGCAATCGCGGCTTAATTATAGTGAATATATGGATACCTTCGTCCTGATATTTGTTAAAGAAAATTATCAAACCGCGCTGGAGGCTTTTACGGTAATTGAAGAATCACTGGTTTCCGCTTCGCAGGATAAAAGAACAGCCTGTTACAATTTGCTCCTTTCGAAAAAAAAATCCATAGCCGAAGATAAAATTCCTCTTTACCGGGAATTAATAAAAATTGTCGGTTCATATGAATAATATTCAATTTTCACGTTATCGTTTTCTTATATTCAGATAAAGAAGTGTTTAAATTACCGGAAATAATCAGATTTTCTAAAGTTACTTATAATGTTTTAAGTAGCTTGTTTTGCAGATGGTTCAAGAGTTTTTTTAACTTTATGAACTCTATATACATTATAGACTTTAATAATTTTTGAAATAACAGAATGTTAATCGTTCAAAATTAGTGCATATTCGAAAAATACCGCATAAACTGCGAGCGTTCAAAAACAGTGGGGTCTTTGATATTTCCGTAGTTTAATTTTCCTCTGAAATCATCAATTTTGCTATAATTCTTTTGCTTCATCCAGGTTTCCAGCCCTTTAATTAAATTATCGATAAAGGTTACCCCATTTTTATACAAAACAGAACACACCTGAACAGAAGAAGCTCCGGCAAGCAATAATTTAATAACGGAGGCCGCATCGTGAACACCTGTAGAGGCAGAAATATCGATATTCTTTACCTTGCTTGATGCGATGGCAACCCACCGCAATGTATGCCTTAAATCCGAGGAATTACTAAAAACTTCTGAAGCAGTAAAGTCGAGAGTATCAATATCAATATCGGGTGAATAAAACCGGTTAAATAAAACAGCGCCCGCAACCCCACGGAAATAGAGCTTGTCGAGCAGGCCCAGTATATTTGTAAATTGCATGCCAAGTTTAACCGCAACCGGAATGGCAGTGTGTTTTTTAATTTCAGTTACAATCGAATAGTACAAATCTTCATACTGCTGGGCAGTTTTTTCTTTTTCTGTGGGAAGAAAAAATACATTCAACTCCAGGGCATCGGCGCCGGCCTGTTCAATCTGCCGGGCAAATGAAATCCAGTCTTTTGCGCTTACACAGTTTATACTGGCAATTACAGGAATATCTGCTGACTTTTTAGCATCTTCAATCAGGCTAAGGTATTCATCAACTGTGTTCGATTTTGAATAATTCAGAATATAATCCCCTGCTTCAGGATAATCGCTGCCTGCAATCATTCTGCCTGCTTCATAATTAATCTGTTCTTCAAATAGCGATTTAATAACCACCGCGCCCACTCCAATCTGCGCTAATTTCTGGATTTTTTCAGCAGAATTGGTCAAACCCGAACTGCTAACAATAATCGGATTCTTAAGCTTAAGGCCCAGATAAGTTGATGATAAGTCAGTCATAAGTATAGTTTTAATACACAAATTAATTAATAATATTCCGTTGGCCAAAAATTAAACTCCCTATGCGTACCATTGTTGATCCCTCCTGCACAGCCAGCGTATAATCGTCAGACATTCCCATGGAGCGTTCCCTGAAATAATTCACTCCCTGAAAAAATTCACGCTGAAGCGAGAAAAATGTATCATGCAGAAATTTAAATTCAGTAATTATTTGCTGTTGATTATCTGTGAATGTGGCCATGCCCATTAAGCCGATAATCCGGATATTTTTCATAGTACGGTATTCATCAGAAAGTAAAATGGATTTTATTTCTTCCGGTTCCATTCCAAATTTAGTTTCTTCACGGGCGATTTTTAACTGGAACAGACAATCTATTATTCTTCCATTTTTCTCAGCTTCTTTATTAATTGCTTGTAACAGCTTAAGGCTATCTACTGAATGAATTACCGAAACAAATGGGGCAATATATTTTACTTTATTCGATTGTAAATGTCCGATCATATGCCATACTATATCCTTGGGGAGGTTATTGTATTTTCTGGATAATTCCTGGGCTTTATTTTCACCAAAAATTTTATGACCGGCATTATAAGCTTCAAGGATCAGATCTTCAGGTTTAGTTTTTGAAACTGCTATTAATCTGACCCCGGGAGGTAATTTTTTTTTAAATTCAAGAATACTATCCCCTATATTCATATAAATCTAACTTATACTCTTGTTTGGCCTTCAAATGTAGTAATTAAATTGTTTTCGATAAAATCGAATTGAAAGATATAAAAACATTTCTTGTATATAATTGTTGAAATAATAATTGTAAATTTAATAGCAGACTGTTCAATTCCAAACTCACATAAATAATCATTTTTTACTATCATTGCACCTCATTTAAAAAATTTATTACTAATAAAGCAAAAGAAAGAATATGAAAATTACCGTAGTTGGGGCTGGAAATGTGGGAGCAACATGTGCTGATGTGTTGGCCCATAAAGATGCAGCCAGTGAAATTGTGTTAGTAGATATTAAAGAAGGTTTGGCCGAAGGAAAAGCCCTGGACATTTGGCAAAGTGCACCTATTGACAGGTTTAACACCCGCACAATCGGCGTTACCAACGATTATTCAAAAACTGAAAATTCGAATGTTATAGTGATAACCTCGGGTCTGCCCCGTAAACCAGGGATGAGCCGTGACGATCTTATTGAAGTAAATGCAGGTATCGTTAAAACAGTAACCAGAAATGTTATTCAATATTCTCCTAATGCGATTATTATAGTCGTTTCCAATCCCCTGGATGTGATGACGTATCAAAGTTACCTGGAAGCTAAACTTCCCCGCACAAAAGTTATGGGAATGGCCGGGGTACTTGACACCGGAAGGTACAGGGCTTTTATTGCAGAGGAATTAAACATCTCACCAAAAGATATACAGGCACTTCTGTTAGGCGGACATGGAGATACTATGGTCCCCTTACCAAGATACACCACGGTGTCTGGAATTCCTGTTGAAGAGCTAATGTCTAAAAATAAACTTGATGCCATTGTTGAACGCACAAAGTTCGGAGGCGGCGAACTGGTAAAATTAATGGGCACATCAGCATGGTATGCCCCGGGGGCTGCAGCTGCACGTATGGCAGAAGCCATAACAAGAAATCAAAAACGAATATTGCCTTGTTGTGTAAAACTTGAGGGCGAATATGGATTAGATGATGTATTTATCGGCGTACCGGTTGTGCTGGGAAAACATGGCATTGAAAAAATCATTGAACTCGATCTGGATGATCAGGAACTTGAAAAATTGCATGAATCGGCAAAAGCTGTTAAAGAAACTATGGAAGTGTTAGACAGACTTGGATAAAAATATCTAAAAGAAAAACCGGCTTATTTGCCGGTTTTTTTATACTAATTAGCCAATAAATCTATTCCGTTATTAAATACTCTTTGCATAATCAAGTATTCTTTCAACCACACTATCGCTTACATCCACTTCAAAACTATTAAGATATTCGTACACATCCGAAAAATCTTCATTATGGCTATCCAAAAGTGAATCTAAGTTAATAAGCTCCAGGTTGTTTTTTGATATAAGGGAATTAATTTTGTAAAAAATAGTAAAGTTTTTATTCATAAGCAATTCATTATAAATTTTGAAATACAATTGCAATTACGAACAAAAAACGTGTGCCTTTAAAAATTATTGCCCGGAAATAAAATAATTTTTAAGCTGATTTCTCCCAATCACTTTAGACAACAGTAAGGCTTAAATTTTTTTCTTTAACAAGTTTTCTCAGATTAATCAGGGCATATCTCATCCGTCCAAGCGCTGTATTGATACTTACATTGGTTTGCTCGGAAATTTCTTTAAAACTTAAGCCGCAATAATGTCTTAATATCACCACTTCCTTCTGATCTTCAGGTAACTCATGAATCAAATTTTTTACATCATTTGTAATCTGATCATAAATTATCTCATCTTCAATATTTTTATCTGAAAATTTTCTTGAATTAAACAAATCCGACTCATAATCATCATTTGAATATGTGTTTAACTGTTTTTCTTTCCTGAAATGATCAATAATCAGATTATGGGCTATGCGCAAAACCCACGATAAAAATTTTCCATTGTCTCTGTATTTTCCGTCCAGTAATGATTTAATCACCTTGATAAAGGTATCCTGGAAAATATCTTCAGCAAGATGCTGGTCTTTTACAATGAGAAAAATATACGTGTAGATTTTTTTTCGATGCCGATTAACAAGAAGTTCAATGCTTTCTTTGTTACCATAAATGAACCGTTGAACGAGTTCATAATCGGATAGATTATGCTGCTTCACAACTACCTCCTTTTTTAAATTAAAATATAAAAGGGTAGAGTTTTACTCGATAAACAGTCCTCCTGTTGTTTTGGTTAGTAATTTATATCCGCAAGTAAGCAATTTTTTTTAATTATTCAAATACCTTTGCAGATTAATTTTGTAAAAATATTTTGAAAAGCCGGTAAATACATAATTTTTATAATGCTGAAAGACCAAAATACTGCTGAGAAATTTATTCAAATTCAGGGAGCCAGAGTACATAATTTAAAGAATATTACCCTTAATATACGCAGAAATGAGCTTGTTGTGATTACCGGATTATCCGGATCAGGCAAGTCTTCACTGGCATTTGATACCATTTATGCCGAAGGACAACGAAGGTATGTGGAAAGCCTGTCTTCTTATGCGCGCCAGTTTCTTGGCAGAATGAATAAACCTGAAGTGGATTTTATTAAAGGGATTCCCCCTGCTATAGCCATCGAACAGAAGGTAAATACCCGCAATCCAAGGTCTACGGTAGGCACCTCAACTGAAATATATGATTATTTAAAATTGTTGTATGCCAGAATTGGTAAAACCTATTCTCCTGTATCCGGAAAACTGGTGAAAGAAGATACCGTATCGGATGTTGTGGATTATATATTATCCTTTACTGAAGGAAATAAAGGGCTGATTTTAAGTCCGCTGAAAAAAATTAAAAATCTTGATACCTCTCAGCATCTTCAGGACTTATATTATCAGGGTATATTACGTGTTGAAATAAATGAGGAAATAGTAAAGATCGACGACCTGTTAAGCAATCCTGAATTATATAATAATAAATCCATAAATATAGTAGTAGACAGGATTACGGTGAGCGCCGACGAAGACTCTCAAAGCCGGTATGCCGATTCTGCACAAACAGCATTTAAGCTGGGAGAAGGGGAATGTCTGGTAAAAATTCTGGAAGATAATAAACAACATGTAAAAAGTTTTTCCAACAGATTTGAACTCGATAATATAGCATTTGAAGAACCCTCCGTGCACATGTTTAGTTTTAATAATCCTGTGGGCGCATGTCCGCTCTGCGAAGGGTATGGAAAAATTATAGGTATAGATGAAGACCTGGTGATCCCGGATAAGAGCCTTTCTGTTTACCAGGATGCTATTTTATGCTGGAAAGGCGAAAAGATGCAAAAATGGAAAGAACAGTTGATTCTAAGTGCTTCCTTATACGATTTTCCTGTTCATAAACCTTATTATGAACTTACGGAATCGCAAAAACATTTATTATGGACCGGGAACAGACATTTTAAAGGCCTGAACAAGTTTTTTGATTACCTGGAATCGAAAAAGTATAAAATTCAATACCGGGTAATGCTGGCGCGTTACCGTGGAAAAACCACCTGTTATGAGTGCCGGGGAACAAGGCTGAAAAAAGAAGCCTCATATGTAAAAATAAATCAGGTACCTGTAAATGAACTTGTATTGATGCCCGTGAGCCGGCTTAAAGAATTTTTTAATACCCTTAAGCTTACAAAGCACGAAAAACAAGTTGCCGGCAGGTTGTTGGTAGAAATAAATAACCGACTTGATTTTCTGTGTAATGTAGGTCTTGATTATTTAACTTTAAACCGCCTTTCTTCAACCCTATCCGGAGGTGAATCGCAACGCATAAACCTGGCCACTACTTTAGGCAGCAGCCTGGTAGGTTCTTTATATATTCTTGATGAACCAAGTATTGGTCTGCATCCGCGAGATACAAACAGGTTAATTCAGGTGTTAAAACAATTGCAGCATCTTGGAAATACAGTGATGGTAGTTGAACACGAAGAGGAGGTTATTAAAGCCGCCGATACCATTATTGATATCGGACCGGAGGCCGGCCGTCTTGGTGGTGAACTGATTTTTTTAGGAACATTTAAGGATTTATTAAAAACAAATACGGGATTAACTGCACAATACCTCACCGGCAATAAATCAATACGTATACCTGCGATACGAAGAAAATGGAATAATTATATTGAAATTAAGGGAGCCGTTGAAAACAACCTTAAAAATATCAGCGTAAAGATTCCGCTTAATTTAATTACAGTGGTTTCCGGAGTTAGCGGATCTGGGAAATCTTCATTGGTACGAAACATCCTGTTTCCTGCACTGAATAAAATATTTAACGGGTATGGTGATAAACCGGGACATTATTCTAATATTTCCGGCGATATACATTTGCTGCAAAATGTAGAATTTGTAGATCAAAATCCTATCGGGAAATCATCCCGTTCAAACCCGGTAACCTATATCAAGGCTTATGATGAGATCAGAAAATTATTTTCACAACAGCAGCTCTCAAAATATAATAATTTTAAACCCTCCCATTTTTCCTTTAATATCGATGGCGGAAGATGTGAGGAATGCCAGGGCGAAGGGATGATAAAAGTTGAAATGCAATTTATGGCCGATGTATATTTATTATGTGAAAGTTGCCAGGGAAAACGGTTTAAAGATGATGTACTTGAGGTTCAGTATCAGGGGAAAAGTATTCATGATGTGCTTGAACTTACTGTAGATGAAGCCATAGTTTTTTTTGGAAGCCAGAAGGGTACAATTGAGAAAAAAATTGCAGGAAAACTTAAAACACTTCAGGATGTTGGCCTGGGATATATTAAACTGGGACAATCTTCAAGTACGCTGAGCGGGGGTGAAAGCCAGCGTGTAAAACTGGCCTCATTTCTTGGAGTGGAAAAAACCAATTCTCCTACCCTTTTTATTTTCGATGAACCTACAACGGGCCTGCACTTTCATGATATCAACAAGCTACTGGATGCATTTAATGCACTTGTAAAAAAAGGACATTCTATTGTAATTATTGAACACAATCTGGAAATTATAAAATCAGCAGACTGGCTCATTGATCTCGGACCAGAAGGGGGTGAACAGGGTGGTTATCTGGTATATGAAGGCATTCCTGAAAATATTGTAAATTGTAAAGGTTCTTATACCGGGGAATATTTAAAGGAAAAACTAAACATAAAAAATTAATTTTCAGGAAATTAAAAAACCGCTTCAAAAAATAGTGAAGCGGTTTGTAATAGTATGTAATTTCTGAATTCTCTTATTCCTTAAATCCAAACATTATAGCCACACATCCACTGGCCGGATATTCGGATTCCGAATTTCCTACAGGTACTTTTAATGCAATTTTTAATTGTTGACTCGATTCGAGCGTAAAGTCCCAGGTACGGGCAAAATTATTTTCTTTATTATCATACAATACATTTTTATATGCATCTATTATCTGAAATTCAATTTCAGGTAAAGCATCCGAACCACAAATGGAAATTCTGTATTCCTGACCTGAAAAAAAGGTTTTATATAACTCTGCTTCCTCTCCTTCTGTAAGAATTGCTGCATGATAATTTCCGTCATGTATATATGGAATTAATTCCAGTTTACAGATTTTTTTTGCAAATCCTTTGCATTGTGCATGCCCGCTAATCTGATTTATTGAAAGGAAAATGCTGACTACTAAAATTGCACGTAAGAAATTTTTCATAATATTCAGATATTATTGAATAAAGTCTGTTCTTAATTTATCAACTGTTGATTGAAGCTCTTTAAACGCCTGTGGCGTAATAGAAATTTTTGTCTGTGATTTTAAAGCAGTAACTTTTCTAATGGTATCAGGTTCCACTTCAATCTGTGTAGATTCAACCTTTACATTGTCAAAAGCAGTATTTAAATCTTTTAATTGCATCATTAAATTCACAATATCCACATTGTCTGAACCATCTTCGTTTTTACGGTTATCTTCCAGCATCCGAAGCACGATATTAAATGATAATTTCTGCTCGAGAATCCGGTCAACAAGTTTATTATTAGTTAAAGAGGCGTTGCCAACTAACTTTGTAGCAATATATAAACCTTCAATCCACCCACCTACTAAAACTATTGCTGCTACAGATTGCCTGTCATTCTCCTTAAGATAAGAACTTGAATTGAGGAAGGTTTCTGAAATAATATCCATAACCACATCCCGGTTATTCAGATTGTTTTCCAGTTTTTTAATGGTCTGGTCATCAATAGCATCTGTTATATCCAGTCCTACTGCCATTTCCCTTGCAGCATTCATGTAATTTATAGAAGTTTGGGTTTGATCAAACAAACTGGCAAAACTTAAATCAGTTGTGTAAATTCCAAGATTCAGGGCAAGGCTCCTGTTTGTGGTATATTTCGATGAGTTATCAATAGAATTCAACAGCTCATGATCATAATCAGCGCCTGCTGATTTAATAAGCATTGCTGTTTCAAGCGGAGAGGGTAATGAATAAAATATCTTTTTCGCTTTATCAATATCATCAAAAATATCATCATCGGAAATAAAATCTTCCAATTCTACATTTTTTGTATCCTTTTTTGCGCGGTTAGATGTACATCCGATAACAGTTGTAGCTAAAAATATAACCAGAAAGATTTTAGCAAGTTTAGTACTGACGTTTTTTGAGAACATAGGTATTTCGATTTTTAGATTAGGATCTATTCTACTAATGATCTAATATCTAGTAAAATTAACACTTTTTTTTTATTTTCAAAATTTGTAAATATAGCAACCACAGCGTATTTAGCTATGTCCTACAAATGTATTCTATACGTTTCTAATTAAAAAATGATTCACATTAAATCTTAATATTTTTGTTTCTGTGGGTCCGGGCACACAATATCACACTTTTACAAAGTTCCCAATCTCATCTATAGCATTTATAGCCAGTGACATCACTGTTTTAAAATAACTTAATAAATGTGTTACAGTTTATATTCTGTTTTATTGATTTTGGTCTTAAAAGAATTTTTTCTCGTATTTACACAGGTGAACAATACCACATTCGGCACATTTTGGCTTTCTGGCAATACATATATATCTGCCATGCAGAATTAACCAATGGTGTGCAATTGGAACTAAATTCTCAGGGATATATTTTAAAAGCTGCTGTTCTGCCTGTAAAGGATTCTTGGCATTTGTTGTAAGACCAAGCCGGGCAGATACCCTGAAAACATGAGTATCCACAGCCAACGCCGGTTTGTTGAATACTACCGATGCGATAACATTTGCAGTTTTTCTGCCTACACCCGGAAGCGTTTGTAACTGATCAACTTCTGAAGGCACAACACCTTTAAATTGTTCTATTAAGGTTTGTGCCATTCCAACAATATGTTTGGCTTTATTATTAGGATACGAACAGCTTTTAATAATTTGAAACACCTCTTCGGGTGAAGCAGTTGCCATATGTTCGGCTGTTGGAAATTGTCTGAATAATTCGGGGGTGATCATATTCACCCTTTTATCCGTACATTGCGCCGAAAGAATAACGGCAACAATCAATTCATATGGAGAATTGTATTTCAGTTCCGTTTCAGCCACCGGCTGATGAGTTTGAAAATATTCCAGAATTTTTGCAAATCGCTCTTTTTTAGTCATAACTGAAATGTGGAAGCTCAAAAAAGTATAAAGTTAAAAATAGATGATTTCTTCTGAATCAATTCCATTATTTTTGCACAATCTAATTTATTAAATCTATGGGTTTTTTTCTTCAGGTGCAGAACCTGTCAAAATTATATGGCGATAAGATATTGTTTGAGAATATTTCATTTGTTATTAATGAAAATCAGCGGATTGCCCTGGTAGCTAAAAATGGAGCCGGAAAAACCTCTCTGTTAAATATTATTGCAGGAAAAGACACATCTGATAGCGGAGAGATAAAATATAAAAAAGATTTACAGACAGGTTACCTTACGCAGGATCCCGATTTTAATGAAAATAACACGATCATTCAGGAAATTTTCGATACGGACAGTATTATTTTAAGTACTATCCGTGAGTATGAAGAAATAATGGCGGGTGAAGGAGAACAAGATCATCAGGATATTATTACAAGAATGGATAACCTGCAAGCCTGGGATTATGAATATAAGGTGAAACAAATACTGAGCAAGCTTAATATTACGAATTTCTATCAGAAAATTTCAGAATTATCCGGAGGCCAGAAAAAACGCGTAGCCCTGGCAAAGGTTCTAATTATGAACCCCGAATTTCTGATCCTTGATGAACCTACCAACCATCTTGATCTGGATATGATTGAATGGCTGGAGGAATATATTGCAAAATCACGCGCTACAGTGCTGATGGTTACCCATGACAGGTACTTTCTGGATAATATTTGTAATGAAATACTTGAAATGGATAATTTTTCCCTGTATTCCTATTCCGGAAATTATACACGATTTCTGGAAAAACGGGAACATCGCCTGGCCAACGAAGAATCTCAGGTAGAAAAAGCCCGAAATATTATGCGTAAGGAGCTCGACTGGATGAGGCGGCAACCGCAGGCCCGGGCAACAAAAGCAAAATACAGAATAAACGCTTTTTATGATCTTCAGGAGCAGGCCCGGCAAAAAACAGGAACAAAAGACATTGAGATAAATGTGGGCTCAAAGCGGATGGGGAAAAAAATCCTTGAAATTAAAAATCTAACCCACTCCTATCAAAATAATACCTGCGTTAATAATTTTTCATATTCATTTGCAAGGGGTGAAAAGATTGGTGTTATCGGTAAAAATGGTTGTGGTAAATCTACCCTGCTTAATCTGCTGTCATTTTCAATATCTCCAGATAGCGGTTCTGTTGTTCAGGGCGATACCATCGATATCGGATACTACAGGCAGGAAGGTATTCAGTTTGATGAAAACCAACGGGTGATTGATGCTGTGCGCGAAATTGCAGAAACCATAAAAATGGCCGACGGAAGTACAATATCTGCATCCCAGTTTTTAAATTCTTTCCTGTTTCCCTATGATGTACAATATAATTTTATTTATACATTAAGCGGGGGTGAAAAACGCAGGTTATATTTGTGTACTGTACTTATGAAAAATCCTAATTTTCTAATCCTTGATGAACCAACCAATGATCTCGACATTATGACCTTAAATATTCTGGAAGATTATCTTGTTGAATTTCCCGGTTGCCTGCTTGTGGTTTCGCACGATCGCTATTTTATGGACCGTATAGTAGACCATATTTTTATGTTTAAGAATAATGGATCAATAAAAGATTTTCCGGGAAATTATTCTGCCCTCAGAAGCAGCCAAAAGACTCCTGCCGTAAATCAACAAACTGAATTGAAAAAATCCGAATTAAAAACACCATCATCAAAGAGTAAACCAACACAAAAAAAATTCGGTTTTAAAGAGAAAAGAGAATATGACCAGTTAAGTATAGAAATTGAACAATTGGAACTTGAAAAACAGGAACTTGAAGATAAGCTCAATTCAGGAACGCTTTCTGGTGATGATTTGCTTGAAAAATCGCAGCGAATAGGAGCTGTAATAGACTTAATTGATAAAAAAACCGATCAATGGCTTTTGCTTGATGAATTATCAGATTCAAAATAATCTGAATTACAATATCATTTTTAAAACAGGTATTTGATAATACAATTATCTTTATTAATTTTGCATGTAAATAAACAGGAAATGAAAATATATTCAGACAGCGCCTTTTATTTTTTCTTTTTTTACTTTAGGATTACCTGAAGGGACGCTGTTGTATATATTAGATATAATATACCAAAAAGGTCCCAAAGTTTGGGGCCTTTTTTTTATTGCTGAATTTTATGTATTTAATAATAAATTATAATTAGAATACTTGCATGGATACTAACCAAACCATAAAACGTATTGCTATCCAGGGTGGATTTGGAGCATTTCATGAAATAGCTGCCATTAACTATTTCGAAAACCAGGATATTGAAATAGTCCCCAGAAACACGTTCAAGGACTTGTTCCATGCACTTAAAAAAAACCAGGTAGATTTTGGCATTACAGCCATTGAGAATTCACTCGCCGGGAGTATTCTGCCAAACTATACATTGCTGCAGGAATCGAACCTGAACATTATCGGTGAAATATATCTCAGGATCAAACAAAACCTGGTAGCCTTACCGGGGCAGAATATAAAAGAACTCAGGGAAGTATATTCACACCCTATGGCCATTTTGCAGTGCCAGAAGTTTTTTGAGGAATATCCGCATATTACGCTAATAGATAGTGAAGATACCGCCTTAAGTGCAAAAAAAATAGCCAATGAAAAGTTAATGGGTATTGGCGCTATTTCAAGTAAGCTGGCAGCCAATAAATATAATCTCGAAATCCTGGCTGCAGGCATTGAAACAAATAAAATGAATTATACCCGGTTTCTTATTCTGGAAGCCAAAAACGGAAATCACCTGAATAGTGAAATAAATAAAGCATCGCTGACCTTTGCCCTTTCGCACAAAATCGGAGGTTTATCGAAAGTATTGTCCATTTTATCTTATTATGAGATTAACCTTGCAAAGGTGCAATCCATGCCAATTATTGGCAGAGACTGGGAATACCAGTTTTATGTTGATGTGGAAATAAGCGATATGGTGTTATACAGACAATCAATAGAAGCGATAAAACCTTTCACATCAGGTTTACAAATTTTAGGAGAATATAAAAAAGGAAAAACTGTAATTGAATAAAAGTCATGGGAATAAATTTAGATCTGGAACCATTTATGCTTAATGGCGTTGGCCATGAGAGGCCATTAGTCATGGCAGGTCCCTGCAGTGCAGAGACAGAAGAGCAGGTTTTGAAAACTGCTTCGCAACTTAACGATATGGGAATAAAGATATTCAGAGCGGGTATCTGGAAGCCCCGTACACGCCCGAATGCTTTTGAGGGAGTGGGTAAAAAAGGTTTACCCTGGCTGAAACGGGTAAAAGAAGAATTCGGAATGCTTACCGCTACAGAAGTTGCCAATGTAAACCATGTTTTTGAATCCTTAAAATATGGCGTTGATATTCTGTGGATTGGTGCGCGCACTACTGCAAATCCTTTTGCAGTTCAGGAAATTGCTGATGCACTTAACGGTGTGGATATCCCTGTGTTGATTAAAAATCCTGTTAATCCGGATGTGGAACTTTGGATAGGCGCTTTTGAGAGACTAAACAATGCAGGTATTAAAAAACTGGCGGCAATTCACCGTGGATTTTCTTCATATGGAAAAACCATATATCGTAATGTTCCCCAATGGCAAATTCCGATTGAACTTAAACGGAGAATTCCCGAATTAATGATGATTACGGATCCCAGTCACATTTGCGGTAGTCGCGATTTATTGCTCGATATATCTCAGAAAGCTATGGACCTGAATTTCGACGGACTGATCGTTGAAACTCACATTAACCCGGATAAAGCGCTAAGTGATGCTTCGCAGCAAATAACTCCTGCAACATTAAAAGATCTGCTGGATCATCTTATTATGCGAAAATCGAATGTGGAAAATACATTACTGCTTACCACTCTTGAGGAACTGCGCCATGAAATAGATACGTATGACGATAAACTTTTAGGGATTCTCGAATGCAGAATGGCCATATCCAGAAAAATCGGGGAATACAAAAAAAATAATAATATTACTATATTACAATCGAGCAGGTGGGACGAGATGCTTAGAAAACGTATTGAAGATGCCGAAAAAAAGAATTTAAGCGAAGAGTTTATTACCAAGCTTTTCAGGGCAATTCACCAGGAATCTATAAACCACCAGACCAAAGTAATGAACGCGTAAAAATAGTACAACCTGAAATGAGTTTATGAAAACAATAGAAGTAAAAACAGATCACATCGTTTCGAAGATACTTATCGGTGAGCGGCTGCAAAATCTCGAAAAGTATCTGCCCAATACCAAAGTAGTGATCATTACCGATGAAAATGTTCATAAACTTTATTATAATAATTTCCCAAAAGGCATCCCTGTAATAATAATCGGTTTGGGGGAGCAACACAAAACATTAAAAACTCTTGAGCATATCTTTAGCCGCTTTATTGATCTTGAAATAGACAGGTCGTCTTTTGTAGTGGCTATCGGGGGAGGAATTGTTTGTGATGTGGCTGGTTTCGCCGCATCTGTTTTTATGAGGGGACTAAATTTTGGATTTGTTTCTACTACACTTTTATCGCAGGTTGATGCCAGTGTGGGTGGTAAAAACGGAGTTAATTTCGAACGGTTTAAAAATATGGTGGGTGTATTTAAGCAACCCCAATTTGTTATTTGCGATGAAACCATGCTCAGTACCCTTAGTGAACGTGAATTTAAAACAGGTTTGGCTGAAATTGTAAAAGCCGCGGTTATTCGTAACCTGAACCTGTTTGAATTTATTGAAAATCACGTGACTGAAATTAATAAGGCACATCCTGAAACAATCAATACGCTCGTTTACGAATCAGTGCTTATCAAAGCTAAAGTTGTAGAAGCAGATGAGAGAGAAAAGGGCGAACGGCGGATATTAAATTTTGGACATACTATTGGGCATGCTATAGAAAAATTGTCTGATGTTTTGCATGGGGAAGCAGTAAGTATCGGTATGACCTATGCCTCAAAAATTTCTGCATCTCTTGGCCTTATAAACAATAATGATAGTACCCGGATTATAAAATTGCTGGAAGCCTTAAAGTTGCCTGTTAAAATGGACTTTAAAGGAAAACCGATTTTTAATGCAATAAAACAAGATAAAAAAAGAGAAGGAAGTTCAATTCATTTTGTACTTTTGAACCGTTTAGGAAATGCATTTGTTGAACCTATACCCTATTCCAAATTAGAAAAACTGATCGATGATTTGTATTAGTATCTCCGACACCAATTTGAATAATTGTCTTTCTCTTCTCAAGAATGTTGAAATGGCAGAAATCAGGCTAGACCTGACCGAATATTCAACTGACCAGATAAAAAAGGTTTTTGGTTCTCATCCCCGGCTCATAGCTACTTACCGTCCGGGAAAAGAGAGTGACCGCGAGCGTTTGAAAAAATTAAAAACGGCAATTAAATCAGGGGCAAAGTATCTGGATATAGAATATGAATCCAATGATACCTTCCGGGAAGAATTAATTGCTGTTGCAAAAAAACAAAACTGTGAGATTATTATTTCTTACCATAATTTTGATGAAACCCTGAGTCTTCCTGAAATGAATGATATTGTAGGACGCTGCTATGAAGATGGGGCCGATATTGCAAAAATTGCTACTACCATAAATGGAAAAGCTGATATTTTAAGAATATTATCTCTTTATAACAGATCAGACAGAATTGTTGCCATTGGCATGGGTGAAAGGGGAAAGATTACCCGGATTCTTGCTCCACTGCTTGGCGCTGAATTTACCTTTGCTTCCCCTGATTCAGGTAAGGAAACCGCTCCCGGACAAATTCCTTATTCCAAATTAAAAGAATTAATTAAATCCCTGGAATCCATCTAGAAACATGAACAGTTTTGGAAAAATATTCAGAATAAGTATTTTCGGGGAATCCCATGGAATAACCCTTGGAGTAGTTATTGACGGGTGCCCTGCAGGATTACCTCTAAAATTCGAAGATTTTATTGAAGATTTTAATCGGCGCCGCAGCGGGGCAAAAGGTACTACGCCTAGAAAAGAAGCCGACATTCCAAAAATAGTCAGCGGGGTTTTTAATGATCTGACCACAGGAGCTCCCCTGACCATATTGTTTGAAAATACAAATGTGCGCTCCCGAGATTATACCAAACTTCGAGAAACCCCACGACCGGGACATGCCGATTTTGTGGCTATGAAAAAATATGGAGGATTTGAAGATTATCGTGGTGGAGGTCATTTTTCGGGCAGGTTAACCCTTGGTCTTGTTGCAGCCGGGGTTATCGCAAAAAAATTAATTGGTCCGGCCGTAGTAAAGGCGAATATTCTTGAAGTTGGCGGGTCTGCCAATATCGAAGAGGCCATTAATAAGGCTATGGAAGAACAGGATTCCATAGGGGGTATAATTGAATGCAAAGCAACAAATCTGCCAGTTGGATTGGGTGAACCCTTTTTCGATTCCGTCGAAGCCGTATTGAGTCATATGATATTTTCCATTCCGGCGATTAAAGGCATTGAATTTGGTTCCGGATTCCAGGCAGCTAAAATGAAAGGCAGTGAACATAATGATAATATTATTTCTGCCGACGGAAAAACAGAAACCAACCATGCAGGAGGTATTAATGGCGGCATTTCAAATGGTAATGAGCTGGTATTCCGGGTACCTGTAAAACCTACATCCAGTACGCATCAGAAACAACGCACCATAAATATTACTACCAATACAATGGAAGACCTGGAAATTGAAGGGCGCCATGATACCTGTATTGCACTTCGCGTTCCGGTTGTAGTTGAAGCAGCAACGGCTATCGTGCTGGCCGACTTCTTAATGCAGTCTCAAAAAATTGAAAGGATAATAAAATCTTAATCTTTAAATTCGATCAGGATAGTCAATCTGAGAATACAAACAAAATCTTTTCTTACCTGCAATATTTTAACTGGTATTCAATTACTTCGAGATTACCCAAACGTTGAGCTTTTTGCCAGTCTGAACAGGCTCCTTCGGTTTCATTCAGATAGAGCCGGGCTAATCCTTTATAGAAGTATGTTTCCCCGTCACCGGGATCCAGATCAAGCGCCATGGAAAAATCATTTACTGCCTGCCTGTAAGTTTTTGTTTCCAGGTAAATGGCTCCCCTGCTTTTGAAATATTCAGGATTAGACTGATCTTTGGCAAGTAATGCATTATAATACCGCAGGGATTCTGAAAATGCGCCTCGGGCTTTGTTTATATCTGCAGCCAGCTTATTGGCAGTTATATCATCAGGAAAATAACCAAGATAGAACTGAACATCTTTTTGTGAAGCGCTAAAATTTTTAAGTTTCATATTTACAACCGCACGATCCAGGTACCATTCGAAAACTTCAGGTTTTAGCCGAATAGCCTGATTATAATCCTTACCAGCCGAAACATAATCTTCTTTTGCAAAAAAGGCTTCGGCACGTGATTTAAAATATTCGGGATTTGTAAAATTGGATTCAATAGCTTTGTTAAAATTGTATATGGCCTGACTATTTTCTTTCAGAAAACTGTAAGCCTGCCCCCGGAGATAATAAAACTCTGTCCGTTCGGGAAATTCAATAAGCGCTTCATCGAGGATATTCAGCGCTTTATTATAGTCATTACGCGAAAAATAAAAAGATACATCGTCAAGAAATTGTTCATCTCCGGATAATTCATCCTGTTGCCAAAATTGATACCAAACGCCTGAACTTTGAATATTATCAAAAGCCGGATCGCTTATTATGGATTTGTTATCTACCCTGTTTTTTTCATTCAGGTATTTCTTCAGGTATAAAACCGATGTTTCGGCATCGCCGAGACGTGCATAGATCTTTGCCATCCATAATTCCTTTTCGCTTAACCGGTCAATTTTGGGATTTTTAAAATCTTCTAAAGCTTTTGTATAATTTTCAAGATAATAGTATGCCATCCCCCTGTAAAGATAAGCATCAGGAATATTATCGGATTGAATTGAACGGTTAAAACTATTTACTGATGCATTATAATTTTTCTTATTCAATTCGGCAACTCCTTTAAAATAATCGGGTGAGGCCGGTTGTGCAAAAAGATTTATATGGCAAATAAAAATCACCAGGAAGCTGATAAAACCGAGTTTATTCATTTGCTGCTCCTCCTTCTTCTGAATACACATGAATAAATCCAACAAGGTTCCTTACAACAAGACCGGTTATTCTGGGCTCGTAAACATCGCAGATATAATAATATACCCCTGAAGGAACCAACTTATTATTTTGCTGTTGACGCCCATTCCAGTTAATATCCGGATCGGCAGTCTGATAAACAAGCTGTCCCCACCGGTTATAAATTTTCATGTCAACAGTTTTTACGTAATCATTTAGGTTTTTCGAATAATAAATATCGTTTTTTGCATCTCCGTTGGGGGAAAATACATTAGGCAATTCGTAAAAAACACAAATATCCACACACTGAAGAATAGAGGGGGCGCTTTCGTTTGCAAATGAATCCACTGCCGTAACATAATAGCAGGCCGCTAAAGTCTCATCGGGATAATGCACATAGGTAGTATCAAGGGGTGCCTCCGGGGACACAATGCTGTCAAGCAAAATAAGATTTGCCGGATAAACTGGTGTATAATAAATATTGTACCTTACTACATCGTCAGTACAGTAATTATTCGGATTGGTCCATGTCAGCACATTCATCATGCTGTCGCAAAATGATTGAACCGTTAATTCCGGCGGACAAGGAGGAACAGTATCAATGGGTATTGCAGATTGGATATGGGAATAATTTTCATTATAATAATCCATTTCGTTTAAAGGCCTCCATCCCATACTTTTAACCTGATAAGTGTGCAACACACCGTTTGTAAGATTTTCGTCCAAGTAACTGCTTTCTGAAGTAATTCCAATGGAATCAAAAACAGCAGTATTCGGATTTAACCTGTATACCACATATTCCGTATTCAGCCAGGGTACTTTTTTTCTAAAATTAAGCAACAGTTTATTATCTGATGATCCGATATCAAGATATAGTGAAGAAGCAATTTCACTGGTGCCGATTTGAAACCGGTCTCCCGGAGTATTATTAAATAGAATTACTGAATAATAATATGGGTACTGTATAGTATTTAAAAGGGTATCAGAATAAATGGTATCGTTTAAATCGGGGGTATTAATAGATGCAATAATCTCAAAATTATCCTCCAGGTTTTGTTTACGCAGTACCTGATATTCGTATGGACCTATAGGCGCCAGGGTATCCACACCCAACGGTTTGGCCCAGGAAAGAAAAATCTCGCCTTCGGTATCATCAATTTCCACTACACTAACATTAAGTAGTGCCGGAGTTCCCGGAATAAGTGTAGTACATGCTTCTTTAGATGCAAAACTTTCAGCCCCGTCGGCAAAATATGCGGTTATCATATAACAATATTCGATTCCCTGAACCAATCCTTCTCCCTTATTATTATCATGATATTCGGTATTATTCAACCCGGAAACCACATCTATTAATTTATACCCGGTATATTCGGGTACTCCGTTCTCGCAACTGTCGGGTATAAATCCAGAACTGCCTTCCTTCCTGTAAATTCTATAACCTGTAGCTTTTGCACAAAGACTCACATCCCAGGAAAGGATTATTTCATCGCTTCCAGGAATTACTCCCAGATTTTCAGGTGCTTTTCCAAGCACAGTTATCGAAAAATTGGAAAGATCAACTAAATCGATATCGTTATTATCATCTTCCGATTTCAGAACAAATTGGTACGGCTGTTTTCTAACATGATCACAGGTGGTCTGCCAGCTAAAGGTAGATGTTACAAAACCAAAACCCATAGAATCTGTATCAAAAATAGCAGAATCTCCGCTAAAGTTCATAGGCCCGCCGGTCATGGAATGAATCACCGGATCATTATCTGCATCGGTACTGGTAACTTCGAATTCAATATACGTACCTGCTTCAACACAATAACTTTGTAAAGGCGGATTTACAGGCGCATTATTCTCTGTGTAATACACTCCAACCTGCATATCACGGACAATATTTCCAATTTTTATATTTTTGCGCCATTCTTCCACATCAATGGCAATATTATAAATACCTGTATCCACAGGAGTATTCCAGATCAAATCACCGGTAACATGGTTAATGGTCAGGGAATCACTTGCTTCGGGTAAGGTATAACCTTCAATGGGTATGCCGTTTTCACCAGTACATATCGTAATACGGTATGAAAGGCTGTCACCGTCAGGATCATATGCAGAAGGATTATGGATAAAAACATGCCCAAGTGCAGCTTTATCAATAGGGAAATTTAAAAGTTCCGGCGTATTATTAAATCCCACCCACGAACTGATGATCATGGTAGTTTTTATAGAAAAGATCGTATTTACAGAATTCGGGATATTTTTCACTCCATAATTTCTGTTTGGATCCTGTACCAGTATTTCAAAAGTTCCCGGCCCCGGAAATGTATGTTCCACCTCATAAATATTATGATAATAAAAATCCGGAAGCTCCTGCCTGCTTTTTAACGGCGCAATTGACGATGTATTATCTCCCCATTCCACCAATAATTCATACCGGTTTGCCGCACTCTGGGTGTATGTAAAGGTTGTAATTGTGAAACGGTATGTGAGATCAGAAATCTGTTCATAGGTAATTTCCCCGGCCCTGTTATGTGTAGCATGGAGATTAATCACTATAAAGAAAAAAGATAATATTGTAACTAGCTTTCGCTTCATACAAACAAAGTTAATAATTCCGGCGGTATGTTATACCACCATAACGCATGGATTTTAAAGCTTAACATTTATTGTGAAATTTTCATATGTACAGGTATAGCCTTGTTGTTCTCCATCAAAAGTAACAATTATCAGGTTTTTTTGATCATAATACAATTCATTAAACAACCTGTTTTCGATAACCAACCGGTTTATTTTCTTTTCAGGAATTAAAGCCTTATAATATAACCATACGGATTCTTCATCCCTTTCTTTTTTCACAAATTTTATTTCCTTAAGCTGCTTACCATTAACCGTTATTTTTATTGTTTCATACATGTATTTGTTTACTGCTGTAAGTTCCTGGTCATTGATGGTGGAATCGGGATTCTGATCAAGATCAATATTATAAAAATGCAACATAAGTCCCCATAAATCATTATAATATAATTTAGTGTAAAATTCTAAACTCTGATTTTCTGTATCTATCTCAACGCTGGTTATTGAGACATGAACAGGGTGAAATAATGTGCTTAAAAAAAATTGAGTTAAAAAAAGGATTATCATAATTGGAATTAATAATACATGTTGCGACTTTCTTTATCATATAAACTAAGGAATTATAAATTTATTTTTCTAAAACTACGGAATTAAAAATAGTAATTGTTAAGCAAATAATTTGTATCCGTATTAGTTCTTATAAAACAGTATAGAGATTATTCGTAAATACATTTTAAAAAATTATTCATCTAAAGCTAAGACAGTAAATTCAAACAAAAAGTTGCCAATGGAATAATATATTTTTAAAGTAAAAAATATTTTGAGAATAATCCCTTAAATTTCAGGTTTATTTTGCATTTTATCGGAGAAGACAAGCACTCTTTTAATTTGATTTTTAAGGCTCTGAAATAATATTATTTTTGTCCACTCCATAATACCGGAAGCCCAATTATGGGGATGAATATTAATCATTACCTGCTGAGGAAGATTATTTTCTATGGAAAGTTCAATTATGTTCTGTATTGATTTTACAGGTATATTGAAACGGGTAGTTACCCGGTCTCTTCTGTTGAATTTATTATTATTCCATGCCCTGCTGGCATCAGAAATATAAAGTACTTTATCAAAATCTATATCGTAATAGGGTTCATTAATTATTCCAGAACTTTTATAATCGTATGTATTCCAGATCAACAGATTATTATATTTTGATTTTGGGCTTCCGTGCATACATATTGTTTTGATATTGTAGAAAGATCGTAGTTTATTCAGATTTTTCTCGAAAGACAGGATTGCCTTTGAAAAATCTCCCTGGCACAAAGAGAGATCCTCGTAATGATACCCCAGTTCATGCCCCATTGCTACAATTTTACTAATAATAATTTCATTATAACTTTCGGGAACCATACGAAAATAATACGAGGTTTTTATATTCAGATCCTGCTCAATTTTTGCCATTATTAAAGCATTTCCAGGTGTTCTGTCTACATCGTGCCTCATTACAATGCACTTTTCTGCTTTGCTTTTAGAGTTGGTATATTCTTCGAGCGTATAAAAGCTATAACCAGACTGAATTAACTGCTGCAGTAATGTTTTATAGGCCTTAAAAGTAAAATCTCTTTGTATCATTCCCTGATGTTGATTTAGGTGTACTTTATGATGAAATTTCAATATAGTATAACATAACTATACAATTAATCCTTTAACACTTCTTTATATTGTTGAATAATACGTTTTGCAATATTTTCCCATGCATATTCCTTTGTTGAATTTATACAATCCTCTGCTCTATACCGGTGAATACTATATTCAAAATCTAAGGATAACTCACTATCGACTAACATGCCATTATATCCTTTTTTTATTAAATATTTCAAATCCCCAACCGGTGTTGCAATAACCGGAACACCACAGGATAAAGCTTCGAGGACCGTAAGCGGAAGACCTTCTGATGATGAAAACAGGAACAATCCTTTTGCTTTCTGATAATATTTTGGAAGGTCGTTGTGGTCAACAAAACCGGTGAAAATGATACGGGAATCGTTTTCAGCCAGTGTCTTAAGCTGAGTAAATAATGGTCCTGTGCCAATTATTAAAAGCTTTTCCTTTCCCGTATATTTTTTATATGCTTCAATTATTTTATCTATTCTTTTTTCAGGGGCCAGACGTCCAACATATAAAAAATGCTCCCTTTCAGCAGAATTAGAAATAAATAATTCGGTATCTACACCCGAGGGAATATACACAAATTTATTCTTTAATTGAGGATATGTGAGTTCATATTCCTGTTTGGTTTCGCGATCGATAAAGATTACCCGGTCTGTTTTGGGAAGAACGCGTTGTTCCATAAATCTGTAAATAAAATACCGGAAGAGACTTTTTGTTTTTAAAATTTTTTTCGGGTTCCCATGAAATGTAATAAACTTCGGATTTGGCCGCGACCTGAAAAAATACATAAAATCTGCTCTTTGAGCATGTAAAATGGCTTTTTCATTAATTACCAGACCTGATGATTTTTTATAAAGCTCTTTAATAAATTTAATATTAGACATATGGGGAGTGATCATAATATGCTCATCTCCACTGATAATTGGTTTTAATGAAGAGCCCTTCCCCAGAATAATTCTCTTAAATCCTGTAAGTCTTTTTGAAAGGGAATGGATATATAGCCATATACCGGCAACTTCCTGATTGGAAAGATCCAAATCTGTAATAAATACTATCTCGGGTATTCTGTTTTTTATAACTTCCGTTGCGATTTTATCGGGCATAAAATATATTAATTAGATGTAGCATTTTTATTTACCAGTTTAAAAATTTTTTCAATGATAAATAAATTAATATCTACTTTCATTTCCATTACCGGACTTTTTCCTTGTTTTAGCAGTTCTTTCGCTTTGCTTATAATTTCCTTCTGCTGTGTAATTTGAAAAATACGTTTCATGCTAACAAGTTCATCTGTATATCCCATTTTTAATTCATTAACATAAATTGAAGGTGTTCCTAAAATAGCAGCTTCAACGGCAGTAGTCGCACCCTCACTAATAACAAGATCAGAATAGTACAATACATCGTGAAAGTGCTGACGTAATTCTGCTGTTAACTGGTATTTTAATAAAAAATCCGGTAATTGGTATTCGGATGAAATAATTACCCTGCCGTATTTCTCAAATTCATCGATAATTTCAGTACTGTTTAGTAAACTCTGCCTGTTAATATCATGATTTGCATCCCAGGAAATTAACCTTAGCAAAATAATTTTTTCATTCTTTGGTTTAAGTCTTTTTTCAACTTTTTGATTGCAGGTGAAATATTTTGCGCTTAAATATCCCAATTCTTTTGTTCCCGGGTATCTTACCTGTTTTTTGCCAATTTTTATTTTATAACTCTCCGGGGTAACCACCATAGTTGCGAATGGAAAAGTTAATACATTCTGGATGCGTGTATGTTCAGTATCATCAAGGATTATTGAGGGTTTCCCGAATAGTTTTGCGATCTGTGCAATATAAAGATCCCCGCTGCTCCCAATTAAAATATCAGGCTTATAAGAACTTACTACTTTAAAAAAGAAGTAATTAATTGTAAAAAGTCCCAAAATCCTTCCCCTTGAGGTATTGTATCCTGGTCGTTCAATATATTTCAGATTAAGCTTCAATAATAAGTCTTTTATTGAATCTTTATCTGTTCGGGCAACAATAATAATTTCATGCTGCTTTTCAAGCAGACTGATTATATTCTTATATTGGTGAACATCCGCGGGATGATTAATATCAAAAAGAATTTTCATAAATTTTACCTTCAGGTTTTTCTCAGATTACCAAAGCTTTTTACTTTTTTTACGCTGATCCCTAATATCCTGGTTCTCGAAAATTTTTGAAATATGCTGCCGCCAATTTTTTCGATTTCATTTTTAAGCTGAAAAGATTTTCCAGGAACCTCAACAAAAACCTCCGAAACATCATTATTTATACAATCCAAAATCATCTTTTTTATTTGATTTGATAATAATTCCTTATTATTTTGATGAGGACCAGTATAAAAACCATGTAAAATGAATCCTTCAGGTGACAGATCAAATTTCATATTAACATTTTGAATTACATGTGGTTTACCCCCTTTAGTTAACCATGCAAACTGCAGTAGTAATTCACCATTATGCACCGAATACAGAATATCTTCATTTGTAAACCGTTTTAATGCCTCAGAAAGAAGCTTTGATCGTGTAGGCCATGGATAGGTTTGATCATAAGATAAAAGGTCGGAATAGCCTTGTACATTGATTTCTTCAGTTGACTGACTATTTTTCAAATGTTCATCATCCGTTGAAATTTTATATATAAAAGAACTCTGTTTATTAAAAAATAGAGCAGGAATATTTTTTAAAGCTGTTAACAATAACCTGACCGGATCTTTTTTCAGCAGTTCACTTAGGGTATATATGGAATTCTTGACTAATCCTTTGGGAATACCAAAAAAACTGATCCATTTTTTAATAATTGCCCTGGAAAAATAATTTACTTCAATTTTAAATTTTTGAAGGCGTCCGAAGCAAAATATGGGTTTAAACAGTTCCCTGTGCATATTGCCAAATTTTTCCTTATACTGATCATTTCCGGGTGTGAGATCAAAATATTTGAAACCTTCAGCAGAAAGCATCTGAAGCAATTCCACCCTAAGTATATTACCAGGAGAATTTTTGCTTAAGGTTGGATCATATGATGTAAGACCTAAGTAAACCGAATCCTCATCACAAGCTCCAAAATGGATTGCTATTGGGATATCGTTAGACCATAATACTGTAAAGTGATTGTTTTCTGGAAAATTCATCCGGTCGATATAAAAATGCATTTTATGCTTATCCGATGAAAAGGGAGTAGTCTGGTGAACTGCCTCCTGCCGAAAATCAATCTGATTGGCAAGTGTATTGAAAAATTTTTTTACCTGATTTTTATCGTAAATCCTTTCCAAATAAAAACTTCCCTGTCTTTTATATCGATTAATGCTTCCTTTAATGGCCTTTCTGTTTCTAATTTGTTTAATTTTTTCCGCATCTGTAAGATCAAACACAGGAACCTCTTCTCTAAATATCTTAACAAAAATTTTTTCTTTTTTCAGCATATGGGAATGCAACCATTTTATACCTGAATTTGGAGGCATCCATCTCCACTCCCATTTTTTTAAAGGATATTTACTTTTTAATGAGATTAAAGTATTTATAAGGAAAGTTTCTTCAATATCAGGCTCGCATATCCATCCATGATACAATCCCTGGTGATCTCCGGCATGAGTTAAATAATTCTTCTTATAAGAAAACGCCAGAGGTATAAATCCAACCAACCTGGAATCATGATTATAACCAAGAGCCAGTAAAGGTTGAAATTCTGTGGAATAATGTGTATACCATGGTATAACAAACGAAGGTTCCTGTATAAATGTAGGTTTCTTATTTTTTTTAGCCAGTCTTAACCAATCAGAAATAAATGATTTGTCTTTAATAATATTATGTACTTCACTATCAGTAATTAATTTAATTTTTAAATCCATTTTTCAATGTGTTTCAGGGTTTTGAGTTATACAAAAAAGTTATTAGGTGCAGAAAACTGATACTTGATATTAAGATACTGTTGTTTTTAACAACAAATATATATCCGGCGATTTTCAATAAAAACTATTAATTAAAAATGAATACAAAAATTCCTAATTTTCAAATGTATAAAATACCTTTTACATGGTTTTATGCACAAATTCGCAATTTATTTGCATTTTCAAGATCAATTATAAAAACAATTCGCCTATAAATTGTTATTCATGATATAAAAAAAAATTATAGATTCTATTTAAGAATAAAACCTATTATCAGTAATATTTTATTTAAAACTTAATACATATATTAAGTTCAGTAAATTAAATTTTTATTTAAAATCACAAAGTTGACAAAACAAATATTTATAACAATTACTATTCAAGAAAGATCAATTAATAAATAGATTTAATTTTTGAGAATTAATATATTTGATTAATAATTGTTTAAATTAAAACCTAATTTTGTATTTAACATTAAACCCTATAAATCCGGCCCAATGAAATATTTTTCTAAATCCAGTTTGCTTCTTTTACCATTGCTGTTACTCCTTTCTTGTATCCCTCAAAAAAAACTTGAGTATTTGCAGGATGATATAACCGATAAAACGCTGTATGACCTGGAACATAAGGAATCAGTTAAAATAAAAGCAAATGACGAATTATTTATCAAAGTTACCAGTTTTGATGATTTGAATTATAATTATTTTAATGTTCAGAATCAATACATACAAACCGGATATTCCACTGAATTGTCTATTTCTCTTATCAGTTATACTGTAAATGATTCCGGTTACATTAATTTTCCGGTAATAGGGAAAATATATTTAAAAGATTATACTATTGATAGTGCACGGGAAAAACTTCAGAATTTATTAAAGGATTATTTTAATCAGCCCTCGGTAGTTATAAAATATGCCTTTAAAAAAGTTACGGTTTTAGGAGCAGTAAACAATCCGGGGCATTTTTCATATTCTAAAGATCGATTAAATATTTTTGAAGCTCTCGGTCTGGCAAGTGATATGTCTCCTCATGGTAACCGTCGCGAGGTGTATTTGCTAAGGACTATTGATGATAAAGTTCAGAAAAAGGTTATTGATTTGACCAATGACGAATTGGTATTCAGCAGCAACTATTATATTAATCCGGATGATATTATTTATGTTAAGTCAAGGAATTCCTTAAAATGGAATATTATATCAACTCCAATAACCCTTGTACTTTCAACACTTACTACATCTATGCTGATAATAAATTATTTGAGGTAATATTTTACAGGAATAATTTTAGTTAACAATAATCTTTTTCGATACCAATTGCTGGTCAAATAATATTTTTACCAGGTAAATACCTTTTCTAAAATCTGATAAATCGAAACGTATTGCTTCTCTGCCAGCAAAAGAACAGGCAGAATTCATAATCTGTCGTCCCATTAAATCCAATATAAAAATATTCAGATTTAGTGTTGCTGAAGCTTCAGGAATTGAAATATAGAATATTCCCTTTGTCGGATTTGGATATATGCTTAGATCTTTACTTTTCAGCAAATTGTAGCCAGACAATTTTTTCCCTATAAATGCAGATTCCAATATTCCAATATCCGGTCCGTTACCAAAAGGCACCAAATTTCCATGATAATCTGATTCAACGTTAACTACTTTCCCGTTATCAATGGCAGGTGATTCAGATTCAATAGAAAAATCATTATTTGCAGCATCTGTAAACAAAGGGTCTAAATCGAAGGAATTCATTTCTTCAAAAAATAATTCCTGCATATCTTTTACAGAATTAATGGTTGAACCATATACCTCCATAAATCCGGCCTGAACGGGATAATAAATATTGCAATCTGATGCCAGTTCTCCTGAATTATGCACAACTGCTTTATCTTCAGTATCGGTCAGGTATATAATATTATTATAAAATGTGAAAGATGCATAGGTATTATTAACAGCATTATGATTATTATAAAATACATTATTAAATACTTTTGCATTTGACAGGTTGCTGTTTATACTTATTCCGGTTTCATTATCACGGAATAAATTATAATAAATTTCCGTAGTTTCCGATACTGAGTAAACAGCAATATTATTGTTGAAAAAACTATTCCCTTTTAAAAATACATTTTTGCCATCAATAATTCTTACCCCATTAGAAGCACCTTCTATAATACAACCTGTAATTGATATATTCTCACATTGCGGCCCAAGAATATAAAGATTACTTATTGCATTTTCGGCCCGTATATGCAAATCTTCAATATTAAGGTTCTTTTTATTGTATACCATCATTATATGATCGTTGGAAGTACTTTGTATTAAAGGTAATTCACCTGCCCCATAAGCTCCTAATGTAACATCGTTTGCACTAATAATAATCTTATCCAGATTTGCAACCGTTCCCTTTTTTTGCATATAATGGTATCCATCATTCCACTTTACATCCTGCCATGAGTTAAAAGGATGTTCTATTGAACCGTTTTCATCCGGATCATTTGTATTTGTAGGGTCGATGTAATACGTATCTGAAATTACAGAATAAATAAGATTAATTGTTATAGTTGCATCGTCGGATAGGGGCCCACTGCCGTTATCTGTAACCCGAATACCTATAGAATAGGTAGTATTGGCCCCGATATTAATTTTATTAATATCATCAAAGTATAATTCACCATTAGAGCTGTTTAAAAAAAACAGATTATCCGCATTCCCGGAAATAATTGAAAACCTGAGTTCCTGTTGGGAATCCTCATCACTTGCAGAAATCACTCCAATAAATGCCTGCAGGCTTCCATCATAAGTGATATCAAATTGCTGATTTTCTATTACAGGGGCATGATTAATTTCTACTTCTTCAGGAACACAATGTATTTTGATTTCTGACTCGGCAGATAATGGGGATGGTGCATTATCAGTAACTCTTACTGCAATAGTATAGGTAGTTTCGGAGCTAATATTCAGCTGACCCGCATTTACAAAAGATAAATTGCCATTATTTTCTATACGAAATAAGTTATTACTGTTACCGGATACAATTGAAAATAAAAGCGATTGCCAGGAATCCGGTTCCGATGCTTTTACATTTCCAATAAATGAAGGAGTTTGACTGGTAACCAACACTTCAAATTGTTGATTACTAATTTCAGGGGAATGATTTTCCAGTTCATTTTCCGAAATATTTTGAATAGCTCCTAAGTCCGGTTTTTCTCCATAAAAGGCAAGTCCTACATCGGTACCCTTGTTATCCATATCACTTCCTTCAGCCAGTGCTAAAAATGTTATAACAGGTAATGTGCCATCAGCTTGTCTTGGAGCACTAAGCTGATTACTGTTAAGACTTATAAAATCAGAATCATCAACATAAAAGCCGTTCCATGAGTTTGTGTTTTCTATAATAGTACCACTAAAGCTATTTGTTCTGGTATTTTTATACTCAATTACATTAGAGAAATAATGCTTCAAATTAGAATAATCATCGATTGCAATTCCATGATCCTTATTATCATAAACTGTTGAATTATATACCACAATTGAAACTTCAGCGCCATTCTGGTCGATCCCTCTTTCCTTATTCTGAACTGCCAGACAATTTCTCAAATAACGTTGAGGCCTGTTAAGAGGATCCTGCTGAGTGCGTCCGAGCTTAAATCCGTTACCATTTCCATTAACCACCCCTTGCTCATTATATCCGTTCCAAAAGCACCAAACACTATCATAAACTACAATTCCTTCTTCATCCCAATTGTCTATACCATCATCAGAATTATAATACATTCTGCAGCCTACAACCCGGTTAGAATCTCCTCTGGCTGAAGAAACCTGCAACCCGTCAGCATATTCACCATTAGAAACCACATCATTATTTAAATAAAAATCACAATTTTTTACAAGGTTTCCGTTTCCGGTCAGGTTCATACCAACAGCCTGATTATTGTGGATTTTTAAACCTTCAAAAATATTATAGTCGCTGTTTACCACAAAAAATCCTACACTATAATCGCCATTATTATATGCGGGGACATTAATTATTTCGAAACCTTTAAAATGCCAATAATTGCAATTGTCAAAAGTTATTCCTTCTGCACTGCTTCTTGTAAGATTACTACAATCAAGAACTGCTCTTTCGCCAGGATAAGCGAAAAGTTTGATCCTGTTATTTTCATTTCCGCTTTTATTTTCTATGGTAAGCGCTCTACTGCTACTCGAAGATTCATGGTATGTTCCTTCCCTGACAAATATAACATCTCCCGGCCCAGCCATACTAATTGCTTTTCTCCACGTTGAAAAAGGCTTACTTATACTACCAGGATTACTATCACTACCATTCACAGCCACATAAAATGTATCCACCTGTGCATTAGCCAGGGCGAAAAACAAATATGGGATCAGATACATTATCTTCTTCATTTGCCAAGCGGTTTGAAATTATACTCTAGTTTTGTTTGTTGTAGGGCTATGAATAGATGGTATTAATATTTCTGTTAATGTAAATTAATTAATTCTAATTTCCTTTGTATTCCTTGTTAAATTTATAAAAGCTGATTTTATTTCACTATCAATTTTGAAGCTTTTTTATAAAGTAATACACCTTTTACTTTTGGTTTCAATCAGAGAATTTCCTGAGAAGATTTGAAACCTAAAACCTGTAAAAATATATTTATGATGTAAAAGAACTTTTTTAAGAATCTAAGTTTGGAATTTGACAAAAACACAATTTTTTTTGATATATATACGGATTTTTTACATGAATGTTGTTTTATGTATGATTAAAAATTGGGCGTTTTTGAATTAATATTCATTAAAATTAGTTTGATAATAATAAATGATTATAAATGAAGGCACTTGGGTTAACATGTAAATGATACTTTTTAAAGAAAGTCTAAAAAAAATTTAATCAGAAGGGATAGTAATGAGTTCAGATTGAAGAAATGTGCTTGTATGATCTGAGAATATTTTCTTAGTTTATGTTTGTTGCATCTTCATATCTAATTCCTGAATAATTTTTTTCTTTTGCCTCGGTGATAATCCCTTAGTATATAATTTCATAGGGTTGTTTTTAACTAATATTTTGAACGATTTCACATTCATAATTACCTTCCCCG
This sequence comes from Bacteroidales bacterium, assembly GCA_016934395.1. Lineage (GTDB taxonomy): Bacteria > Bacteroidota > Bacteroidia > Bacteroidales > UBA10428 > JAFGSZ01. The sequence continues at coordinate 42,403 of JAFGSZ010000141.1, forward strand.
GATTCCCAATCACAACTGAATTGTCAGGTATATTCCCACGCACAACTGCGCCTGCACCGATAAGACAATTATTCCCAATAGTGGTATTTGGCAGAATCACAGCCTCGGTACCCAGAAACGTATTATTTCCTATTTTAATTTTTCCAAACAAATCCATTTTTGGATATTCATCCAGAAATATCCATACTCCGCCATCATGCGTTACCAAACTGCATCTTGAAGAGATGGCCACATGGTCGCCTATTTCAATAAGATAGGGCTCGGTTGAAAACGAAGCATTATCAATATAACAATCCTTTCCAATCTTTACACCCCACCGCTTTAGGGTCCAAATCCTATAGTTACTTCCAAGCTTTTGAAAAAAGAATCGTTCTAGTATATTTTTAATTCTCGAAATCATAGGAGTAATAATTTGTTCTATTCACCCGTAAGTGACGAATTATCTCCTCTATTTTGTATTACCTCGATTATTCTGTTACAAAATAAGGGTGCTACTTTATGAGCAAAAGATTTTACCGGGTGTGGATCATCAGGGCCGCTTGCATAATCATCTTTTAAATATAATCCCCCCTCTGTTTCAAGTTCCAAAAAATCCCAAATAAAAATATTGTCGCCGGGTTCATCCCAGGTGTTTTTTACCCAGTTAAAAAAATCCTTCACAGCTCTTGCATCACTTTCATTGGTTCTTGACTTAGTTAAAGCTGCTCCTGTCCAGACTATAAATTTAGTATCGGGAAACTGCAACATTTTAGCCTTTAAAGCATTGTACTGAAGCTTATAATTTTCAATCCGTTTTTCTTCTGAATTTATATCTGGAACTCCCGTGTCATGTAAAATATTACCCACGGGATAACAATGTTTCCAAATGATTACATTATATTTTTTTGTTAAAATCTCCAACGTGGGTTCATTCTTATATAATTCATTACCTGAGTTTTTCACCCAGATATTGTAATAATCGAACGGATAATTTTTCCATCCATATTCCTCCTCTTTCGGAAAACTGATACTTTCTATCTGGTAATTTGTATAATTTGATTTATTATAATTCTTAAACCATTTAGAGACATCGCCCCGTTTAAAAAACTTATAAACATACTTCGATACAGACCCCTTCCATATTGCATCTCCGGTACTGTGATGAAGAAAAACAATGTTAACTTTAGTTGAATCTAACATAGGCTGATTATGATTTGTATTTGAACAAGATAAAAGAAAGGCTGACAATATAGTTGATGAAATAGCTGATATGATCCTTTTTGAATTCATTTAAATTAATTTTAACGTATAAATTTATAACTCACCAGGTTTTTCAGATTCAGGTGATGATGTCAATATTATTAATTTTTTCTTTATTTTCTTTATAATTCGATGATAAATAGTAAGAATCAAAAGTAAAAACCATTGACATTTAATTTTTTTTAACTTTTTTATAAATATCCTGAAACTGGTTTACCATAGTACATAAATCAAATTTATGTTCAAGCTGTGTGCGGCTATTTTCTCCCAGCCTTTTTCTCACTTCCGGATGCTTGTATAAATACATAATTTTTTCAGAAAATTCTTCAACAGTATTCGAATATACAAGAAGACCAGTCTGATTATCTTCAAGTATCTCACGAGTACCGCCGGCATCGTTTGCAATGCTTGGCTTTTTCATCGACATGTATTCCATAATCGAATTGGGAATACCCTCTGCATGATGGTTTTTATCCGTAATAAGTAATCCAATATCAAAACAATTTACAATTGATAAAATATCATCCTGTTCATTTGTAAAAATTACATTTTCAGAATTTTTGGCATATGCCTGAACTCTTTCCAGTTCAGGCCCGCCACCAACGCAGACAAAAACTATTTTTTTATTCGATTTGATTATATGGTTTGCAATATCAATATACTTTAGCCAGTCTTTTTGATTAAAAAACCGGGCTACCATTCCGACAACAAAAAAATCCCCGAGACCGAATCTTTTTTGAATTTCACTTTTGGAAACAAGTTTTTTAGTACGGTTAAAATTATATCCGTTATATATACACATGGCTTTCTTTTCTGGTACCAGATAATTATTTGTTCCTGCCTTGGAATTACTTACAATTATATCTGAAAAATAATTTACGAATCTTCGCATCATATAATCCTTCGACCAAAAATGGTAAGGAAACCATGCATCTCTAATACCTCCTTCTATCAATAAAAACTTTTTCCTGTAAAGTAATCTTGCAAGAACAGCATATACGCTGGTTTCAGTTGTCCAAGAATGTATAACAACCGGTTTTATTTCCTGAATATATTCAGCAAATTCTTTAAGTGATTTTAATCCTGAAAGTCTGTCTTTTTTGAGCAAATACAATGAAGCTAGCGAATTTCTGACCTGACTTAGGTTAAATTCACTAATTGACTTTGTAAAAAAATAGATTTCATATTTATCCTTCGGTAAAGCTTTAATCAATTCTATTAACTGTCGTTCTTTGCCACCAATGCCAAAGGATGAAATAACAAAAAGGATTTTTACTTTTTTCATGGACAAATTATTAAACCTGTAACACGGTAATATTTTATCTATTTACAAATAATCTTCAACCTAATTTAAAAAAAATTAAATAGAAAATTATTCTTAAATCCTTACCGCTATTAGTAAGCTTGCTTTAAAAGTTTTTTTAATAAAAGATATATTCGTTAATTGGATTGCTCTCTAAAATAATTACTCCAGTCAAATTCATCAATTTTAAATATCAGATAAAAAAAAGAAACCCACATAAACTGCATTTTAAAACTGTGAAAGAAGGGAATACTTACAAAAAGAAGTCCTATAAAATAATAAAAGAAAATTATTAAGATGAATAGTTTTACAAACAACAACCCAAAATCACTTGTTACATTAAATTCCCGCGGTAAAGCACGAATTTGAATTGTGTAACGAATTAATTTACGAATTACATAAAAGAACAGAAACATAATCAGTAAAAATAAGTGAAATCCCACATAGGCCCAGGTAGCAATAAATACATTGTGAATTGTAACGCTTTGACCTCTTACAACACCTTCTCGGGTATTTCCATAGCCTGTTCCAAAAAAATGTATATTATCTTCAAAAAAGTATTTTGTTGTATTAAAGGTTTGTTCCCAGTGTCCGGAATCCGAATATTCAAGCGATTTTGTGTTATATCTGCTGTTTGGCAAAGCCGACAACATTCTCTTTACAAACTTATTATTTGTATCCAAATCGAGTTTTTGTAAATAACCTGATAGCGGTATAATAAATAAAACCATCAGAATAAGCGAGATGATTATTGAAAACGATCTCTTAATGATATAAATATAAAACAGTATTATCGTTATGCTTCCAAGCAAACTAATAAATGCGTATGTTCTCCGGTAAGACAAAAGAATAAATACAAAGAAAAATATACTTATGATTAAAAATTTCTTTTTATGTAATAATAGATAAAGCCCGAGAAAAATAAGCTGAAAAAAAGTGTAAATAAAAAGTGAATCACTTTCGGTTATTGTTGCATTTATCCCAAAAAATCCCTGCGCCCCATTGCCCATAGCCCACATATAGAAAAGAAAAATAGCACGCAGGATCAGACTGATTGTTAAAAATTTGAACATTAAAAAAATAAAGTTCAAAAAGCTTTTAGGGCTCCAGAATGTATAAAAGAAGACCAGGATTATAAGCAAATATTCGTCAAAATTTGATAACAGGGGCATTCCTAAAATCGGATTCCGGGTATTATTATTCGGATTGATCATGTTCAGGGCATAACAAAGCACTATATACCAAAAAAATAATCTTTGTGCTATACTTGTCTCATTCTGGTCTATTCTAAAATATACAAGCGAAACACCCATTAATAGTAAAAATAACAGTTGTAGTATGCTAAGAAAGCGGGGATCTAGTAGACCTACTATAAATAATTCATGAAAAATAACAGTTAAAGGATGCGGGAGATAAACTTCTATGGATGCCACAATATATACAAGACTAAAAAGAAATGCTATAGTTTTATAAATGAAACTATATTGCTTATAATTATTCTTAATGGTATTAATAAACAATTGGCTATCCATAATTTTTTTTTGTAATAGAAAAATTGGTTTTAGGTTTCCAGCAATTATTATTATTATTCTCTTATCAGAAAATGAATCTTCGTTAGATTCGAACTTTCTTAAAACTCAAATAATACAATAAAATTGAAATAATATTTTTATAATAAAAACTAAATTTCATACTGATAAAAAGAAATTTTATATAATCTTCTTTGCGGTATTTTGCATACTGACGATATTTTCTTGACATACGATAATAAACATCCTTTCGAAGTTGCGGATATTTATTTAACATTATCAGGCTCGAGAGAAAGTGATCTGTAAAATTTTCATCAATATTTCTATTGGTAACACTATTTTTATGCCTTCTGTATCTGGCCAATACTTCATCGATATATTGAATTTCTGCGCCATTTGCCAATGTTTCAACCCAATATAACCAGTCAGAAGCTATCAGTATCCTTTCATCAAATCCGCCGGGAGGTGTATCAGCCCTTCTGACCATAGTTGAACATGCTCCGTTAAACGTTCCGTATCGTGCAGGAATTCTCATTTTCCCTTCAAAATGCCTGTTTAAATCATTGGAGTAAAACATTAAATCTCCTGTATCCGAATCAAACACTTCAAGATTATGATAACATACTGAGCATTCCGGATGATTCTCCATATGTTCAACCTGTTTTTTTATTTTTCCGGGTAACATAATGTCATCTCCTCCCATCCAGGCAATATATTTCCCCGTACATGCAAAATGGGCAAGGTTACTGTTTTTGGTTATTCCTTTGTTATTTTCAGACAATTTGCAAACAAACTTATCGGGATATTTGGAAGCATATTCTTTAACAATTCCCTGGGTACCATCTGAAGAACCATCATCAGCAACAACGATCTCAATATTAGGATAGTCCTGATTTAATACAGATTCTATACACTCTTGTATAAATTCTTTTTGGTTGTAAGTAATAATTGCAACACTAACTCGTACAGGGTTTACCATAATTTATTATTTTCTACAATCTCAAAAAATTATTTTTACAGCTTATTTGGTGATTTTTTGTAAGCTATTAAATATCTGAATGATATTAAATGCTTTTTTGATTAATAATACGATATATACATTATATTGCATTTATAAGTTTATGAAAAGATTCTTGCTTTAAAACCATTTTTTATATAAGGAATTAATCCACAAATCTGTAATTTTAAATACGCTTTAGTTGTAAGGTTATTTACTGAAATTCTGGGCAAAGAGTAAAGAAATTTTTTATGCTGTATATATATATTGCTTAGACGTGTAGTGCATGCCGTTTTGTAATTTGATTTGGAAACCAGCTCAAATTCCCGGTTATTTGCTTCTTTTTCTGTGCCAAATGGATAACTAAAATGAAAAACTGGTTGTTTAATTTTATCATCCAGTATTTTTTTGGATTGCTCAATTTCATACCTGGCCTCCTCCAACGATCGATTTGCCAAACCCACATGATTTACGGTATGGGCGCCAATGGTTACCAATGGATCGCCGGATAAATGGATAATATCCTTCCATGTCATACAATATTCCAATGAATACTCTTTAACCCTTTCTTTGGAAATGTTAAAAACACAGCATGTAAAATCTAATAATTCGGTTTCTGGTTTTTGTATAAATAAAGATCGAATCTCAAAAAATGCCTTTAATTTTTCCTTAAAGGTTGATAAATCATAGGAATAGTTATTATCATTATCTGAAAAATTTATAGAGTTATTATTTACAAGATATTCCTCCAAAAAATACCACCAAATTATTGCTGTATTTTCAGGAAAACTGGTGGTAATATAAATAGCAAACGGAACATTATGTTTTTTGAAAATCGGATAGGCATGAGTATAATTATCTTTATAGCCATCATCAAAAGTAAAAACCACAAAGGGCGATTTTACATTGTTGTTTTTTAATTGTAAATAAAGTTGATCCAGGGATAAAAAATGATACGATTTGTTTTTATAAAAACGAATTATCTTTTCCAAACGTTCCGGGCTTATTTCTAATGACTGATGATTTTCAATTCGGTTAGCTTTCTTGGCTGGTACCACTCTGTGGAGCATTAAAATATGACCTAATCCTCCAAGTAGCGGATGCCATAATTTATCTAATTGCAAACCTGTTAAAAGCGGTGAAATATATTGGACTATTATTTCCTTTTTAGATATCATAGGTTTAGGATTTCATCTTTTTAAGAATTCTTTTAAATGTAAATGCCATAAATATCAAATAATATAAATAGCTCAATGTATAAGCATAGGTGGCACCAATTACTCCAAATTTATTAATTAAAACTATTGTTAAACCATAATATACCAAACCAAAAGATAATTCACTAATAATGAAAATTGTGGTCATTGCTTTTGCAACCAGAAGATAGGATATTAACCAACTTGCTATTTTTAATACATTTCCGATTAACTGGTATAAAAACAGGCTTTTCATTTCAACAAAAGATGAAGAGAAAAGAATATTAATGATAAAATCCCTGAGAAAATATATAAACGCACTGGATAAAATTACCAACGGTAAAATAAACGAATACCCCTGAAAAATTTCTTTAAGTAAGGCTTTACGAGTTTTTACTTCAGCCAGTTTAGGTAAATAGTATATACTTAATGTTGTAGTAATAAACACAATGTACAAGTCACATATCCTTATTATGCCCTGCCAGTATCCTGCATCAATCACAGATACATTATTAATTATGTATGTTCTTACCTGCAATTGAATAAATGAGGAAGCAAACAGTGTAGTAAATGTCATTAAAGCAAATTTACCCAGTTTTATAATTTGATGCTGATCAAAAAAATTGAGGAAATTTTTAATTGAATACCATTCTGAGCGTACAATCCAGTTTATTGTGATAAAAAATATTAGAGTCTGGCTTAAAATGAACCCAATAAGAGCGCCCCATAAGCCGAATTTTATTACTAATATAACAGCTACCAGCAGGCCAAAAACTGATGAAAGAATATTTGTAATTATTATTTTTTTAAATTCCTTATACCCATTTAATACCGACATTAAAAATGAGTTTAATACAAAAAAAATCAGTGTAAAGGCAAGTACAACAAAAACCGGAGAGTATGTAGTATCTTGTAAAATAGTTCCGGCGAAATATTTTCTTCCAAAAAACACAACAACCGAAGCAATAACAGAACTGGTAACTATTAAGTACAATCCTGTACTTAATATCTTTTTACGTTTAATTTCATCATCATAATATTCTGCAATATATTTTGTAACGCCGTTGTTAATGCCCAAATTGGCCAGTGACATAACAATATTTACAAAATTATTAAACTGCCCCAGCAACGCTATCCCCGAAGGTCCTAAATAAACAGCAACAATTTTATTGCTAACCAACCCGGTTAGTATTTTAATAATGTTGGCAATTCCATTTAAGAAACTTGTTTTGAATAAATCGGTCTTAAAAAATCGTAACAACCTTTTTCTCATCTAATTAAATTTATTAACAACATCAACTACATATGAAGCTTCCTCCAAGGTTATTACAGGACTTATTGGTAAACTTAATACCGTATTATGTATCTTTTCTGTTACGGGTAAACTAAAATTATTCCAGTTTTTAAAAGCTTTTTGTTTATGAGGGGGCACCGGGTAATGTATTAAGGATTCTATACCATTTTCCAGTAAATATTTCTTTAATTTTTCCCTTTTTTCTAATCGTACTATAAATAAATGCCACACATGAGAGGGTATGAAAATATGACTGTTTTCCTGATTATTTATTTCCTTATCGGGATTTTCAGGTAAAAAAATCAACGGATTGGTTATATTTTGAATATAAAAACGGGCTATTTTCTGACGGTAAATATTATCGGTATCCAGCCTCCTGAGTTTTACCCTTAATACAGCAGCCTGAAATTCATCCAGCCTGCTGTTTAATCCCTGAAAGTCATGATAATACTTTTTTACTGATCCGTAATTTCTTAATGATCTGATTATTTCGGCTAAAGTATTATCTTTTGTAGTTACTGCACCGCCATCACCCAGACAACCCAGGTTTTTCCCGGGATAAAAACTGAAGCCGCAGGCATCACCCAAACTCCCGGTTCGTTTTGAGTTTATTGCAGCTCCCTGGGCCTGGGCTGCATCTTCAATAACCAGTAAACTAAACTTTTTAGCAATCTTATTAATTGTGTCCATCTCGGCTATCCGCCCATAAAGATGTACAGCCATTATGGCTCTTGTTTTTGGAGTAATAGCCTTTTCTATTTTTTCCGGGTTTATTGTATAGGTTTCCAAATTAGGTTCAACAAGAACAGGTTTTAACCGATTAAAAGTAATCGCCAAAATACTTGCAATAAATGTATTTGCAGGAACAATTACTTCGTCTCCGGTTTTAATTCGCCCCATTTCCATGTAAGCCTTAAAAATCAGAGAAAGGGCATCCAGTCCGCTTGCCACGCCAATACAATGTTTTATCTTGTTATATTGGGCAAATTCCTGTTCAAATAAATTTAGCTCTTCACCCAAAAGATACCAGCCAGAATCAATTACATGTTGTATTGCGTTTGATAGGTCAGGCTCGTAACTGGAGTTAATCTTTTTCAGATCGAGAAATTTGATCATAAGGGTAAAATTTGATCATTAGAATACGAATATTTTTTACCATCTTTTGACGTCAAATTATGATCTAAAATCTCCCCGCTTATTGTAACATAACCCTTTTGCACGGCAGGATTGCCATACCAAAGTGTGAAAGGAGGAATATTTTTAGTTACCAGACTCCCTGCACCAATCATAGCATATTGCCCAATTTGCACTCCACCCAGAATAGTACTTGCAGCTCCAATTGTTGCTCCTTTTAGAATTCGTGTAGAATATACCTGAAATTCCTGTTTTGATCTTGGATATTTATCGTTGGTGAATGTTACGTTCGGTCCAATAAATACATCATCTTCAATATAAATACCATCCCATAAATAATTTCCGCACTTTACGGTTACCCTGTTCCCTATTTTAACCTTATTTTCAATGAAACAATGGCTATTTATATTACAATCATTTCCAATTTCAGCACCTTCAAGTATTACAGTAAATTGCCAGATTTGAGTATTTTCTCCCACCAATTTACTATGTACTTCTGCTGATTCGTGGATATATCGTTTCATAATTACTATTCAAAAATAACAAAGTATGCCTGAAAAATATTTGACAAAAGAATTTAAACCGAAACAAAAAAAATCTTTAATTATTTCCCGATTATAATTTCTAAATGTTAGTTGTAAAATTTTTTGAATTCCTCAAAACTTCGAATATAATCCGATTCATCGTAATATGTCGAAGCCAAAACAAGACAAATTGCCCCCGAGGAAAAGTTTAACAATTCCCTCCATATTCCCGAGGTAATATACAATCCATAATAAGGCCTGTTTAAACTTACGGTTTTTCTATTGGTCCCGTCATCAAGCAATACATCAAAACTACCGGAGGCAGCAATTAAAAGTTGCTGCATATTTTTATGTGCATGACCTCCCCTTACTGAACCTCCGGGAACGTCATATAAATAATATACCCTCTTAATTAAAAAAGGTGTGGTTTTCCCGGATGTCAGCGGTGTAATATTTCCAGCACGGTTTTCAATTTTTGGCAATTCCCTTATTACACAATTGTATATAGAAGATTTAATTGCCATGACACAATTTTATAAAGGTTTTAAAATCTCTTATATAATCACTTGCTAAATAATCTTCAGAGGCAAGAATCATACATAATGAATTGGTTGAAAAATTTTGTAATTGTCTCCAAACCATATTCGGCACATATAATCCCATATAGGATCTGTTAAGTGAAAAAACTGTTTTCTCGTTACCGTCGTGCAATTCAACATCAAAACTTCCGGAAATGGCTACAATAAACTCATGTAACTCTTTGTAAGCGTGTCCGCCTCTTATTTCACCTCCGGGAACATCATAAATCCAGTAGGTCCGATGAATTTCAAACGGTATATGTTTATTTCCTTCAATAAAAGTTAAATTTCCCCGGTCATCAAGTATTTTAGGTAACTGAATTATTGCAGGTGTTTTTTTTATCACTTCTTGGATTTTTTTGAATAGTATTTATATTTTTTCTGATAATAACTCCCGTTTATAGCAACATCGTTTAGTAACAAACATAAATCAGGTATCTTCTTTTCTTCAATGTCTTTCAGTATTGAAATCATATGCTTTTTAGGTGTATATTTTTGCCTAACAACATATACATTTAAATCGGAATATTTAAATAGCTGGAAGGTATCTGTAACCAAACCAACAGGAGAACAATCAATTATTATATAATCATATTTGCTTTTTAATTCGGTAAATAATTGGTCTGTTTTACCGGAGCGCATTAATTCAACCGGATTTGGAGGTATAGGCCCTGCTGAAATAAAATCTAAATTGTCGAATCGAGTTGAAGTCATAATATCATCAAAATTCGCTTTATTAATGAAATAAGAACTGGTTCCTAAAATATTCTCCACTCCAATATATTCATGCAGTTTTGGTTTACGTAAATCAAAATCTATAAGAATTGTTTTATGGTTAAATAACGACAAACCAATTGCAATATTTAATGCACTAAATGATTTTCCCTCACCGGAAACCGTGGAGGTTACTAATATGACTTTATTCTGTTCCCCTTTCAGGTAAAAATCCAGGTTTGTGCGTATTGAACGAAACGATTCAGCGACCATAGAATTTGGTTTATCAACAAGAATCGCCATAGAATTTCTGGAAGATTTGTGCGCCACTCCACCCAATAAGGGGAGGTTACTGATTGACCGAAGCATAGACTCATCTGTAACCGATTCATCCATTGTTTCCCTAAACCAGAAAAACATATTAGGTAAAATTATTCCCAGTAAAAATCCCAGAAACAGATTTAATTGTTTTTTAGGGGAAATAGGTTCAATACTGTTAAGCCTTGAGGGTTCTATAATTTCGGTATCAGGTAAATTTGACGCCTTTACAATTTGTGCCTCAGCTCTTTTCTGCAACAAAAAGGTGTAAATGTTATCATTGATTTTAAATTTTCTTTCAATACCAACGAGTTGTCTTTCTGTACCTGGCAGGCGGTTTATCTCTCTATTTAAATTCTGGAGCTTATTATTTATAGATGTTAGTGAAATTGCATGGGTATTTATTAAATACTTTACATTTTCAGCAAGTGTCTTTTTTAAAATTTCAATTCTATTTGACAAGGAAGAAAAATAAGGACTCTTATCCTGATTATTTTTTAATAAATTATTTTTTTCGGTATTTAACGAGATCAGGTCCTGCATTATATTGCTTAAAACCGGATCATCAACTCCCATTGATGAAGGAACCGGAAGATCAAATACCTCTTTGTTCTTGTCAAGGTAATCGTCAATATACTTATAATAGTCCGCTTTCGTCTGAAGTTGGTTTTTCTGGTCTTCCAGCAATTGAATCATATCATAAATCCTGTCTGCTTTTGAACTAATGTCTAAAACCTGATGACTGGACCTGAAGTTTTCAAGATTTCTTTCTGTATAGGTTAATGAATCCTCTATATCGCTGAGTTGATTATCAATATACATAATCGTATTTTCAGCAGTAAAATTCTTTTTATCCAGATTTCGCTGCAAATAAGCTTCTGTTAATGAATTTATAAAATCAATACCTTTACGATCATTTGTCATTCTTACTGCAATACTTGCAGCATCAACCTCTTCATTAACAGCAGTTACTTTTAATGTTTTTTGGTAAAAATATACCAGTGATTTAATATCATTAAAATGAAAATAATAATTCGATTTATCATCAAAATGGTACAAGGTTTCTACATTTAGCAGTACCTTAAAATTATAATTATCACCCTTAATGGTTTCTCCATAATTATAGATTAAATCGAGGTTCACTTCATCTATAATTCCTGCTACTTTATCCTCTTCATAATTATAAAGATTTATTTCTCCTTTCTTTTCACATTTAATCCTGAACGATTTTTCATCAATGGGGATAATTCTGAATTTTACACCCAGGGGTTGCGGGACAGATGGCTCAAAATCAATAGTAAATGGGGACTCTTTATATAATTCTGTTGGTTTTAAAAGATATTTTTTATAATAACTTACTTCGAATTCATTAATTTTTAAAGCATTGTATATTAATTGCGACGATTTAAAAAACAACATTTGGTTTTGAAGGTTTCTACCTGTTGCAAAAAAAGAAAAGGATTGAAACATGGCTTGTGATGGGTCCGGCACTGAATTATTACCTTTATCTTCATTAACTAAAATGGTTGTTCCGGCTTCATAAACCGGTTCGCTGGTCCAATTAATAAATAACGCGCACAGCACAGTTATAAAAACTGAAATAACAAATACATACCAGTAATTAATCATTCTGTTAAAGAACTTCTTAATGAAGAATATTTCAGTGTTTTCGTTTGATCTAAAGTTTTCCATATTTTGTTTCAAAGTTTATTATTCTGATGAAGCATTATCAAGATTTTGTAAAACATAAGTAATATCTGGAAAGGTTAAAATGGATTTATCAATTATCTAACTCAATTTAATTAACTAATCCAGTTCCGCTATAATCTATCTGGCATAATAAATTCAACCCTTTCAATTTATAAAACTTAGTTAATCCGTTCATTTATTCCAGTTATTGAAATAAAAATACTACTGAGAAATATCAACTAAAAAATATGTCCGGATGGCTCGTAAAAAAAATTAAATTGGTTTTTATCATTAGTAAATATATAGAATCATTTTATAAATAAAATATTTAACGAATAGAATTCCATATATTACTAAATTGCTCGTATTAAATGTATTATTTAAATGATAAAGTTTTTATTTATTTTAATGAACTCAAACAAAATCAACCTTACATTAAAAATAACCGTACTAATTAATTCTCCTGATAATTTACCCCAAATATCATTTCCGGTAAATTTATGAGTGCTTTTTTAATCAAAAATTTTCGTTTTAAATCAAAATCTGAAGTTGAAATTTCTTTAATCCTGAAATTATTCTTAATTAATAAGAAAAGTTTTTGTTTCAATATATCGGTTTATCACTTTAACAGACAGAAAAAAGTAATATTCCAGTGAAGGAATATTACTTTTATAAATTTTTGTATTAGTTAAATATTCAAATTATCTCAGTATAACTTTTTCTATTAAAGTATTTCCTGAGAATGTAATCTTAACCAGGTAGGTTCCACCTGATAATCCTTTAAGATTGATTTCTATCTGATTATCGGGTAATTCAACCTTATCAATCTCTAAGGTTTGTCCAAGAATATCCAGTACCTCCACGCTAATTTTATGTGAATTTTCACCGGCTAAACTCAATCTTACCTTGCCATCAGTAGGATTGGGATACAACTTAATAATTTTACTTAATTCAGATTTTACAATTCCGGTAGGTACATAATTTATAATATTTGAAGGCTCAGAACTACAATTTTCATCGTTGGTTACAATCACATAATAATTACCCGCAGAAGCCGGAATGTATTCCTGTCCGGTTGCTCCATTTATTATTCCGTTTTCATCGTACCATTGATTACCGGCAATTGCATCCGAATACAATATATTCGCACTTTGTGTTATTGTAGGAGTAGCTGGTGTTTCAGGCTGAGCATCAATTATTACATCAGCAGATATTGCTGATACACATCCTGATTCATTGGTAACTGTAAAATTAAAGGTACCTTCCGAAAGATCTGATACTGTTGTAGTTGTTCCTGTTCCTGTTTTTGTCGTTCCACCGGGTGCTATGGTAATTGTCCAGTCTCCGGTTGAGGGTAATCCTTCCAATACTACATCACCAGTTGCGATCGCACAGGTGGGTTGGGTAATGAATCCTACTGCAGGAGTTGCCGGTATTTCTGGCTGGGCATTAATAACTACATCTGCAGATGCTTCAGAAATACATCCTGATTCATTTGTTACAGCGAAATTATAAGTCCCGGATGTAATCTCTGATAAGCTTATACTTGTTCCGGTTCCTGAAATAGTTTCGCCCGGATTACTTTCCAATGTCCATGATCCTGTTGAAGGTAATCCATTTAAAACAACACTTCCGGTGGACTCATCACAAGTAGGTTGAGTAATTGTGCCAACTGTTGGAGCAGAAGGTGTGGCCGGATTTGATTCAATAACTGCATCCGCCGAAGATCCTGAAGAACATCCGGATGCATTACTTACACTAAAAGTATAGGTTCCGGCTGCAAGTCCGGTTACTGTATAACTTGTTCCTGTTGATGAATATAATGCGCCTCCGGGAGATCGGGTTATTGTCCAGGTTCCTGATGACGGCAATCCGCTCAAAATCACACTTCCGGTTGCTACAGCACAAGTAGGTTGTGATATTGTTCCAATAACAGGTGCAGACGGTGTTTCTGATATTGACACATTCAATGTCCTAACTGTTCCAGACCCGCATGTATTATTTGCGGTTATTGAAATGGTTCCACCATTAGCGCTTGCTATAACATTTATAGAAGCTGAAGTAGAATTGCCGATCCATCCCGAAGGCAAGGTCCATGTATAAGAGGTCGCTCCTGAAACAGGTGTTACACTGTAGGTCTCAGCCGATCCCTGGCATAACGAGGTAGTACCGCTTAGGGTACCTGGTTGTGCCGGTACTGTGGTTACGCTCACACTTAATGTGCGGGCAGCACTTGTACCGCATGAATTTGTCGCTGTTACCGATATC
>JAFGSZ010000142.1 GCA_016934395.1 Bacteroidales bacterium
AAATTCCGAAAAAAGAAATAGGACAAATCGGGAACTAACAGATACAGATGAACAATTGTCGTTTTTAGGGTGTCTCATATATGGAAACAGGAGCTGATAGCTCTCTGTCGATTCACTATTTGCTATTTCCACCTTCTGCTATATTCTTTTTCCTTTCTTAAACTTGGATGGAGATGTGCCGTATTGTTTGTTAAAACAACGTGTAAAATATTTTGGGTCGTTAAAGCCGGTTTCGTAGGCAACTTCCGAAATGGTTAATTCCGAGTCAAGTAAATATTCTGCTGCTCTTTTTAACCGGCAGTTTTTAATAAACTCTGAGGCCGACATGTCGGTAAGGGCTTTTAATTTTTTATGCAATAAGCTTCGGCTTACATACATTTCTTTGGTGAATTTTGTAATATCAAAGGAGGTATCCTGAATATTTTTCTCTACCACACCAATTGCTTTTTGAAGAAATTTTGAATCTGTTTTAGTTGTTGTTATTTCACTCACCTTTACTTTTGGTGAATTTAAAAAAAGAGACCGTAATTTATTTCGGTTATCAATAAGACTCTTGATTTTTGCTGTTAAAATATCGGCATTAAAAGGTTTGGCAATGTAATCATCGGCACCGGTTTCAAGGCCATCAATAAAGTCTTCGACTTCCGATTTTGCGGTCAGTAATATTACGGGGAGATGTGAGGTAGATATCTCTGTTTTTAGCCTGGAACAAAATTCCATACCGTCCATTTCCGGCATCATAACATCCGATACAATAAGATCCGGTTCGTATTTAATTACTTTCTCCCAGCCTGTTCTACCATTAGCGGCTTGTATAATGTTGAAGTTTTTTGAAAGGTGTTTACTCACATAATTGTTTAACTCAACATCATCATCAACAACAAGAACTGTGTTTTTTTTATCCTTTCCTTTATCTAGTGTATCAAATACAAGACTTTCCTGATCCAGTTTTGTTTCATCACTTTCCGCAAGTATTTGTACATGTAAATGGTTTTTTTTGCCCTGTTCTTTTATTTCCGGTATTTTTTGTTCTTCACTTAAATGTTTGTCGCCAACGGGCAATAGAATTCTAAACTGAGATCCTTTATTTTTTTGGCTTCTTACAAAAAGATTTCCCATGTGGGCTTTTATCATGTTTTTAGTAATAAACAGTCCAATTCCTGTTCCCTGAATGTTTTGTTGCTGACTGTTGTTAACCCTGAAAAACCGTTTGAAAATATCCTTAATATCTTCCTTCTTAATTCCAATCCCAGTGTCTTTTATGGTGATCTCAACAAATTCTTCAGGTTTTTCATCTTTACCAAAATGAGTTTCAACAATACTTATTTCATTTTTATTTGCCTTAGCCTTTCCATAATCAACTATAGATGATGAAATATTTATATCTCCTCCCTGGGGACTATATTTTATTGCATTTGAAATCAGGTTATAAATTATGTTTTCAATTTTATCTTTATCAAACCAGATAAGGAAATCTTTTTGTTTATGATTGAAATACATGGTAATATTTCTTTGTTGTGCAAGGTCTTTAAAAGCATTGGCAATATTATCCACAAATTCTGTAATATTGTGATAACTTGTATTAAGTGCCACTTTTCCGGTTTCAAATTTTCGAATTTCCATTAATTGGTTAATGAGATGCAGTAATCGTTGAACATTTTTATTTATCATGCTCAGCTTTTCATTTACCGAAGGATCTTTCTTTAACTGACCCAACAGTTTTTCCAGGGGAGATATTATAAGTGTTAATGGTGTTCTGAATTCATGGGATATCTGAGTAAAAAATCTTAAACGTTGCTGATTTATCAATTGTATTTTTTTATTAAGTTCAATTAACTTGTCCCGCTGAGAAAGTATTTCTTCATTTTGTTTTTCTATCTGAAACTGTCTTTTTTCCAGCTGCACATTTGTTTCCTGAAGATGGGATGCCTGTGACTGAAGTTCCTCTTTTTGTTCTTCTATTTTTGAGGTCCTTTCATGAACCTGTTTTTCGAGTTTTCGTTTTTGCCTGGTAAGATTATATGTCCGGATATAGATATATAGTAATATAAACATAATGCTAATCACCAGAACTGTAATACGAAACCACCATCTTGCCCAAAACGGAGGTATTATTTTCAGTTTAACAGATGATATTTTCGTATCCCATCCTCCTAAACTGTTAGCTGCTTTGACCTGAAAAGTGTATTCTCCTCCCTCCAGATTAGTATAGCTGGCAAATCTTCGTTTGGCATTTACATAAGTCCAGTTTTCTTCAAAATTCAACATTCGATAAGCATAAAGGTTTTTTTCAGGTTGTTCGTAATCCAATGCAGAAAATTCAAATGAAAATTCGTTCGATTTATAAGAAATGGTAATATTATCGGTAAATGAGACAGATTTTTCAAGAACAATTTTGTCATTATATTTTTTTCCAACTTCAACTGAGTTATTGTATATATTAAAACCGGTAATCACAACCTCAGGGGAGCTAACATAATCTGTAATGCTATCAGGGTAAAAGGCATTCAAACCATTCATGCCTCCAAAATACAATTTACCGTTTTTGTTTTTAAATGCAGCTGACCAATAATACTGGTTACTTTGTAATCCGTCTTCAACAAAATAGTTCCTTGATTCACCGCTAACCGGATTAAAACGTATCAATCCATTATCGGAACTCATCCAGAGCAATCCGTTATTGTCTTCCAGAATCGTGTAAATTACATTATTCGACAGACCTACATTTTCGTCATATCGAATTATGTTTAAAACATTCCCCGTATTTTTATCGATTTCAAATTTATTAAGACCACCTCCATAAGTGCCAATCCATAAATCATTGTTTTTATCGCTGCAAAGTGAGATTATGTAATTACCGCTCAAACTCTTATCATTGAACGGATCATTAGAGAAATATCTTATTTCTTTGGAATACTCCTGAATTTCTCCGTCCTCGTCGGCATTAATCTTATACAATCCCTGAATACATCCAATCCACAGGTTGTCCCAGGAATCGAATAAGAGTGTCCCAACCTGGTCAATAGAACCAACTTTATTATTTCCTGAAATGAGCTTAAATGAATTTTTTTCCGGATTGAATTTATTTAGACCTCCCAATGTACCTATCCAGATGTTTCCAAATTTATCTTCCACCAGGGTTGAAATAAAATCGTTTACAAGTCCGTTTTCACCAGGGTCTGCCTGCCTGAAATGAATAAAATTTCCTTTGTCTTTATTTTCCGGTGTCAGCAATTGAAGACCTCCACCCCAGGAACCAACCCATAAATTTCCTTTTTTATCCTGATGAAGACATGGAACAAAGTCATTTGCCAGTGAAGAAGGATAATTACTTTGGTAGGTAAAATGTTTGAATTTCCCTGTTGATTTATTATACCTGTTTAATCCGCCACCAGCCGTTCCAATCCATATATACTCCGAGTCCTCTAAAATGGAATTAACGGTTTTGTGGTTTAAACTGTTAGGATTTCCCGGTTCGTTTTCAAGGTATTCGAATTTTTTCTGAAATATGCTATACTTGTTAACCCCCCCCCTTTCAGTACCTATCCATATCATACCATCTTCATCGGCCAGTAAACAATTTATAAAATCGTTATTCAAACTATGTGTGGCGTTCAATCGGTGCGTATACCGCTTGAAGGTATTATCTTCGCGGTTATACATGCAAAGCCCACCCAGGGTACCAATTAAAAAATTACCCTGAATATCTTCCGTCATAGAAGTTATTGAATTGTGAACAATGGATGAGTTATCTTCCGGATCAACATAATAAACGACCATATCGTTTGTTTCTTTGTTTAACTTCAATAATCCGATGTCTGTTCCTATCCATAAGTTATTATATGTATCAACATATATTGTATTGATAGTATTGCTAACAGGCACTATTGGCAGTATATAGGGTTTTATCTGATGGTTATTATCATAGTAGAATAAACCATTTTCTGTCCCTATCCAAAGAATTCCGTCCCTTCCTAAATGCAGACATGTAATGTTAATGGATTCACTTGGCAAATACTGAACGCTTAAAATTAAACCATTTTTGTCTGCCGTAACTTTGTTTAACCCCATTGGAGTGGCCAGCCAAATGTTTCCATTATTGTCGCATAAAAGATCGTTTATTGTATTCGAAACAATGGTGTTTAAAGAATCAGGTATGTGTTTATAATTTGTGAATTTGGTCTTAAGGTAATTATATACGGTAAGTCCGTTTCGGGTTCCAATCCATATGTTGCCATAATGATCTTCATCAATACAATACACAAAATTGTTAGCTATGGTGTTTTTCTCGATACTGGTATGTTTATATATTGTGAAATCGTAACCATCGAAACGATTTAAGCCGTTCCATGTTCCGATCCAGATAAATCCTTTACTGTCTTTTAAGATACAGTCTACCATATTTTGAGATAAACCCTCGCTGGCCGTATAATGATGAAAGCGAATACTGCTGTTTTGTGCTGTAGTAATTAAAGATCCATATATACACAGTACAATTAATATTAAGCCAATTCTGTATAGTGGTTTGGTGACTAGCATATTCAAAAATACATATTTTATGTAAAATCTGTAGCTGATCGAAATGTTAACCGATAATTTAATGTCTTTATGTCGGTGATAAATAGTGTAACATATATTAATTCATTAAATTCCAGCTATTTAAATACTTGTTGGGTGAGCACTTTTATTGTTGAAGAATAATAATGAATCTAAACATTTTTCAGGGCATAAAGTAGTAAATTCTCCGATAAGGGGAAAGCTATAAGCTTTGTAAAGTTCGCTTTTTTTAGTGTGATTTTCTTACACTTTCAAATAATTCAAAAAAAACTTAGAAGTGTGTGATGGCGAGCGGCGGCCAGTCAAAATCGTTGCAAGCGTTGATGGGAAGTGCGCAAAGGCCGACGATTATTTTGACATCCCGATAGTTGTCGGGATTTTTTGTTTCGTTTTTTTATCGACCGGAAAAAAATGAAAGTTGTAGACTGTTTGTTTCCTTCGGGTATTATAAATTGATCAGCAATATGCCGGAAGAGGAATTAGCTGGTCTGGTTCTTCGCTGCAATTGAGACACCGGTTGGCTTAAACTTTTCTTTTTCTGCCGCATAAAGAAAAGTGAGAAAAGTCATCACAGATGAAAACACGGACCGGATTTTATCGAACCAGGGCAATCTGCTCCCGGTTTGTACCATCCGTGGACAGCCCTCGCACAGGTACCCTTTGATATATTACGGATTTTTTACCAGCCCACACCCTTTGTTTCCCTAAAGGG
>JAFGSZ010000143.1 GCA_016934395.1 Bacteroidales bacterium
ATTTGTTGAATTGTATCCTGTCCACTCATGCTATAAACTATTAAGCTGTTAACAATCAGGAATAAAAATATTCTTTTTAACATTTGCTATTGTTTTACGGCTTTCAATAACCTTATATACTTTCTTAAATAAAAATACTCAGCGAAATTCTCAAAACCATAACCCTTCAGAATCTCCTTCCAGTCGCGTTTAATGTAATCAAAAGCGTATTTACACTCAATTTTTTCAAATATAAAACGATGAAGCCCCGGCATTTTATCCATGTTAAATTCGCCAAAATCGAGTATAAAGAAACTGCCTCCTTGCTTAAGATGCTCAAAAGCATTTTTTATCACGGCATCTCTCACTTCATGAGGAAAGCCATGTATTACAAAACTGATAAAAGCTTTGTCATAGCTCTTTTGCAAATTAAGCGACTGATCGATTCTACGGTTGATAAACTCAATTCTCTTATCGTCGTTAAATTTCTGACGGAATTGTTTTTCCATGTGTTCAGAAATATCCAATCCGGTTATATGGCCATTATCGCTTAAATATTTACGCATCAGATTTGCATTTCTGCCTGTTCCGCAGCCCAAATCAAGAATTTGATCATCGGGTTGTATCTCCATAAAACGGATCGCCTTTTTTATAAAACTCCGGTACATTCCAAGGGAACCGACGTTCATTATCTTATCGTAATTTTTAGCAGTGAAAGGATTCAGCTCGACACCCGAATCAGGATAAATTTTTGTGCTCATATCATTTTATTCTTTGTTAATATTCAGTTTTAAAGAGGCATATAGAAAGATACCGGTACTTGCAAGATTCGTTACAAAATAATGTTATGACTCAATCATCTTTTCGGATAGTTGTTTTTAAAATTCCATTCTTAATAGTAAATAGCTTATGCTCTTCCGGATTGTTAGCAATTTCATCCTCAATCCATTTTATGTGCTTTTTCAGAATGAGACCAACATCTTCCGCCGTCTCTTTATAAACAATAACCGGTATGAAGTAGCTGTTAACCATTTGTATGTTTTTGCCGAATTGTCTTGATACCAGAACTTTAATATTAAGGTTTTGAAGTAAATCAATTATTGCTTTGCCCTTTTTCTGCAAGCCATGTTCCTGTTTCTCGTCAAGATTTTTAAAGGCGTTGATTTCTTCTTTCAGGAAATGCAATTCATCCATACTCCATTCAAATATTAAATACTTATCGGCATCACCGAAGTGTTTTGCCTCAAAATGACTGGCATGGTTAACCGCCATTGCAAATCGTATAGGTTTCTTATTCATTTATTCACATTTTATTTTTCAGAAAGCACTTTTCCTAAAATCCATATTTAAAGCGAATTCCATTGTGAATTCGTTAACATCTGACAATTCAATGTACTGAGATTTATGTAATATTTTATCAATTTTCTCACCAAACTCATCTGACTTTAAATATTGAAGTGCACCAATAACCGCGCTATTACCAACAGGATATATTTTATCTCCGAGTTCAAATGGTAATAAGCCGATTTGTATTGCTGAATTTATATTAATATAGTTACCAAAACCACCGGCTAAATATAAAGCATCTATACTGTGATAAGACAATCCTGCTCTGTTCATTAAAATCTTAATTCCTGAATAAATTGCGGATTTGGCTAATTGAATTTCACGAATATCCTGCTGGGTTACCTGTATGTTGTTCTCATGATGAATAACAAATGTTTCTTTTAGCAAGCCGGTTTCATCTATTAAATCGTTCATTATCAAATATGCTACAATATCAATTATACCTGAGCCACAGATACCCCCGGGTTCAGAGTTCCCGATAACCTGATAATCTTTTTGACTGGTAAAACCTGATATTGCGCCATATAGAGCTCCCATTCCGCACGATAAATTTGCCCCTTCAAATGCAGGACCTGCAGCCGTGGCACAGGTAATTATTTTGTCACCTGTAATGAGCGCTATTTCACCATTTGTCCCAATATCAAGAAAAAGATAATTCTTCTGTGGTACTTTTAATGCAGCCAACCCTGCAACAATATCAGCGCCGACAAAAGCCGAGATACAAGGCAAAGTAACAACCTCCGCATCGGTGTTTATATTTAATCCTGTTGAATGTCCCTTTTTTACCTGTTTTTCTATAAACTTTGGCTTAAAAGGAGCCAGAGCAATTGAAAGAGGATCTTCACCCAGAAATACATGTAACATCGTTGTATTACCAGTGATTACTATTTTTTCAAAATTCGCCGGATTAAGCTCCTGTTTTTGTTTGAAAATCTCGAGTTCCTTATTGATAGCGTCAACTATTAACTTTTTTAACTCTGTCAATCCATTCTTATGCTCCTGGCAATAATTAATTCTTGTAATTACATCTGCACCATATGTTTTCTGGGGATTCATAAAAGATGATATTTTTTCAATCTGCCCCGTGAGCAGGTTCAAAAAATATAATACCACGGTGGTAGTCCCGATATCTATTGCAACGCCATAAGGGTTTTGACTGATATAATCAGCGCCTTTTTCACAGGGGATATCTTCAAGATATTCTGTCTGATGAACAAGTATATTTGCCTCATCTTCCCCCGGCAGAATCACTTCAATATTTTTATCGGGATAATATTGACAGGAGATTATTTCTCCTTCACCTTTTACCGTTACCAGGCATTTCCCGCATGTTCCTTTACCTCCGCAGGGGGCATAGATTTCATACCCGTTTTTTCTTAAAATATCCAGTAATGCATGTCCGGCGTCTGATTCTATTATCCCGATATTTCCAGGAGTAATTATTTTAATTTTAATCATCAATATCCATTTTTATGGCATCCTGTTAAATATTTTTAAATACTCTTGCTAAAGAAAACCCGGGAGCATCAACCTGTAAATCAAGAAAATATCCAAAAGGCGTCTGACTTACTGTATAGCCGGCATTTATCAGCCGTTCTTCTGTCCTGCATAATAATGACTTTGTGAACTCAGGTTCAGCCTTGCTTTCCGATAGATGTGCAAACGAATGAAGGATAATTTTATTAACCTGGTTTTTCCCGCACACCCATTTAAGGTTTTTTACCAGTTTCTTTTCAACATCGCTTTCCCTTTCTTCATCTTCCTTCTCTACCTGGATAAATGCAACCTCAACATTTTCGTACTGGGCAGGGGAAATATTTTCCGGAGCAGTAACAAGAGTTTTAATAGTTGGAGTGTATCCGAAATTTTTACAATAGACTAATAATAGTTTCATGTGTAAATAATTTTGTTTTTAAAGGTCACATGGCCCATGAGCAAAAAGCTCTTTCAGGCAATGTATCATAAAACAAAACCACGATAGTCGGTTTTTATATTCAGCCTTTCCATGCCTCGGCTTCCAATTGTAAAAACCTGTTTTTTTCTTCCTGAGTCATTACTCTGATGGTGTACTCAAATTCTAATCCTAATGATTGAACCGGTTGTGAAATAGAATTAATAAGCAGATCAGCAACAGGAATATTAGGAAAGGGGAAAGCAAAAACTACGCTAACTGTTTTCCCGGCTAATTTAACATCGGTTACAATTCCAAGTTTAATCAATGAATAGCTGATAGCAGGATGCTCTACCTGTGAGAGAACATTTAATATATATTCCTGTGTCATAACATTAAGTGTTTTTGGTTTATTTAAAACTACTGTTCAATAACTCTTATCTCCGAAGTCAGTTCTATTACTTTTTTATAAACAGCGCTCACTCCGCAATATCTTTCTTCTGAAAGGCTGATAGCTTTTTGCAATTTGTCCATGGGCAGGTTTTTACCTGTGAATTTATAGGTAACATGCATTTTATAAAAGTATTTCGGATGTTCATCTGTCAGTTTGCCTTCCACTATCACATTGAATTCCTTAACATCAACTCTCATCTTTTTAAGGATCGAGATGACATCCATCCCGGTGCAACATCCAAGAGAGAGAAGCATAAAAGGCTTTGGCCTTGGTCCACGGTCTTCTCCACCTACCTCTGATTCGGCATCAAGTATTATTTTATGCCCA
>JAFGSZ010000144.1 GCA_016934395.1 Bacteroidales bacterium
GCCTAAATAATTACTCCACGATTTTGGTGTTTCGGGATTTGTAATTACATATTCTTTATTTTTGTCATCAAAATATCCGTATTGCATAGTATGGTTTTTATTGGAAATCTGAGTTTTTTTGAAAGAAAAATATTTTAAAGTGAGATATTACTATTACTCTATCAGGTTTCAAATGAAAAAACCCTGCATTCATTATGAGGCAGGGTTTATATTTTATTTCCGTATTGCAGTAATACCTGGAAGTTGTTTGCCTTCGATATACTCAAGCATTGCTCCACCCCCGGTTGAAACATAGCTAACTTTTTCGGCGAGTTTGTTTTTATTAATGGCAGCCACAGAGTCGCCACCACCGATTAAAGTAAATGCACCATTTGAAGTAGCTTCTGCCAGGGCTTTAGCGATAACAGTTGTTCCCTGTGCAAATTTTTCCATTTCAAAAACTCCCATCGGACCGTTCCATAAAATGGTTTTTGAGTTTTTAATTACTTCAGTAAAAGCAGCAATTGTATCTTCTCCGATATCTAAACCCATCCATCCGTCAGGGGTTTCATTTGTTTTTGAGGTATTTGTATTTGCGTTTGCATCAAAAGCATCAGCATTGATAGCATCAGTTGGTATGTATACTTTTACATTATTGGCTTTAGCCTTTTCAAGGATTTGTAATGCCAGGTCAAGTTTATCTTCTTCGCAAAGCGATTTACCTATTTTTCCTCCCTGTGCTTTAATAAAAGTATAAGTCATTCCGCCGCCAATAATCAGGTTATCGACTTTATTAAGTAAATTTTCTATAACCAGTATTTTATCCGAAACTTTTGCGCCACCCATAATGGCTGTAAAAGGTTTTTCTGCTTTTAACAAAACTTTGTCCATAGCTTCAAGCTCTTTATTTATAAGGTATCCGAACATTTTTTTGTTATCATCGAAATATTCGGCGATAAGTGCGGTAGAAGCATGAGCGCGGTGTGCAGTTCCAAAAGCGTCGTTCACATAGCAGTCGGCATAACTGGCCAGTTGTTTTACGAAATTTTTCTGGCTTTCTTTTACTTTCGCTTTTGCAGCTTTCTTTTCGTCATCAGTTGCATTTTCTCCAAGATGGTAAGGTTTTCCTTCTTCTTCTTCATAAAAACGAAGGTTTTCAAGCAACAAAACTTCACCTGGTTTAAGAGCTGCAGCTAATTTTTTTGCATTTTCACCCATGCAATCGCCTGTAAAGGTTATTTTTTTACTCACTAATTTTTCAACCGCAGAAATTACATGCTTTAGTGAGTATTTTTCCTGTACTTCTCCGTTAGGCCTTCCAAGGTGCGACATTAAAATAGCTGATCCCCCGTCATTCAAAATTTTATTTATAGTAGGCAATGCCCCGCGTATTCGGGTATCATCGGTTACTTCAAAAGTTTGTTTATTCAGGGGAACATTAAAATCTACACGCACTATAGCGCGTTTTCCCGAAAAATTAAATTTATCGATTGTTTGCATTGTAAATTAAGGTTTTAATTTCAAATTGAAGGGCAAAGATAAGAATTAAATTTTTATTTACCTTTGATGAAAAATGAATTAACATTTCAGGGGAGTATTTATATGTTTTTTAATGAAATCATAGGTCAGGATGAGATAAAGCAAAAATTAATCAAATCGGTAAAAGATAACAGAATAAGTCATGCCCAACTATTTCTCGGTACTGAAGGATGTGGCAGTTTGCTTCTGTCTATAGCTTATTCACAATATATAAATTGTTATAACCGAAAAGAAGGTGATTCCTGTGGAATATGTCCTTCCTGTGTAAAATTTTCAAAACTAACTCACCCTGATTTACATTTTGTTTTTCCGGTAACTACAAGTGAAAAAGTTAAGAAGGACCCAATAAGCGAGAATTATATATCCCAGTGGCGTGAATTAATCATTAACAGCCCTTACTTTTCAGAAAATCAGTGGTATGAGTATATTAAGGTTGAAAATAAACAAGGATATATAAGTGTAAAAGAAAGTAATGAAATAATTCGTAAGTTAGGTTATAAAACTTATGAAGCTGAATATAAAACGATGATAATATGGCTTCCTGAAAGGATGAATCCTTCATCTGCAAACAAAATATTAAAATTGCTTGAGGAACCGGAAGATAAAACACTTTTTATAATGGTTTCGGAAAATACCGGCCCTGTTCTTCCTACTATTTTATCGAGACTTCAGATTACAAAACTGGCAAAAATTGAAAAACAGTCAATTGAAAAATCATTGATAAACAAATACTCTTTATCACCATCAGAGGCTGAAGATATTGCCGGTATTGCAAATGGGAATATGGTAAAAGCTTTATCATTAATTCAACTTAAAGGGGAGACTTCATTAAACCTTTCGAAATTCAGGGAGTTTATGCTGTCCTGCTATAAACATGACCTGCCTGAGATACAGAACTGGATTGATAATATGTCAGGGCAGGGCAGGGAAAAAATTAAAGATTTCCTCGAATTCAGTTTAAGGATTATTCGTGAAAATTTAATGATAAATCAGGAATTGCCTGAAATTACATACATGGATCAGGAAGAAAAGGATTTTTCTTTAAAATTTTCGAAATTTATTAATTTAACCAATGTATATGCAATATATGAGGAGTTTAATAATGCCTATAATTATATTGAATCGAATGCAAATAATAAAATTGTTTTTTTTGATCTTGCTCTAAAAATTTTCAGCTTGATAAAGAAGTAATTTTCACTATTTTTGCCTTTTAATAAGTAACAATTCCTGAAATGAAATGTAACGATTGTATATCGAGAGGATGTCCTGCTTTAGAGAAAAACGATTTGGAAAACATCCCCGATTTTAATTCTGATGGATATGCTAAATTACCGGTTTATGACTGGCTAAATGATATATCTGAAGGAGAATTAAATGATGAAATATTAGAGGTTAGGTTTAAAAATACACGGAAAGGGTATTATATCAATAACAATAAATTAAGGCTTAAAAAAGATGATATTATTGCAGTTGAGGCATCACCAGGCCATGATATCGGAATTGTATCCTTAACGGGCGATCTGATTTATTATCAGTTACATAAAGCGAATATTGATATTGCAAATGCTGATTTTAAAAAAATATATCGCAAAGCTAAACCTACTGATATTGAAAAATGGATTTCAGCTATCGAGATGGAGCATGAAGTAATGCTTGAAACAAGAAGAATTACAGAAGAGTTAAAGCTGGAAATGAAAATCGGTGATGTTGAGTTCCAGGGAGATAAAACAAAAGCTATTTTCTATTATATTGCTGATGATCGGGTAGATTTTAGGGAGTTAATCAAAATTCTAGCTGAGAAATTCAAGATTCGGGTTGAAATGAAACAAATAGGCGCCAGGCAGGAAGCCGGAAGAATTGGAGGAATTGGGCCATGTGGAAGGGAACTTTGCTGCACTACTTTCATTACAAATTTTATTTCAGTAACAACAAATTCAGCCCGATACCAGGATGTTTCCCTTAATCCGCAGAAATTGGCCGGGCAATGCAGTAAACTCAAATGTTGCCTGAATTATGAATTACCTGTTTACCTTGATGCATTGGAAGGATTTCCTGCACTGGAAACTACATTGGAAACGAAAGGCGGAACTATCTATGGCTTTAAAAGGGATATATTCAGGAGAATAATATGGTTTTCAACCAAACCTGACTCAGCAACCGATTTAATGCCCGTTTCGGTTAACAGGGTTAATGAATACATTGAAATGAATAAAAAGGGTATCATAATTGAAGAGGTAGATGTAAATAAAGAAGCACCTGAAGTTCAGATAATCACATATGAAAATGTTGTTGGACAGGATAGCCTTACCCGTTTTGAAGATAAACCTAAAAATCAAACCCATAAAAAACATCATAAGTACAGGGGGAAAAGACGATAATTTTGACACAAAACAATATTTATGAATAAAATTTATAAAGGATCCCTTATTATTATTCTATTAGTTTTTTTTATATCATGTAATTCCAACCGTGTTTTTGACAGGAATATTCCTATTTCAAAAAATACATGGAGTCAGGACAATATTCTTACTTTTCAGCCTGAAGTTTTAGATACCTCATCAATTTATAACATATTTATTCAATTAAGAAATACAGGCGAATATCCTATGAGCAATCTGTTTCTGTTTATCAAGACTACTTCCCCCCAGGGGTTATTCGTAAAAGACACATTTGAATGTATATTGGCTGATCCGAAAGGTAAATGGACCGGGAAAGGTTTTGGAAATGTTTGGAATAATAAAATTATGTATAAACAATATGTGAAGTTCCCTTTTAAAGGAACTTATACTATTGATGTTGAGCAGGCAATGCGTATTGAAGAACTGGAAGGAATAATAGATTTGGGCATAAGAATTGAAAAAGCAGCTTATTAAATAACATTTTGTGAAGAGAAAATTAGAAAGATTTGCCGAAATGGCAACATTTAATCATGTGATACAGCCTGCCCTGGAAGACATTCTAAATAAAGACTACTATTTAAAAAATAATTGGCAATCAAAATTTTTTCAAAATACGAATCCTATTATTATTGAGTTAGGATGTGGAAAAGGTGAATATACAGTTGGATTAGCAGAATTATATCCTGAAAAAAATTTTATAGGTGTTGATATTAAAGGCTCCCGTATATGGAAAGGTGCAAAAACTGCATTAAATAAATCATTAAAAAATGTTGGATTTCTTCGCACAAGGATTGAATTTATCAAATCATTTTTCGGAGCTGATGAGATTGATGGAATATGGCTTACTTTTCCAGATCCACAATTAAAAAAAAACCGAAAACGGTTGACTTCATCGCGATATTTAAATTTATACCGCTCCTTTATTTCTGGAAATGGAAACATTCAGTTAAAAACCGATAACAAAGAACTTTATAAGTATACTTTAAAATTAGCATTATATAATAAATTTGAAATAAAGTCGTATACTGACAACCTTTATGGAAGTGAAGGGAACGAAGAAGCAAAGTTATTTCAAACCCATTATGAAACAAGGTTTTTAAAAGAAGGAATTAAGATAAAATATATTTGTTTTAAACTCAATAATCAGGAAGTTAAAGAATTGCCAAATGAAGAATGATTCCTTTTTCAGGAAAGTATATGAAGTAACTAAGAAAATTCCTTATGGCAGGATAACTACTTATGGCGCTATTGCAAAATACCTTGGTACTGCCAGGTCGGCACGAATGGTGGGTTGGGCGTTGAATAATAGCCATACATTATCTGATTATATCCCTGCACATCGCGTAGTAAACCGCAATGGCATCCTCACAGGGAAACATCACTTTGGAGGTTCGAATGTAATGAAAGAATTACTCGAAAATGAAGGAATAAAAGTCGAAAATGACAAAATTATCGATTTTAACAAGCTGTTTTGGGAACCAGGTAATATGGAATATCTCTAAGTAATAGTGGATTTTTTATTATCTTATTGGATTATTAAATCCATTAATAATTTAAAAAGAATTTAGTTAGTTGTTTTTTGAATATATTGCTTAGTTTTTTAAGTCTGTAAACTTTATTTTATATAATGTATCAACGCGATTTTATTTTAAGAATGATTGAGATGCTGGGAGAACTGATTGCCGGAATTTTAGGATTGATTAAAAAAGGCAACTTTCAAAAAGCATCACAATCAATCGAGAATGCTTATCAGGAATTATTAAAACAAGATGCCTCATATTTCAATAAAATACCATATAATGATTTAACTGATACTCTTATCAGGGAACATAACTTTACTAATGGTCATTTAGAAATTTTGTCAGAATTATTTTATGCTCAGGCTGAATTATCCTATGCACAGGGGAATTATAACGAAAGCCTGGAGTTTTATCAAAAATCTTTAATACTTCTTAAATTTATTATCAAAGAACTAAAAATATTTTCATTTGAGAAGCAGTCTAAAATAGATCATTTGCAAAACCGGATTGATGAATTGGAAAACATGTCTTCCTCCTGAATTTCTCTGTATAAGTTTACATTATAAAGTTTACAGGAAAATAAAAAAGCTCAAGAATAGTCATAAGTTAATTGTTATTCCTGAGCTTTTAATAAGGCTTAATAAAATGTTTTACTGGACTATTATCTTTTTTGTTGAAACTTCATTGCCAATTTGTACCTTAAAATAGTATGTTCCGGCAGGAATCATAAGAACAGAGCTTGAAATCTCTATTTGATAATTTCCCGCAGGTTTCATTTCATCAGTAATAGTTTTGAGTTTATCGCCATTAATACTGTATAAATCAATTACAACCTGTCCGTCATTAACCAAAGAATATTGAATAGTTGCAATAGAATGAAACGGATTTGGAAATACATTAAAGGAATTTATATCAGCATTATCATTCATTCCCGTAGCAATAAAAAGCAAATCAAGATCAGCCCTGTATGCTGCCTGGTAAGATGAATTTGTTTTATCATTATTTAAATATCTGCTTTCAATAAGCACTAAAAGAGGGAATCTTTCATTTTTTGCATACCAACGGTAAGTAATAACAGATATATTTTGAGATCTTCCCTGAAATACCTGGTCATATGTCCTGATGGTTTTTACTCTTAATACATCATCGATTCGAACGTTATTAGGAAGTAAAAGACTTCCATATCCATCAGCCTCAACCGAGTATATTCCGTCAATAACACCTTTCAAATCTCCGGAATAATAATCGCCATTATATGTGCCTGAGAATGAGTCCCCGTATCCAAAAGGGTATTTCATCTTAACAAAGGGTTTGTTGTACTTCATTATTATTTTATCGTTAATCGCAACACCGTATAATTCCAGCGAGTTATCATCTCCTTTGAAGTAGAACTGATTATTAAATTCCTTCAATACCACATTGGTGTTAAGTACCTCATTAAAGTTTTTAGAGAATACAGATTTCTCAATTAATCCTTCAAAATCCCGAGTAATCTTTAATTCTGAATAATCCCAAACCTGGTTATATCCTCCTTCGCCTGGATTCATATAAGCTGTAAGTTTCATATTGTTAACATCATCGGCAATCAGGCCATGAGTCTTATAAGTCATCTCCCACGATTTGGCATGCATCGAGAAAAAAATGCCAAAAAATAATCCGGCAAACAGTAATTGTCTTTTCATATTATTTGAGTTTTTGAGTTTTCCATAATATCGTAAAGTTATTAAAAATATTAAGAAGTTTAAAATTTATTTTTATATACGATAAAATGAAAATTGAGTTTAAGTGAGAAGCAATTAGTTGCCAAGTTCTGACATAAACTTAATGCGGATAAGACGAATATCTTCTTCAGTATAATCATCTTCACCAAGTTCTCTCAATGCATCCTCAATTGATTCTGTTTCAGCTTCTTCTAAAAAGTAATTATATATTTCTTCCTGCCTCTCTTCATCAAGTACCTGGTTAATATAGTAATCGAGATTAAGTTTAGTGCCTGAATTAACAATTGCTTCAATCTCATCAAGTAATTCGCCCATACTAAGATTTTTAGCATCGGCAATATCATCTAATAAAAGTTGGCGGTCAATACTTTGAATGATGTATACTTTCATTACCGATTTGTTAACCATTGATTTTACTACCAGGTCCTGAGTTCTAACAATCTCATTGTCGTGTACATACTTTTTTATTAGCTCAACAAATTCTTTACCATACCGCTGTGCTTTTCCGGCTCCAACTCCCTGGCATGATTGTAATTCTTCAATGGTAATGGGGTATTGGGTGGCCATATCTTCTAATGAAGGATCCTGGAACAAAACAAAAGGAGGCAGGTTTTTTTGTTTTGCAATTTGTTTACGTAGGTCTTTTAAGATTTTAAACAATTCGTTATCTAAGGCTCCTGCTCCAACTCCCCGAATCCCGTCGGTTTCCGGATCCATTGCGTCATAATCATGGTCTTGTACTAATTTATGGGAAACCGGGTTATCAAGATAAGCTCTGCCCTTATCACTCAATTTTAAAACGCCATAATTTTCAATTTCTTTATCTATATAATGAGCAATTAATGATTGTCTTATAACAGCATTCCAGAATTTTGGATCTTTTTCCTTTCCGGCACCAAACATTTTTATTTTATCATGCTTATATGCCCTGATAGCTGCATTTTTTATACCGGATAGTATGGTAGCAATATGATCACCTTTAAATTTTTCTTTAACTTCAAGAATGGTGTCCAATACCTTAACAATGTATTCTTTTCCTTCAAATTCTTCCTTAGGGTGAAGGCAATTATCACATGAGCCGCAATTTTCTTCTTTATAATCTTCACCAAAATAATGCAGTAGAGTTTTTCTCCTGCAAACCGAAGATTCAGCATAAGCTACCATTTCAAGTAAGAGGTGTTTACCAATCTCTTGTTCGGCAACAGGTTTACCCTGCATGAATTTTTCAAGTTTTTGTATATCCTTATACCTGTAAAAAGTAATACATTTTCCTTCGCCTCCATCTCTTCCTGATCTGCCTGTTTCCTGGTAATACCCTTCAAGACTTTTAGGTATATCGTAGTGAATTACGAATCTAACATCAGGTTTGTCAATGCCCATACCGAATGCAATTGTAGCTACAATAACATCGGATTCTTCCATTAGAAATAAATCCTGGTTTGTTGAACGGGTTGCCGAGTCCATCCCGGCATGATATGGCAAAGCTTTAATTCCATTAATTTGTAAGGTTTCTGCCAGCTCTTCAACTTTTTTCCGACTTAAACAATAAATTATAGTAGATTTCCCGGGATTATTTTTAAGTATTTTAATTATTTCTTTTGTGGCTTTTATTTTCGGACGTACTTCGTAGTATAGATTTGGTCGGTTAAAAGAATCTTTAAACACTTTTGCATCAAGTATACCCAGGTTTTTTTGGATATCGTGCTGTACTTTAGGGGTTGCGGTTGCTGTGAGGGCAATAATAGGTGAATCACCTATCTGGTTTATCATTGGCCGTATTCTTCTGTATTCGGGCCTAAAATCATGTCCCCATTCTGAAATACAATGAGCCTCATCAATTGCAAAAAACGAAACTTTTATATTACGTAAAAAACTAATGTTTTCTTCCTTAGTCAAGGATTCAGGGGCAACATACAATAATTTTGTTTTACCATCGATAACATCCTGCTTAACACGGTTAATTTCGGTTTTATTTAAAGAAGAATTAAGAAAATGAGCAATACCGTCTACTGTACTGAAACTTCTCATACTATCTACCTGATTTTTCATCAAAGCAATCAGTGGAGAAATAACAACAGCAGTGCCCTCTAAAAGTATAGCAGGTAACTGATAGCATAATGATTTACCACCTCCGGTAGGCATTAAAACAAAACTATGCTCACCGGCTAAAACATTTCTTATTATTTCTTCTTGATTTCCTTTGAAAGCATCAAATCCAAAGTATCGTTTTAATACTTCATGCAATGATACACCAGCATCTACATTCATCATTCAATAGCTCACAATATTAAAAATTTTTCCACATCAAAAATCGTGCTAATAATAACCCGAAATCGATAAAATACATGAACAAACAAAAATTGGTGATAAAATGCCAAAAATTGAATGTTAACTGAAAGCCCATTTACGTTAATTATTTTTTTAAGTTTCTAAAATAATTATCTTTTATAGCTAAATTTACGATTTTTTAATTAAAACAAACCATCTTAAGGATTTTTTTTTAGCATTTTTACAGTAAAACAATAAGATATGGAAAAGAAAAAGAGTGAAATGTCTTTTTTAGAACACCTTGAAGAATTAAGATGGCATTTAATACGCTCAGTAATAGCTGTATTTATATTTTCAATAATAGCGTTTGTCTTTCGGGAAATTATTTTTGATCATATAATTATTGCACCAAAAAATCCGGGTTTTTTTACTAATCGAAAATTTTGTGAATTAGGTCAACTCATGAATTCACAAAAATTATGTATTAATTCTGATCCATTTCAGCTAATTAATATAAATTTATCCGGACAGTTTACTATACATATTATTGTTTCACTATTTGCAGGTTTATTGCTAGCATTTCCTTATGTAATGATGCAATTCTGGAATTTTATAAAACCTGCTTTATATTTAAATGAACAAAAGCATACTAAAGGTGCAGTAATAGCTACTTCATCTCTTTTTATTCTTGGTGTTCTTTTTGGGTATTATTTAATTGCCCCTTTATCAGTGCATTTTTTAGGCTCATATATAGTTAGCGAACAGGTTATAAATCAGATTAATCTTAAATCATATATTTCAATTGTGACTTCAGTTTGCCTGGCCAGCGGTATTGTATTTGAATTACCGGTTTTAGTATTTTTTTTAAGCAAATTGGGTATTGTTACCCCGGCTTTTCTGAAGAAATACAGAAAACATGCAATAGTATTAATATTGATTGTTTCAGCTATTATCACACCTCCCGATATATTTAGTCAAATTTTAGTATGTATTCCTTTGATTATTCTATACGAGATTGGTATTTTTATATCCAAAAAGGTAACAAAGAAAGAAATTGATTTGCAAGGATAAAGCAAAATATTATGATGAAATTAAAAACAGAAAATCTGGTAAAACGATATAAAAAGCGGGAAGTAGTAAAACATGTAAATATACAGGTTCAACAAGGCGAGATTGTAGGATTATTAGGTCCAAACGGTGCTGGCAAGACAACAACTTTTTATATGATTGTGGGTTTAATTACCCCAAATTATGGAAGAATTTTTTTAGATGATGTGGATATTACACGCGAACCGGTTTATAAAAGAGCTAAAAGGGGTATTGGTTATTTATCCCAGGAAGCATCTGTTTTCAGGAAATTAAGTGTTGAAGATAATCTTAAGGCTGTACTTGAAATGTCAGGGTTCTCAAAGGATGAACAGAGAGAAAGACTGGAATCTTTAATTAAAGAGTTTGGTCTGGAAAAAATCCGGAAAAATCTTGGAATTCAGTTATCGGGAGGTGAAAGAAGAAGGACTGAAATTGCCCGTGCACTTACACTTAAGCCTAAGTTTATTTTACTCGATGAGCCATTTGCCGGTGTTGATCCAATTGCTGTTGAAGATATACAATCCATCGTGGCAAAGTTAAAAGAAAAAAATATTGGCATTCTTATAACCGATCATAATGTACATGAAACACTTTCGATTACCGACAGGGCTTATTTGTTATTCGAAGGTGAAATATTAAAATCAGGGACGACTCACGACCTTGCAGAAGATGAACAAGTTAGAAAAGTATATCTGGGGGAGAATTTCGAACTACGTTAAAAACATTAAATATATTGCTGGTTTATAAGACTTATACCTTATTTTTTAAAATCATATTTTTTTTATTAAAATTTAAGTATCTTTGCGCCACATTTTTTGCGGATGTGTCGTAATTGGTAGCCGAGCCAGACTTAGGATCTGGTGCC
>JAFGSZ010000145.1 GCA_016934395.1 Bacteroidales bacterium
TAAAGAGTGTTTGTAGTTCACTCTTGCTCGCTACTCAAACGCTTTACTGTTTTTGTGACCCCGGCGGGACTTCCCGATTGTTTTTTCTGTACATTTTCTCATACTTCAAAAATGTTACGAAAAATACATCGGGATAAACTTCTCGTCCCGCTAACATATTTTTAATAAAGATCACTGTTGTGACCCCGGCGGGACTCGAACCCACAACCCTCAGAACCGGAATCTGATATTCTATCCATTGAACTACGGGGCCAAAAGACGACAAATATATAAAAATTAATAGTATCCAAACCAACAAAATTTGCTCTTTTGTTTTTTTACCAACCGTCTGCCGTTAAAAAATATTCCTTTGTATTTGCCAAGTTTTGTTACTTTTGTTTTTTAAAATTCAAAAACATAAAAATCTGGATTAGAATGGAGTACAATTTCAGGGAAATTGAAAAAAAATGGCAGGATTACTGGGAAAAGAACAAATCATTTAAAGTTGAAGTAGATCGTTCAAAACCAAAATATTATATTCTCGATATGTTTCCCTATCCTTCGGGAAGCGGTTTACATGTGGGGCATCCTGAGGGATACACAGCTACAGATATTGTATCGCGATATAAACGAATGAAGGGTTTTAACGTATTGCACCCCATGGGCTGGGATGCGTTTGGCCTTCCGGCAGAACAATATGCTATCCAAACAGGCACACACCCTTCAATTATTACCAATAAAAATTGCGATACCTTCCGCAGGCAGATTAAATCGCTGGGCTTGAGTTACGATTGGGACCGGGAAGTGAATACCACCGATCCCGGATATTTTAAATGGACACAATGGATTTTTACCCAACTGTACAATACATGGTTTGATGCTGAAATACAGAAAGGCCGGCCGATTTCGGAGCTTGAAATTCCGGAAGAAATAAAAACTGCAGGAAAAGAAGCCATTAGAAAATATGTTGACGACCGGCGATTGGCTTATTACGATGATGCCCAGGTATGGTGGTGCGACCATTGTAAAATTGTATGCGCTAATGAGGAAGTATTAACCGACGGATCGCATGAAAAATGCGGCAACATTGTAAAACGTAAAAACCTTAAACAATGGATGCTCCGGATCTCACTGTATGCCGAACGTTTGTTAAAAGGTGTGGATGAATTAACCGACTGGCCCGATAGTGTGAAAGACATGCAGCGCAACTGGATCGGAAAATCATCAGGTGCTGAGGTAGATTTTCAGCTTGAAGGACTAACTAATAAATTAAAAGTTTTTACCACTCGTCCCGATACGCTTTTTGGCGCAACATATATGGTAGTTGCCCCGGAACACCCTTTGCTTGAAAAAATCATGACCATTGAGCAGGCCCCAAAAGTAAGAAAGTATCTTACTTCGGCCTCTTTGAAATCTGACCTTGACAGAACGGATCTGGCAAAAGAAAAAACCGGAATTTTTACCGGGCGCCATGCTATTAATCCGGTATCGGGAAAAAGCATTCCTATCTGGGTTGCCGATTATGTTTTAATGGGTTATGGAACAGGGGCCATTATGGCCGTTCCCGCTCATGATACCCGTGATTTTGAATTTGCCAGAAAGTTTGAACTGCCGGTTAACTGTATTTTAGATCCGGGCGAAGCAG
Organism: Bacteroidales bacterium; assembly: GCA_016934395.1. Taxonomy (GTDB): domain Bacteria; phylum Bacteroidota; class Bacteroidia; order Bacteroidales; family UBA10428; genus JAFGSZ01. The sequence goes on from JAFGSZ010000145.1 coordinate 1,625, forward strand.
CAGGAGATATTCGTGATAAAGTACTTGCCGGTGAAGCCTGCTGGACAGAAGATGGAATTTATATTAATTCAGAAAATAGGGCAAAGGGAATTACTATAAATGGACTGAATAAAGAAGAAGGAATAAAAAACATAACAGCCTGGCTTGAACAAAAGAGATTGGGTAAAGAAACTGTAAATTACAAGCTCAGGGACTGGTTATTCAGCCGGCAGCGATACTGGGGAGAACCCTTTCCGGTAATCCACTGGGAAGATGGTGAAATTGAAGTGCTTGACAAATCGAAGCTTCCTCTGGAATTACCGGCGCTGGAAAAATACCTGCCGGGAGATAACGGAGAATCCCCGCTGGCCAATGCCAAAGACTGGCTTTTGGTTAAAGATAAAAACGGTCGCAAAGGGCGACGTGAAACCAACACCATGCCACAATGGGCCGGATCGTGCTGGTATTATCTACGGTACCTCGATCCAAAGAACCCTGATGTTGCTTTCGATAAAGAAACAGAAAAATACTGGATGCCGGTAGACCTGTATATCGGCGGGGCCGAACATGCTGTACTGCATTTATTATACAGCCGTTTCTGGCATAAGGTATTGTATGATCTGGGCATTGTTTCTACCAACGAACCTTTTAAAAAACTGTTTAACCAGGGAATGATACTTGCCTTTGCTTACGAAACCGGTACCGGCGCTAAAGTAGCTTCCGACCTGGTGGAAGAGGTTGATGGTGAATATTATCACAAAGAAACCCGTGAAGAGCTCAACCAGATTGTGGCGAAAATGTCAAAATCCTTAAAAAATGTGGTAAACCCCGATGATGTGGTTGAGCATTATGGCGCCGACTCACTGAGGTTATATGAAATGTTTATGGGACCGCTTGAAGCTACCAAACCCTGGACTGAAAATGGAGTGAAGGGTGTTTTCGGGTTTTTAGCCCGGGTTTTTAAATTCTTTTCGAATAATGACCATATTACAAATGAAGAAGAAGCTGCTGAAACATTAAAAGTGTTGCACCAGACCATAAAAAAAGTGGAACAGGATGTGGTTAACCTGCGCTTTAACACAGCCATTTCACAAATGATGATCTTTACCAACCATTGTATTAAAGCAGGGAAAGTAACCAAAAATACAGCTGAAACCTTTATTAAAGTCCTGTCGCCTTTTGCTCCGCATCTTTGCGAGGAACTTTGGGAAGCTTACGGATACTCTGAGAGTATCGGAAAAGAATCTTTTCCTGATTATAATAATAAATATCTTAAAGAGAGTACCTTTGAATATCCGGTTTCATTTAACGGCAAAATGCGGTTTAAAATTGAATTGCCCGTGGATATGCAGGTTAGTGAAATTGAAAAAAATGTGTTGGCTCATGACCTTGCTCAAAAATGGACTATAGGAAAACAGATAAGGAAAATAATTATTGTTCCGAAAAAAATTGTAAATATTGTTGTAAGCTAATTGTATGAACTATAAAAAAATACTGATACTGGTCTTCCCGTTGTTTCTTTTGGCTGTTGGAGCTTTTTATTATATAAGGAATCTTGCAGATAACTCAGGTGGAGAAATAATGATTTCTGCCGAAGCGGATTCTCTGGATGCCCAACTGCCGGTTACGCTGATGTATGGTATTCCTGTGGATTCTTTTATTGTACAAAAAGGAAAGATTAAAAGAAACCAGAACCTTTCTGATTTAATCCGTGAATTTAATCTTCCGGAAGGGGGATATAACCGCTTAGTGACCATGAAATCGGATGTGTTTGATCTTCGGAAAATCAGAGCGGGGAACGACTACACGGTATTTCTTACTAACGACAGTCTTCAGGTACTTAAGTATTTTGTATACGAACATAGTCCGGTGGAATATATACTCTTTGATTTTACCGACAGCCTGGATGTTAGTCGTAATGAAAAACAGATAACAGTTGTTGAAAAAACCTTTACAGGTAAAATTGAAACTTCACTTTGGAATGCCATTATCAAGCAGAATGCTAATCCGATGCTGGCTATCGAACTGTCAGAAATTTATGCATGGAGCATTGATTTTTTTGGCTTGCAGCCTGAAGATAGCATATCTGTGATTTATGATGAGCATTATGTGGATTCAATTCCCATAGATCTCGGGCGGATTAGTGTGGCCTATTTTAAACATGCCGGAGCCGAATTTTTTGCCATACCTTTTACTCAGGATAGTATTGAAAGTTATTTTGATATTGAAGGGAATAGTTTACGCAAGGCTTTTTTAAAGGCTCCCTTACGATTTTCCCGTATCAGCAGCAGATACTCATATAGTCGCCTGCACCCCATTTTAAAGATTCGCAGGCCACATTTGGGTGTGGATTATGCAGCGCCGGCCGGAACCCCGGTACAGGCAATTGGCGATGGCAAAATAGTTAAAAAAGAATATACCAAGGGGGGCGGGTATATGTTAAAAATTAAACATAACAGCATATATACCACAGCGTACCTTCATTTAAGCGGATATGGAAAAGGAATATCGCTGGGATCGTATGTAAAACAGGGAGACGTTATCGGGTTTGTAGGCAGCACAGGTTTATCAACCGGTCCGCATCTTGATTTCAGGTTTTATAAAAACGGCAGCCCTGTTGACCCGTTAAAAGTTGAAGCGCCTCCGGTTGAACCGGTGTCTGAAACAAATTGGGCAGCATTTGATTCTATAAAGGCAGAAGCATTAAATCGTTTAAAGGCTATTTAGTCCATTAATCTGCCGTATTGTTTTACCTTATATTTTTTGGCATAGGGATCAAAAATAATATCGCCGGTATTTTGCTCCTCTATATATCGCAACGTCTTTTTATACTGATCGGTACCTTTTTTCAACCAGTCGGGAAGGTCGTTTTCGTTTTCAATTTTCATTTTTACCTTCATTTTCTCTACGAGCTCAGTCAATTTTTCTTCCGGGGTAAGAACACCCAGTAACTCTTTGGCTTTCATAGCAATCATTACGGATAACGTAAGCTCTTTTAAAGAATTGGAAACGGCTTGTCCAACAAGGTCCATCTTTGCAAGCTGCTCAATACGATCGATATACTTTTCAATCTCTTCTTTTTGAAGGATTAATTCAAGCATATCTCCATTGTATGCCAGGCTGATAATAACAAGGTCGCGAAAATCGGGAATATTATTACCCATTATGCCTTCACGCACTCGTTCCTTCACTTCTTTAATTTCAGTATTATTTTCAGTGGGATATTTCCGGCTGCTGAAAAACCAGAGCACACGCTGGTTTTCAATTTTTATAACACCCTTACGGATGAGGTTAGTAATCAGGGCATCAAGTAAAACCGGGGCCTTCTTTCTTATTTCAGCAAGCCAATAACTTATTTTTTTATTTTCATCACTTTTAGAAATTTCCATTAGCACCTGGTTAAGTATGTTATCGCCGGTAGATATTGTATTATCCGGGATTACATATTCCACATCGGTATCAATTCTGCGCTGAAGGGCGAGATCCATTAAAATTGCTCCTGCAAAGACAATATCCCAGGCCCTGTGCATAGATTTTAAATGTTCTCCTTCCTCATTTAGCGTGAGTAGAAAAATCTCTTCGGGTATAGTGAGAAAATGTTTCATCTTTGTATAATTTAATGTTTTAGTTATGGCAAAACATGCGATATCAATGTTTTAATTGTGTTAAAGTATCGAATACAAGTTATAACGGTTTCAGTTTGTGTTATTAGTCAAAATTTGTATATGCCTCCAACTGTGTGGTATAAATTTCAAACAATTTGGATACTCCTGAAATTTCAAAAATTTCTTTTGTGTCATTCCGAATTCCACACAGTTTTAGTTGCCCGTTTTTACTTTGCAGGGTTTTCAGCACCATAAGAAAAACCCGGATGCCGGCACTGCTGATATAGGTCATGTCGGTACAGTCCAATAACACGTTCTTTTCGGTTTCAAGCACATCAAGCATAGTGTTTTCAAAATACCTGTAACTGGCAGTATCTACCTTCCCGGTAATTTTCACAATATAAGCATGTTCATTTCTGGTTTCTTCAATTTTCATAACTTAAAATTTCTAAAAAGTTTTTTTTAAAGTTAGTATATTTCTCCCGTTTTTTCGCTGGTAATTAATTTCATTCATAACCGATTTAATGATATGAATTCCAATGCCTCCCGATTCTTTTTCTTCGATAGGTTTCTTTATTTCAGCTTCGGAATCAAATTGTAAAGGATTAAAAGGTTTTCCGTAATCCAACACCCGGATAGTGAGCATTTCGTTTTCAAATAAAAACTGCAGGTCGATAGGTTGTTCCCTGATATCATAAGCATAATTTACTATGTTTGCAAATACTTCTTCCACGGCTAAAATCACCTTAAATTTGCTCTTAACCGGAAGTTCCCATTCCATAAAAAGAGCATCAATTACCTGGTTGATCCGGTGAAGTTCACTTATTTTATTTTGTATTTGCAGGTTTTTAGTTTTCATGGTTCGAACCAAAATATCGCAACATTAATACGGTAATATCATCGGTTTGGTTTACTTCGTACATAAAATCTTCTATACTTATGCGAATAATACGGGCAAGTTCGGTTAATTTATGGTCATTTTGATCTGATAAAAGATTTTTAAAACGTTCGGCAGAATACATTTCACCTTTAAGATTCGAAGCTTCAATAATGCCGTCTGTATAAAAAATAAGGGTGCTTCTTTTTTTCAGAGTAATTTCATTTTCGGCATACTGAGTATTTTCTTTTACACCAAGGGGTACATTTTTATTGAGGGTAATATACTCAAAGCTATTGTGGGTATTACTCAGCAATGGATAGGTATGGCCGGCATCTGCGAGCCTTACTTTTCCGGTACGTATATTCAGGTAGCCGCAAATGGCAGTAACAAACATAGAGGTATCGTTATTTTTTGTAAGCAGGTTGTTTACATTAAATAATATTTCGTTAAGACTAACATCCGCAAGGGCCTCGCGTTTGAGAAGAGTTATTGCTTTAACCATAAACAGTGCTGCAGGTACGCCTTTTCCCGATACATCGCCGATAGTAAAAAAAAGGGTATCTGCATTTACAAAAAAATAGTCGTAAAAATCGCCGGCCACACCCTTTGCCGGAAACATTTTGCTATATAGCTCAAATTGCCTGTATTCCGGAAATGGGGGAAATTGATTCGGAATCATATTGGCCTGAATATGGGAAGCAATTTTTAATTCGTGTTCGAGGTTTCGTTTTTCTTCAAGGGTCAGTCGGAAATTTTTAATATATCGGTTCATGCGCTCCTGCATAGCCACAAAAGATTTTGTAAGTTGTGCAACTTCATCGTTCCGGTTTGTTTCAGGTAACTCGGTACTGTAATTGCCTTTATAAATTAACCGTGAAGCATCTGTTAGTTCAGTAAGCGGGCGGGTTAGTCTGCGGGTAAGCAGGGCAATTAAAAATCCAAGCAAAGCAAAACCCAGGATACCGATGCCGAGGTTTAAAAAAAATAATTCTTTAATATCTGTAACAGCTTCATTTACGGGAATAACCATCCCAATGTACCATGGCGCTGATTTTAGCGGTGCGATATAAGCCGCATTAATACCATCAAATTCTTTTTTGGGCAGAAACATATTGGTGCCATTTAACATCTTAACCGCCATATTTTCCAAATGGCTGGAATCGTTATGGTTTTTCAACAAGTCTATAAGGTTATCGGAAACAGTTCCTTCTGCAGGGCGGGTTAACAATTCACCTTCGGATGAAAACAGGATACCGAAACCGCTTTCGAGGACCCTGATTTTGTTAATCATTTCGTTTAGCCAGTTATTATCGATATCTACTGTGATTACTCCGGTAAATTCAGAAGAATCGTCTGCAGTTTCGAAAAAGGGCACCGAGTATGTGATAAGATAATTTTCCTGATTTTCATCTTCGCATATTTCAGCCCATACCGGCTGATGAGTTTCTTTAGGGATTTTATACCATTCAAAATCAAAATACGGATATTCCGTTCCGTCAAAGTAGCGAAAGGCAAATTCGTTGCCCGAATGATAAGCATATAAAAAAAAGTAAAGTGAGTCTTTGTTATATTTATAGGGTTCAAAGGAGACTGAACATCCGTAAATATTTTTATTGAGCCTGAGTATAGATTTTTGTACTGCGATGATTCCTTCTTCAGAATATTTTAAGGTAGATAACAGCTGAGAAAACGAACCGGCAATATTTTTTAAGGGAATAATTACTTTTTCGATATTATCTACAGCAATGGTAATTTTTTGTTCCACGTTCTCCGTGGTTTTTTGCAGCACAATTTTTCTTGAAGCCCTGTAATTATAATATGTCACAAAAAAGTAGATTACAGCTACTCCGGTTAAGATATAAAGGTTAAGCCTGAAAGAAATGCTTGTACGCCACGACATATTTGATTATCGATAGAATTTATTGAATAAATATACAAAAACAAATGCTTGGACATCCATTTCATCCGGTGAATTGAAATTTTTTGAACCGGAATGAAGTAATTTTTTTTCAGTATCCTGAGAATGTTTAAATATTATCTGCTTTTTTTATTTAAAATCCAACTCTCAATTACTTTTGGAAAGTGGTTGTATTCCAACTGGTGAACTTTTCCGGCCAGCATTTCGGGAGTATCGCCCGGAAGTACGGGGCATTTTGCCTGAAAAATAATGCTGCCGTCATCATATTTCTCGTTTACATAATGGATGGTAATACCCGATTCTTTTTCCCTGTTTTCTATTACAGCCTGGTGAACAGCCATTCCATACATTCCTTTCCCCCCGTATTTAGGCAATAGAGCAGGATGAATATTCATAATACGTTCAGGGAATTCCTGAATCAGCAATTTGGGAACCAGCCATAAAAACCCGGCCAGCACGATATAATCTGTTTTTAATTGTATTAAATAATCAAGCACTATTTTTTTTTCATAAAATTCATCTTTGGAAAAAATAAAAACCGGGACATTAAATTTTTTTGCCCGTTCAATAACATAAGCATCTTTTTTATTAGAAAGTATGGTTGAAATCCTTATTGCCGGATGATCTTTGAAGAATTCCATAATTTTTTGGGCATTGGTACCCGAACCGGACGCAAAAATTGCTATATTGTTCATATTTAAAAAAATAGATTATCGTCCAAATTTTATATTAAATTTACATTAGAGCAAAAAAAAGTAAAAAAAGTCTAACTTTAAGTAAAGAAATAAAAATTTTTGTTTGATATTTTTTAATATTTGCATTTCTTTGCACAATTATTTTTTTAACCATATTTATTAATTAAAACTTTTAGTTATGTCTGATATTGCATCTAGAGTAAAAGCTATTATAGTTGATAAGCTTGGAGTAGATGAAAATGAAGTAACACCTGAAGCTAGTTTTACAAATGATTTAGGTGCAGATTCATTAGACACGGTTGAATTGATCATGGAATTTGAAAAAGAGTTTAATATTGGTATTCCGGATGATCAGGCAGAAAACATTTCAACCGTAGGTGAAGCGATTAAGTACATTGAGGAGAACGTAAAGTAGAAACTCTGTCACAGCAATCTCAAACTTTATGGAATTGAAACGAGTAGTAGTAAGTGGGCTTGGAGCAATAACTCCAATCGGGAATACTGTTCCCGAATTTTGGAATAACCTTATAAAAGGTAAGAGTGGCGCCAACCTGATTACTCGGTTTGATGCTTCAAAGTTTAAAACCAAATTTGCCTGTGAGGTAAAAAATTATGATCCTAAAGATTACTTCGATCACAAAGAAGCGCGAAAACTGGATTTATTTTCCCAGTTTGCTTTGGTTGCAGCTGATGAAGCGGTTAAAGACTCCGGTTTAAACCTCGAAACTGTTGACTTAAATAAGGTCGGGGTAATCTTTGGTTCTGGTATTGGTGGTTTTGGTACTTTTTACAATGAGATGAAGGATTTTCTGCAAAATGTGGATATCCCAAGGTTTAACCCGTTTTTTATACCCAAACTTATACCCGACATAGCTGCAGGGCAAATTTCGATTAAATATGGTTTACGGGGACCAAATTTCGCCACTGTTTCTGCTTGTGCTACTTCTACCAATGCAATTATTGATGCATTCAATTATATTCGCCTGGGTAAAGCCATAGCTTTTTTAACAGGAGGCGCCGAAGCAGGAATTAACCAGCCCGGAGTTGGCGGATTTAATGCGATGCAGGCGATATCTACCAATAACGATGAATATGAAACCGCTTCACGGCCTTTTGACAAAACCCGTGACGGGTTTGTAATTGGTGAAGGATCGGGTTGTTTAGTACTTGAAGAACTTGAACATGCCAAAAAAAGAGGGGCAAGAATTTATGCTGAAGTTGTCGGTGGCGGAATGTCTGCTGATGCCTATCACCTTACTGCCCCGCATCCTGAAGGCCTGGGAGCTCAACTGGTTATGAGAAACGCTTTGGAAGATGCTGAATTATCTCCCGAAGCAGTAGATTATATAAACGTTCACGGAACGGCAACCCCGCTGGGTGATATCGCAGAAACCAAAGCTATTGTTAATGTTTTTGGCGATCACGCCTATTCTTTAAATATAAGTTCAACAAAATCGATGACTGGTCATTTATTAGGCGCTGCAGGGGCTATAGAATCCATTGCATCGATATTAGCCATTAGAGATGGTATTATTCCTCCTACCGTAAATTTCAAAGAGATCGATCCACAGATTGATGAAAAGCTCAATCTTACAGTGAACAAAGCTCAGAAAAGAACAGTAAATGTTGCACTGAGTAATACCTTTGGATTCGGAGGACACAACATGTCAACTTTATTTAAGAAATATACAGAATAATTTGTGCCTAAAATTTTCGTAAATTCTGAAATAGAAACCATTCTTCCTGATAAAAAATTTAAAAAACTTCTTAAGGTTATTATTGGGTTTAATCCCAAAAATCTAAAATTATACAGATTAGCTTTTGTTCATAAATCCGGAGCTTATCTGGTCTCAAAGAATTCATCGATCAATAATGAACGGTTGGAGTATTTAGGAGATTCTATCCTTGATGCGGTTGTGGCCGAGCACCTTTTTGTGAAATTTCCTAAGAATGATGAAGGTTTTCTTACCCAGATGCGTTCCAAAATTGTAAATAGAGATAACCTCAATTATTTAGCTGTAAAATTGGGAATAACAAACCTGATACTATGCAACATTACGAACGATAATCACAAATCGATTTATGGTGATGCCCTGGAAGCATTAATCGGAGCCATTTATCTTGATAAAGGTTTTAAGAAAACTAAAAAATATATACTTGAACGAATTATTGAAAACCATATCAACCTCACCAAACTTCAGCAAACAGAAGTAGATTTTAAAAGCCGGCTTATCGAATGGGGACAAAAGAATAGAAAAAACATAAATTTTTCTAATTTTGAAGAACAAAATAAGGAAGATAAATCCCCGGTATTTGTATCTTATATATTAATTGTTGATGAAATTATAGGCCGGGGAGTTGGGAGTTCAAAAAAGGAAGCTGAACAAAATGCAGCAAAACAAGCTTTAGAAAATATTGATTAATCCCGGGCTCTTTTATGAAAAAAAAATCGCACAAACTTGATTATAATAATGATTTTGATTTTGGTTTAATTGGCATTGTTACAGCAGAAAATGATTACCGGTGTTCATGGATTATTAACCAAAATCTGAAAACAAATTTTATGAGGTCGGATAACCTTGTGGTGTTGGGAAATAAAAACTCTGAGAAACAGGAATTTAGTTTATATACTTTTGAGGATGAGGAAAAAATCTTAAAACTTGTGCTTATAGCAAACCGTTGCGAGAATGGGTATCTATTGCCTGAACTTAAAAATATTGATTTTCTACTTCAGATTTATGGCGAAATGCCGGAGAACTATATTTCTTCAATAATCTCAGATCTGCGAAATACCCCTTCCATAAATGCTGTTTTTTTATTAGAGCCGGGTAAACTTAAATCAGCCGGCCGGCTATCCCTTTTCTAGAAATATGTTTTTGGGTTTTTTTAAAAAGAAGACACAAAAAAAGGGATGATGCTTATTCACCCCTTTTTCTGCTAACCCTAACTATTAACCTATGAAAAAACCTAATCCTAATTACTAACCTGCTTTATATATTTTTTATGTTTTTTTCTGTAATCAAAGATATATCGAACTTTCGTTAACAAAATCAAACTAATGTTAAAGATTGTTAAATAATTCATAATTAATGGTTATGAAATATATATTTGCATTGTTATGAGTAAAAAGTGGATTTGGATATTAACCATATTTATGGGAATTGCGATGGTTGGATTAATTATAGTCCAGACCTATTGGATCAAAAATGCCATTGAAGTAAAAGAAAAGCAATTTGATCAGCTGGTTAGTCGTACATTAGATGAGGTGGCTTTTAATGTACAGCAATATGAAACAGCTCATTATATTTTTGATGAGTTTAATCAGTTTAACATGGACAGTCTGTATTTACAGCAATCCGGGAACATGTCATTCGATACAACCTTAAATTTTAGTCTTGATTCAAACTCACAGGGATTTAATATTCAGCAGGATTTCTATTTTTATTCGGATGCATCAGGAGACAGGTTTAGCAGCAATATAAGAATCAATGGTAAAGATACAGTTCTCGAAGTTGCTCCTGATCAGCAGGCGGATTATCCAATTCCGGCAAATAATCAGATTCAGGATAACCTGATGCAACATCCCGAATTTCAAAAAAGGATTACAGACCGACGTAATTTTATAGACAATGTAATGAATCGTATGTTAGCCTATCCGCCGGAGGTTGAACGCCGGATCTCCCCTGATCAGCTTGAAAAAGTTTTAACCACTGCCCTGGCTTCAAAAGGTATAAATACAAAATTTGAATATGCTGTAAGTAAATGGAATTCAGCAGTTGCATTTAAATCCCAAAACTTTGATATTAATTATAAAGACGGGTATTATCAGGCACAGCTTTTTCCAAATGATTTTTTTTCAAGACCAAATTATCTTACCCTGTATTTTCCCGGCCGGCGTAATTTAATTATGAAATCGTTGGGATTTATGGGATTTTCATCGGCGGCGCTTACTTTAATTATTGTATTTGCTTTTTCTTTAACAATTTTAATCATTTTCAGGCAAAAAAGATTATCTGAAATGAAGAACGATTTTGTGAATAATATGACCCATGAATTAAAAACGCCCATTTCCACTATTTCACTTGCATCACAAATGCTGGGTGATAACAGCATTCCTGAAAATGTTAAAAATATTGATCAGATTTCTTCGGTTATAGCCCAGGAGAGTAAGCGTTTAGGATACCAGGTAGAAAAAGTGCTTCAGATGGCCATTTTTGAGCAGGGAAAAATAAAATTAAAACTTAAGAAAACAGACCTGCATGAACTAATTGAAAGCATTGCCAATAATTTTAGTATCCAGGTAGAAAACAGAAACGGAATTATTATACCATCATTACATGCCGAAAAATATACAGCTATGGTGGATACCGTTCATTTTACAAACATATTATCGAACCTTATCGATAATGCGATAAAATACTGCAACCGGGAGCCGGAGATCTTTATTGAAACCCGGAATGCAGGAGATAAAATTTGTATCTTTATTAAAGATAATGGTATCGGAATCAGCAAGGAAAATCAGCAGAGGATATTTGAAAAATTTTTCAGGGTATCCACGGGCAATGTGCATAATGTAAAAGGATTTGGACTTGGGTTGAGCTATGTGAAAAAAATTGTTGAAGCGCATAAGGGAACAATCAGCCTTGAAAGTGAGGTGAATAAGGGTACAACATTTAAAATATGTCTACCACAACACATAAAAAATAATCAATGAAAACAAAAGTGCTACTGGCAGAAGATGATGAAAATCTCGGCTCCCTGCTGAAAGAATATCTTAAAGCAAAGTCGTATGATACCGATTGGCTTACCGATGGGGATAAAGCGTATAAGGCATTTATTAAAAACCACTACGATCTGTTGATTCTTGACGTGATGATGCCTGTGAAAGACGGATTTACACTTGCCAAGGAAATCCGGTTAACCAACGCCCAAATACCAATTATTTTTCTCACGGCAAAATCCCTTAAAGATGATGTAATTGAAGGATTTAAATCCGGGGCTGACGATTATATTTCCAAACCCTTTAGCATGGAGGAGCTTATATTTCGGATGGAAGCCATTTTAAAACGCACAAAAAGCGACGGTTCTGCAGGATCACAGAATGAGTTTAGCATCGGGGAGTATACTTTTGATGCAAACAAACAATTGCTTTACCGCGGAGAGGAAATGCAAAAGCTTACTACCAAAGAATCCGAACTGCTGCGTTTACTTTGTAATAACAAAAACAGCATACTGGAACGTAATTTTGCATTAAAAACAATCTGGATCGATGATAACTATTTTAATGCCCGAAGTATGGATGTTTATATCGCCAAACTTCGTAAATGTTTAAAAGATGATCCTAATGTCCAGATCATTAATATTCATGGCAAAGGATTTAAATTAATTGTATAAAACAAAACATATAGAATTATTTGGTCAATAAATAAAGAATGTTATCCGTAAGTTTTGTGTGAATAACTCGCTGTTTTTTGTTAATAAGTTCAACCCAATCTTTTTAAAATCTCTAATCTATCCTCCTAATTTCATCCGGTGTTTTTTCATTAAATAATTGTATATGTTTGATGTGGTAAGAATTAACAATTCGTCGGTAGTAATTAATGTGACGAGAACCAATCGGTTAAATTTTTTAAATATCGAAATGCTGCATTTGCAGGTTAAAAAACTGATGAATTCCTATTGCAGATCGGTTTTATTAAACCTGGAAAATGTATCTTTTATCGATAGTAAAGCATTTGAAGGTCTTTTACGTATTAACGAAATTGCCCTGCAAAATGCAGTAAGGTTTAAGTGTTTTAATGTTTCACAGGAACTAAAAGAATTGTTTGAACTGATCAATAACGACAATACTATAGAAATTGGAGACCGATCAGATATAGATATAAATTATTTTGTTGAAGTGTAAACAGGTATTTGTTAGTGAACCTCTATTACCTGGTTAATACTACCTATTTTCCCGTCTGGCGAAATTCCTTCCACAATAACCCGGAGCAATTTAGTTTTTGGTGATTTGTTAAATGTTATGTTGGTTACCCCATCCTCGCTGGTTAAAAGATCTGGTTCCCAGAAAACCGTTGCATATTTTATTTCACCAGAGTTTTGATTTTCGGATGAATTAAATTTAGGTTGATAGAATTGCCTTGGTGTATGATATCCGAGCATTTGAAATTCTATCACACCTTTTTTCATAAACCGTCCGCGTTTGGTATATATGGCTATTACACCGTTTGCCCCTCTAATTCCATAAATTGCCGCACTGGGGCCTTTCAGGAATTCAATTCTTTCGATATCTGAAATGGGGATACTTTTTACAGCATTCCGGTCGGCAATTGGTATATTATCAAGAAGGTACAGTGGTTCATTGCTCCCTAAAAAGGAACTGGGACCACGGATCAGAACTTTATCGCCCGTTACCTGTACTCCCGGAACCCTTCCCTGTATAGCATCAAAAACATTGGTGGCAGTTTGAGGAATATCTTTACTATACAAGACGTTATCGGGTGTATTATGCAATGAGCCTAAGAAATTTTCATCCTGCTCGGCTTTTATTTCTTCCTGCTCTTTATTGTATTCATTGTACCGGGCTATGCGGTATGCCTTATTATCCCGTTCCGATGTAGTGGTATAAAACTGATCACCCTGATATTTTACAATCTTATCGGCCGGGGGATTACCTACCACAATAAGCAGGTTTCTTCTTTTATTATTTCGTTTGGTAACGTTTATTCTTACATCTACTGTATCATAGTATTCCAAACCATCAAAAGCAAAAAAACCTTTTTCTCCCGATTGAGTTTCAAACTGGTCGTTGTACTGGTTAAGAATGGTCATGGTAACTGTAGCATCTTTGTATGAAATGTCAAAAAATTCACGGGTTATCCTGCCGGGAACTGTAATTTTATTTTCTATCGGATAACGAATTGCAGGATAGTCTTTGTTAGCCACCTCCCTCCACAAAAATCTTCTCCATCCCTGGGTAAGCATCAGATAATCCAGGGCTTGTTCAGTTTCTGCAGTTATATTGGTAAAATAATAAGAAGGATTATTAATATATCCTTTAATATCAGAATATAGAAGCAGGTCAGACAGAATGTTTTTATTATATGTTTTATTTTCGAGTAAATTCTCATCCAATACGGTAATGGAAAAATTGCCAGTATAAGCATTGTCAAAATGATCTGTAACCCTGATCTTAAAATTTACCTGGTTGCTGTTACTGATGGTATTCAGATTAATAGTTAACTGATCGTTATGGTTTATAAAAATCAGACGTTCATTTAATGGCTCCAGCCGGCTCGAAAGAGCAGTAAGCTGAAGAATTCCGGAAGGAAATAATGATTTATTGATGCGTATTTTTTCGTTATTATTGTCAGGATTAACAATAAACGAATAATATATTTTTCCCCGTACTTGTCCAACCAAAATAATTTCATTGGCATATCGGTCTGAGGATGGCAGCCAGTTAGTTTGAAAGTCTACAGTAAGATAATTATTTTGTGAGTTTTCCACATGCATCACTATACCATGATTAAGTGTTTCGGGCAGTTCAAATTTTTTCTGGATTTTTTCAGGAGAACTTAAAACAGCATAATATTTTTCAGTTTTTTCAGGAGTAAGTTTAAAGGCGCCCATGCCATCATGAAAACTAACGAATGAAGCCACCCGGTTATCTTTTGAATCATATACATCTCCCTGCACATCCGCAATTTTGCCATTTTTATCTATTGCTTTAAAGGCAACAACACTCTCCAGGCCATTAACCAGATATCCACCTTCAGGCATAAATGAAAGATCAATTTTATCGTTTTCATCATTTATTTTTTCAATGGTGTTTTTGTTTTTTACAGCTACTTTTTTCGATATTAGAAATTTCTCATTCGGATTAAAAACGGAAATATTTTCGGTAAAAAAGTAATCAGAATCGAAGTTTTTCATCCAGTTGGTGTACGCCCTTATCTGGTATAAACCCTCAGTAATGGTATCGCTCAGGAACATTTCACCATGTGCGGTTCCTTTTACCAGTTTTAACCGCAAGGTTTGAACTATAGACTGTTTGGCATTAATCAGTTCAACATATAAATTTGTACTCAGCTTGTCGGGAGTGTGGTCAATTGCATTTAAGGTATAAGCTTTAAACCAGATGTACTCGCCGGAATTATAGAACGTTTTATCCAACTGAAGATATACCTTTTGTTGCGGATAATGTGTATTATAATAATCAAGAGCGGAATATAGCCTGGATAACCTGGGATCATCATCCAGGGGCGAAGCACTAAATGCTGAGTATAGTAAAGAAAATATTACTAATACTACAAAAGATGTTAATCGCTTAAAAACATTTCCGGATTCGATAATCATAGTCTGCTTGTTTTATCAGATTCCTTATCGAAGAACAATTTACAGAAATTTCAGTTCAAAATCCCGCGCTTCGAAAAGTATCTTATATAATCTGATTTTATAGCGGGATTTAAATATAGATAATCATTATCGTGTATTACCCTATATTTTTAACAAAGATTTAAATTACATGATATTCTGATTTTTTAAATTCGAAAGCAAATTTGTATTTTTACATGCATTTTTAAGAACAATTAAAACAAGTGTTTTATGTCAGGACATAGTAAATGGTCAACAATTAAAAGAAAGAAAGGGGCTATTGATGCCAAAAAGGGGAAAATTTTTTCACGCATAGTAAAAGAAATACAAATAGCTGTACGTGAAGGTGGCCCGGAACCCGAAGCTAATCCAAGGTTACGGCTTGCCATTCAAAATGCAAAAGGAGCCAACATGCCTAAAGATAATGTAGAAAGAGCTATCAGTAAGGCCAGCAGTGAGGGTGCAAATTTGCAGGAAATAACCTTTGAGGGATATGGTACCGGAGGTGTAGCAATTTTTGTTGAATGTTTATCAGACAACAACCTGAGAACAGTAAGCAATGTAAGGGCTGTTTTTAATAAGCGGGGAGGAAACCTGGGAACCAACGGATCATTAAGTTTCTTATTCGAAAGAAAAGGCGTTTTTACAATTCCCAGGGGAGAACTTGATCCGGAAGAATTCCAGTTGGAAATAATTGACGCAGGAGTTGAAGAATTTGAAGATGAAGGAGATGTATTCATTATAACCACAGCACTTGAAGATTTTGGTAACATGCAGAAAAAGCTGGATGATCTGGGTGTTCAGATAGAAAATGCAGAGTTACAGCGCATTCCTAACGACAGGAAAGAACTGGATACGGACTCGGCCAAAAGGGTATTAAAGATGATCGAAGAATTTGAAGATTTGGAAGATGTTCAAAGCGTATATCACAATCTTGAGGTTACCGAAGAGGTTATGGCTTCAATGGAAGAATAAAAATAATTTAGAAAATTCAGGATAAACATCAAATATTCAAATATTTGGATAAAAGGTGGAGTATTTATTTTCTACGACTTGTGCATTTTTGTAATTTTTTTATTGCAGAAATATGATTTTTATCAATATATTTGCATTCAGTTTAAAATAAAGATGAGTTTATTACAATCCATACTATCTATTATTCTTATTCTCGGTATTCTTAAAATACCTAAATGAGGATGGTATGGAATTAAATGATACGTAAAAGCCATTCTCTAATTCGAGAGTGGCTTTTTTTTTATAGGATATTTACTAATTAAATATTTCAAGATGAGCGAAAAAGTTTACGTTTTTGACACTACCTTACGGGACGGCGAACAAGTGCCGGGCTGCCAGTTAAACACGGTTGAAAAGATTGAGGTAGCCAAGGCTCTCGAGGTTCTGGGTGTGGATATTATCGAGGCCGGATTCCCTATTTCCAGTCCGGGAGATTTTAATTCCGTAGTTGAAATTTCTAAAGTGGTTACCGAACCCACAATATGCGCCCTAACCCGTGCTGTTGAAAAAGATATTGATGTTGCTGCCGAATCGCTAAAATATGCCCGTAACAAGCGAATACATACAGGAATCGGAACATCCTATTACCATATTCATCTTAAGCTTAAATCTAATCCCGAAGAAATTATTGAGCGGGCAATTGCAGCAGTAAAATATGCAAAAAAGTATGTTGATGATGTAGAGTTTTATGCTGAAGATGCCGGCAGGACCGAGAACGAATACCTGGCCCGTGTTATCGAAGCAGTAATTAAAGCCGGGGCCACAGTATTAAATATTCCCGACACTACAGGGTATTGCCTTCCCCAGGAATTTGGAGAAAAAATTAAATTTCTTAAAGAAAATGTTAAAAATATTGATAAAGCAATTATTTCCACACATTGTCATAACGACCTGGGAATGGCAACAGCCAATACCATCTCCGGAGTAATAAACGGGGCGCGTCAGGTAGAAGTTACCATTAACGGAATAGGCGAACGTGCAGGAAATACCAGCCTCGAAGAAGTGGCCATGATTCTGAAGAGCAGAAAACATCTGGGCCTGGATACAGGAATAAATACAAAAAATATTTTTAGCACCAGCAAGCTGATTTCCGGACTTATGAATATGCCGGTACAGCCAAATAAAGCCATTGTGGGTCGAAATGCATTTGCCCATTCTTCAGGCATACATCAGGACGGTGTGTTAAAAAACCGGGAGAATTATGAAATTATTGATCCTGCTGATGTAGGTATCAGTGAATCTTCAATCGACCTGACTGCCCGGAGCGGAAGGGCAGCATTAAAACACAGGCTTTCCAGACTGGGATACGATTTGAAAAAGCAGGAACTGGATGCTGTATATGAAAAGTTTCTGTTGCTGGCCGATAAGAAAAAAGATATTAAAGATGAGGATTTGCAGGTTTTAATCGGGAAAGAAGAAAACAAAGTCAATCAGGCCATGAAGCTCGAAAAACTTCAGGTTCTTTGCGGAAAATCGGCGATCCCCACAGCAACAGTTACCCTGAATTTTAATGAAGAATTATTTACGGAAACCGCTTCCGGAAACGGACCTGTAGATGCAGCATTTAATGCCATTAAAAAATTAGTACATACACGGTTCAAATTAGAAGAGTTTTTAGTACAGGCCATAACCAGGGGAAGCAATGACCTGGGTAAGGTGCATGTACAGATTGAAAATAAGGGCAGGTATTATTACGGATTTGCCGGGAATACAGATATTATTACGGCATCTGTTGAAGCATTGCTTGACGCAGTTAACAAAATTGTTTAATCTTTAAAATTTAATAAAATTGGGAAAAACATTATTCGACAAAGTATGGGATTCGCATGTAGTTACTCAGATCGAAGGCGGTCCCAGTGTGTTGTATATCGATAGACATTTAATACATGAAGTAACCAGCCCGCAGGCCTTTGCAGGACTCGATCAGCGTGGAATTCAGGTTTTCCGTCCACAAAATACGGTTGCCACCCCCGACCACAATGTACCTACACTCGATCAGCACCTTTCGATAAAAGATCAGTTATCACGAATTCAGGTAAATAAATTAACCGAAAACACAAAAAAACATGGTATTCAGCTTTTTGGATTAACCCATAAATACCAGGGGATAGTGCATGTTATCGGACCCGAACTGGGACTTACACAGCCCGGGATGACTATTGTATGCGGTGACAGCCATACCTCTACACATGGAGCATTTGGCAGCGTGGCTTTTGGAATTGGGACCAGCGAGGTTGAAATGGTTCTTGCCACCCAGTGCATTTTACAGCCAAAACCTAAAAAGATGCGGATTACAATAAATGGAAAACTGGGAAAAGGAGTCACTTCAAAAGATATTATCCTGTACATTATTTCAAAAATATCTACCAGCGGCGCTACCGGTTATTTTGTTGAATATGCAGGTTCGGCGTTTACCGGTTTAAGCATGGAAGGCCGCATGACTGTTTGTAACATGACCATTGAAATGGGAGCCCGCGGAGGATTAATTGCTCCCGATGAAGTTACCTTTGAATATATAAAGGGCAGAGAATATGCTCCAAAAGGTAAAGACTGGGATAAAAAGCTGGAATACTGGAAATCATTAAAAACTGATAAGGATGCAGTTTTTGATAAAGAACTGGTATACGATGCCGCTGATATTGAACCTATGATTACTTACGGTACCAATCCCGGCATGGGGAAAGGGATTACAGGATCTATTCCCTCACTATCGGAATTGCAGGAAACCGAACGTCCTACTTTCCAGAAATCCATGAAATACATGAATTTTGAGCCGGGAAGCAAACTTATTGGGAAACCGGTGGATTATGTGTTTTTAGGAAGTTGTACTAACGGAAGAATAGAAGATCTAAGGGCTTTTGCCAATTTTGTAAAAGGGAAAAAGAAAGCGGATTCTATTACTGCCTGGATTGTCCCTGGTTCAAAACAGGTTGAAAAACAAGCTAAAGAAGAAGGAATTGACAAAATACTTGAAGAGGCAGGATTTGAATTCAGACAACCCGGTTGTTCTGCATGCCTGGCTATGAATGAGGATAAAATTCCGGAAGGGAAATATGCCGTTTCAACAACCAATCGCAATTTTGAAGGCCGGCAGGGCCCCGGTGCCAGAACAATGCTGGCCAGCCCGTTAACTGCTGCTGCTGTGGCGATAACCGGTAAAATTACAGATCCTCGGGAATTTTTAGCGGAGGTTTAGTTTTTTAATTTATGTATAGTCTAAAAAAATAATATAAAATGTCGATAGAAAAATTTATAACATTAAAATCGCCATGTGTGCCTTTGCCCATTGAGAATGTGGATACCGACCAGATAATTCCGGCAAGGTTTTTAAAGGCCACTACCCGCGATGGATTTGGTGAAAACCTGTTTCGCGACTGGAGATATGATAAGCAAAACCAGCCGGTATCGGATTTTGTGCTGAATAATTCTTTATATAGCGGAAAAATTCTTGTTGCCGGAAAAAACTTTGGAAGCGGTTCAAGTCGGGAACATGCTGCCTGGGCCATTCACGATTATGGATTTAAAGTGGTCGTTTCAAGCTTTTTTGCCGATATATTCAAGAACAATGCATTAAATAACGGATTGCTGCCTGTGCAGGTCTCTGAAGGTTTCCTGAAAAAGATTTTTAATGAAATACAGAAGGATACCAAGGTTTTGGTGGAGGTGAACCTCGAAAATCAAACCATAACTATACTGTCAACAGGCGAAAAAGAAAGTTTTGAAATTAATAATTATAAAAAAGAATGCCTGCTTAATGGATATGATGATATTGATTATTTATTAAGTATCAAGGATAAAATTGTTGAGTTTGAACAATCGCGGACAGTATAGGTTTTTACAGCTATAAATGAATTGTTTTCTGCAGGTTGGGAAAGGTAAAAATTAAACATAAATTGAATTCAAATGAAAACTTCGTGGTTTGTGAGTATAGTCAATCATTAGACTATTTTCAACGGCACAGTGGATCCATCAAACCATAAAATTAAAATTATATACTGATGAAAATCGCCATAATGGATACAACCCTCAGGGATGGGGAGCAGACTTCGGGAGTATCATTTACTGATGAAGAAAAGCTGAGTATTGCCCAACTCTTACTTGAAGAACTTAAGGTTGACCGCATTGAAGTGGCTTCTGCCAGGGTATCCGAAGGTGAGTTTGATGCCGTAAAAAATATTACTGCATGGGCCAAAACCCGCCGGTTACTTGATAAAGTTGAAGTACTTGGATTTGTAGATGATAATGTTTCTGTTGATTGGATTATTGATGCCGGAGCAAAAGTATTAAATCTTCTTACTAAAGGATCTTTGCGCCATGTGCAGGAACAGCTGAGAAAAACTCCTGAACAACACATCGGGGATATTAAAAAAGTAGTGGCATATGCCAAAAGCAAAGGGCTGAATGTTAATATTTACCTGGAAGACTGGTCGAATGGCATGAGAAATTCTCCCGAATATGTATTTAATATGATTTCGGCCCTGAAAGATGAAAAGATAGATCATTTTATGCTTCCGGATACCCTGGGTATTTTAAATCCTGATGAAACCTATAAATTTTGTAAAACTATACTGGACAAGTATCCAA
Organism: Bacteroidales bacterium; assembly: GCA_016934395.1. Classification (GTDB taxonomy): domain Bacteria; phylum Bacteroidota; class Bacteroidia; order Bacteroidales; family UBA10428; genus JAFGSZ01. Next base: position 22,676 of record JAFGSZ010000145.1, read on the forward strand.
CATTAAATTTCGATTTTCATGCGCATAACGATTACGATCTGGGTATGGCCGATGTATTTGCAGCTTTAAAAGCCGGAATTAGTTGTATCCATACCACAGTGAACGGAATGGGTGAACGTGCAGGGAACGTTCCTATATCAAGTGTGATTGCTGTGGTTAAGGATCATTTCGGTTACGAAATGGCAGTGGATGAAACTCGATTGAATCTGGTAAGTAAGATGGTGGAAACATTTTCAGGTATGCGGATACCACATAATAAACCTTTAATCGGCGAAAGTGTATTTACCCAAACCAGCGGTGTGCATGCTGATGGTGATAACAAAAATAATTTGTATTATAACGATCTGTTACCGGAACGTTTTGGGAGAAAAAGGGTATATGCCCTGGGTAAATTATCGGGGAAGGCCAATATTCAGAAAAACCTCGAAGAAATGGGTATTGCGCTTGATATAAAATCTATGAAAAAAGTTACGCAACGCATTATTGAATTGGGCGATAAAAAAGAAACCGTTACACCCGAAGACCTGCCTTACATTATTTCTGATGTGTTGAGAAGCAAAGAAATAGATGAAAAAATCAAGATTATGAATTTTTCACTTTCTACGGCAAACGGATTAAAACCCGTGGCTACACTGAAGATTAAAATAAAAGATAAAGTATATGAAGAAACTTCAGTGGGTGATGGACAATACGATGCCTTTATGAAAGCCCTGAGAAAAATATACAGTAAGCTTGACCAGAGCCTGCCCAGATTAATAGATTATGTAGTTTCAATACCTCCCGGCGGTAAAACAGATGCCCTGGTACAAACGATCATTACCTGGAAGTTAAACAGAGAATTTAAAACCCGGGGACTTGATTCGGATCAAACCGTTGCAGCTATAAAAGCTACCATAAAAATGTTGAACATACTTGAAGACAGCGCCCTTAAACAGCACTCAGTATAATATAACAGGCGGAAAAATTTAAAATATAAAAAGCCGTATTCAGCAGGAATATTGTATTTTTAAAAATTGATGTTATTTTGTTGCCCCAAAAGAATGTTTATTTATTCATTCAGTACAAAATGGAATTAACCTATATACTAATCATAAAAAATTATTAAATGAGCAAAGCTTATAACATTGCAGTATTACCTGGTGATGGTACCGGGCCCGAAGTAGTAGCTGAAGGTATTAAGGTGCTGAAAGCCGTTGCCGGGAAATTTAATTTCTCATTACATTTTGAAACATTTGACTGGGGTGGTGACAGATACCTTAAAACCGGTGAGGTTTTGCCGGAATCAGCGCCGGACCAATTGCGTAAATTTGATGCAATTTATCTGGGGGCAATTGGTCACCCGGATGTAAAACCCGGTATTCTGGAAAAAGGGATCTTATTAAAGCTTCGATTTGAACTCGATCAATATATTAACCTTCGTCCTGTTAAGCTTTATCCCGGTGTTCCTACACCCTTAAAAGATAAAGGACCCGAACATATTGATTATGTTGTAGTACGCGAAAATACAGGTGGACTATATACCGGTATAGGCGGGATATCGATGAAAGGAACACCCGATGAGGTAGCAGTTCAAAGCATGGTATATAATAGAAAACAGGTAGAACGTTGTTTACGTTATGCTTTTGATTATACCAAAAAACGCAATAAAAAGAATACCCTGGCTTTATCAGGGAAAACCAACGTGCTAACCTATGTTTATGATCTATGGGAACGTGCATTTCATGAAGTGGGAGAAAAAGATTATAAGGAAATAAAACGCGAATATTATCATGTGGATGCTACCTGTATGTGGATGGTAAAAAATCCGGAATGGTTTGATGTAATTGTAACCGGCAATATGTTTGGAGATATAATTACCGATCTTGGAGCCATTACACAGGGTGGTATGGGCATTGCAGCCGGAGGAAACATAAATCCTGAAGGCGTATCAATGTTCGAACCTATTGGTGGTTCAGCACCTAAATATACAGGAAAAAATATTATTAATCCGTTAGCTGCCATTGCCAGTGCGCAGATGATGCTGGAGCATCTTGGTGAAGATAAAGCCGCCAGGGCAATCGAGTCATCAATAATGAATGTTACTGCCAATAAGCTAAAAAGTATGGGGGCAGGACAAATGGGTTATTCTACTTCTGAAGTAGGCGATTTGATCGCAAAAGGAATATAAAATATATTAAAATATCCAGAAACAACCTTGATTGAATACATACTTTCAAGGTTGTTTTTTTATAACTTTAAATCTATTATTATAAATTTAAAACCGATGAGAGAATTTAAGATTGCTTTATTGCCCGGAGATGGCATTGGGGGAGAGATAGTAAACGAGGCAGTAAAAGTATTGAAAGCCATTGAAGAGAAATTTAATCACAGGTTTAAATTTAACGATGCTTTGGTAGGAGCTGCAGCTATTGAAGAAACCGGAAATCCATTTCCCGAAGAAACCTATTTGTTGTGCAAAAACTCCGATGCCGTTTTATTTGGGGCTATTGGTGATCCAAAGTACGATAACGACCCCAAGGCAAAAATACGCCCGGAACAGGGCTTACTGGCTATGAGGAAAAAGCTGGGGCTTTTCGCCAATATCAGGCCGGTAACTACATTTCCTTCGCTGCTGGATAAATCGCCACTTCGCCGTGATATTATTGAAGGCGCCGATTTTGTTATGATTCGCGAACTTACCGGAGGAATTTATTTTGGTGAGCTCAGAGGCCGTACCGAAGACGGAACAAAAGCCTATGACACCAACGTGTATTCAAAAGATGAAATTTCCCGTGTAACCCGGCTTGCTTTTGATTATGCATCCAGAAGAAAAAAGAGATTAACAGCCGTAGATAAAGCAAATGTACTGGCAACATCCAGGTTATGGAGAGAAACCATCCAGGAAATGGAAAAAGATTATCCGGACATTACGGTAGATTATATGTTTGTAGATAATGCGGCCATGCAAATAATACAATGGCCCAAACGGTTCGATGTGATTGTTACTGAAAACATGTTTGGAGATATTCTTTCTGATGAAGCTTCTGTTATTACCGGTTCGCTGGGTATGTTACCCTCTGCCTCTGTTGGTACCCAGACATCTGTATATGAACCCATTCACGGTTCATATCCACAGGCAGCCGGAAAAAATATTGCCAATCCACTGGCTACGGTATTATCGGCAGCTATGCTTCTTGAAGATTCTTTACAACTAATCAAGGAAGCGGAATTGATCAGAAAGGCTGTTAATGTATCGATTGAAAAAGGTATATTAACGGAAGACATTGCCACAGGTAAACACTATAAGACTTCTGAAGTAGGTGACTGGCTGGCAAACTACATCCTAAAATCGTAATAAATTATTTTTTGGTGTAATCACTTAAAAGGTATGACGTAATTTTCGCGCATACCTTTTTTTCTTTTTTAAAAGTGAGATAGTATTTTATTTTGGCAATCTGCCAAACAGCTTAAGCAATGTTCGGTGAAATTTATGAAATCCGGTAACGGGCTCGGCAAACATGTAAATGCATTTGTTATGAATAAGTTCAACCTGATATTCTTCGGCGATTTTTATAGTTTCGCTGGTTTCAGACATTTGCTGTACCCAGATATTTTTTATTCCATGATTTATTGCTTCTCTCAGAATTGCATCAGTTTCAGATTTTGGAGTAAGAATAACCAATTGTTTAATATGCCCAGGTAAGGCAGACACATTTTTATAACAATTTACCCCGTCAATTTTTTCTGTATTTGGATTAATGGGGAATATTTCATAACCCTTATCACGCAACTCTTTAAATACCTGATTTCCGAATTTTTTTGGATCTCTGGATACTCCAGCAATAGCAAGTTTTTTAGGTGCTAAAAATTTTTCAATCGTTTCTTTTTTAACCATAAATGTTTTTCTTTACAAGTTAAAGAATTAGAATGAAATTTTATTCAGACTTTTGGAATATTTTTCAGTATAATACGTTGTAGAAATTATATTTACAGACTAATGATAATGGATAAAATTAAAAAAGCCATCTTTTTACTTTTGCTTATGATGTTTTCTGCCTGTGCAGAATTCGAAAATATTGAAGTAGGAGATATTCGTGAGGTAAAATTTAAAGGTTTTGTGGATAATACCATTGCTTTTACTGTAGTGGTGCCTGTTACTAATCCTACAAATGTAAAATTCAGGATAAAAGAGGTAAACGTTAAAACTACTGTAAATGGCGAATACATTGGCAGAATTATTAGTGATGAAGTGGTTATTATTCCGGCCAAATCGGATGATGAACATACCTTTCTGGTGAAAATTCACCTATCGAATATTCTCAAAGGAGCATCCACCGTAATCAGGGCTTCGAGAAATGAAAGTATGAATGTTGAAATCAACGGATACATCATAGCAAAATCTTATCTGATGAATAAAAAAATACCGATAAATGAGTCTAGGATAGTTAAAGGAATTTGATTTTTTATTTGTAGTGAATAAATCGGGAAGTAAAAAAAAATAGTTAATTTTACGGCATAACATAAATCCATATTTTGCAGGCGTGAAAAAAGTCTTAATTTTTCAATCATATTTTTTTCTGAGTTTTTTCCTATACCCTCTGTCTGCGCAAACTTCTGATGTTTTTAATAAAATTCAAAATAAAGAAAGCCGTGTAGCCGGAGAGGTTAAAATTGTTCAGGAAACTAATATCCGCGACCTTGTATTAAAACATCTGGCAACCGAACAAAACAGTAAAGGAATTCCCGGTTACCGGATAGCTATTTTGTTTGCCACCGGTGAAGAAGCTATGGATAAAATTTTCAAAACCCGGTCTGATCTAAAAAGCAGATATCCTGAACTTATAGTGCATACCTTACACGATAATGTGTATTATAGGATTTACCTGGGTGATTTCAGAACCTATTCAGAAGCTCTTAAATATTTAAAAAAAGTAGAGAATATTTATAGTGGTGCATATATTGTGGAAAGCACAATTGATTTTCCACCATTGAATTAAAATTGAAAGAGTAATGAGCGAAGAGATTAAACATGAGTGTGGAATTGCCCTTATTAGACTTTTAAAACCCCTCGAATATTATCAGCTTAAATACGGCTCCTGGCGTTATGGGCTAAATAAGCTCTACCTATTAATGGAAAAGCAGCACAACAGGGGGCAGGATGGAGCAGGCATCGTTAGTGTAAAGCTCAATCTTCCTCCCGGTAAGGATTATATTCATAGAGTCCGTTCAATTAAGCCATCTGCCATAAATGATGTTTTTAAGAAAATTAATGCGCCCTTATTAAAAGCAGAAAAAAAATCACCAAAATCAATCGATGATCCGAATTGGGCAAAATTAAATCTTCCTTTTGCTGGTGAAGTGCTGCTGGGACATTTGCGATATGGCACCTACGGGAAAAACAATATTGAACATGTGCATCCTGTAATGCGCCAGAATAACTGGAGATCGAGAAATCTTGTACTTGCAGGAAATTTTAACCTTACAAATGTCGAGGAACTTTTTCAAATTCTTGTCGATCTGGGTCAGCATCCAACAGATTTTACCGATACTGTAACCATCCTTGAAAATGTAGGTCACTTTTTAGATACTGAAAATCAGAAAGAATTTAATAAATATAAAAAGCTCGATTATTCAAATGCAGAAATTTCCAGGCAGATCGCAGATAATATTTCCATAGCAAATATATTAGCCGAATCGAGTAAAAAATGGGACGGCGGATATGTTATTGCCGGAATGATTGGTCATGGGGATGCGTTTGTTTTACGCGATCCATGGGGGATACGCCCGGCATTTTACTATATAAACGATGAAATTGCCGTAGTTACTTCCGAGCGGCCTGTTATTCAAACTGTGCTTAATGTAACAGCAGATAATATTCATGAATTGGATCCGGGACATGCAATAATTATTAAGAAACACGGAGAAATTTCCATCGATAAAATACGTGAGCCTTTTGAAAAAAAGTCTTGTTCTTTTGAGCGTATTTATTTCTCGCGTGGAGGCGATAAGGAAATTTATAAAGAGCGAAAAAAACTGGGTGAACTGTTAACCCCCCAGATCGTTCGAGCTGTTGATAATGATCTTGAAAATACAGTTTTTTCTTTTATTCCAAATACTGCAGAAACCGCTTTTTATGGTATGATCAGGGGTGTGGAGTATTACATGCAGAACGAGGGTAAAAAGAAAATCGTGAAACTGGGGAAAGATATAACTGAAGAACAGCTCGATCAAATTATTGCCCTGCGGCCACGTGTGGAAAAAGTGGCTATTAAAGATATTAAACTGCGTACATTTATTTCGCAGGATAAAGGCCGTGATGATCTGGTAGGCCATGTATACGACGTGTCTTACGATACCATCAGGAAAGGATTGGATAACCTGGTAATTATTGATGATTCAATAGTACGTGGAACGACATTAAAATATAGTATTATAAAAATTTTAGACCGTTTGGGACCAAAACGTATTGTTGTTGTTTCTTCATCCCCACAAATAAGGTATCCCGATTGTTATGGAATTGATATGGCAAAGCTTGGTGATTTTATTGCTTTTAAAGCTGCCATTGAATTGCTAAAAGAAACCGGCAGGGAAAACATAATTAATGATGTGTATAATAAATCAAAAGCACAAATCGGCCTGCCGAAAGAAAATTATATTAACCACGTAAAAGAAATTTATGCTCCCTTTTCGAATGAAGAAATATCGGATAAAATAGCGCAAATGTTGTGTACATCAGAAATAAATGCTGAGATAAAAATTGTATATCAAACAATAGAAAACCTTCATATTGCGTGCCCTAATGACCTGGGCGACTGGTATTTCTCCGGGGATTATCCTACTCCGGGTGGGAATAAAGTGGTTACTAAAGCTTTTGTAAATTTTATTGAAGGAAAAAATATAAGGGCGTATTAATTATTAGTGAAGTCCTTATTTGGAATGTAAGTGTTGATATGCCTTTCAACTTTTGAACTATAAATATCCTTCAAAGTTACCATAATAGCAGTTTCTTCAACTTCGCCAAAATGATGGTTTATGGCTGTTCCAAAACTCCGTAATGTAGGAGAAAGATTACAGTAGGCATTTATTAGAGGAGGTATCATTTCACCCAGTGTTCGCACTTTCTGACTTAAAATTTTTAAATCTTCCTGAAAATCATTTCCATTGAGTATGGCGGCAAGTTTTTTCTTATCTGAATCAATTATAAGCGGATCTATAGGTACCAGCAGGTTTTCAGTATCGAAGAAGTTTTTTTCGAAAAAATATAAAATAAGATCGCGGGCATCGCGGTTGTAATCGGTATACATAGTTACTTTTCCAAAAAAGTACTTCATGTTTTTATTATTCATCCAGATAGCACCCAGCCCGTCCCATAGATTATCCAGGGCAAATAATCCTTTACTGTTACGGTTTGTGTTCTGGTAGGCAGGTTGCACAAACGATCGTCCCAGTTCGATAGTATAGGGCAGGTAATCTTTAATAAATTTTTCTGAAAAGTTAAACAGCCTTGAGGTGGCCAGGTTATACTCTCCGTTATTCTTCTTTTGAGCATTACAGCACATGTAATACCGATATCCCCCAAGGATGTCTTTTTTTGCCGGGTCCCATACAATTAATTGTTTATAGGGATCGTCTGAAATATCGTATGCGTCAATATCAGTTTCTTTGCCTGTTCCTCCTCCTGCTGCTCTGAAGGTAAGTTCCCGCAACCTGCCGATTTCCTGCATGATATTAGGAGAATCTTTGTGTGTAATAATGTATAACTTGTTGTTACCATTATTGGTTTCCCGCAGGAATTTTTCTTTTGTTAATTCCTTTTCAATTAATTCTCTGTCTACTGGAGGAATAATGGCTTTCATCGGGTATTCAATTTTATATGGGAGGCAAAGTTATGAAATTATTTCGATAAATATGACAAACATCATTATAGCGGAATACTTTTTATACCATCTAATTCATAAACTTTTTGTTTTACATATTTCGCCCATTCAATTGGCTTTTTAGACCGGTCAAAAGTTTCCCATGGAATGATGGGGCCAATAATCATTTCAAAGCTTTTGTTTTTGTGCTTGTATGTTTCATCGACAAGATACAACATTTCAATATTTGATTTTATTCCCAGAAATTTCCTGAACTTCGATAAGTTATAAAAAAAATTCGTGTTTCTTCCGCTCATATGGATTGGAATAACATCCCGCTTATACTGAACAGCTTTGCTGATAAAGTTTTTGTGCCACACCGGATCAACAATCTGGCCTTTTATACGGCGGGATACTAAACCTGCCGGGAACGTAATAATCTGGATATCCGACTGAAAGGTTTCATCTATTTTTCTGGCAGCTTCAAATCCCTGCTTTCCGTGCTTATTGATTGGAATAAACAGACCATGTAGTGGTGTTAAATTCATTAAAATGTCGTTAACCAGAAATTTAAAATTTTTATAGTACCTGCTCAAAACATCCATGATAATAAGTCCGTCAAATCCACCCAGTGTGTGATTGGAGACAAAAACATATCTACCGGATGATGGCAGGTTGTTTTCTCCTATCAGTCTTACATTCACGTTAAAATCCTCAATGGCTGCACGCACAAAATCTAAATTTTTTTTATGTCCGTGTCTAGAAAGAAAATCATTCACCTCGTCTTCGTGCGCTATCTTTTTCAGGTACCTGAAAATAAAGCCGGGAATCATAGCAGCAAGCTTCGGATTTTTATTCTTAAAAACCTCTTTTATATCAACTTTAAGTGCGGGGGGTTGTATATTTTCCTTTGTCATGTTATTTAGTATAATCCCAATCAGACAAAAGTATTAAAATACCCTTTATTTTCCTCTTTAAATCCATATTTACAATCAGGCTTCCTTGGTTTAAAATCCCTCAAATGGAAAAAGTTATCAACAAAGTGTCAAAAAATGGGGAAAAGTGGTAAAAAATGGTGATTTTTCTTTATTTTTACCTAATTATTAATAAAGAACATGACAAACTTTATCGGAGAATATACCTGTAAGCTTGATTCCAAGGGCAGGATACTTTTTCCATCTACCTTTAAAAAGCAGATGGATCAAGGGGCTCAGGATAAGTTTGTGATTAAAAAAGACATTTTTGTTCATTGCCTTACTCTTTATACAATGCAGGAATGGGAGAAGCAGATTGAAATTCTAAATGGGAAAATAAATCGCTATAATGGTGAACATAACGAGTTTGTAAGGAGATTTTATAAAGGTGCAGCTGAAGTTACGCTTGATGGAAATAACCGTCTGTTGTTACCGAAACGTTTACTCGATAATATAGGGGCAGAGAAAGAGATTGTTTTGGCGGGACAAAACGCACGAATTGAAATCTGGACCAAAGAAGCCTATGAGAAACTGGACAGCGATGGAGATAACTATTCTGCCCTGGCAGAAAGAATTATGGGTGACAAAACCAATGAATTGAATGAATAATGCCCTACCATCAACCGGTATTATTAAAAGAAAGTGTTGAAGGATTAAACATTAAACCGAACGGAATCTATGTTGATGCAACGTTTGGCGGTGGAGGGCATTCGAAAGAAATATTAACATATTTAAATAAAGGCAGGCTTATAGGTTTTGATCAGGATGAAGATGCCGAAATTAATGTGCCGGAAGATCCAAGATTTCTTTTTGTAAAACACAATTTCAGGTTCTTAAAGAATTTTCTCAGGTATTATAAAATATCCCATGTAGATGGAATATTAGCCGATCTGGGAGTCTCATCACATCATTTTAATGTAGCTGAACGAGGATTTTCATTCAGGTTCGAAGGAATACTTGACATGCGCATGAATAAACATTCAAAATTTTCAGCAAAGGAGATGGTTCGTATCTATTCAGAACAACAACTTTTCGAAGTATTTCGAAACTATGGTGAGTTAAACCAGGCGAAAAAAGTAGCTTCTTTAATCGTTAAGAAAAGAGAAGAATCTTCGCTTGAGCGCATAGAGCAACTGGTTGAAATATTATCGCCTTTAGTCCCTCAAAATAAATTAAACCAGTTTCTGGCTAAAGTTTTCCAGGCAATAAGAATAGAAGTGAATAAAGAAATGGACGCATTAAAAGGCCTGTTATTACAGTCAGGTGATGTGATGAATCAAAAAGGAAGGCTTGTAATAATCAGCTATCATTCGCTTGAAGACAGACTGGTTAAAAATTATATAAGAGGCGGAAATTTTTCCGGTGTAGCAGATAAAGATATTTACGGAAATTTTAAGGTGCCTTTTTTAGCAATTAACAGAAAAGTTATCCAACCCTCGGAAATTGAAATAAAGGATAATCCGAGAGCTCGCAGTGCACGTTTACGAATCGCTGAAAAAATGTAATTCTATATGGCTAAAGATGAAGAGAACATAGAATTTATTGACCGGGATCAGGAAGTAAAGGAAATTAATCCGTTTACACTAAAAAACATTCTGAGCGGGAGCCTGCTAACCATTGACGGTTTGCTTAAACAGTTGCCGTTTATTCTTTTTTTAACCATGCTGGCAATTTTTTATATAGCCAACCGCTATCATGCGGAACGTCTGGTAAGAAAGTCAGATAGCATGCGTACTGAAGTAATCAATTTACGTGCAGAACAGATAACTACAGCTTCGGAACTAATGCGGATCAGTAAACCTTCGGAAGTTGAAAAACTTGTGAGAGAACAACAACTTGGATTAACAGAAGCTGTTGACCCTCCTGTGAAACTTATTAAAAAAAGGAAATAGAGCATGTCTTTAAAGAAGGACATATTATGGCGCGTTGCTATTGTTTACCTGGGGGTATTTTTACTGGGACTGATAGTTCTTGGGAAAATTCTTTATCTGCAGTTTGTAGAAAAGCAAAAATGGGAAGAAAGGATTTATAACACCACCATTCGTAATGTAAAACTTCCAGCCAACAGGGGAGATATCTATTCATCGGATAAAAAGTTACTGGCCAGTTCTATTCCCTATTATGAAATTAGAATGGATATGCGTTGCCCCGGATTATCAGACAAGGAATTTTATGCCAACGTTGATTCACTGGCAATTTGCCTCTCCGGTATATTTAAAGACAAGCCCAGGGAGTATTACAAAAAAAATTTAATTCAGGCACGAAAGAGGGGTAACCGGTTTTATCTTGTAAAACAACGTGTAAATTATATCCAGCTAAAGCAACTGAAAACATTTCCGATATTCAGGCTGGGAAGGTATAATGGCGGATTTATTTACATTCAGGAATATAAACGAATAAAGCCCAATGGAAATCTTGCGTCAAGAACAGTAGGATATACCACAGAAAGCCCCGGTGGCAATGTGGTGGGTATTGAAGGCGCATATGAACCTTACCTGGCAGGAACAGAGGGTATAAGGCTTGAACAGCGTCTTTCGGGAAATGTTTGGATGCCGGTAAATGAAAGAAATGAAATTGAGCCGCGCGATGGCAAAAGCGTTATAACCACAATTGATGTCACTCTTCAGGATGTAGCGGAGCAGGCGTTGTTAAAACAGCTTAGTAATCATAAAGCACATCATGGTTCGGTAGTGCTTATGGAAGTAAAAACAGGTGAAATAAAGGCTATTGCCAATCTCACAGATACTTTCGGTCGGTACATGGAATTTTATAATTATGCTGTAGGTGAAAGTACAGAGCCTGGATCAACATTTAAATTACCTGCATTAATTGCCCTTCTGGAAGATACCCGCGTGGATATTCAGGATTCAGTAGATACGGGCAATGGAATAATCTATTATTATGATAAACGTATTCGTGACGACAGTTATGAAAAAGGCGGATACGGAAAAATATCGCTTCAGGATGTTTTTGAATTGTCTTCGAATGTTGGAATGGCAAAAGTAATTACAGATGCTTATAAAGACCGCCCCCATCATTTTATAGACCGGTTATATAGCATGAACCTTAATGAGAAACTTGAGCTTGAGATAAAAGGTGAAGGAATTCCTGAAATCAAATACCCGGGTGATAATTACTGGTCGGGAGTTTCTTTAGCAATGATGTCACACGGATATGAAGTAAGACTTACCCCATTACAAATCCTCGCCTTTTATAATGCCGTGGCAAACAACGGGAAACTGGTGAAACCAAGATTTGTTAAGGAATTACAATATCGGGGCAAAACAGTTAAAAGATTTCCTGCAGAAGTTATCAACCCTTCGATCTGTTCACGATCAACACTTGAAAAGGCAAAAATAATGCTCGAAGGTGTAGTAGAGAAAGGTACAGCAAGCAATCTTAAAAATCCGAATTTTAAAATTGCCGGAAAAACAGGAACTACCCAGATATACAATAAAAAATACGGTTACAAAACCGGGACACAGGTAAGTTATCAGGCTTCTTTTGTGGGATATTTCCCTGCTGATAAACCCAAATATTCCTGTATTGTGGTCATTAATTCTCCAAGCCAGGATGTATACTATGGCAACAGGGTAGCCGGGCCGGTATTTCTTGAAATTGCCAATAAAGTTTATTCGATTGATATCGAAATGCAGCAATCACGTGATAATAAAAATCTTGTGGCTGACCTGCCCTATTCAAAAAATGGAGATAAAACTGAATTAAAGGAGGTTTTGAACGAACTAGGGATTAAAATAAACGATAAAGCATCCGGATCAGACTGGGTAGTAACCAATAAAGCGGATAAAGAAATAAACTTTGAGCCCCGGGCAATCAGGAAAAACCTGGTTCCTGATGTTACCCTTATGGGAGCAAAAGATGCATTGTATTTATTAGAAAATGCAGGCCTCAAAGTTGAAATAAAAGGACGAGGCAGTGTCAGAAGCCAGTCAATTGCACCGGGAACCCGGGTAAATAAAGGACAAAAAATAGTATTGGAAATGAGTTTTATGTAGAAGATGGTGAAAACATTATCGCAAATAGTAAAGAATGTTGAGGTGTTGAAGATATACGGCAACAGCAAAATAACCATAAACCAGGTAGTCTTCGATTCGCGGAAGATTGCCGGCGGTGACCTTTTTGTTGCAGTAAAAGGTACGCAGACAGATGGCCATGAATATATAAACCAGGTAATAGAAAAAAAAGCAGGTTGTATTGTTTGTGAAAAAATTCCTGATGAACTGACTGAATCCGTAACATACATCACAGTAAAAAATTCTGCTAAAGCGCTTGGGGTTATTGCCTCGAATTATTACGACAATCCTTCTGAGAGACTCAAATTAATTGGAGTAACCGGAACCAATGGCAAAACCACAATAGCCACCTTATTGTATAATGTATTTCAAAAGCTGGGCTATAAAACCGGCTTATTTTCTACAGTTCAGAATTATATCGACCAGCTGCCGGTTGAAGCAACGCACACTACTCCCGATCCGCTACAGTTGAATGAGGTATTGAATAAAATGATAAGTGCTGGTTGTGAGTATGCTTTTATGGAGGTGAGTTCGCATGCTCTGGCACAGTACAGGGTTAGTGGCCTGCACTTTTCCGGGGGAATATTTACAAATATTACTCACGATCACCTGGATTACCATAAAACATTCGATGAGTACTTAAAGGCCAAAAAATTGTTCTTCGATTTTTTACCAAAAAACGCTTTTGCCCTGGTCAATATAGACGATAAAAATGGAAGGGTAATGGTACAAAACTGTAAATCTCATCTTCACACATATGCCCTCAAATCCGTAAGCGATTTTAAAGCCCGGGTTTTAGAAAGCCATTTCGACGGGATGCTCCTTTCTATTGATAATATTGAGGTGTGGAGTAATCTAATCGGCGATTTTAATGCCTATAATATCCTGGCTGTATATGCCGCTGCATTACTGTTGCAGCAGGATAAGGACGAGATTCTTAAAATTATCAGTTCCCTCGAAACTGTAAACGGCCGGTTTGAATACGTTCGGTCGAATACAGGTATTACAGCCATTGTCGACTATGCCCATACCCCCGATGCCCTGAAGAATGTGTTAAATACCATCAGTAAAATACGAACAGGAAATGAACAATTGATTACCGTGGTAGGGGCGGGAGGAAACCGGGATAAGACAAAACGTCCTGTAATGGCCCGTGTAGCCATTGAAAACAGTGATAAAGTTATTCTTACTTCTGATAATCCGAGGAATGAAGATCCCGAAACTATTGTTCAAGATATGAAAGCAGGGATAGACCCATCCAGGAGTCGAAATGTGCTGATTATTACCGATCGACGTGAAGCCATAAAAACTGCCTGTTTGCTGGCTAAAACAGGTGATATCATACTAATTGCCGGTAAGGGGCACGAAACTTACCAGGAAATAAAGGGTGTGAAATACCATTTTAGCGATAAGGAAATGGTTACCGAACAATTTATGTTGAACAAACTGAATTTGCAATAAAATATGTTGTATTATTTATTTAAATATTTAGAAACGTTTGATATACCGGGAGCCGGGCTGTTTCGCTATATCTCTTTCCGCTCCGGGATGGCCGTAATCACCTCCCTCATTATTTCGATGATTTTCGGCAAGCGGATTATCCGGTATCTTCAAAAAAAGCAAATTGGTGAAATAATCAGGGATCTGGGATTAGAAGGACAAATGAAAAAAACCGGTACTCCTACCATGGGAGGTATAATTATTCTGGCATCCATCCTTATTCCTGTAATATTATTTGGCGATATTCTTAATGTATATGTGGTTCTTATGCTTATAACCACTGTCTGGCTTGGGTTTGTGGGTTTTTTGGACGATTATATTAAAGTGTTTAAAAAAAATAAAGCTGGGCTGCGTGGTAAATTTAAAATTGCCGGACAGATAATTTTAGGAATAGTAATCGGTCTTACCATGTATTTTAATAATGGCATTGTAGTGCGCGAAAAAATACTTACCGAAAGCGGAGTGCCGGAAATGAGAATAATCGAAGGAAACGATGATGAAATTGCCCGGGAAATATATGTTACCCGGGATATTAAATCGACAAAAGTTAACATTCCGTTTTTCAAAAATAATGAGTTTGATTATGCCAGGTTAATTGCCTTTATGGGAGATAAGGCCGGCAACTGGACTTGGCTGGTTATTGTACTGGCATTTATCTTTATAGTAACCTTTGTTTCCAATGGAGCTAACCTTACTGATGGATTGGATGGACTGGCTGCAGGATCATCGGCAATAATTGGCACCACATTGGGAATACTGGCATATGTATCGGGTAATATGATTTTTGCCGATTACCTGAATATCTTTTATATCCCTTACACCGGTGAACTGGTTGTATTTATGAGCGCATTTATAGGGGCTATGGTTGGCTTTTTATGGTACAATTCATACCCGGCACAGGTGTTTATGGGCGATACAGGCAGCCTTGCTATTGGCGGTATTATTGCCGCGTTTGCGATACTTATCCGAAAAGAACTACTCATTCCCATATTATGCGGGGTATTTCTTGTTGAAAGCATTTCGGTAATCATGCAGGTGGCTTATTTTAAATTCACAAAAAAAAGGTTTGGAGAAGGAAGAAGGATTTTTAAGATGGCCCCATTACATCATCATTATCAGATTAAAGGATATCCCGAGCCTAAAATAGTTACCAGGTTCTGGATTGTAGGAATATTATTAGCTGTAATAACCATTGTCACATTAAAAATAAGATAAATAATGGAAGAACGTATTGTAATTCTGGGTGCTGGTGAAAGCGGAACAGGCGCTGCCGTACTTGCAAAAAAGCAAGGCTATGATGTTTTTGTTTCTGACATCGGTAAAATTAAAAATCACTATAAGGAAATTTTGTATACCTACGAAATTGACTGGGAAGAAGAAAAGCACACAGAGAGGTTAATCCTGAATGCGGATGAGGTTATTAAAAGCCCCGGTATCTCAGAAAAATCTGAAATAATATTAGAAATCAGGAAAAAAGACATACGAATTATTTCCGAAATTGAATTCGCCGGCAGGTTTACCAATGCAAAAAAGATTTGTATTACAGGCAGCAACGGTAAAACAACAACAACTTCCCTCCTTCATCATATGATGAAAAAAGCAAACCTGAATTGTGGTATAGCAGGTAATATCGGCCGTAGTTTTGCTTTATCTGTAGCTATGGACCATTATGATTATTATGTGTTGGAAGTTAGTAGTTTTCAGCTCGACGGATTGTATGAATTTAAACCCGATATAGCCATTCTGCTTAATATTACCCCGGACCATCTTGATCGGTATGATTACAATCTACAGCAGTACGTGGATTCCAAATTGAAACTTACCCAGAATTTATCTGAAGATGATTATTTTATTTATTGTTCCGACGATGAGATAACAATACGTGAGTTAGAAAGGATTGTGCTAAAAGCAAAACAGCTTGGTTTTACGCTTAAAAGTACCAAACAGCAGGGGGCATATATTACCGAAGGAAAAATGAACCTTGAAATCGGGAAAGATATTATGACCATGTCGCTGAATGAATTATCGCTTCGCGGCAAACATAATATTTATAATTCTATGGCGGCAGGACTGGCAGGAAGAGTGCTTGAAATAAGAAAAGAAACAATACGTCAGAGCCTGATGGATTTTAAGGGAGTGGAACACCGTCTGGAACGCTTTATAAAGGTGCATGGTATTGAATTTATTAACGATTCAAAAGCCACTAATGTAAATTCTACCTGGTATGCGCTCGAAAGTATGACCACACCAGTGATATGGATTGCAGGAGGTATCGACAAAGGAAATGATTATTCCGAAATTATGGAACTGGTAAAAGAAAAAGTGAAAGTGCTGATTTGCCTTGGAAAAGACAATACAAAGCTCCATAAAGCATTCGATGGCATTGTTGAAACTATTAAAGATGCATCATCGATGAAAGAAGCTGTAATGCAGGCTTATAAAACGGGCGCTAAAGGGGATACAGTTTTATTGTCTCCGGCATGTGCAAGTTTTGATCTTTTTGAGAATTATGAAGAACGGGGATGGCAATTTAAAAAGTACGTGAGAGAACTTTAATAATCATGGCAGAAGTAGTAAATAAATATTTTAAGGGTGACCGTATAATATGGGGAGTAATCCTTATTTTCTCCATTTTTTCGCTGCTGGCGGTTTACAGCTCCACTGGCAGTCTGGCGTACAAATACCAGGGCGGAAATACCAGTTATTATATCTTAAAACATGCTACTTTTTTGGTTATAGGACTTATATTAATTTTTATCATTCATTTAATCCCCTACAAATATTTTTCAAGGTTCTCTCAGTTTCTGTTACTAATTGCCATTCCGCTGCTTGTTATAACGTTAATTTTAGGAACACGCTTAAACGAAGCCAGCCGGTGGCTTACATTACCCGGTCTCGGCTTTACGTTCCAGACATCCGACCTGGCGAAACTGGCCCTTGTAATGTACCTGGCACGCGGATTATCATTAAAGCAAAATAATATTAAAGAATTTGAGGGCGCCTTTTTACCATTATTTATTCCGGTGGTAATTGTATGTATGTTGATTTTACCCGAAAATCTGTCAACTGCTGTAATTCTTTTCGGAACCTCATTAACAATAATGTTTATAGGCAGGGTAAGTATTAAATATATACTTGCTGCCATAATGCTGATCGTTCTTATCATCAGTATTTTTATACTGATTACTTTAAAAAGCGAAAAAGAAGGCCGGATTTCAACATGGAAACACCGGATTGAAAATTATATGGATAAAGACAGTGAAGGCAATTTTCAGGTGGACCAGTCAAAAATTGCAATATCAACAGGTGGCCTGTTTGGAAAAGGCCCGGGAAATAGTGTGCAAAGAAATTTTCTTCCCCATCCGTATTCCGATTTTATTTATGCAATTATAATTGAAGAGTATGGATTTTTTCTGGGAGGACTGGTTATTGTATTTCTGTACCTCTTTTTACTTTTCAGGGCCGGGGTAATTGTACGCAAGAGTACCCGCACTTTTCCTGCATTTCTTGCTATTGGATTGTCTATGCTTTTGGTTTCACAGGCTTTTGTAAATATGGCGGTTGCTGTTGATTTAATACCGGTTACCGGGCAACCGCTACCCATGGTTAGCATGGGGGGGTCTTCAATGTTATTTACCTGCACGGCACTTGGTATAATACTTAGTGTAAGTCGCGGCATTCGTAATGAAAAAACAGAAAACGATGAAGGATCAGAAACGATATAAGGTTATTATAAGTGGTGGCGGTACAGGGGGGCATATCTTTCCGGCTATTTCCATTGCAAATGAAATACGTAAGCGTGAACCGGAAACAGAAATCCTGTTTGTTGGTGCTGAAGGAAGGATGGAAATGGAAAAAGTGCCGGCTGCGGGATATAAAATTGTAGGCTTACCGGTGCTCGGTTTTAAGCGAAAGCTTATATATAAAAACCTGAATGTGTTGTTTCAGCTGCGAAAAAGTTTAAAAAAGGCAAATCAGCTGATTGAAGATTTTAAACCTGATGTGGTAGTGGGCGTGGGAGGGTATGCCAGCGGACCTATACTGCGCGAAGCAGCACGCAAGGGGATACCTACATTAATCCAGGAACAAAATTCGTATGCGGGCATTACCAATCGTTTGCTGGCAAAACGGGCAAGAAAAATTTGTGTGGCATACGAGGGCATGGATAAGTATTTCCCTAAAGAAAAGATAGTTCTTACCGGAAACCCGGTTCGGGAAATTCTTTTGGACACTGCAAAGCTTACATTAAAGGGGAAAGAAACATTTGAGATGGACCCGGATTTACCGGTGTTGTTAATACTTGGGGGAAGCCTCGGTGCAGGAACAATTAACCAGAGTGTTACAGAAAGCCTTGAACTTTTACTTCGTCCGGGTATTCAGGTAATATGGCAAACAGGTTCAAATTATTATAAAGAAGCAAAAAATGCAATAGCTCGCTTAGATGTTAAAAATATCAGGGTATTTGATTTTATCGGAAAAATGGAGCTGGCTTATGCTGCAGCAGATGTAATTGTATCAAGGGCCGGTGCGGGAACTATTTCTGAAATTTGTCTGGTTGGAAAACCGGTCATATTGGTGCCATCGCCAAATGTTGCAGAAGACCACCAGACTAAAAATGCGCAGGCCCTGGTTTCAAAAAATGCCGCGATCCTTATCCCGGATTCGGAAGCTGTTGAAAAACTTATTGCAAAGGCGGTTATGTTATTGTATGACGATGAGGCAAAAAATCAACTGGCAAAAAATTGCAATAAGATGGCGATAAAAGATTCAGCCACAAGAATAGTAAACGAAGTATTCACAATAATAAAAGCAGGAAATTGAAATTAGAAAATATAAACAGGGTATATTTTATAGGAATCGGAGGCATTGGTATGAGCGCCCTGGCCAGATTTTTTAATATGCTGGGTAAGGCGGTGGCCGGATACGACAAAACACCCTCAAGATTATCACAATCGCTTGAGGAGGAGGGAATATCTGTGCATTACGAAGACCAGGTTGATTTAATACCTGCTGAATTTAAAGAACCGGGTTCGACTCTGATTGTGTATACCCCTGCCATACCTTCCGATCATCAGGAGTGGAATTTTTTCAGGAAAAACAATTTTGTTATTTATAAAAGAGCCCAGGTACTGGGTTTTCTTACGCAGGAAAAAAAGACAATTGCAGTAGCGGGCACTCATGGCAAAACCACGATTTCTACCATGATTGCCTATATATTAAAAAACACAACCATCAGATGCAGTGCATTTCTGGGAGGGATATCGAAAAATTTTAACTCAAATCTCATGTTATCCAAATCCAGTGAATTTGTGGTTACTGAAGCTGATGAATTTGACCGGTCGTTTCTAAACCTGTTTCCTTATATAGCAGTTATTACTGCTATAGATGCCGATCATCTGGATATTTATAAGAATAAAAAGGATATTGAAGGTTCGTTTAATTTGTTTGCCGGACAGATAAAGAAAAAAGGGTATTTAATTTACAAATCCGGGCTTCCGGTTGAAGTGCCGGAACATATTAATGAAGCCTATACCTATTCATTACGTGGCAAGTCAGATTTTTATGCTGAAAATATCAGGATTGACGGAGTGAATCATCATTTTAATGTAGTTACACCTTTTGGTACCATTAACGATCTTTCCTTAGGTTCTCCAGGAATTACAAATGTTGAAAATGCCGTTGCAGCTGTAGCTGTGGCATCGATTTTAAAAATTCATCCTGAAACTATTAAATATTCACTAAATAATTTCAGGGGCGTAGTACGAAGGTTCGATTTTCATCTTAAAACCGAAAAGGTAGTGTATGTAGACGATTATGCCCATCATCCGAAAGAAATTGAAGCATTTGTTAACTCCATCAAAGAAATTTATCAAACCAGAAAGATTACCGGGATATTTCAGCCTCATTTGTTTTCGCGTACCCGTGATTTTATAGATGAATTTGCTGAAAGCCTTGGTTTGCTTGATGAAATTATATTGCTAGACATTTATCCTGCGCGGGAAAATCCGATCCCGGGGGTCACCTCAGAGTTGCTTTTTGATAAGATAAAGCTGAAATCAAAAACCTATTGTGAAAAAAAAGATCTCATGAATATCTTATCAGATCGTAAATTTGATGTATTACTTACAATGGGGGCTGGAGATATAGACAAGTTTATAGAACCAATTACCACCATGTTAAAAAAGAGATTTAAAATTACAGAAGAAACAACATGAGGAAAATGCGGACCATATTGCTTTGGATCAGCATAATAATCTATTTTATTGTGATGCTTGGATTTGTTTCTGAAAAGCATTCAAAAACATTGTGTAATCGCCTTGATATTATCCTTACAGATAGTTTGGAAGGGAAATATATAAATGAAGAAGATATTTTAAAGATACTTGAAAAGCAAAAAGTACAAATACTTGGGACTTCTCTTGAAAGTATCAATTTAAAAGAACTTGAGGATATTTTCAAAACAATTAATATTATAGAGCGTGTGGCGCTGTACATTACAGAAGATGGCACACTGCATATAAAAATTTCACAGAAAAATCCCCTGGTAAGGATACGGGATGGCCGGAGACGTGATTATTTTCTGGATGAGTACGGAAATATCATCAATGTTTCAAATCGATACAGTCCGCATATTTTGCTGGCTAACGGTTCTATTAAAGTTCCTTTTGATCCTGATAAAGATTTGAATATCTGGAGTGTGCCAAAGGATGAGATTAAAGCAGATAAAAAAGTAATTTATGATCTGCTGAAGTTATCAAAATTTATAAATCAGAACGAATTCTGGAAGGCGCAGATTGTCCAGATTTATGTAACCGATAAACAGGAATTTGAATTAATTCCAAGGGTTGGGGCGCATATTATAGAGTTTGGCGATATTACTGATTATAAGATAAAATTTGAAAACCTGCATTTACTATATAAAGATGGATTAAGCAGGGAGGGATGGAATAATTTTCTGGTAATTAATTTAAAATATAAGAATCAAATCGTTTGTACTAAAATATAACACTATGAGGCAAAAAACTAATTATGTGGCAGCTATCGATATCGGTACGACAAAAATTGTTTCAATAGTCGGCCGGAGGAATGATAACGGGAAACTTGAAGTATTGGGCATGGGTAAAACTCCTTCTAAAGGGGTAAAGAGGGGAGTGGTATTGAATATCGAAGAAACTGTGAATGCCATTAAGCATACTATAGAAGAAGCGCAGAAACAATCGGGGATGATATTTTCTGATGTTTTTGTGGGAATTGCCGGACAACACATTAAAAGTGTAAGAAACAGAGGATATATTAACCGGGATTCATATGAAAATGAAATTACCCGTCAGGATATCGATGCATTAATCAATGATATGCAAAAAATTCCGATTGATGTAGGAGAGGAAATTATTCACGTACTTCCACAAAATTTTATAGTGGATAATGAAACCGGAGTAAAAAATCCTGTAGGGATGTCGGGGAAACGTCTTGAAGCTAATTTTCATATTGTAATCGGTCAGGTAGCATCTGCAAAGAACATAGAAAAATGTATTAATCGTGTAGGTTGCCATGTAAACCATCTTATTCTTGAACCCCTGGCTTCATCAGAGGCTGTATTAACCGAAGATGAGAAAGAAGCCGGAGTGGCATTGGTTGATATTGGAGGAGGAACAACAGATGTTGCCGTGTATTATGATGATGTGATCCGTCATACGGCGGTTATTCCTTTTGGCGGTAATGTTGTTACAAAAGATATTAAAGAAGGTTGTTCCATTCTGAGCCGTCAGGCCGAAGCCTTAAAAATACAGTTTGGATCGGCGCTGGGGGACCTTGCCAACGAAGATAAGGTAGTAACTATTCCGGGTATTAGCGGACGCGAGCCTAAAGAAATTTCTTTTAAAAGCCTGGCTTATATTATACAATCGCGCATGGAGGAAATTATTGATGCGGTACTTTTTGAAATTGAGAATTCGGATTGTATGGACAAACTGAGTGCAGGCATTGTGCTGACCGGTGGTGGAGCTTTATTACGTCACCTGCCACAATTGGTGAAGTTCAGAACCGGCATGGATGTAAGAATCGGTTATCCGAATGAACAACTGGCCGTGGATACATTAAAAGAAATTAATCATCCCATGTATTCAACAAGTATCGGACTATTATTAAAAGGTTTCCAGATTTTTGACAGCCAGAACAGAAAAGAAGACGCGAAAGCCGAAGAAAAGGAGCCGGAAAATGAAGAAGTTGAAAAGCCGGAGAAACGAAGGAATAAAGTGGGGCTTCTTGATTCGCTCAAGCAGACCATAACTGATATTTTTGAAGAAAACGATGCCAAATTTTAATGGTGAACAAACGAAAATATAATGCCTCATAGTAAATATATCAGAAAATGAAAGATGAAATATTAAATTTTGATTTACCCGTAAACCAGTCATCGATTATTAAAGTTATCGGGTTAGGAGGTGGAGGTAGCAATGCGGTAAATCATATGTTCCGCAAAGGAATAAAAGATGTGGATTTTGTGGTTTGTAATACCGATGCCCAGGCGCTGGTTAACAGTCAGGTACCGGTTAAAATCCAGCTGGGTTCTTCCCTTACAGAAGGAAGGGGAGCAGGAAATAAACCTGAAATTGGCCGACAGGCAGCCATCGAGAGCCTGGATGATGTAGTGGATGTATTAAGTACCAATACAAAAATGGTATTTATTACATCGGGAATGGGGGGTGGCACAGGTACCGGAGCAACTCCTGTTATTGCTAAAAAAGCCAAAGAACTTGGTATTTTAACTGTTGCAATTGTAACCATTCCTTTTAGAAATGAAGGTCAGCGAAGAGTTAATCAGGCCATGGAAGGAATTGCAGAACTTGAGAAACATGTGGATTCATTGCTTATTATTAATAACGAGAAAATACGTGAAATTTACGGAGACCTCAGGGTTTCGGAAGCTTTTTCCAAAGCCGACGATGTTTTAGCCATTGCCGCCAAAGGAATTGCCGAGATTATTACGGTACATGGTTATATTAATGTTGACTTTGCCGATGTGGAAACTGTAATGACAGACAGTGGCGTTGCCATTATGGGTTCGGCTTACGCCGAAGGTGAAGACCGGGCCATACGGGCTGTTAGCGGGGCATTAGACTCTCCATTGCTAAACGATAATGATATTAAAGGGGCAAGAAATATTCTAATAAATATTACTTCAGGCACCGAAGAGGTTACCATGGATGAAATTGGGCAGATTACCGATTATATTCAGGAATGTGCCGGTGAAGAAGCTGACCTGATTTGGGGAAACGGCACTGATGAAAATCTTGGGAAAAAGTTGAGTGTTACCGTTATTGCTACAGGTTTTAATACCAACAGTATCCCCGAATTGTATGCACGTAAACGGCAATTGGATAAAATTCCCCTGGCAGACAATATGGTTCATCACAATGTTGAAGAAACAAGGTTTGAGATAAAAAACCGGCTTGATATGGATTCCGACAATTCACAGCGAATAATAGAATTTGACATAAAACACGAGATGGATCAGTCATTGTTTTCAAATGACGAACTTTTTGAAGCTCCGTCTATTGATAAACGAAAAGCAGCAGATCGGGTAAGAAGTATTAAACGAACTCATGAAAAACTGAAAGAGTTGAAATTTAACAGGCCCGAACATAAAGAAAATATTGATTTCCTCGAAAATGAACCGGCCTATAAAAGAAAAAAGATAAATATTGAAGAATCAAAATTTTCTGATGAGTCAAAGGTTTCAAAATACTCATTGTCTGATGATGATGAGATGAAAATTAAACTCAGTACAGATAATCCTTATTTGCATGATAATGTAGATTAATCATGAATTAATATATGTAATGAAATGAGTTTATTTGAACAAATTAGTGAAGATTTAAAGGCAGCAATGCTTGCCAGAGATAAAAACAAACTGGAACCCTTACGGGCTATAAAAACTGCATTCCTCCTAGCTAAGTCAGAAAAAGGCGCTTCTGATATTATGTCTGCCGAAGATGAATTAAAAATTATTCAAAAGCTTGTGAAACAGCGGAAAGATTCTGCAGAAATATATAAATCACAAAACAGAACTGATTTATTTGAGAAAGAAATTAGTGAAGCGGAGGTTATAGAGCAGTATTTACCAAAACAACTCAGCGAAGAGGAATTGAAGATAAAACTAAAAGAAATTATAAAAAAATTGGGAGCAGATTCACCGAAAGATATGGGCAAGGTAATGGGCGCAGCAACAAAGGAACTTACCGGACAAGCCGATGGGAAGGCCATATCGGCGCTGGTAAAAATTTTACTTTCAGGTGGATAGATTTTGTCATATTTCTGGTTAGGAGGGTTAATAAAAAAGGAGCCGTGTTTTTTACGGCTCCTTTTTATATTTAGTATTTTATTCAGACTAGAAAAATTTCTCGCGGTGGTCTTCTATTTTTGCTGTTTCCTTTAATGCCTCATATGCAGCATAATTGGCTCTTGCAGCATAATTTCTGTTTAATACGGATTTTTCAAAAGCCAGGTTTGGTTCTTCCGGAACATCAGTTGCAGAAGTTACATTGATCACAAATACGCCGTTGTTTCCGGCTATTGGTTTTGAAAGTTTATCAACTTCCAGATAAGTGGCAGCCGCAATAACCTTTGGTTCCAACCCCATACCGGTCAGATTTCTTGAGTTAAAACTAACTCCTGTTGCTGATAATACAGTAGTGTTTAGTGAAGCGCCAATATCTTCGAGTGAGGAACCTGAATTTAATAGTTTATTAATATTTTCTGCAATTTGGGCTCCCTTTTTCTCTTTAATAACTTCAATTTCAATCTCAGTTTGTTTTTCTTTTAATGTGGCATATCCCTTTTCGCGAACTGCGGCAACTGCAGCTATAACATATTTATTTCCAAGTTTAAATACTTCAGAAACATCCTGTAGGTCGGCATTATATGCCCATTTTATTAATGCTCTTGGTGATTCTAACCCCGGAATAGCTTTATCAAGCGGGGCAAGGCCGTTTTGTTCTAAGACCGGTAACTTTTGTTCGGCAGCAGCAGCATTAAATTTGTCCCAGGTATTATTTAATCCGGCAAACTCACTTGCTTTAGCGTAATAAACCTGATCAGTTTCATCGCTTGGATCAACTCTTCGGGCAAGGATTCCTACCTGCATTTTTTTAACCGGTCGGGATTGGTCAAGTATCTGGATAATATGAATGCCAAACTGTGTTCCAACAATTTTCAAGTCACCTTTTTTACCATAAAAACAACTGTCGCTGAATTGTTTTACCATATCTCCTTCTTTAAACCATCCCAGGTCACCTCCGTCTTGTGCGCTGCCGTCTGTAGAATGGGTCATGGCAAGTGCAGCAAAATTGGCTCCATTGTTTATCATGGTTTTAAGACTGTCAGCCAGCGCATACATTTGGTTTACGTTGTTCTGATTGGCCTGTAAGAGGATATGGCGTGCGTGTACGGAATCGGGTAAAAAATTAATAGCAGCCAGTTTAGCAAGCTTATACGATCCGTTTTCAAAATACGGGCCATATACATCACCCGGTGTAGCGGCATTCATAAATTCGCTGATAATCTCCGGCAATTCCTCTTTCTTATAATTCCTGTCATCATAAGGAAAGTCGGAATTAAGATTAATATATTGTCTTGTATCTTCAGCTTTAATTGTTGTAAAATCAGGCAGAATATCGCTTATCCATTTTTGTGCTGCCTGATCATCAGCTTCAGAAGGAACAACCTCAAAGTACACATATTTAATATCTCTTGATTCCTCCTGTTCATACTCATGTTTATGTTCCTTATAATATTTCTTAAGGTCTTCTTCAGAAAAACTAATCAAAGAATCCGGCACGGTATTGTAACGCTGGACCACATAATCGAAATTTACTTTTTTGTTATTATTTATAAAAGCGTATTTAGCTTCAAGGCTGTTGGCATACAAACCTTGTTTGACTAAATTGATGTACTTTGTGAACATACGTTGCCGGATAAATTCATTTTCGAGATACAGCCAGTAGGTTTTTTGTTCACTTGACTGATCTTGTTGAATCTGTCTTAGGAATGAAAGCAGAACCGAACGGTTTAGTATCCCGGTTTCCGGATTGGTAAACATTTGTTTGATCAATGGATGAGGGTCATCTCCCTGAATCATATCAAACAATTCGTCACTATGCACGCCGATACCTAATTTTTTCATCTCTCCATCCATTACCAGTTCCTGGATAAGATTTTCCCATGATGCTGTTCGAATATTATCAATGGTCTGTTCATCAAGATTATTGCGTTGCAGCTGAATTTTGTTTATTTCTGCAAGATCATCTACTTTTCTCTGATATACATTATAGGAAATTGATTTTCCTGCAACTTTTGCAATTTCAAATTGCGAATTTGTAAAAAGTGAGTTTCCTGAACTTAACAGGTCGCCTAATATAAAAGCAAATAACGCCATTCCGATAATGATCGCCACTAATAATCCGGCACGATTTCTAATTTTCTCTAAGGTTGCCATTTATTTAACAGATTTATACATTCAAAATTAAGGCTACGAATATAGTAAATTCTAATTTTTTACAAGAACTAATTTAAAAAAATAAAATTGTGTACATCGTAATTTCAATTGGTGAAAAAAATATTGGTAATCAGAGTCTAGGAATATTCTTAGGGTAATTTAATAGAGGAGTAAAATAAGATCCTCCCGGATGGTGAAATTTATTAAATTACTTTCAGTGAAACCAGCTCAATTTTTGTTTTACTAACTTTCAAAATTTTTATTTCGTACCGGCCAATTTTAATATTTTCGTTGAGTTTGGGAATGTTTTCATACGAATCGAAAATAAAACCGGCCAGTGTTTCGTATTCATCCGATTCAGGAAACTTTAAAGAATATTTCTCATTTAAATAATCAATTTCCATTCGTCCGGAGAATATAAATTCATTTTCACTCACTTGTTTGTCTATAAGTTCAGAAGTATCATGTTCGTCTTCAATTTCTCCGATAATTTCTTCAATAAGATCTTCAATAGTAATCATACCTGCAATTCCGCCAAATTCATCCACAATCACGGCCAGGTTTTTATGTTCCTGAATAAATCTGCGCAACAGTTTGTTTGCAGGCATCGATTCCGGATAAAAGGATACATTCAGAAGTCTGGATTCAATATTTTCAGGATTTTTGAAAAGTTCTTTAGATGTTACATAACCAACAATATTGTCGATACTTTCTTTGTAAATGAGTATTTTAGAAAACCCGGTTTCTATAAATTTTTGCCTTAGATCTTCAATAGAACTCTGAATTTCGAGAGCAACAATTTCAGTTCTCGGAATCAGGCAATCCCGTAATTTAATATTTGAAAATTCAAGGGCGTTCTGGAAAAGTTTTATTTCATTCTGTTCCGATTGGTATTCATCAGGTAAATCCTGTGCTTCCTGAATCAGAAAATTAAGATCTATGGTCCCGAAGATTCTGGAGCGCTGAGATTTGGCTGGTTCTGCTTTTAATACTCCTTTAAGAAAAAGCTGTGAAATAAAAATAATAAATTGGGATATCGGGTAAAATAAACTGTAAAATAACAGGATAGGTACTGCAAAAATAGATAATGCCCCGTTGGGATTAATCCGAACCAGGGTTTTTGGTAAAAATTCAGCAATAAAGAGAATTAATAAAGTAGATATAACAGTTTGTAAAATTAATATAGCCACCGGAGATTCAGTAAAAGAAAAAATATAGGGTTCCAGAATTACAGCCATAAAGTATCCGTAAAGTACCAGGGCAATATTATTGCCAACCAGCATAGTGGTAATAAAATTGCTGGGATGATTTGTAAAAACCGATATAATTTTTGAGGAGAATGAACCGTGTTTTTTATTTATTTCCAGCCGCAACCTATTGGATGAAATAAAGGCAATCTCCATTCCGGAAAAAAATGCGCTAAAAATAAGGGTTAATATTATTATAATTGTCAGGTTCATGTTATTGGTTTTTTTTCTCTTCGGATCTCCGTATTGTTTTTCGAAGAAAATACAAACCTAAAGAAAGAGCAGATAAAATATAAAAAACATAATTATTGGGAAAATCCGTCCATATAGAATTTCTTACAGCTATTAACAAACATATGGCTGCAAGCATCAACCAGAATATTTCTAATGCTTTATGAATCACCCTGATCTTCTTTAACAGTAACCGTGCCCTTTGAGCCTATAAGTTTCCATTTTGTCATATCCTGATCGGCTTCGAAACCATTCTCGCCATAAAAAACGCCATCCTCGTTTACAATTTTAGAGAATTTTTCAGAGTATATTTTTCTGCTTTCCGTATCCCAAAACAAATGTTCCGTATCCAGTCTGTCTCCATTCTGAACATTTTTTGCAATAACATTGTTTCGGGCTTCCCATAAACCTTTTTCAAAATAATAGATGGCATATTTTGCTTCTATTGTAGATTCAAGCTTTTCTGAATTATCGTAAAGTTTTACAAAAATACCTGAAGGAAACTCATAATAAGGTTCTTCGGCTTTTGAATACTTAAAAAGTTCGGGAGTACTAAATTCTGATTTTAACTTACCCGAATCCGAATAGGCCACTTCAACATCAATACCCGTTTGGTCTGCCAACTGCGGGATATTTGTAAGAGCGTTAATTTTTTCAATATCTGTTTCACACGAAAATAAAAAGATCATCCCCAAAAAAACGGGGACAATACTTTTAAACAGTAAAGATTTATCGATTAAGAATAGTAATATTTTATTCATTGAATCGTACAGTTGTTCTCTCGTTAATCCAGCAGCCAACCTGAAAGCTATTTCCCGAAAGCACATTATGGAAAAATGCAGTTTCTTTATTTGGGAAATAATTGGAATATGTTAGTATCAGTTTATCAGCCTTTGCGGTTACTCCTGAATCAACCTTTTTAGCTTCTATAAATTTATCTACAGCAACCCAGTAAATGGAATTGGGCAGTTCTAAATTAGAGCATTCATCTTTGCTGTCGGCATACATTTGTCCTATAAGAATATAAGGTTCTCCCCAGGAGGGATTCAGCTCTATAGATTTTTTTGCGTAATCCCTGGCTTCTGATTTTTTGTTCATGCGGTTTGTAATTGCTGCCAGGCCAAAATATAATTCGGCTTTTTTCTTATTATCCGTTTCCATTTGAATTGCCTGTTTATAATACTGGCTGGCTTCTTCCCACTGATTCTTATTATAAGCAAGAGCTGCAATATTCTGGGCCGATTCAGAAGAAGGCTCTAGCTTATACAATTTTTTTGAAGCGGTAAAAAACAGATCCGATTCAACGCAATTCCTGGCTTTTAGCAGTGAAGTCAACATGCTCAGGAAATTGGCATTTTCAGATTTTTTTTCAAGTTCTTTTTCGAAATATTTAACCAGAATGTCACAATTACTCGGACCATCAGAAACAAAATTAGCATCAATACTGGCAAGTAGATTATTCAGGTTGGGATCATTCGGTCTGGCTTTTAATTTATGCTGAATGATTTCATATACTTCCAGGTAATCTTCAATAACTTTATTTTCGTTGGCCATTTTATTCTGATACAAGGTTATTAAAGCTGAAATAAAGGTAGCCAATACAGGATTTGAAGTTTTGGTTTTACCGGCTTTCATAGATTCTTCAAGATATTTATATGCCTGTTCAATGTATATAAGATCTTCACTTCTGCGGTACCTTAACAAATCCACACCCTGGCGGCCCCGTACATTTGCCACATCATCAAAATATTTTATTCGCTGATCATAAATAAGCATCAGCGTATCGATAAGCGCAGACTGTGTGGTTTTGTCTTTTTCTTTTTCTATATAATATTTATAGATTTTTATTCCATCTATATATATATTTTCATTGGATGCCGGGCACTCATTAAATGCAATTTTCCAGTAAGGTTTAGCTGAAACATAATCCTTTTGTCTTGCATATTCACGATACAACGATAAATTTTTTATGCATCGTATACTATCCTCCCCGTGACCATATTTTGAACCGTCTTCCACACCCTTTTGTGCAATACCTTCCAGGGCAAAAAAAGCTATCAGCAGTGTGATTAAGATACGGTTTGTAATTCTTGTTTTCATATACTTAAAAATTAATCGTACTTAGATTTAATAAACCAAAAATCATAAAGTGTAATACCAACTGAGAAATAATGATATTTTTCTTTCACAGAATTATTGGTACTTAAACTTCTTTGGCCAAGCTCGTATGATACGTTAAAAGTAGTTTTAGTAAATAATTTGTTTGTGTTTCTCCATGGTAAGCCTATTCCAAAACTCATGCCACTATCAGTCATGTCTTCTCCATTGATCTTAATATATGAGTTTGTAATATGTCCGCCCATTCGGTAATGAATATATTTCCAGTAAGTAGCCCGAATTCTCTGAGAAATTGGTACGAGTGTGTATTCGAGCCCGAAATGAAGCGAATTACTTTTATTCAGGTTATCATTTGTTCCGAATATTAAGCCTTTCGTCCAATCCTGAATAACGTAATCGGCTCCCAGTAGTAATTGTTCATTAAATTCATATGAAAATCCAAATCCGTATCGTTGTGGAATTTTTACATCTGTTCCGGATTGATCAGTATAACTTAAAGTATCGGCACTGAAAGATGAAGACCGTATAACAGACAATTCGCGTTCTCTTCCGATATTAGATTGATTATCATAGGTAAAACCTAAAATTAAAGTGTGTTTCTCATTAAAAGTATTATATACCTGGATGCCTCCCCGAAAAAGGATACCGCCTGCAACAAATTTTTCATTGAACCTGGCAGATGCAGTAAAAATATCTTCAGGAATAAGTACTTGTCTTTCCTGATTAAGACTGCCAAATAAGTAGGAAATATTAAAACCAACAGAAATATGATGAAACAAATCAACGGAATTACCGATATAAAAATCATTTATTCCACCGCTTCCCTTATAACCGATATTTATTGTTTCATCCAAACCATCAAGAGCTACAACCTGACTAAAGCTGTATCCCATACGGCTGAATGGGGCTATACCGATGCTGGTTTTCCACCATTTAGTGATTGGGAAACCGATGGATATATGGTTCATATTTATATTCTTGCTTGTTGCATATTCAGTTCCTGACTCAAATTTGTTAAATTGTCCAAGAATGCCGGCATTAAAAATAAATGAAAGTGTATCCTGGGCGCTGTAGGAAGCAGGATTTAAAGGATTTAAATAATTTGAAGTCCGAATACCAATGGAAATACCCCCCATCGCACGGTTTTGAACAAATCCATTTTCGATAATATTTCCAATTCCAAACCTTGAAAATGGAGAATTTAGATAATTTTGAGCATCTACATTGGAAATAACAAATGTAGATAACAGAAAAATGAGAATAATGCTATTTTTTTTTATCATTATATTTTAAAATAAAGTTCAAACCGATACTGAGTAAATTTGAAAACACAAAGATGGGTTTTTTTAATTTCCTGTCAAAAAAATTAGCATCTCCACCAGTAAGAATTATTCTTAAATTTTCATAATTCCCCGATAACTTGTCAATATAAGCCAGCATTTCCATTATCAGTCCATTTTGCACACCTGCATGAATAGCATTAATGGTATCATCTCCGATAAATGGCGGATCTTTTTCAGCTTGTAGCAAGGGCAACTGACCTGTAAAGGTATATAGCGCCTTATATCGCATATTAAGTCCGGGTGAGATATTTCCCCCGATGTATTCACCTTTACTGGTTAGCACATCAAAAGTAACCGCAGTTCCGGCATCAATGATTAAAATATTTTCACCGGGATACATCGAATATGCCCCCACCACATCAGCAATCCGGTCCATGCCGAGGGTGGTCTTACTTTTATAGGAATTTTTTACAGGTATAGGAGTATTTAGATCCAAATAAATAATATAGGGTATATCTTTTTGTAAAACTCTGATAAACGGGCTCTGTAA
The DNA here is from genome assembly GCA_016934395.1 of Bacteroidales bacterium. GTDB lineage: Bacteria > Bacteroidota > Bacteroidia > Bacteroidales > UBA10428 > JAFGSZ01. Next base: position 54,944 of record JAFGSZ010000145.1, read on the forward strand.
TTCTGTTACTGAAGAAATAATGGATTTATTAATTGCTCCCCATTCACCGATAATACTTTTTATATCTACTGATTGTTCCTGATCTAGAACGTAAGTATTAATTAAATTATTATCATCGAATACTGCTGCTTTAATTCTTGAATTACCAATGTCTATAGTGAGATTCACAAATTTTATATACTAAGGTATGTATGTTTAAATATAAATTACGCGCAAAAATAAATAATAAGTGGCTGGTATGCAAATCAATAGGGAAATTTGTTTTTATATTATTCTTTTTGAATCATTTTCTCAAGCAAATCAAGTGCATTTTGGATGGAACGGATTCCTTCAACGGTTAAGGATAATCTGTTTTTGCTTTCTTTCATTTTAAATTTTCCGGGTTGTGACTGCACAAAATTTAATACTTTTGAAAAAACCGGTGATTGATAATATAAAGATTCCTGGTTAGAAATAAAATGTCCGATAAAAGTGTTGTTTTTTAAAATTATTTTTTCAAAACCCAGCTTAATGGCCATCCATCGAAGTTTAACTACGAGTAATAGTTCAATTGTAGGTTGGGGCAGACGGCCGAACCGGTCGATAAGATTGGCCTCAAACAGATCGAGATCTTTCTGTGAAGAAATATTATCCAATTCCCTGTAAAGAAAAATTCGTTCAGATGAAGTATTTACATATTCATCAGGAAACATCAGTTCCATATCTGTATCAATATAGCAATCCTGAACAAATTTTATATCTTCTGAAATTTTAGTCTGTTCCGGTTCTTTATCATAAAATTCTTTGTATTCAGATTCCTTTAATTCCCGGAGGGCTTCATCAAGTATTCTGTTATAGGTTTCAAAACCGATATCTGCAATAAATCCACTTTGTTCGCTGCCCAGCAGGTTGCCGGCGCCCCGGATATCGAGATCCTGCAGGGCTATATTAAAGCCGCTACCCAGATCAGAAAACTCTTCAATAGCATGTAAACGTCTTCTGGCTTCAGGTGTAACCGATGTAAGCGGAGGCGCCATTAAAAAGCAAAATGCACGGCGGTTTGAACGTCCCACCCTGCCGCGTAACTGATGAAGGTCACTCAATCCAAAATTTTGTGCATTATTAATAAAGATGGTATTAACATTGGGTATATCCAGTCCCGATTCAATGATAGTGGTTGCAATAAGTACATCATAATCACCGCTAATAAAATCGAGCATAATTTTTTCCAGTTTTTTGCCTTCCATCTGGCCATGGGCCACGACGGTTTTTACTTTAGGGCAAACCCTCCGGATTAAATTTTCGATCTCTGAAATATTCTGAATCCTGTTATGAATAAAATATACCTGTCCACCCCGGGAAACTTCGTAATCAATTCCTTCCTGGATAATATCTGCGTTGAAGGTATGCAGTTCGGTGATTATCGGATGACGGTTAGGGGGCGGGGTATTAATAATTGATAAATCCCGTGCACCCATCATTGAAAATTGCAGGGTACGTGGGATAGGAGTTGCCGAAAGGGTAAGCGTATCGACATTTAATTTCAGTTTTTTTAATTTTTCTTTTATCGCTACACCGAATTTCTGTTCTTCATCAATAATTAAAAGACCAAGGTCTTTAAAGATCACATCTTTGCCAACCAACCGGTGTGTCCCGATGATGATATCCAGCTTACCTGCAGCTAAATTTTCCAGAGTGCCTTTTTGATATCTTGCGCTTTTAAGCCGGCTGATATAGTCAACCGAGCAGGGAAAATCTTTTAATCGTTCCCGAAAGGTATTATAATGCTGAAGGGCCAGAATGGTAGTGGGAACTAACAGCGCCACCTGTTTACTGTCGGCCACGGCTTTAAAGGCTGCACGTATAGCAATTTCAGTTTTTCCGAATCCTACATCACCACAAATCAGCCGGTCCATGGGAACATTGGATTCCATATCTGATTTAACATCTATGGTCGACTTTATCTGATCCGGAGTATCCTCAAAAAGAAAAGAAGCCTCCAGTTCGTCCTGAAGATAGGTATCGGCGGAATACCGGAATCCCTGCTGGGATTTTCGTTTGGCATATAAGGCGATCAGATCTTTGGCAATATCTTTAACTTTTTTCTTTGTCGACTGCTTTAGTTTTTGCCAGGCCCCGGTGCCCAGTTTATAGACTTTTGGCGGAGAATCATCCTTTCCTTTATATTTGGAAATGCGATGTAATGCATGAATACTCACCAGCAACACGTCGTTGTCTTTATACACCAGTTTGATTACTTCCTGAAATTTTCCGTTATCTTCTACTTTAATGAGGCCTCCAAACTGGCCGATACCATGATCAATATGCACCACATAGTCGCCGGGCTGAAGCCCTTTAATTTCTTTCAGGCTTAACGAAGCTTTATTAGAGAAATAAGAACTTATGCGGAATTTATGAAACCGCTCAAAAATCTGGTGATCGGTATAAAAACAAGTCAGGGTATCATGGTCAATATATCCTTCGTGAAGCGTGGGTATTATCCCTGTAAATTTAATGGGTTGTCCGGTATCATGAAAAATAGATAACAACCGGTCTATCTGTTTCTGATTGTCGGAAAAAATGTAAATAGTATACCCTTTATTCAGATAATCGTTCAGGTTATCGCTGAGCAGGGCAAAATTTTTATTAAACGATGGTTGTGGTGAGGTATTAAAAAGTTTTTTATTTCCATTCGGAAAAATACTATTATGCCCCATTTCGATTACCGTGCCGGAAACCATTTGTTCCATAAGTTGGTTTCCTGTGGTTAACAGCAGGCTTTTATCCTTTGTGAGCGGAAGATCTTCATTATTTTTTAAAATTACATCTTCGTACAGCTGGGTTATTTTATTGCAAATGTACCGTGCATCAGTTGTCCAGATAATTGCGTCAGTAAGGTAATTCCAGAATGGTTCCCGCACATCGTCAAGAGAAAGATCCTGGATATTTGGGATTATGGATATTTTATCGAAAGGCGCTTTTGAGGTTTGATTTTCTATGTCGAATGAACGGATGGATTCCACCTCGTCGCCAAAAAAATCAATACGAAACGGGAAATCACAGGAATAAGAAAATATATCTACAATACCGCCACGAATAGAATATTGCCCGGGTTCGTAAACAAAATCCACACGTTTAAAACCGTATTCTTCCAGTACTTCATGAATAAATTCAATCGAGATTTTTTCTCCTTTAATTAACTGCAGCGTGCTTTTTGATAATTTTTTGTGCGTAATCACCTTTTCTATTAATCCCTCGGGATATGAGATAATATTCAGACAACCGGCGCCATCTGTTTTAAAATCGGCAATTTGTTTCAGGGCATGGGTGCGAAGAATTACATTGCCGTTATCTACCTGGTTGTATTGTACTGAGCGTTTGTAAGAAGACGGCAAAAAAATACAAGAATCGTTATCCAGCAAATTTGTCAGGTCGTTATAAAAATAGGCAGCTTCTTCTTTTTCTGAAAAAAGGAATAGATGGAATCCTCCTATTTTTTTTACAACAGCAGAAGCCAGCAATGATTTGGAGGAACCGGAAAGTCCGCTAAGAAAAAATTTACTTCCCTTTTTCCCTCCGATTTCTTCTATAAGACTTCCAATTTCCGGGCGATGGTAATATTCTTTTACAATATCTTTAGTATCCAAAGCAACAATTAAAAATCAATGGGAAAATTCGCACATTCAGGTAATTCGCGGCAAAGTAAAGAATAAATTATCCAAATGGGGCATTTTCGCAAAAGATTTTTTCAGTAAAATTTGTTTATATAATTATCTGAATTTCGTACTGTATTTTATTCGATTCAATTTAAATTTACTAAAATTACAAGCTGTTGTAATAATTTTAAATTTATAATATATTATGCTGGTTTATAAGTTTGGCGGGGCATCGGTTAAAAATGCAGAAGCGGTTAAAAATCTTTATAATATTGTTAAAAACAGTACCCAAAACCTGGTGGTGGTAATCTCTGCTATGGGGAAAACCACCAACTCCCTTGAACGCTTGGTTACTTTATATTTTAAAAAAAACAGTAAATGGAAAGATTCATTTAAAGAAATCAAATCCTTTCATTTCGAAATTGTTGGTGAATTATTCGCGGATAAAGATGATGCCGGTATACAAGATATTCAACACCGGTTTGATCAGTTGGAGGAAAGACTTTCACAAGACCCTTCTTTAAATTTTAATTTTGAATATGATCAGATTGTTTCCTATGGCGAAATATTTTCCACAGTTATTGTAAATGCTTATTTGAATAAAGTTGGACTGGCTTCCAAGTGGATTGATATTCGCCGTTGTTTAAAAACGGATAATCATTACCGGGAAGCCCAAATAAATTTTGAGTTATCCCAGCAGCTTGTGAAGGACAGTTTTTCTTTTAAGGATTCTAAAATTTATGTTACCCAGGGATTTATTGGTTCTAATGAGAATAATCTGACTACCACACTGGGCCGTGAAGGATCGGACTATACAGCAGCGGTGCTGGCATTTCTGCTGAATTTAAAACATGTTACCATCTGGAAAGATGTTCCCGGAGTGCTGAATGCCGACCCCAAATGGTTTGATGATACCATAAAACTGGATAAAATATCGTACCTCGATGCTATAGAACTGGCTTATTATGGAACAAGTGTTATCCATCCGAAAACCATACAGCCTTTGCAGCATAAAGGAATAAAACTCAACGTGCGTTCTTTTCTGAACCCCGATGATCCGGGAACTGTTATCGGTGACAGCTCTTACAGCAAACTGATACCTTCGTTTATATTTAAAATGGACCAGGTACTGATGCAGATTTTTCCACGCGACTTTTCTTTTATTGCTGAAGATAACCTGGTGAAGATCTTTGGATACTTTGTCAGGCATGCATTAAAAATTAATTTGATGCAAAATTCAGCAGTGAGTTTTAAAGTATGTTTAAATAATGACCAGTCAAGAATTCCCAATGTTATTGATGATTTAAACGAACATTTTGATGTGTCGTATGAAAACGGACTGGAGCTCATAACCATCCGGTATTACGATAATGCCACCATAGAAAGGGTACTTGTAAATAAAGACCTGCTGCTGGAACAGCGAAACAAACAAACCATACAAATGGTGGTGAAGGATTTGGGAAGTAATACTTAAGTTATTGGGAAAAGAATTTACTAATTATTTTAATGCTTCTTTCATTGGTTTTCTTTTTTGCTTTGTTGAAGCGGTTTTATAAAGGCGATTATCCTGTTTTTAATGGCGGGACTATGGTTTATAGTAACCGTTTGTTAATTTGCGGATACTATTCCGTGCCTGACACGGAATCCATAAAACCTATACTGGATTAGCTTTGCTGAGCACTGCGAGGTTCCTGTTTTCGCAGGAATGGTATCTGCAATATAATTTATTGTAAGGTTAAAACTTAAAATATTCAATATTTTATTATTTTTGATCCATCAAACAGTTTACCCATCAACTAATTCCTGTCAGACAATTTAAATATAATTACTTTTAAAGTTAGGCCATTTTGGCTTTTTAATAGTTTGGCAAAAATTTCACATGTTCTCAAAATTCTTATTCTATGAAAAGCAAATTTTTATTATTCGCTGTAATATGTTTTTTTTCTTTCAGCTTCGTAAACGCCCAGGTACCCTTCAGCAGGGGGGTAAATATTACCAATTGGTTTCAGACTTCATCGGCCAGGCAAATTCAATTTACAAAATACACTAAACAGGATTTTATAAATATTAAAAGTCTGGGGTGCGATGTAGTGCGGTTGCCTATAAATTTACATTATATGACAAATGGCGCCCCAAATTATGTTCTCGATACCATTTTCCTTCAATTTCTCGACAGTGCGGTATTTTGGGCCGGAGAGCAGGAAATCTACCTGATACTTGATAATCATACATTCGATCCAAACGAAGATACCGATCCGAATATTGGCATTATTCTGAATAAAGTATGGCTGCAAATGGCAGATCATTACAAAAACAGTTCCGGATACATATTGTATGAGGTGCTGAATGAGCCGCACGGGATTACAACGGCAGCATGGTCAGACATACAGCAGGATGTGATCGATGTTATCCGTTCTGTGGATACCGAACATACCATAATTGTGGGGCCATCATCGTATAACAGTTATAACGAACTGGCCAATCTGCCGGTATATGATGACGATAATCTTATTTATACTTTTCATTTTTACGATCCTTTTTTGTTTACCCACCAGGGAGCAAGCTGGACTGGCGTATCTATGGAACCGGTCAACGGCATACCTTTTCCGTATAATGCGGGAACTATGCCTGCCTGCCCTGCAAGTCTTGTAGGGACCTGGGTAGGAGATTTGTACAATAATTATCCGAATGACGGACTGGTTAGTAAGGTAAAATCCTGGATTGATATCGCCGTAAATTTTAAGAACACCCATAATGTTGATATTTTTTGCGGGGAATTTGGAGTGTATATTCCAAACAGTGATAATGCCGAAAGAGTAAACTGGTATGGGGTTGTGCGGGAATATTTTGAAGAGAAGGGTATTCCCTGGACCATCTGGGACTATAAAGGAGGATTTGGAATCTTTGAAAAAAACACCAATGAATTATTTGATTACGATCTGAATGTTCCCCTTCTTCAGCAACTAGGATTCACCGTACCCGATCAGCAGGAATTTGTGATGAAACCGGATAGTGTCGGATTTTTAATCTATACAGATGCAATTGCACAGAATATAAATGAAGCAAGCAGTTCAACGGGCACAATCGATTTTTATAGCGCTGCAAAACCAAATAATGAAAAATACTGCCTGTATTGGACCGAGGGCGCTCAATACAATCAGATTGGTTTTGATTTTTCGCCCAATAAAGATTTATCCCGACTTGTGAATGAAAATTACGCGTTGGATTTTATAGTCCGTGGCGATGCACCGGGAACCTCATTTGATGTGCGTTTTCTGGATTCAAAAACAGACGAGCCTGACGACCATCCCTGGCGTATGCGCTATACTATTGATGAAACTGAGGCCGGCTGGGACGGATACTGGCACCATTTATTTATTCCCCTATCTTCCTTTACCGAACAAGGCGCCTGGGATGGTACGTGGTACAATCCTATCGGGGCTTTTGACTGGTCTGCCATAGACCGTTTTCAGATTGTAGCTGAACATGAGTCCCTGGAGGGGAAAAAATTCTGGTTCGATAATATTCATATCACCAATATGGATACGGCAACGATACATGAAACCTCGTTTTATACAAGCATTCATCCGGTAATTGAGGATTATAGTATACTGTTAGAGGTATACCCGAATCCGATGCAAAATTTTACAACCCTCTCTTATAACCTGCGAGAAAAAAGCAACATATCAATATGTATTTATTCGGTTACAGGTGAAAAAATTATTGAGTTGATGAATGGAACACAGCAGGCAGGAAATCATAGTATTCTTTGGAATGGCACAAACAGCATAGGAATTCCGGTCCCGGCCGGGATTTATTTTTGTACGGTAAAATTTTCCGGTTTTCAAATAACAAAAAAAATACTGGTGACAGGCACCTGATCGCGGGATAGATTGATTTTTAGATTTTAATTGTTCAATAATCCAATAGTTAAATAACTACTTCGTTACGCACAAAGCATCATTCAGTGCAATAATCCCTTTTTTATAGTTTTCACGTGCAATAACAAACTGCATATTTACCTGCTTAAGCGATTGGGAAAACGATTCAATATTAATGTTGTTATCTGCCAGGGCTTTTGTGGCTTTTGCCAGAATTCCGGGTTTGGCAATATTAGTACCAAGTGCACAAACAAGGGCAACGGGTTTTACTGTAATTTCTTCGTAACGGGTATTTAATTCTCTAAGCAGCATTTCACTTTTGTCGTTTTCCCATATTACCTGGGTAATACTATTGGCATTGGTAGCCTTTAAAATATAACTTACCTGGTATTTCTGGAAAATCTGCATAATGCCCAGATCAAATCCAACTTCACCCACCATTAGCGGATCGTGAATTTCGATAGCAATAACTTTGTCGGTTCCTGAAATGATCTCCACCTTTGATTCATTTCCCACATAATCCTTGGTTATGAGTGTTCCGGGATGTTCCGGTTCAAATGTGTTTTTAATCCTTATATTGATACCGGCAACTTCAAGGGGTTTAGATGCTTTCGGATGTATGGCTTCCATTCCCACATCAGCCAACTGGTCGGCAACATTGTAATTGGTAAATCCAACCGGAATTGATTTCTCCACTCCTACAATATTCGGATCGGCAGAAGATAAATGAAATTCCTTATGGATCACCGCTTCATCGGCTTTAACTTCAACAGCAACTTTACAGAATGTGACTTCACTGTAGCCTCGGTCAAATTCACGCATTATACCTTCGGTGCCTTTTGTGTAACCGGTTACAATGGGGAGCGTGGTTTTAAAATCAATATGGTCAAAGGATTTATGTATCCGTTCATCAATAGTCAGATATTCTGAATCGCTGAACCCGCAGAGGTCAACAAATAGCGCATTAATACCGTGATTGCGTATAATATTTACAGAATTGAATGCCGAATGCGCTTCGCCTATTGAAGAAAGAATTTCGCGGGCTGCCAGTAAAATATTTGGTTTATTTACATATCCTGAAGCCAAAACTGCCGACATATTGTGTAAATAATCTTTTGCCTGAATTATCCTTTTAGTAATAAATTCATCGGCAACAGACAGGTCGAGCTTTATATCAATAAAATCTTTATTTATATCCAGGAGCTTTTCCAAAAGTTCATCGAGGCTTTTTTCATAATTTTTATTATTCAAAAACTGTTGATATACTCCCGGTTCTTTTGTTTTTTTATGTTCAAGCAGCCAGTTGGTAACATTATTATATGCCGACACCACAAAAATTCTGTTATAAACTTCCTGATTTTTCCGGTTTCCTATAATAATATTTTGAAGTACCTCATGAAATTTAGACATTGAAGTGCCGCCAATCTTTTCTACAGTGAGCATGTTTTGAATAATTATTAATTGATAATTTATAAATATAACATTAATCGGTTGGCAAAAATAAGATTTTTTTTAAAACACAAGTAGTTAATATTCGTGGAAATAAACACCTGATATCAGAGTAATCAAGAATTTACATATCAGGCATTTAGGGAATAATAATTAATTATTCGCCTGGGTTAAGTATATTTTAAAAGCCGGTTTGTATCCAAACAAAGCTCCGGAATCGTCATAAGTCTCATATCCAAGCACCATAGAAATAATTTCTTTCTGAAAATAGTTCATGTCTTTTGAATAGAACCATTTTTCGGTAAACTGGATTTTCCCGATAAGGTCGCGGTTAAAATTTTTTTGTCTTTCTAATTTTTTCATTGAATCGGCTTCAATAATTGAATTTTCGAAAAAATCGTAAGCCGTTGCTTTATTTTCATACACTGCAGTAAACAGGTTATCGATCAATTTTTTGTATTGAAGATTTTTAAGGCACTCTTGTTGCCAACCATCATCAGGATCATTATTTTTTATAATTACATCATAAATAATGGTATCGGCAATAAGCTGCTCATCTGTAAAAACCGGGCTGATAATTTTAGTATGTTCAGAAATACCTTGCTCTCCCTGATTGGATTTACAGGCAGCAATTAAAACAACATATACAATGCATAAAATTCGGGGTGTCATTTTTTAATCGTTTATATTTTTAACCTAAGGTCTGGAATGTACGCAGTACAATTTAATTATCTGTTAAAACGGAGCCTGGCACCTCTTATATCCTCGTTTATCCGGCCATTCTCATATACCAGGTTTCCATTTACAAAGGTGTGGGTTACCTTAGAAGTAAAGGTATTTCCCTCAAAAGGAGACCACCCGCATTTATAAAGCAGGTTATCTTTTTCCACTTTCCAGGGATTGTTGAGGTCAAGTATTACAAGGTCGGCCCAGTATCCTTCACGGATATATCCTCTTTTTTCCACACCGAATATAAGGGCAGGAGTGTGGCACATTTTTTCCACTACTTTTTCGAGTGAAATTTTACCCTTATGGAATAATTCGAGCATAACCACCAGTGAATGTTGTACCAACGGTCCTCCTGAAGGCGCCTTCAGATAAGGATTATTTTTTTCATCAACGGTATGCGGGGCATGGTCTGTGGCAACAACATCTATCTTGTTGTCTAACAATCCCTGCAATAAAGCTTTCTTATCACTTCTTTTTTTAATTGCAGGATTCCATTTAATTCTTGCACCCAGGGAATCGTACATTGAATCATCAAACCAAAGATGATGAACGCAAACTTCGCCCGTAATCCTCTTTTCTGAGGCCGATAGAGTATGATTAAAAAGACCCAGTTCCTTTTCGGTGGATAAATGAAGAATATGCAGGCGGGAATTATACCGGCTTGCCAGTTCAACAGCTAAGGATGAGGATTTATAACAGGCTTCGGTACTTCGTATTTCGGGGTGACATTTGAACGGTATAGAATCCCCAAACTTATTTTTGAAAACTGCAAGGTTATTTGTAATGGTTTCTTCGTCTTCACAATGTGTGGCAATTAGCAGATTAGTTTCAGCAAATATTTTCTCGAGCGATTTAATATTATCCACCAGCATATTCCCGGTTGAAGAACCCATAAAAACTTTTACCCCGCAAACTTCACGGGGATTGGTTTTTAGCAATTCATCCAGGTTATCGTTGGTGGCGCCAATGTAGAATGAATAATTTGCGAGAGATTTATTTGCAGCAATATTGTATTTTTCCTCAAGTAATTGTTGAGTTATCGTCTGCGGATTGGTATTGGGCATTTCCATAAACGATGTAATTCCTCCTGCCACAGCTGCTCTTGATCCTGAGCGGATATCTTCTTTATGAGTTAATCCCGGCTCCCTGAAATGAACCTGATCGTCGATTACACCGGGAATTATAGTTTTATTTTCTGCATCCAGAAAAGGTATTTTCTTAGCTTCTTCCGGAATATCGTTTGTGAAAATTTTGTATATAACCCCGTTTTGAATCCACAGATGGCCTTTAAAACTTTGGCCTTCATTAATTATTCGGGCATTTTTAATTAAAAGATCGGCCATAATGTTAACTCGTTTTTATTTTGTAAGTCTTAAAGAAACTTTGAATCTTCATTTTTAATACGCCCCATAGTGCTTCGTTAAATATACCTCCCGACATTTTCGACGATCCTTCCCGGCGGTCTGTAAATATTATTGGAATTTCAACAATATTAAATCCAAGGCTCCATACAGCAAATTTCATTTCGATCTGAAAAGCATACCCTTTAAATTTTATCTTATCAAAATTTAATGTTTTCAGTACAATGCTTTTGTAACATTTAAATCCTGCAGTAGTATCACGAATATTCATCCCTGTAACAAACCTTACATAGGCTGAGGCAAAATAAGACATTAGCACTCTTCCCATTGGCCAGTTTACTACATTTACACCGGATTTATACCGGGAACCAATAGCCAGGTCAGCGCCATTTAAACTGGCATCATATAGTTTCACCAGATCTTTCGGATTGTGAGAAAAATCCGCATCCATTTCAAATATCAAATCATAATTATGTTTAAGGGCCCATTTAAAGCCGGTAATATATGCCGTTCCTAATCCCAGTTTTCCCGGTCGCTCAAGTAAGTTCAGGGTTTCTTTAAATTCTGTATTCTGAAGGTGTTTAACAATTTCTGCCGTTTTATCGGGCGACCCATCGTCAATAATTAAAATATCAAAAGGCACAGAAAGAGAAAAAATGCGTCTTATCAGTTTTTCTATGTTTTCTTTTTCGTTATAAGTTGGAATAATGACTAATGATGTATAGGACATAGTAAATTTTTGAAATACGAAGATAAGATTTTATAATAAAATGACATTTGTAAGGATCACGATTTTAGCATAGATAATTAAAATAGCATTTATCCCTATTTAATTTCAAAACAAAATTATTGCTTAGATGTTAATAAACAAACAGATAGTTGATTTATGAAAAAAAATATAAAAAAAGAAGTTAAAAAGTTTGTAGTAATAAAATAAAAAATCATACATTTGCACCCGCTTAAACAAAATGGTTCTTTCTGGAATTGCTTAATTGGTGGTTGTTTTGAGGCTTTTGATAGATTTTTTTACTGAAATAGAGAAGCAAAATAAAAAATCAAAAAAATGTAGTAAAAGTATTGTTTGATTAAAATAAAAAACCATACATTTGCACCCGCTTTAGAATTTTTAAGCAAACGTTCATTAAAATGCTGGAGACAAGTGGATAACGAAAATTCACAAAAAAAACGAAAAAAAGTTTTGTGCATTAGAAATTAAGTTATACATTTGCACCCGCTTTAAAAAATAAGGCTTGGGAATACGAAATAAAGAGAGAAGTTCTTTATAGAAAAAAGATAAAAACTGGCAAAAGATTACTAATAATTTTGTAACTTTGTCAGCCCAAAAAAATTAAAAGTTCTTTGATAAGATTGAAGAGAAGAAAAAGGTTTTTCGAGTAGATTTAGGAAATCCTAAATGAGTAATAAATCTTGAACAGTATTTAACTTTTTAATTACAATGAAGAGTTTGATCCTGGCTCAGGATGAACGCTAGCGGCAGGCTTAACACATGCAAGTCGAGGGGTA
>JAFGSZ010000146.1 GCA_016934395.1 Bacteroidales bacterium
AATGGCATTACTGCCAAAAAGTGCAGAACCACCGCCCCGGACAATCTCCACGCGTTCTATCATATTCGAGGGGATAAGCTCCAGTCCGTATACCCCTGCCAGCCCGCTGAAAATGGGACGGCTGTTAATCAGTATCTGGGAATATGGTCCCTCCATTCCGTTCATACGTACCTGTGTAAAACCGCAGTTCTGACAATTGTTTTCAAGGCGCAGGCCTGGTGAGAAGTTTAACACCTCGCCAACCGTTACAGACTGGGTGTAGGAAAATAACTTTGGAGATATGGTATTAACTATTACAGGGGCATCGGTTCGTTTTTGTGAACTACGGTCGGCTGAAACAACAATCGCGTCAAGATTGAGTCTATCTTCGTTGAGTTCAAACTTTGCTTCAATTGTTTTGTCGGCCTCGGTAGTTATGGTCCTTTCCAGTGGTTTATAGCCTAAGCTGGTTACCACCACAGTTATCTCACCAACTGGCAGGTTAATTAACTGGTAATGGCCTGTTTCATCAGTTACCGTTCCAATGGTTGTGCCTTTTATTGCCACACTGGCAAAGGGAACGTGTTTTCCGCAGCAAACCACGTGGCCTATAATATTGGCATCGGTTTTGGTTTTCTGAGAATAACTTAAATGTGAAAATATTATAGGGAAAATAATTAATAATAAATTGATTTTGTTCATAAAACCTTTTTTAATTTGTTTATACATTTTCTTATGGCTGATCAAATGTTATAAAAACCCTTTTTCCATACTTCGAAAGGATGAAATTCAAAATAAATCAGCAAAATAAAGTTTTATGAAACCGGGGGCGACCTGCCATTTCTGATGGAAATTCTGACAGGAGAAATTTTACCGGAAGGATGTTTTAAATGCTTTGCGTTATCAAAAAAAACAAATACAGTCAGTAAAAGGAAAACTACAGGAAAAAGCGTTTTAAGGTTTTCAAAAAATAGTATTTCCGATTTTGAATGATGATGAGATTTGAATGGTTTTGTATCATTGTTTTTGTCGTAAGGATGAGCATGGGAAATTACCTGACCATTTGAAAGTACATGAGAATGCGTAAAAACAGCTTGGTTGGCAACCATAATAACCATAATGCTAACCAATAAAAAGGCAGTATGCTTTAATAAGATATGTCTGATAGTAATTTTCATCCGGGGACAAAAATATATAAAATGAATTGTTGTTCAATCACTAATAATAGGTATTTTCAATATAAAAAAAACAACTTGCAATTTTTGCTGCTTCCGTATCATTAGTATTAACTTTTACCCTTAAGGAATAAAAAACAATTTAAATTGTTATTATTTTATCCAATATGATTCATAAATGTAATTTCTTATTTTTTAAACATTTTCTTTTTCAGAATTTGGGTAATATTCTGTTTAGTTTTATACCAAATGATTATCTTATTGTTTGATCATATATTACAATGTGATCAGTGAATTATTTCCCTTATTATTTTGTAAAAAAACAGCATAATAAATGAACATATGTTCGTATTATATGTTAATTTTAAAATATAATTCTTTCATTGATTTGAATGCTAAATTGTTCTTTTTATAAGCTATAAAATAATAGGAATAATTTTTAAATGGTCTTAAGTTCATTTGATTTTACTTATTGATTTTTTAAAATGATGTCAGGCCTAAATGATATTACAGTTGCAACTTTTAGCTATCCTATTTGGATAGGATATACTGATTGTTGTTTAAATGCAGTTTTATTCATTAAATAATGAGGAGGAAAAACATGAAAGAAATTGTTAATCTGCTTAATAATTCGGAATGGAGCGATGCCCCAGAGTACCCTTCCGGAACAAAAAAAAGGGTTTTACATAATGAGAATGGTATTAAAACTGTTTTATTAAAATATCCGGAAGGTTTTCATATAGAGTCCCATACTCATATATATTCCGAACAACATTTTATACTTAAAGGCGAGTATATCAGTGAGGGAAAAGTATTCCGTGAAGGAACGTTCCAAAGCTTTAAAGCCCACGAAAATCATGGGCCTTTTGAATCAAAAAAGGGAGCCCTGGTGCTGGTTATGTGGTTTCCATATTAGTATTTTAATTTATTTAAATAAAACAGGAGGTATATCATGGCTTTAATTATTACTGATGAATGTACTTCATGTGGCATCTGTATAAATGAATGCCCTAATGAAGCAATTTCAGAAGGGAATGATAAATATGTTATCAACCCTGATTTGTGCACAGAGTGTGTTGGTTTTTTTAATGAACCGCAATGTGCCATTGTTTGTCCTATGGAAGCAATAGTTCCTGATCCGGAACATAAAGAAACCAAAGAAGAATTACTCGAAAAAAAGAAACGTATCCATGGTGAATAAAATATGCAAAACAATAAATGAAGAAAAATTATACAGACACAATTAATAAAAATGTAACTGATATACAGCATTCGCTTCCTTCAGGCGTTTTGCTTGTAGCAGCTGCCAAAACCCGGTTGCCTGATGAAGTTAAGACAGCCATCCATGCAGGCATTAAAGTAATAGGTTATAATTATGTGCAGGAAGCCGAAAAGATGCACCAGTTTATCGATAATGACGTGCAGTGGCATCTGATAGGTCACCTGCAAAGAAATAAAGTTAAAAAAGCAATAAAGCTTTTTGATATGATTGAGACAATTGATTCGTTAGAACTTGCCGAAACAGTGAATAACCAATGTGCTTTAATCGGAAAGGTAATGCCTGTACTGATTGAAATCAATAGCGGTAAAGAATCAAATAAAACCGGGGTTCTTCCTGAAAATGTACTGTCATTAATTAAACAAATACACGAACTGCCATATTTGCACATACAGGGATTAATGACCATGGGGCCGCGCTTTGGGAACCCTGAAGGCGCAAGGCCTTATTTTAAAGTTACAAAATCATTATTTGACGAGGTAAAAAAAGCAGGCATCCCTCATGTTGAAATGAAATTCTTGTCAATGGGAATGAGCAATAGTTACCAAATTGCAATTGAAGAAGGCGCCAATATCGTTAGGATTGGCACTATACTTTTTGGCAGCAGGTGTGCACAATAAGAGGCAAAAAACCAAATACATCCGGTTATAAAACAATGTCTATTACATGCCTTCAGAAATTAACAGCATCTATCAGGGAACTCAAAAAAAGAAAGAAATGCAATTATCCTTTCCCATGTTTATCAACGAGCTGAAGTGCAGGATATTGATGATTTTGTTGGCGATTCATTGGATTTGAGCAAGAGGGAGGTTAGCACAAAAGCTGATGTAATTGTTTTCTGCGGGCATGAACAAAATTATCCTGGGAAAATTACAACATGCGCTTGAAAATATGGAGTTTAAAGTATGTGTTCCGGAAGAGACGCGTAAAAAAGCAGCAATAGCGCTTGATAGAATGTTGGCCATATTCTAATTCAAATTAAATTATTATGGTAAAATGTAAATCAACTTTTAAATGGCTTGATGAGGTGATTCCTGAAGGTATGTTTGTGCCTTCTTCGACCCTTATCAGCGGCTCTGGTGGAACAGGAAAACCATTGGTGGAATTTGCTTTTGTAGCTGACTGGTTAAAGGCAGGTGGTTCTTTAATCGGAATACCTTTGCAATATCCATCAGGGGAACTGGTCAGAACTGTCATGAAAAAGCTTTACAATATTGAGCTCAACCATTATCGCGGCAAAATTGCCTATATTCAGTTTGATCCTTCTGTTAACGGATACGAAAGAATAAAAGATGATACGCTAAAAGCGAATATGGTAAACCCGGAAACATGGGATAAAACAATTGAAAAAGCTGAAAATATGCTTGAAAAAACTGATATAGGCACCATGGTTTTTGGTTCAGCACTAAACCTATTGCTCTTCTCAAAAACTTATAAAATCAGTATGTTGAAAAAGTTAAAGGAAGTTATCCAAAAAGATAAAAGTAAAACCTATGTCTTTGCTGTAAGTACAAGTGCACTGGCAGATGAAATTAAGGTATTGGAAAACGCAGCTGACAATTTAATGTTTACCAGAATGGAGAAACCAATGAAGCTGTTTTTTAAAATTGTCAGAATGAAAGGTGTCAAATTTACCAGTGAGGAAATAGAAGTTCCTATTCCGGAAGTAATGCTTAAAGAGATAAGTAAAATCGCAGAAATTACCCGAAAAACAAGAATACCGGTAATAATGAAAATATAAACCGATGAAAATAACCATCCTCTACGATAATACAGTTTTTCAAAACAACCTTGAACCAGATTGGGGGTTCTCTTGCCTGGTAGAAGCCCACAACAGGACCATCCTTTTCGATACCGGGTCAAACGGTTCCATATTGCTCGGAAATATGAAAAAACTTAATACACAGCCATCATCTGTTGACGATGTGTTTATTTCGCATGCCCACTTCGATCATGTAGGCGGCCTTTCGGCCTTTCTCAACGAGAACGACCAGGTAAATGTATATGTGCCGGTTTCTTTAAGAGGTGTGCGCAAAGCAAAAAAAGTTGTTCACGTAAGTAAACCCCTGGAGCTTTATGAGAATTTTTATTCTACCGGAGAACTTGAAAAGATAGAACAATCAATGGTGGTTCAAACCAATAAGGGACTTGTTTTGATAGTCGGCTGTTCACACCCCAGGATGAAAAATATTCTGGAAGCCGCTTCACAATTCGGGAAGATATATGCCATTGTGGGCGGTTTACACGGGTTTGATGAATTCGGGTTGTTTAAAGATATGGCCATGATTTGCCCTACACATTGCACCCAACATATTACCGAAATAAAAGCTATGTATCCTGAGAAGTATATTGAAAGGGGCGTTGGCAAAATTATAAACCTTTAAAAATCTTAAAACTAATTATTATACAGATGAAAATTAGTAATGTAAATGAGATGAGACATCTGGATCACCAGGCTACTTCAGAATACGGTATTCCGCAGGAAATTCTCATGGAAAATGCCGGACAGGCTGCTTATTACACTATTTTAAAAGAAACAGGAATCAGAAATAAAAATTTTGTAGTTTTTTGCGGTGTTGGGAATAACGGGGGCGATGGACTGGTAGTCGCCAGAAAAATTCATTCCAGTGGTGGCAATGTAACCGTATTTATAATCGGGGATCGTTCAAAATATATAGGCGCTTCAAAGCAAAATTGCAGCATTGTTGAAAAAATTCAAATAAATGTGTTTGATCTTCAGGATATTTCTATAACAAAGCATATTGTTCAAAGTGCCGATGTAATTGTTGATGCCATATTTGGCACAGGCCTTGACCGTGAAGTTAAAGGGATACAGAAAGATGCAATTGCGTTAATTAACGAAAGCCACAAAACAGTATTCAGCCTCGATATTCCATCGGGAGTTAACGGAAATACAGGTGAAATGATGGGTGCAACCGTAAAGGCTGATTATACCATTACCTTTGGTTTACCTAAATTAGGGAACCTGCTTTATCCCGGATTTGAACAATGCGGTAAATTATATGTCACCCATATCTCATTTCCTCCTGTCCTCCAAAATGCCGATGTGTTAAAAATAGCAGTAAACCAACCAAAGCCCATACCTTTAAGAAAAAAAGAATGCCACAAAGGTGATTTTGGCAAAACTCTTTTCATCGCGGGCTCTTCCAATTATTTGGGGGCGCCATATTTTGCAGCATTATCATTTCTGAAAGCTGGCGGAGGGTTATCTTTTTTGGCAACACCCGAAATTATTTCAGCTTTTATTGGTAACAAGGGGAGCGAAATTGTATTTATACCACAAAAAAATACAGTTTCAGGAAGTATAAGCCTTGATAACAAGCGACAACTCCTTGAATTTTCAGAAAAAGCTGATATGGTAGTTATTGGCCCGGGCTTATCATTAAATAATGAAACACAGACACTGGTGAGGGAGTTGTGCCGTGAAATTAGAAAAACCCTGCTTATTGACGGCGACGGGATAACCGCTGTGGCCAAAGATTTGGATTGTATTATTAAAAGATCAGCACCCACAATTTTAACCCCTCATGCTGGTGAAATGGCTTCTATCACGAAATTAAATACAGAAGTCCTGTTCAAAGATAAAATCAATGTATTACAGGATACTTGTCATAAGTTAAACTCCACGATAGTATTGAAAGGTGCACATTCCTTAATCGGTTACCCTGACAAAAAGATATTTGTCAACCTTAGCGGTAACCCCGGCATGGCAAGCGCCGGAAGTGGCGATGTATTGACCGGCGTTATCGCAGCTATGTCTTGTTTGGGCTTTTCAACTGAAGATGCAGTGCGCATGGGTGTCTTTATTCATGGTTTTGCAGGCGATCTTGCCGTTAAAGACAAGGGTGAAGATGGCATTTTAGCAAGCGATATTATGGAACAGTTACCCGTTGCAATGAAATCTTTTCGTGAAAATATTCATTCTTTAACAAATGATTTTTATCAAAATATTTATGTTATTTAAAATATGAAGTTATCAATCGGCCTGAATAGTTTAACTGAACTGCAAGAATGGTTCATAAATTATGTACAAACATTTTATAATCGTAAAACTGAAATACAACAAAACATTGTTTTAAAAAAAGAACATACCCACAGGGTTTGCAAGGAAATTGTTGCCATTGGCCAAGAACTTAAATTAAATAATGACGAATTACAACTTTCCGAAATAATTGCCCTGTTGCATGATGTTGGACGTTTTGAGCAATATGCACGCTATCGTACCTTTATGGACAGCAAATCAGAAAACCATGCTGAACTGGGCGTGAAAATAAT
>JAFGSZ010000147.1 GCA_016934395.1 Bacteroidales bacterium
GTCCACATCCGACATGACATACACCACCTGATTGGGATAATCATCATACAAACACGCCATCAGTTTCCGTCCAATATCTCTTCCCCGGAAACAGGGCTTAACCAGCAAATCACAAACATAAATGTACAGTCCGCAATCATCCAGCGACCGCGAATAGCCACATAGAACATCATCCTGATAAGCAACATAAGTTATTGAAGCTTCCAGTGCCCTTTTATATTTACCGGCATAAAAATCATTGGCATAATCCCAGCCCGGTTCGTCTTCAATCATTTTCATCAAAGACTTTTCATCTTTATCCTTTTGGTATTTCCGTATCAGCATATATTCTTTTTGATTTTGAGTGGTAATAACATCATGATTATTTTAATACCTCAATAATAATCATAATGAGAGGGATAAAATTCATAAGGCCATGAGCAACTATTGGTATGGTTGTTTTCTGCCTTTTATAAGCTACATAAGAGAGAGCCATTGCAAAGGGGAAAATTGAAAGAAGGTTCCAGGTCCAGAAAAAATGCCATAAAGTCCAGATAAGGCCATGATAAATCCATGCCTTTGATCCATATTTCTTAATCTGGCGTGGCAAAATCATTCCTCTCCACAACAATTCCTCTCCAAAAATATTAAAGAACCATCCGATAAAATAGGCCGGATAATCCAATATTGCCCCGATAGTTTAAAATCCATCATATATCCGGCGATCCTTGACTTATTGGAATTGATCTCAGCCGGGAAAAAATCAGGAGGACTGAAGAATGCAACTTTTGCCAACCAATTAAATACTCCTGCCCGGGAATCGAACAATCCATTCAAATTTAATAGTTTATCACATCAAATCAGAAGTCACTAAATATGCTGGCATAAAACATGCCGGTGTGGGACGGCGTTACTATCCACCTCTGCAAAAGATTCAGACAGGACCAAACGCTCAAAACCCGGAAATACCGACATGTTTTATGGCAACAGACAGGATTTATTCATTCATCAGTTTTTCCAATCTTACTTTTAGTGAACTATTATCCATATGGCCAAGATTCGGGCTTATTACTTCACCGTTTTTGCCAACTAAAACATAATGAGGAATGCCGACAATATTAAATTTTGAAGATAGATAATTCCACTCATCGTCCGAAACCCGGTAATGTTCGCCTTTAATATCGGGGATCATATTTTTATAAGTGCTTGCAGGCGAAGTTGGACCGGTTATATAAACAAAAACAACATCTTTACCGTCCATCTCCTCTTTCAGCGATTTAATCTGTTCAATACCCGAGCGACAGGGTCCGCACCAGGTAGCCCAAAAATCGACATACACTATCTTGCCCTTATATTTTTCCATAATGTTGTCGAACAAAGCGTCAGCCTCAGTTTTAGGAACCTCATTTAATACATAACCACCTTTTTTCTTGTTCGCTTCAATTCGTAATAACGATTGCTGATTACACCATGCTATATAATCGGAAATAAACGGAGTAACAATATTATTTTGTATCTCCTTAAGTGCAACATCCGAAACAGGACTAACTTCTTCAACAATTTTCCGACAGGCATCCTGAGCACTCATAATATCAGTAGCAAAGCCTTTTTTGACGCCAAATATCTTTTCAAGATTCTCGTTGCGTGCATCCTCGCTAAGTTTTCTCAAATAATCGTTTACAAACTCATTATGTTTTTCGTGAAAAACCTTTAACGAATCGGAATAACCTTCACCAAATTCTATTTTGGGCATTTTTTTCGACAATTCCTCCTGCGCCTTTAACAATTGCTTTTCCGCTTTGGTAAGTTTTACACCTTTATTTTTTAAGTATTTTTCTATATACGCTGCATCAATATCCGCGTTAGCATTTTGATAAAAAACCTGCAGTGTCTCCAGGTATTTTTCGTTGAACGCCTGTTGTTGTTTACCATATTTTTCATTAAAGGCCTTAATTTCCGGGTTGTTAATTATCTCTTCCTGCTTTTTAATATTCTCTATCAATATCTTTTCTGATTCAGTAAAAATATACCCCGATTTTTGAAGTCCCTCAACAATACCATAAGTGGAAAGGCTTATTTCCGAGTTACTTCTCAGAATATTAAGGTATTTTAACCGGTTAATAAACGAATCATAGCTGGAGCTTATCACGGCTAAAGGATTATTGACATTTTCGCTGGTAATAAAATCGAAATATTCGGCAGTCGGAGAATCAATTACTACGGGTAAATCACGCTGTGTCCTTGGTATTTGATACTTTTCCCGGTAAGCACTTTCAAAATACATATCATAGCTCATCAGATATTGAAAATAGTTGTATTCTATTCCCAAACGCTTTATCTGGTAAGCCTTTACTCCAATAGTATTGGTTTTGTAAATCGAATTGAGGGCGGCAATATCATTATCATAAATCTTTTTAAAATATAATTTATAATCCGCAGGTTTCATATCAATGACCTTATTCATCAAATCATCGTAATTAAGACTATTGATATTGTTGAGGCTTTGTAGTTCGTTGTTTATTTTACCGGATGCCCCCATAAAAAGAGGAGAATTATCAGCATTCCCGGAGTTCAGTATTTGAAAAACATCCTTACCCGGTTCGAGGTAAACCGGGCTGTTGAAAAAGTTTGAGCGCACATATACAAAATGCGGATAATACAATGGTATTTTTACGGTGAAATAACCATTATCATTAATCAAACCAATAAATACATTCTGGTTTCCGGTAATAATATCATCTACGTAAATACTGAATGTTTTCCCACCGAAACGAGGGGAGTATCCTTTCAAATAACCGCTGTAAGTCGCCGTATCATGTTTAAAAACAAGCAGTTCATAAGGTTTCTCGTCGATTTTCACTGTGGAAATTTCCGGTAAATCGCGGGTAAAAGTTTCCAATTTATCTTCTGATTGGCCTATATTGCAATTACCCGATTTATCCAACTTGATAAATAACTCGACACTGTTACTGTTATTTTGGAGTTTTATACTACCAGTGCCCTTTTTAAGATTTATGTCGTTGTACGACCAAAGTTGGCTATTATAAACAGCCAGGGTATCAAAGAGACTGATTTCCCAGTTGCGTGTATTTGTATTAAACCAGTTGCCCAGTATTTCCGGTGGCAGGTTTGAAACATTGGCCAGAGGTTTAATCTGAATGTCGTAAATAAACCAGTTGCCACCCTCATTGGCTTCACCATAATCGAATTTGCTGGCACTTTTCTTTAGTGCTGGAAAAAC
>JAFGSZ010000148.1 GCA_016934395.1 Bacteroidales bacterium
ACGAAGCTTTTACCTGAGCGGATGATTGTCGTTTATAATCATGCTCGTGTGTGTTAAAAGATTTATCATGGATGTTTCATTTTAAAATGATTCTTTAGATTTTTCACCCAGGAATCAATTATTTCAGGAATAATTTCTTTCTGATTTTCAATATCCAAAGGGAGCCCAATAAAACTACTATCTACAAGAGCTGTTGAACGGAAAAAGTTATAATCTTCAATTGACCACTGGCCTACAAAACGGGCACCTGTATTTTTTAATACATTATATATATGTCCCATTGAGTTAACAAACGAATGCGGGTAATATAATTGGTTTCCCAAGCCAAAAAGTGCGATGAGTTTATTGTCAAGATTTTTATCCTTCAATTCTTTTACAAAATATTCCATGTCATCCTGCACTTCACCAATTCCCCAGGTGCTTGATCCTAAAATAAGGTACGGATATTTATCAACCTTATTTGCCTTAGTTTGGCTGACATTAAATATATCAGCAATCTTATCTCCAAATTTTTCGTAAATAAGATGGGCTATCTTCTTCGTATCACCTGATGTTGAACCGTAAAATATGCCTATTGATTTTTGCATGATCGAAAGTATCCATCCAATTATCAACAAACAATTTATAAAGAAATAAGTTTGATTTAAATAAATAAAAAAAGAAGCATTATGCTTCTTTTAACTTATGTTTATGTTTGTAAGACCACCAAAGAATTAACAAGCCAATGATTACAAATGGAATACTAAGTATTTGACCCATATTTAATGGCATGGTCGATTCAAAATCAACCTGCACTTCTTTAATGTATTCTACAAAGAAACGGAATACAAAAAGAATGATCAGGAATAGACCAAACATTAAACCAGGTCTTGGTTTTGCATCATTTTTATAATATATGCGCATGAGTAATCCAAATATTATTAGACACATAAGCGCTTCATAAATTTGTGTTGGATGTTTTGGTACAAAATCCTGATTTCTTACAAAAATAAAACCCCATGGAAGGTTGGTTTCGATACCATAAATTTCACTGTTCATAAGATTTCCAAGACGAATACATGCACCGGCAAGGGCCACAACTATTACAATACGGTCAAGGATCCAAATAAATGGCCTTTTATATTTTCTTGAGAACAGGTAAAGTGCAAGGATAATGCCAATAGCTGCACCATGGCTTGCCAGGCCTCCATGCCAGACTTTAAGAATCTCGAGTGGATTTTTTAAATAATAACCGGGTTCATAAAATAAGCAGTGACCAAGTCTTGCCCCAACAATGGTCCCAATAGCCATATATATAGTTAGCTTATCAAGCAATTCGCCTGGCAGGTTCTCTTTTTTGAAAAATTTACTGAAAATTAAATATCCAAACAAAAATGATGAGGCGAAGAGAAGTCCATACCAACGAACTTCCATTTTTCCAAACAGGGTGAATATTTCAGGCCGTACATTCCAGGTTACTGCTTCGAGTATCATATTAATAGTGTATTAAAATTACGGTGTGAATTTAAAAAAATTATCGGTGATTGAATAATATATTAACGAATATTAATATTATGATAATTGCATGACAATGAATATTAATTTTTTTCGCAACTAAATTTAAATCATTCGCATCTGAATAATAAATATGAATGTTTTACACATAACTTCACGATTATGAAAAAGTCAACAATTCTATTCCCATTGTTATTAGCAGGCATATTAATTTATTCCTGTACAAAAAATGATAATGAAGATGAACTGAAGAATGAATTTGAAGAGTTCGTATTTACTGCAAAGAAAAATGATGAAAAATGGACGGCTACAAAAGGATGGGGATATTTTTATAAAGGTTCCAGGGATATTGTATTTACAGGTGCTGCTGAAGATTCAGTATATTATCAGGAAGAAGACCTTAGTTTAAGTGTAAACTATGAAGATTTGACCATTGGACAAAAGAATAGAAATATTGATGCCAGTTTCAGGTTCGTTGTGGGTGGCGATCAAGTGGCCTTGAGCTATATTAAAACTGACAATCCGGATGATAGTTACATTATTATTGAAAAAATCGATACAGTAAATAAAATTATTGAGGGAAAGTTTATAGTAAGTCTGAAAAGGGAATATGTAGATGATGATACGATTATTCGGATGACCAATGGACGGTTTAACATGAAATATGAGGACAGGCAATCAATCTATCAATAATTGATGCAAAAGGAATTTTAAGCAGAAAAGGATATTTATTATTTATCACATAGTCAGACCGTTAGAAAGATAGCAATAAAAAATTTTTCGAATAACTAAGAAATTAGTTGCAAAACTAAAACATTAGGTGTATATTTGTCGTATATATATAATGTATAGAATAATCAACTAAGAATTTAGTTAAATAATATGAAAGAACTTACCAAAGCCGAAGAAGAAATAATGCACATACTATGGAAGCTAGACAAAGCCTTTGTGCATGACATAATTGAACAAATGCCCGAGCCAAAGCCGGCATATAATACCGTGTCTACTATTGTACGCATTATGGAGAAAAAGGGATTTGTGGATCATAATGCTTATGGGAAAACGCATGAATATTACCCTTTAATATCAAAAGACCAGTATTCAAAAGGATTTTTAAAAGGATTTGTGAAAGACTATTTTTCGAATTCCTATAAAAACATGGTTTCCTTCTTTTCCCAGAATGAAAAACTATCTCATCATGAAATTGAAGAAATTATTGAAGTGTTGGAAGATCAGTTAAAAAACAAAAAGAAAGGGCATAAGTAATGACATCAATAGAAATATTTCTTATAAAATCTGCATTCAGTCTTGTTTTTTTCTATTTGGCATATTGGCTGTTTTTAAAAAATGAAACCTATTTTACCTGGAAGAGATTATACATAATTGGTTCTCTATTCTTTTCTGTTGTAATACCTTTTATAAAAATTCCGGGTCGGGCTTCATTAGTCAATGTTTCTACCTTACTCGAACCGATTATTGTAACTGGTAAAAATGTCGGAGAAGTAACAGAATTATCAAATTCATTGCATATAGTATCGATAATCTATATAAGCGGCGCTATTTTATTTAGTTTGCGGTTTTTATTCAGTCTGTTTCAAATCTATAAGCTATACCACAGTAATTACAAAGTGTGGTATCATGGATTTAAAACGGTGATCCTGAATGAAGACTGTTCATCGTTTACCTTTTTCAATATTCTGTTTATCTCGAGGGCAGATTATGATAAAGGAAAAATTGATGAGATCATTGTACATGAAAAAGCTCACTACCGGCAGGGTCATTCGTACGATATGCTTATAGTTGAGGTAATTTCCATTGTACAATGGTTTAATCCCTTCGTGTGGTTGTTAAGACATGCGCTTAAAACAGAACATGAATACATTGCTGACGAGCAGGTATTGACCGAGGGATTTGAGCTGGCAGGGTATCAGAAGATGTTATTTGAGAAAAGCCTGGGCATAACTACTTTGAGCCTTGCCAACAGCTTTAATTATTCACTTCTTAAAAAACGATTAAAAATGATGACACATAAAAAATCCAATAATCTGGCAAGGTTTAAATTTATTTTATCTATGCCATTAGTGCTTGCCATTTGCATAATTGTATTAGCAAAATGTGAGGCCTATTCCCAGCAGGAAGATGATGTATACACAGTAGTTGATGTAATGCCGGAATACCCCGGAGGGTTGGATGGCATGCGTAAATTTGTAGCAGAGAACCTGGTTTACCCAAAGTCAGCGGCCGAAGCAAATGTTGAAGCTAAAGTATTTATCAGCTTTGTGGTTGATGAGAAAGGAAAAGTTACTGATGTTGTAGTAGATCGTAGCGATATAATCGATAATGTGACCAAAGAGGTGGTCATAGTAGGTTATAAAGCTTCTGAAAATTCTGCTGTTGCGGCACAGTATGTATCTGACCTTGAAATGGAGGCCATACGGGTAGTTTCGAAAATGGCTGCTTTTAAACCCGGGGAAACAAACGGGAAAAAGGTAAAGGTTAAGTATACCATTCCAATACAGTTTATCTTAAAGGATAAACCGAATAAATAGTATAAGAGCTACTTCGAAAGGAGTAGCTCTTTTTTTCGCTTTATTTCGGATATAAATTTGCTTTTGTAATTTCATTCAAAATTGCCAATTTGTCAAAAATTGGCAATTTCTTATCCCAAAAGCAAAAAAAATTTTCCCATGTAAAATTGAAAGTACTATATTTGAACTTTTTATTTTCAATAATTAGTTGTAAGATGTATATAAATGGTGTTGGACATTACCTGCCTGAGGAACGGGTTCCCAATGAATACTTTTTAGACATTAACGGGTTGACTGACGAGTGGATTTATACCCGAACCGGTATAAAAACCCGTAGTAAGATCAAAGAGGGTGAAGATACGAATACTATGGGACTTGAAGCTGTAAAGTCTGCACTGAAAGGGCTACCTTATCCCATACAGGATGTTGATTTAATTGTTGGTGGCAGTTATACTCCCTCAGATACTGTTGGCACACTGGCTCACTATATTCAACAACAATACGATATATCAAATACACAGACATTATACATTTCTAGTGCATGCTCATCTTATGTTAACGCCTTGGAGATAGTCGAAGGATATTTTGCACTTGGCAAAGCCTCCAAAGCATTGATTATCGTTTCTGAATGCAATACACTTTATAATCCTGAAAGTGATAGCCGTTCAGGGCATCTTTGGGGTGATGGTGCTGCAGCTGCCTTTATATCAAAAGATCGTGTTTCTGACTCTGATTACGAAGTGATTGATGTTGTGACTCATGGTCTTGCGAATGTTGGAAAAGGTCCTGACGCGGTATGGTTACATCCTCATAATGAAGGCTTGATAATGCCTGCGGGCAAAGATGTTTTTTTGAATGCTTGTGTTTATATGGCTGATGTTACAAGGGAAATTGTTGAGAGAAATAATTTGAAAATTGGTGAGCTTTCCTATTTAATTCCTCATCAGGCTAATATACGTATTATTAAAAATGTTCAGGAACAACTTGAAATACCTGACGAAAAGGTCCTCAATAATATTGAACGTCTTGGAAATACAGGATGTGCCAGTACGGTGATCGCAATTAGCGAGAATAAAGGGATGTTTAAAAAAGGAAATCTTGTATGCCAGTCAGTTTTCGGAGGAGGCTATTCAAGCGGCGCTATTCTTTTCAGGGTATAAACTCTGCGTTCTTTGCGACTTCTTTGCGGATTTTGCGTGAACCATTCTAAAACTCAAGCTTGCTCTTTAAAGTCTGAAGACCGCTTTTACTTACTTTTAGTTTGCTGCCATCTTTTAATATAATCAGGTATGAATCTTTCTCATACCTTTCGAGCTGGTCAATGTAATCCACATTAGCAATATAGGATCTATGAATCCGGATAAATTTATTTGGATTAAGATTGTTTTCGAAAAATTTCATGGTTTTTTGCTTCAGAAATTTTCCTTCTTCGGCATAAATCATAACATAGTCGTCCTGTGATTCAAAGTATTTAATGTTTTCAATGGGAACAACAAGAATTTTATTTCGTGTTTTTACAACAATCCTTTCCAGCTCTCCTTCATGAAAATCTTCTGCCATCTTTTTTATTTTGCTTGTATCGGTTTGTTTTCCGGCAAGTTTTTCTTTGACTTTTTCAATGGCTTCTGCCATGCGGTCTTTTGAGAAAGGTTTTAATAAATAATCAATGGCATTTACTTCGAATGCTTTTATTGCATATTGATCAAATGCAGTGGTAAAAACGATAAAAGGCAATTCATCTAATAATTCCAGCATCTCAAAACCATTTAGCTTAGGCATTTGCACATCCAGAAAAACCAAATCAGGTTTTAATTCATTAATTCCTTTTATCCCGGAAAACCCATCGGCAAATTCTCCAACAAGTTCAATAAAATCAAAATTTTGAAGATAATTTTTTACCAAATCCCTTGCCGGTTTTTCATCCTCTATTATTAGTGTTCTAATCTTTTCCATAGTTATTTGTTTTAAATCGTCTGGGGGATCAATAATGTAACTATATACCTTTTGTCTGTCTTTTGAATTGTTAATAAGTCATTTCGTGAGTACAAAAGTCTTAGCCGCTGTCGAATATTTGAAAGTCCTATACCTTCTCCTTTTTTGGCCAGCATGTGTGCATCATAATCGTTTTCAATCTGTATATGAAGGAATAAACCTTTGCTGGTGCATGTAAGTGTAATACCGCTTTCTTCGAGGCTTTCATATACACCATATTTTACTGCATTCTCAAAAAGTGGTTGTAAAATCATGCCGGGAACCAGTTTGGTAAGACATTCCTCATTCACATGTTTTTCATATTTGAGTTTTTCTCCAAAACGGGTTTTTTCAATGGCCAGGTATCTGTCAATATTTTGTAGTTCATCCTTCAGGCTGGATTTGTCTTCTTTACGATTTCCTAAGGAATACCGGAAAAAATCGGATAGTTTTATTACCATTTCCTGCGCTTTTTCAGGATCAGTTATCGTAAGGGAACTGATAGAATTCAGGCTGTTAAACAGAAAGTGCGGATTTATCTGCGATTTTAAAATCCCCAGCTCCGATTCTTTTACCAAGGCTTTAAGTTCTGATTCACGAATCATTTTTTCTTTCAGGCTTCGGTAATATATCACCAGATAAAAGAATAACACAAATAAAATATATAGCAACATGCCCATCCCGGAACGAAAGGGTATATTCTTGTTTAAAAATTCTAAATATTCTGAATTCGATGCATTTATTGATCTGAGTATGAAATATGTAAATAAACTCCAAAATACAGTCACAAATATGCATGTAATTACATGGTTAAAAATAGTGCGGGAAATCTTATTCTTGAAGATATCAGAATAATATACTACGTACCAAAGGCCAATACCTATAGGCCCAAAAGAGAGATAATAAACCAATCCATCAATAAACAATACCGAGAAAGGAAGATCATAAAAATGCATAAAAAGAAGAGTATCTCCTAACGCAAAACCTACCCAGATAGCAGCATAAATGAAAAGATTTCTCTTATTTTCCAGTATTGGATTTGACATAATAGGAGAAATATTTACATGATATTTTTAATTTCTCCACCTCCAAATACAGCCAGTCCTCTAATTATAAGCTGTTTAGAGGGATCAACATCATTTTCGCTTATCAGGCGCTTATCAGCAAATCCTCCAAAAATAGACACCACATTAATTTTTACGTTCCATTCCTTGGGAATAAGATACTGTACGCCTCCAAAAATGGCAAGTATTTCAATTTCATGCGTACCTTCAGCCAATTCAGAATTAAGCATATTTAATTTAGTACCCCCAAAAATAGATACTGACCTGCCACCTTTGAACTTTTTGGTGGTGATGGTACGTTCAAGCCCCCCGAAAATCGCAACATCATCAATAAATTCTTCTTCTGTTGATGAAATATCTACACGAAAAGCCCTGGGTTTAATAAGTACCCTGCTTAGAATAATGATAATACCGATACCCATAATTAGGGCTGGCCAGAATATTTGATGAAATGTTATAGGTAAGTCGACATGCTCACGAAGATGAAAAAACACACCAAGTATTATTAGTATTGAACCAAATGGAATGCCCTCCCTCTTGGTAAGGCTAAGTAAACCAATTACAATAAGTATGGATTGCCATTTAAAAATGTACTCTTTCAGGTTTATTGAAATAAAACCCAGGTTGCCTGCCATTAAAAGGCCTCCGATTATAATAAACAGAAGGCCTACAAAAATGACTTTGATTTTGTAACCCGATTTGCTCATAATATATCCTCCAATTAAAATCTAGAGTAAAAATACGATCTATTTCAACATTTACAAATCATAAATCGGTAAGTAACTGATTTTTACCGGCGAAAATCTTCTAATGAAATATATTTTGATTGAAAAAAATGAATTAATTATATTTGTATTGACACGTTAATTATATTATTAATAGTAATATTGTGAGTAAGCGAAATAAGAAAAAAAAGAAGCATCCACAGCATGCAAAACAAATAGAGGCTGAACAACGCAAAGCCTTCTTTAGGAATATTCGAAGAATATTAAAACTCTATGGTTGCGAAGATGTATACCCTCTTATCCCGGATTCGGAGCTAAAATTATTGTATTTGACCCGCTTTAGACAACCCAGATTAAAACCTGCAGAAGGCCATGATATATGCCTGGAAGACCTTCGTATTATGAGAATATTATTGTCACGTTATTTTAAGGAACAAATGGTAGAGATGACACCAAAAGGAATATCTGTTTCTTTAATGGATCATTTTACACTTAACCATACATTATTTATTCTTCGAAAAAATTTGATGGAAGAAGAAATTCCCGGGTGGGAAAAAATAGTCAATAAATTTGACCAATGTGTTGACCTTGTAGAAGCCGTTAAGTGGTTACCCAGGATGTCGCACATCGTGTGCGATTCAATAGCAATAACAATAAGTAATCTGGAACAGAATCTGTTTTGGATTAAACTAAAGTTTGATAGTGTAGATTATGACGGTGCCGGAAAATATTTAAACCTTGACGTATACACGGCAAAACCGGAAGTTATATCTTACCATATTGAAGGGAAAAAGCGCTTGCTTTACCGGGTAGGTTGGGGATCACCTGAAAAAGATGTACAATGGTCCAGCATGCAACTTAAAAGCTTGAACATTATAAACCTTTGTTCCGAACTACCATTACCTGTATATATACAATCTCATGCACTCCATCGACTCTATGAAAGAATTGATTGCTATTTTCCAGGTTATTTACAATACCATCTGTATCGTTCACTCGAAAATCCTGTTGTGATAAATTTTGAAGGTCGTATCTTAATTGAATATATAATGTATGGTATAAAATATGGCTACCTGGTGGCTGAATGTATTGACGGGTTTATCCTGATCAGGACATTCTTGTTTATAACTAATAACGGCACCCCGGAAGGTAAAAAGTTGGCAGAAATAAGCGGATTAAAAAAACTGGATAAAAAGTACTGGGCCATTGACAAGCTTAGCACCTTTTATGCATCAGACATTGAAAATAATGAGGAATTAAAAGCTCTTTTTACCGAAGCAGGATGCAATACACTATTTGAAAATAAACATGAGTCCCTGGCAACTAAAGAAAGTTCAGGGATGGCCGAAAAAATAGTACAATACTTAAAGTTGGATGAAAAACCCATCCTGGCTGACTAATGATATTAAGTTAAGGAGATAATTGTTCTGTTCATTTTTGTGCTATCTGGTGTTTTTTTTACTACTTCTACATCGATTATATAGTGGGTGTTGCAGAGGAATTGTTAAACTTATTTGGGAGGTGATGATGCCATAAAATGTGCTGGGGGTATCATAATGGAAGCTCATGATGCCATAAAACGGCCTCAGTGTATCATAATACCGTGTTATTGCATCATAAAATCATCTCTTGTTATCATTCTATTAGCTCCGGGTATCATAA
>JAFGSZ010000149.1 GCA_016934395.1 Bacteroidales bacterium
ATAAATTTTAAATCTTGCATCTCTAAAAAAGTATATTACATTTTATTTTCTTTTAGAAATCGGGGTTGTGCAACAGTTACCCGTGTTAGCGTTTCGTGCTATATTCTTGTCATTTTGTGGGTTGGCAAGTTAAGCTCTTTGGCTGGTTTTGGTTGTGTGCTGATTTGTGTGACCTGCCAATGTGCTTAACTAAGCAAGGGTAATTGAATATATATTAAGGGAAAATAATTTTATCATAAGGGCCTGGTTTCCTTTTTTTTCTAACAAAGCAATTATTCCCTCTATCATATTCTAAAATGGTTTTTTTATCAAAAATATATTCTTTTGGAAAATAGACATTATAGGCAAGAACGTTTTTTTCAATTTTTCTTTTAATTTCTTCATAATTAAAATATTTATTAAAATTAATTTTTAACCAATCTATTACATTACTAATATCTTTAAGTTCTAAGCTAAAGTATCCTTTATTATTAATTTTATTTACTAGATTTTTGCTATCTCTTGTATATGTGCTAGAAGTAACAAAAATTCCTTTCGTAATATCGTGCTGTATTAAAGCACCAAGAAATTGTCTTATTAGCTGAACAGTAATTTTATTTTTATACCTTTTAACTTCAATAGCAAACTTTTGATACTCGGAATCAATTCCTATAATATCTATTCCACCATCTCTTGTTTTAGCTGTTAATTCAGTGGAACAAAGAAAATAGTTTTTGTAAAAATATTCAATAAGATTCTCGAATTTGTCAGGAGATAATTTATATATTTTATTATGATTTAAAAATAATTCATTTACCAATTGCAATGTAGCAAACTCCACTTTTTCATTAATTGCGCTATCATGCAATATCGAATTTACATATTTTGACCATCCACCTGGTGTTCTGCCATCATCAAGATATGTCGAATGTTTATAGTCCCACCACCCACACCTGAAACAAAGCAAAGAAGTGATATGATAATCATTGTATGTGTCATAACTATCATCTACCCCATATGCAAGTTTATAATTACAATATGGACATAATTGATTTGAAGGACGCTTAAAATCAAAATCTGATTTTTCTTCAATAACTTTTACATCTTTATAAAATAGCATTTCTTTTAGCTAAGTTATTAAAATTGATTTTTACTTGTTTTGATATTTTAATATTGCGTTTTTAAAAATATTTAAAATGGTAAATCATCAGCTTCTAATTTAGATTCTGTTTTTTTTGTCTCAGTAGGTTTAATCACTGGAGGAGGAAATTTTGCTCTAAAAACCTTAAGAAAGTTATCTCTATCATTTAATCTTATTAATACTGGATTCTCACAAGATGATGCTTTACCATAAAAAACCGCTTGTCTTTCTTGTAATGTTGACAGTTTATCTGCATAATCAGTTCCAATATAATTTGCTATAAAATTTTTTCCAGTATCATCGAAAGTTCTCATAGCAAAAATAGAATTACATTGATTAAGTATTGTTTTAGTCACATTTGCTGTCCTTTGAGTAATTAGAATACAACCTAATCCATATTTTCTCCCCTGTAGAATCGCCCTAGCTGTTCCGTTTGTTGCTGCTTTATCACCTTCGCATGCAACGGAATTCCATTCTGGTATTAAGGAATGGGCTTCCTCATAAACTAAACAAACTCTTGCATTATCAGTCATGCCCATATTTTGGCATATACTCAATGTACAATCTGAAATGATTTGAGTAATCTCCGTTGGAGTTAATGAGGCCATAGATGCTTCATTCGCAAACGGTTTACTATCCTGTCTCCAAACCTCAAATCCTGATGGGTTATAGATTTTTATAAATTTATCATTTTCAGAAATAATGAATGTTTCCAAATCATTTAGAATTGCATCCCTTATGTCATTTATGCTTCCACCTTCCTCAACATGTTTTGAGACTTTAGATTTTCCTCCTGAACCAAGCTCATAAAGCTCTTTTAAGCTTTTTTCCTCTATCTCTGAATCATAAAAGTCCTTTAACAAATTTGCATATTGATTTGTTAAATCAATACAAATTACTTTTATTTTTTCTGATATAAGTCTTTCTACTATTTCAATAGATAACATTGATTTTCCGATTCCAAGAATTCCAAGAATAGCAGTATTGTGAGTTACTAGGTGATTTATATTTTTTATCCCAACAGTAAAATTCGTTTTAGGAAAATGACCTATAGTCGTTACATCGGGTATAAATTCTTCAGTTCTCTTTATGAAAACAGGTGAGTTTATTTGAGGTATCCAATTAATTGGTTCAAATTTCTTAGTATTGAAATCCCAAATTCCAATTTTTGTGGCCTGAGCTCTTGCATATCCATATTTGTTTCTTTGGAAAACCTTATCTTCATATGTAATCCCATCAAGGATTTGATAAAGAACAGGTTTTCCATTTATTTCTACTTCAACTACACAACCTATCTCAATATCATCATCTTTGAAAATTTCAAATTGCAATTTCTCGACATTTGTATTTTCATCAACAATACCTATAATATCATCAAGCCTATCAACAATCGGTACTTTATCCTTTTTATCTAAGTTCTTGTCAAAATAGTCAAAAAGTGCAACTGAATTATTTCCATATAAGTTAAGTTGTTCTTTGACTTCATTTCTAATTTCTTCAGGTAAATTATATTCAATAGCTCTAAGAAGAAGTTGTTCATCTCGACCAACGTAATTGAGAGTAATTCCAGTTTTTATTGCCGTATGTGCATCTTTATATATAATATTTGTCCCAAAATTTGTAAAAGCCTCCTCAGGTTGTTTAATCAATATCATATTGGGTGTTTGATAAGCACTGACATAACCAATTTGCTCTTTATAATCTGTAGTAAACCATATACCTCTAATTCGATTAAAAATATTTATCAAGTGCCTATCAGGCTCAATTATTACTGTGATTATCCACGCTATGGTAATATAAAACATTTCTTTTATTTCCGTTCTATGAAATACAATCAAGGCAAAAAGTATCACCACACTAAAGACTACTCTTTGATTACCAATGAATTCTGAAACAATAAAACCAGATTTTGATATTTTTTGACCGAATGGTTTTACACTATCTTTAGTAAGAATACAAATAAATGCGGATATAATGACAATTGTCTGAATGGAGATGGCTGTTATAAAGACAACTTTATCAGGTATATTCCAGTTTGACCAGTTATTGACAAGAAAAATAGCTATTAGGCTGACAACTGAATATGAAATTGCATCGACTGGTTTTGTATAAAAAGGGGTAACTAATAAATTACCAAGAAGAATGCTTGCAATACCTGCATAAAACCATAATCCTTTGTAATCCTTTTCTGGAAGCCAATCATCAAATGCTAGATAATTAAGTAAAAACAGTATCCCAATATAGATAAATAAAATAATTGCTCTAGTAGGTTGATTCCGTTTCATCTTATTGTCGATTTAAGTTAATATTGTGCGAGGCAAAAAATAGCTCTTTTGCAAACTAAAGCATCAGCATGTGGGTTAGAGTTTGCAAATGTGCTATTTGTGGGTCGGGTTATCATAGTATTTCGTTTATCGTGTCATAGCATGAACGCTAACTTATTAGTGCCAGGATATTTTTTCTGTTTTTATACCAATACGGTATAATATCAGGATAAAAAGTCTATTTTGAAACAAGCCGTTTTAATTAAATTAAACGTTTATAAACGTTTATAAGCTTCCTGGTATTTATCTTTCCTTAACCCTCAGCTAAATGTAAGAAATATTACTTTTCCCCGCAAAAAATTGGGGTTAAAATAAACCGGCTTTTTGGAATGGCTTTTTTAGTGACGATATTTGAAAAATCACATATAACCATTTCAGGGCTTGTGACTTTGAAAGGCGGGGTTATGCATAAGTATACCGATGGGTGTATCGGAAAATTTTCGTGCGCCGTGTGTATGAAACCAGAACCCTTATCTGGTCCTTGCCGCTTCCCAGCCAATCATACTGAGTTTTCGTCCTTCGTTCCATTTGTACCCGCCCAGGCCGCCCAGGCTTCGAATAACCCGGTGGCAGGGAATCAGGTAAGCTATATTGTTTTTGCCTATGGCGCTTCCCACGGCCCTGCCCGCTTTGGGACTTTTTATCTGTTCGGCAATTGCTGCATAGGTAGCAAGTTGTCCAAACGGAATTTTTAGCAGGGCTTCCCATACTTTTATCTGAAATCCTGTGCCGTAAAGCAGGGCTTTAAGGGGCCCCTTTGTTTTATTAAAAACAGCATTCACCAGTCCGGATGTGCTTTGCTGGTTATGGTGTACAGAAGCATTTTGCCATTTCTGCATAAATTGCTGTATTACCATTGTGGCATTATCGTCAATAAATTCAAGGGCACAAATTCCGCGGGAGGTATTGGCAATAAGGCATAAACCAAAAGGGGAATTGTGGATGCCGTATTCAATAGAAATACCTGCTCCTTGTGTTTTGTATTCATTCGGCGTTACCGCTTCAATATTCACAAACAGATCATATACCCGCGACGGGGAAGAAAAACCGGCCAGTTCGGAAAGCGCTTCAATATTCTTCGCGGCGCTGATGTGCTTTTTTAATTCGTTTAATGTTATGTATTGTAAAAACTTTTTAGGAGATACTCCCGCCCAGTCCTTAAACAATCTCTGAAAATGAAATTCGCTCAGATGCACATGTTTTGCAATATCTTCAATATTGGGCTGCCTGTTAAAATTTGAGGCAATAAATTCCATGGCAGATTTTATTCTGCAATAATTTATATTTTCTTTCATAAAGTAAAAATAGATACAGACATCATGTTACACAACCCGAAAACTGCTGTTTTGATGAACGAAAATCCTTCTTTCCGGTAACTATTATAAATTTTTTACTCTAACCCAATTTTTTCTGCAGCCGACTTTAACATTTGTATAAAATAGTCTTTATCCTGCACCTGCGGATCATACATCTCCCAGGCTGCCAGAAAATAATATTCCGCGGGAATATCCTTTTTCAGTTCAAGAGAAACAAGATGTGTATTTACAATTCCATTTCCTGAAAGGGGGGCCTCCCAGAATCTTTTAAACTGACCTGCAGGTAAAAGTATCCCCATACCCAGCACTTCTCCGCTGATTCCCTGGTTGCCCAGGCTGTAGAGTATGTTCATGGAACCTTCATTAAAACTTTCTGAAGAAACATTGTGCAGGTTTACGATACCTGTTACCAGTTCTTCATCTCCCTGAAGGTTTTCAACCCATACCTTACTCCTGTAAAACAAGTCGCCGGCATAGATGGAAACCTGATGTTTTAAGTTGTAGCTGCGATCACCGGCTGGTACACCTTCATAAATTAATTCAAATACGGCACGCACCGGGCCCTCACAAATAAACCTGTACCGGCCTTCCTCACACGGTCCAACCCTGTACAACGAATCGCCAATGCCTATTGCAATCGCTCCGGCGCCTAATGAATTGCCCACTTTTAAATTATCCATGCCCCATCCTGCCAGGGTGTGGTAATCCCTGCCATTAACACCCACACTGTCGAGAACCATTTCAGCCGTTCTTTTACCGAAAATATCAATTCCATTCCGGGCATCGTAATAATTTCTGAATGCGATGATGTCATTCTCCCATGCCGGGCCCTCCATCTGGTAAACAGGAGCGCTGTATTTTGTATCATTAGTTTTTAACCGCAGGTCGCCGGTAACCTCTTCAAAGGGATATTCCATACGGCCAAAACGAATATTCGTGCGCGCAGGAAATGCCGGAAGGGTATCTGTTATATCAAAGCTCACCTTTTTTGTTTCCCCGGCTTTAATATTAACAAGAAAGGCCAGCTCGTCCCAGC
The DNA here is from genome assembly GCA_016934395.1 of Bacteroidales bacterium. GTDB lineage: Bacteria > Bacteroidota > Bacteroidia > Bacteroidales > UBA10428 > JAFGSZ01. Next base: position 5,797 of record JAFGSZ010000149.1, read on the forward strand.
GGCCGTCACCATCAATATCATCACATTGCGAGGGAAGCAATTCCCCGGTTTTATCCCGCACAACTACCGGCACATTTGTACTGGTACCAATTATATACCGGTTCACTTCCAACCGCTCAATTACCACGGCAAGATCAGCAATATCCCCGTTTCCCGGATTGGAAATTTTATAAAAACGATCCTGCCCGCACCCCTGCAAAAGAAGGATTATCAGTCCAAAACCAATTGCTTTAACGGGGCTGATTTTTGTATGTCTTTTTCTATTCACTGATTTCATTTTCACCTTTAACATATCCGAAATTAGCAAGTATACCGCCATCCACGTACAAAATATGTCCATTAACAAAATTACTTGCCGCTGAAGCCAGAAACAATGCCGCATTGGCAACATCCTCAGGTTCACCCCACCGGCCGGCCGGCGTACGGGTCATTACCAGGTCGTTAAAAGGATGGCCGTTTTCACGGATGGGTGCAGTTTGCGAAGTAGCAATATAACCGGGACCAATACCATTTATCTGGATATTGAATTTAGCCCATTCGCAAGCCATATTGGCGGTTAAGAGTTTTAGCCCGCCTTTTGCCGATGCATAGGCCGACACGGAATTCCGTCCGTATACGCTCATCATGGAACACATATTAATAATTTTACCGCTTCTTTTTGCTATCATCCCCGGCACAACTCTTTTTGAGACAATAAAGGGGGCCACAAGGTCCACGTCAATCACCTGCTTATAATCGGTAACCGGCATATCCAGTATGGGAATTCTTTTAATGATGCCGGCATTGTTCACCAGGATATCTATGGTGCCGGTTTGTTTTTCAATACGCGAGATCCCCCGGTCAACATCTGCCTCATCGGTTACATCAAAAACAAGGGTAAAAACTTCAAGATTTTCCTTTTTAAAGGCTTCGCGGCAGCCTTCAAGCTTTTCTTCGGCACGGTCATTTACACATACCCTGGCCCCTGCTTTTGCCAGTAATAATCCGATTGCCAGTCCTATTCCGTGAGTGCCCCCGGTAATCAGGGCCACTTTTCCTTTCAGGTCAAATAATTCTGTCATATGTTGGTTAATTTATCGTAATTCATCGGGTTGGCACACATCCATATCTGCATAATTCAGGTTCTCGCCGGTCATTCCCCAGATAAAGGAATAATTCGATGTGCCGGCAGCGCTGTGTATACTCCATGAGGGAGAGATTACGGCCTGCTCATTCTTCATCCAGATATGTCTTGTTTCCTGTGGTTCGCCCATAAAATGACATATAGCCTGATGTTCGGGCACTTCGAAATAAAAATAGGCTTCCATTCTGCGACTGTGGGTATGCGGGGGCATGGTATTCCATACGCTTCCCTGGTTGAGTGAAGTAACACCCATCTGTAGTCCGCAGGTTTCTATTGTGCTTGTAACTAAAAGTTTATTAATTGTTCTGTGGTTGGAAGCTTCGGAGCTGCCCATAACCACTGCTTCAGCATCTTTTAAGGTAACCTTTTTCGATGGATAGGCATGATGTGCCGGCGCTGAGTTAATATATAATTTTGCCGGTTTATTGGCATCAACAGAGGCAAAGGAAATATCTGTAACGCCTTTCCCCAGGTAAAGCGCTTCTTTATAATCCAGGTTATAGTCAACCCCCCCGGCAGTTATTTTTGCTTCACCCCCTACATTAATAATTCCAAGCTCCCTTCTATCCAAAAAATCCGTAGCTTTAAGCGCGTCAAAACTTTCAAGTTTCAGGGGCTTGGTTGCAGGCATAGCGCCGCCAACAATATACCGGTCGTACATGCTATAGGTGAGGCAAATCTCCCCCGGGACAAACAACTTTTCTACTAAAAATTCTTTTCGGATCCTTTTTGTATCGTAACTTTTTGCATCCTCCGGATGATGGGAGTATCTAAATTCAATAATCATATTTTATTTTTTTTTGGTTTCAGTTTCATCGATTTTTGTTTACCATCCCGGTGATATGGCGATTCCCGGAATTGTGAAAAATAATTTATTTACCGGATGTACTTCAAATGTATGGCAAACGATCAATCAAATCCGTTTATAGATTCAAAGATAATTAATATCTGGAACAATCGAAAAACAAGAAGGTTGACCGATTTATTCCTGATAACAATACTTTGTGCTTGCACGGTGTGTTAGAAGCAATTTGGAGATAAAAAGCCAGAGCATTAAAAATATGCTTTCGGATAACTATCTGTTTTATTCTTCTATAGTCAAATTATCAGGAAAAACCTCGAGTATCTTATGTAAGGTAATTCAAAAATGAATTTTTATTTAATCCTGGTGAAATTAAAGCTTCAGTTTCCTGAAATTTAATATCCCTGAAAATAAAATTTAAAATAATCCTTTTCAATTTTAAAGTACAGGAGTTTTTCCAGATTGAAATATTTGTTGTCGATTACCAGAAAATTTCCATCAAAAACAAATTTCCCCTTATTCGATAATGTTGTAACATCTGTATAGGTATTATCAAATCGGGATGAAACTTCATTATATAATATTACCCCTGTGTCTATATTGCTATTTTTAGCTATAGAATCAATTTTTCCTATCATTTCTTTACACGAACAATGGTTTTGCGCAGAGGCAAATAAAGAAGCTAAAAACAGCGCCACAATAAGCCCGAACATTTTTTTCTGAATCATAACTTTAAACATTAGGTTTTCAACATCTGTACTTTACTAATACTATAATGGTTTCTTTATAAAATAGTATTTATGAATGCTTTTCATGTTACCATGCAATCACTATGCCCTGCTTTTCAACAGGCACCAGTGAAGGGCAGCTTTTTTTCACATTACCTTCCTTCCATTTAATTTTCAGAACAATAGTTATAAGACTAAAATCAATTCGGCCACAGTATTACCTTCCAGCCTTTTTTTGCAAGCATTTTTGCATTAGCGGCTTCGATACCTGTTCCTGCGCCGGTGACTATTGCTGTTTTATTGGATTGCTCAATCATTTTTGTGTAATAAAGTTTCTATTTTTCATAAATATATTGTTCAATCAGTCGGCACCATAACAAATATCCCGTACCGTTGAGATGAATATGATCTCCGGAATCATATAAAGGATTCAACTGCTCACCGTGTACAAATTTTGAAAACAGATCAATATACACAAAGCCATTATTGCTGCAATGCACTTTGAGCCTTTCATTTAATTCAATAATGTCCGGGAGCACAGGGGTATTGGTATTTAGTTTATTCCAGCCGGTGGGTAACAAATTCTGGATGTAAATGCGTGTTTCCGGACTTTGGTCCCGGATGTTTTGAATAATTCTTTCATAATTATAAAACACGCTATCCATAAAAAATCCATTCAGCAAATCGTTTACCCCAATCTCAATAAATACCTTTTGCGGTTTACTTTCCGTAACTTCTGCAATTCGCTGAAGCACTCCTTTGGTAATATCGCCGTTAATACCCCGGTTTTTAATATTTACATTGCCAAATATTTCATGCCATTCAAAATTCTGTGTATGCGAATTGCCAAGCATTATAATCTCGTTTGTATTGTTGGGTAATTTTGTGAATACCTCATTCCTTCCTAAATCATAACTTACGGTACCGGGCTGCGGGGCATTCGATTTTTCAATTTTTTGTTGTAATCTGTATTGATGAATCTTCCATGAGGCTTTTCGCAACAGGTAACCGAAAAACACAATATTCACAACTATAGATAAGATTATAAAAACTCTTATCGTGTTGTTGCCTGGTTTACTCATGCGTTTGTGTGGGTTTTTATTCAATCAGCAATATAGCAATTCTATTTATCTCTGAAGGATTTTCAGAAACTACACTAATTTCAATACCTGCATTTTTAGCGGTTTTATACACATCTACGGCAAAACTTTCAGGACTTGGTCTCGATCTGCCTTTATCCTTGCAATCTAATCTGTTTCCCGGACAATCTTTACATAATGAACAACATGTCTGGTTAAGTAAAAACACTTTTTGAAATCCGCTGAGAAAAATTTTCCGTTCAATATCCAATAAGCTATTGGTCATTTCTTCTGACCATTCTGATGGATAATCATTTTTATCAGCAAATTTGTTTAATCTGATAATTAATCCGCTTTTATATTCTTTAAAAAACAGGGCACATTCATTTACTGAAGGGGTGTTGGGAGGGCAGGTCCCTAATCCGTAATCCTTACATCCGAAAATACATTTTACCCTCACCCAATGTGCAACCACAATCTCACGGGGATCAATCCAGACAAAATCCCGGAATCCCTGATGTATTATAATGCTTTCTATGTTATTCTTATCAATCATCCTGTTTTTCCCAGTTTCCCGATTGTTTTCCGGTAATGCTTGTAATGATGAGTTTTAAAATTACAATAAAATCCACTTGTTTAACTTCAAAATCGATGCTTTCCGGCGCCCCGTTATGGGCCATTATAATCTCAAGTCCCTTTTTTTTGCTTTCAAAATCGGTAATTATTTCAATATGGCCGTAGCCTACCACCGACCTGTACCGTGTGGCCCATTTACAGGCTTTGTCATTTCTTACAAGCCGGGCTGTTTGCTCAATTTCAAAACAAACAGCAGAATTATTCTTTAATACTTCAATTTTTTTACCTTCCGGTGCAGAATGAATATAAATGCAATTATCCCTGTATCCGTAATTAAAAGGCAGTAAATAAGGTCTGCCGTTATCGACCATCGCGATCCGGCATATCCCGGAGGTTGACAATATATTTTCTATTATTTCAGTATTTTTTATTTCCTGGTTTTGTTTTCTCACCTTTTTTTTCTGGTATTTAAGTTTATTCTCTGTCCATTGCTAAGAGGCTTGAAGGTATTTTTCGCTTCACTAAAATAGTAACATTTACTTTTTAGCGATAAAAAATAATCTCTTAAATGGAAATAATACGTTTCCATTTTTTTGTAAAGGGTAATCTTTTTCTATCTCCTGTAAAACCGCTGCTTCAAAATCTATTTTATCAGTATTTTTTTTTATTTTATTTAAATATGGCCGAAGTCCTGTACTTCTTATCATTTCTAAAATTGACATATGAGAGTTTAGAATGTGAAAATAATTTGATTCCCATATTTCAATCAAATGATACAATTCTGATAATTGTTCATAATAGAATGAAGAATTATGAATAGTAAAGAGCTCTGTTACTCCCTTTGTTTGATCAGACCAACGGTTATTCTCTGCAATCCTTACAATAGATTTCCCCAATGGCATATCCCAAAATAGTGGTAATTGAATAGCAATTAATCCTTTATCTGAGAGAAGATTATAAAATCTTCTTAATAAATCGGCATGATTTGGTATCCATTGAATGGTGGCATTTGAAAAGAGAATATCAAATTTTTCATCAATTTTATCATTACCGGCATCTAAAATTCTCCATTCCTGGTTTGGAAAATCATGTTTTGCCTTTTCGATCATTGCGGGTGAATTATCAACACCTGTAATTTTAGAATCAGGCCATCTTTGAACAAGAATCTGCGTGCTGTTTCCCGGCCCACAGCCGATATCAATTATTTTCTCTGGTTTGTCAAAGTCTATTCTTGATACTAAATCAATGGATGGCTGTATTCTTTCTTTGTCAAACTTTAAATATAATTCAGGATTCCAATCGTTTTTATTCATCGTATTCCTTTATAATTCTTTTTAAACTATAGGATATTTTTATTTTTTGTCTGATACATCTTAATTTGCGACTTAACAGTAAGTTGAATACGTATTTAATGTTCTTTGACAACAGGTGCTATGTTCTTATTCTATTATCAAATTACGATATTTCGGATATTTAACAGAATATTTTAGTTCTAACTCTTTTTTCACTTTTGGATCAAGGGAAAACATCCACTTTACCTCTCCGGATTCAACATTTTGTATAGCTCCTGAATTTTTATCCGTTGTAATTTCTATTTCTTCTAATGTTGAAACCGGGACCTGATCAAGTATCACGATATTAATTTTTTGACTTTTATTGTTTTTCACTGTGGTTAACCAGGCTCTTGATTCTATTTTTTTTGTGCCAATAAATTGTTTTGTTGTATAGTCTTTAATTTTCTCCCGGCTTATGTTAACATTTTTATCGCGGCCTAGTGAGATTTGTAAAGTATCAGAAGCATACCTGACATCTAAAATTGATTTACCTACATATGTGTCCTCGAAAAAAATATTGGCTTCTCCTTCCAGAAGGTTATACTTTTCCCAGTCAGTGATATTAGCAATTAAAAAAGCATCTTTATCAATTTTCGGAACACTATAATATTGATAAAATGCGGGCAAATTATATACTTCCAGATCTACTGAATAGCTTTTATTATCCGATTTAACCGTGTAAGGTATTTTGAGTTCAAAATCAACGGTGGTTTGTCTTTCAATCTTTGCCGTTGGTATTGCAAGACTACTTGTACCACGTATTTTAATATCTGATTTATTTACATTAATTCCTGATGCACGACCTTGAAGTACATTAGAGAGTTTTTTTTGAGTACCATACCCGATAACCACAACTTCGTCCAGAGAGACAATGTCTTCAACCATTGAAATATTGATCACAGCATTATTTATTGGTGCCGTTTCACTCATATAGCCAATATATGAAAACTCGAGATTCTCAGCATTATTTGGAACTGTAATTGAATAATTTCCACTTAAATCGGTAACTGTACCTATTGTTGTGCCCTGGACTATTACATTCACTCCGGGCAACGGCTCGTTACGTGCTGCATCAGTCACTTTGCCTTTCACCTGATTCATGGATTGATTATACTGTGGCGGCAAAGAATTATAATTTAAAAAGTATGTTTTTAACTCCGGGGCGATACCTGAATTATTTGGGTCTGAAGATGAAAATTTAATGTGTACATCATTCCAGTTTATTTTTGTATCCTGCCGGACATTGGCTTTATAAATTAATTCTACCGGTTCATCAATATTTTTTGCTCTCACATCATAGGAAGGATACCAACCTGCATTTTCAACCAGATATGATATTTCAAAAGAAGCCCGGGAATTATTTTTTGTATCTACTTTAACCAGAATTTCTCCGGTTGGAAATTCTTTTTTCCCGGATAATGTATTAATTTGTTTGCTGATATCATTTTTCTGTTTTGTTAAATCACTGACTGTTTTGTTTCGTTCAATCTCCTTAAGCTTAAGAGCAGTAAGCCGTGAGCTGTAAAAAGTTGAAGTCTCCTTTAGGTTTGTTATACTTGTTTCCTGGTTTTTACCACCGATGTCCCTGTTTTCCTGCAGAAAAGCAAGTTCTTCATTTAATATGTCCAAATACGTATTTTCCAGTTGTATCTTATCGGTAATTTCCTGAAGTTTCACCTCAAGGTCAATAAGCTCATTAGGTTTTTCCAGTTTATCCATAAAATTATGTTGATGGCTAACAGATAAAACCGTAACATCACCAGTAGCTTTTACCTGAATACTTTTTGAATCAATAAACGGAGACAGGTTCATGAATTTTAAAACTGTTTTTCCTTTTACTAAATCCACAGTTTTTTTTCGTGTAATTTGAGCTCCCTTGATAAAAACTGTTACCTCACTTACGGTAGTTTGTATCTCCTTTTCCGGAAGTTCCTGGGAGAAAACCTTGCTAAAAAGCAGGCAAAAAATTAAAATGCTTATTTTTTTCATAATTAATAATTTCGATATGGGTGGCATAATAGATTCGATCCATTGTAAAACTATATAAACAACAGCAACTACAAAATACGTAAACATTCGAAATAACAGACAATGTGTTCAGCAATTACTGCTTTTTTTTCTTTTTTATTTTTAACTTTTTCCACAGTGGGATTAAAATTGCTAAAATTATCCATAACGGCCAGATTTTAATTAAAAAGAGGAAAAAATCTACAAATCCAAACCAGCCCTTTGATAAGGATTGTTTCAGCCTTTCAGTAAATTTGTCTCGTTTTAAAGGATTAAATTTAAAATTTTTCTTCTTTGTGATCATTAAATCCAGCGTGCTGAATGATACCAGATCACTCAGGTATTTTAGCCTCCCTTCAGTACTTTCAATTTCCTCTTCAATCACCCGTGTTTTTTCCTCAATTTCTAATATATCCTTTACCGTTTTTGCCTGATGCAATAAATCGTTGTACCTTTTTAAATAATTTCTTTTATTTAAGAGCCGTGTTTCCATATCTATAAACTCTTCCGTAACATCCCGGGCATCAATCTCCTTATATATAATTTTTCCATCTCCGGATTCAATTCCGGCAATAAGCTTTTCAAAATTATCAGCCGGAATACGGATTTTCAGGTCATAAGAAGATTCATAATCAGTATTACTAAAATTTTCACTGGCGTAATATCCTCCATTATTTCTAACCAGGGTATCAATTCCTGATTTTGTCTTTTCAATTTCATTTACTTCAATACCCAACCGCCCGTCTTTGATTATTTTCTTTTTATTTATCTCAGATTTTTCGGCTGAATTTATTGAATGTGGAGCCCCATGTGATTGCCGGGTTATTGGCATTAATTCTTCATTTATCCCGGCCATATCATACATTGGGCTGTTACTCCGTTTTTGATGACAGGAAGTTATCAAAACTGTAAGAAAGAATAAACGAATCAATTGTTTCATATTAAAATTTATTTAATGTTTGCATTTGACCATCAGCCGGTTACAACCTGAAAGATAAAAATTGCCTTTCCCCTGATCCCGGTATAACGGAAGGGGAGTGCGTTCATTCAATATCATGTTATACTAATCTTGCAGTCTATCATTAAAAATTTCACCTCTATTCCTTGTTTTTATATAATCTTAGGGTTAAAGGTTTTTTTATAGTTTAAATTTACTATTTCTTTATTTCCCATAAAGTTTTTCAGCAGTATACTTTTTAACTAAAACTATATTTAATGACTGAAATGCTTTCATCAATCCCAAACCTTAATAAGTTGGAGGAGCTTTATGAAAAAGCAGGTGATAACCACTTTGCATTATTCCTGGGAGCCGGAGTGAATAGCGGATCGTGGGCCAAAGACCATCCGGTGTGTGCCAGTTGGCTGAAACTACTGGAAGCACTCGACAGACACTTCCACCCTGAATCCCGCCTAAATATCGATATGGAAAGATCTGACGAGGACTGGATTACCCTTGCCGGTAAAATTCTGGATGATAAAAATAAGGACGAAAAAGCTAGTGCTATTGACAAGGCTATATATTCAGGCGTTTTTCGTAATCCGGAACTTCGGGTAAAACGAGAGAATAAACACAAAGTTTTAACATGGACTGTTCTAAAAGGAATGGATACACTTCGGGCAGTAATTTGTTTTTCGGCGGCAATCCGAGACCCGAAGAAAATACGAAGTATGCGTCGGAATCCCAAGGTCGGACGGATACTAACAACGAATTATGATTTTTTCTTTAGCGCTGCCTGGCCCCGCTATACTTCCATGAAACAAAACTGGTGGCCCGTTACCTGGAAGTCAGCAGGTTCACACCTGGATAAGGCGGGACAGATTATATACCTTCATGGGTACCTTCCCTATTCCGGTGAAGGTGAACGGGATGTGATCCTTACCCGGGAAGATTACGATCGTGCATATTCCGGAATTATGGGAAGAAAGGATAAATTTGCATGGTATCAGTTAACGGATACCATTAAGAATTATCATGTGATATTTTTGGGATTTTCATTTCTAGATGTTAAAGTTTCCGAAATTTTAAAGCATAATAACCCTTCAATGCAGCATTTTGTTTTTGTTCACAGCAGTGAATCAAAAACCATTAAGGCAGCAGTCCATGCAGGAGTAAAACCTGTTATACTTGAAAATTGGTCGCAGTTGCCCGTTGCGCTTGAACACCTTTATGTTACCGGGATAACCCAACAGGAATTTTTAAGAACACAACTTTCCGGTGCTCAATATTGGGATAAGCTGAAAAAAGGACTGGAACCAAGAAAAAAATAGTTTCAGTTTAAATAATATTATTTTTACCCTGTTGAATAGAAAAACAGGAATGTTATTAAAATCAAATTATGTCAATAAAAATTAAAACCATAAAAATAGCTTGTTTACTTCTTCTTGGAATTCTTGTAACGAATTTAAACGCCCAAAAAGAATGTAACAGGGAGGTTAAGCACAACTTTGCCTGCACGGATTATACTCAGGGAAAAGTTTTTATTATTTCACACGAAGGATCTGTATTATGGGATTATCCTGCACAACGCTGCAATGATTTATGGGTGCTGCCCAACGGAAATCTTTTATTCAATACCGGCAATGGAGTAAAAGAAGTTACCCGTGAAAAAGAAATTGTTTTTTTTTACGAATCAAAAAGTGATATCTACGCCTGTCAGCGTTTACCCGATGGAAATACCTTTATCGGTGAATGTAACTCCGGATTGTTGCTGGAAGTCAACCCTCAGGGAGGTATTGTAAAAAAAATCCGACTTCTTCCGGATGGTGTGGATGGAGGCCCATATTTTATACGTAATGCGCGAAAACTGGAAAATGGGAATTACCTGGTTGCTCATTATGGCCTTGATAAAGTAAGTGAATATGACTCCACAGGCAGTCTGATCCGGGATATTCCGGTTAACGGCGGACCGCATTCGGTTATCCGTTTACCACAGGGCAATACACTAATCGCCTGCACAGACCATAACGGGGAACCGGGAATTGTAGAGGTTGATATAGCCGGTAATATTGTATGGCAGTTATCAAAAGATGAACTTCCGGGCATAGAGCTTAAATTTATGACCGGTATGGAATGCCTGCCAAATGGCAATCTTGTGCTAACAAACTGGCTGGGCCATGATCAGACCGGAAAATCGGCACATGCTTTCGAAATTACACGCGATAAGCAGGTTGTATGGAAATACAGCGATAACTCCATTGTTAAAACAATCTCAAGCATTCAGCTACTCGATCCAAAGGGAAATCAATTAAAAGGTGAAATTTTACATTAATGAATTTAGTTCATTCACTTATATAAATTGACCCGGCAAAAACTATTACTTTGTCAATTTTTCCATTGCTTCCTTTACGGAGGGCATAAAAAGTATGCTGCCTGTTTTATTACTTTCATAAATAAAATCCCGAAGGCTTTTGCCGGAATATTTTGAGAAATCGCCAACAATGGCCAGTTGCATTCTATAGTTTGAAAATTTCTGAAGAATTTCTCCGGCAAAACGGGTGCTTAAATCGAAAAAGTCAGGGATCAGGTGGTGTTCATGAATAATTAGTATCCCTGCTCCCAGATATCGCGCATTTGCCATAATATCGATGGCATCCTGAAGTTCTTTTATTTCAGCAGAATCAGATATAAGTTCGGCAATACTGGTCTGATTTAATTGATAAATATTAATTTCCACAGTTACTTTTTATTAATTTTTACTAAATAATTTATGTTTCAGGTCAAACTTATAAAATTTTGCCTGTTGTAAATTTAATATCTTTTAGCATTTCATTTTTTTTATAAAAAAAATTATGTTGTATTTTACAAAGCTTTAAAAAACCCATATGCTTAGATACCTGGTTTTAATTTTATTTTTTTATATCCTGTCTGTGGAAACAGATGCGCAAAAACGTACCTATTCCACCACCCGGATATCAACAGTCCCGCCAAAAATCGACGGGATTTTTAATGAGGAAGCATGGGGAAATGTTGAATGGAGCGGGAATTTTATTCAGCGTGAACCTTTTGAGAAACAGCCCGCTACTGAGGATACACGGTTTAAAATTTTATATGATGATAACAATTTGTACATCGCTATCAGATGTTTTGATTCTGCCCCGGACAGCATTGTACGCCGCATGTCGAGGCGCGATGGTTTTGAAGGCGATTGGGTGGAGATTAATATCGACAGTTATCACGACCTGCGCACCGGATTTTCGTTTACAATAAATGCTGCTGGCGTAAAAGGTGATGAAGCCATAACCAATGATAATAACTGGGACACGAGCTGGGACCCGATCTGGTATGCAAAAACCACTATTGACGACACGGGTTGGACTGCTGAAATACGCATACCTTTTACTCAATTACGCTTTGGAAAACAGAATGAATATATATGGGGATTACAGGTAAACCGGAGGCTTTTCAGGAAAGAAGAGCTAACCAGCTGGCAGTTCGTTTCTCCCAATGCCACCGGATGGGTACATCATTTTGGCGAACTGCTCAACATTAAAAACATAAAACCACAAAAACAAAAAGACATTGTTCCATACACCCTTGGCGGTTTCGAGCGATATCAGAAAGATGCGGAAGATCCATTTTCCGATGGTAAAGAATGGCACAAAAATGTTGGTGTGGATGGAAAAATAGGCATAACCAACGATTTTACACTTGATTTTACCATTAATCCGGATTTTGGGCAGGTAGAGGCCGATCCCTCAGAGGTGAATTTAACTACATTTGAAACCAAATTTGATGAAAAACGGAATTTTTTTATTGAGGGTAAAAATATTTTGAATTTCAGCATTACGCCTGGTGGAGGCCCTTTATCCAACGACAATCTTTTCTATTCGCGAAGAATCGGTAATCCGGCGGCTGTTTCAATAGATGTTGATGATGATGAATATGTTAAATATCCATCTAAAACTACAATTCTTGGAGCCTTTAAGCTAACCGGTAAAACTTCAAAAGGCTGGTCGGTAGGTGTTTTTGAAAGTATTACCGATCGGGAAATTGCTGAAGTTGATAAGAATGGAGAACGAAGTAACAGGGAAGTTATTCCGCTTACCAATTATTTTGCTGCAAGGGTACAAAAAGACCTGAATAACTCAAATACCCGTATTGGGGGTATGTTTACTTCCACCAACCGCGATCTTTCTGATCCTTTTCTGTCAAAACAATTACCCGATGCTGCCTGTACCGGGGGATTCGATTTTAACCACCAGTGGAAAGATAAGACCTATTATTTTAATTTTAACATTGCGTATAGTCATTTATCTGGCAACAAAGAAGCCATATATGAATTACAGACAACATCTCCCCATTATTTCCAGCGGGAAGATGGTGTTCATTTAAAACCTGATTCCGCAAAAACAACTCTTGATGGTTTTGGGGGAAATATACATATCGGAAAATCCGGAAACAGTAATTGGATGTACACGCTTTGGATAACCTGGCGCTCACCGGGATTTAATCTTAATGATATCGGTTATCTTTACCGGACCGACGAAATTCAGCAGGTGGCCTGGATTGGATATAGTCAGCGCGAACCCAAATTTATATTCCGGAATTATAATATTAACGTCAATCAATGGTTTGCTACAACTTTTGGCGGAGAAAAACTTTATGGCGGAGGAAATTTTAATGCACACAGTACTTTTAAAAATTATTGGGGATTAGGGGGTGGTTTTACACGTGAAGGAAAAATACGATCTACACAAACACTTCGTGGAGGCCCGGCATTAGTCTACGATGGCACATGGTATTACTTTGGTCATGCAGATACCGACCATCGTAAAAAAATACAGCTTTTTGCCAATTATGATGGGTATGTGCGAGATGGAAAAACCGCGCACAATAACAATTATAATCTTGGTGTGAACCTCCAGTTATCCAACGCGTTTAAAGTATCACTAAATGCCGGTTTAAGTAAAAATTATGAAGAAAACAATTATGTAAACACCCTTGATGATCTTGAAGAAACACGATATGTGAGGGGTACATTAAAACAAACCACAAATTCAATGACCATCAGATTGAGTTATAACATTACCCCCGATTTTACCATTCAGTATTATGGAATGCCTTTTATATCAGCCGGAAAATATACGGAATTTAAATATATTACCGATCCGGGGGCAGATGAATTTCAACAGAGGTTCACCCTGTATGCTGATGAACAAATACGTTATAATACTACAGATGAGTTATTCGAGGTTGACGAAAACCTGGATAATATCATAGATTATACTTTCGATCAGCCAAATTTTAATGTTTTTGATTTTAATTCAAATCTGGTGATACGCTGGGAATATCTGCCCGGATCAACCGTTTATCTGGTTTGGTCACAAAATCGCAACCACTACCAGTCTGATGGGGATTTTCATTTAAGAAGTGATATAAATACACTTTTTAACAGGTTTCCCAGAGATGTGTTTTTAATAAAATTATCCTATCGGTTTGGATTATAACCCTCTTTCATAGTGTTACCGAAGAATTGAATATCTGAACATAAGTTTATATGCAGCATAATTTATTCCGGAAACTCCCCGGATGAAATAATTTGCACTCCTTTGGCTTTAAAGTCTTCAAGCATTATGTTTTTTATGGAATCATTTCCTGAAATTAAAACATCCTCAATTACAATAACCTGGTAATTTCTGTTTATAGCTGCCTGTATTGTATGATTGATACAATAGGCAGCATCCAGTCCGGTAATATAAATTTTTTCGGTATGGTTCCGTAACAGAAATTCATCAAGATTCGGATTACCAAAAGCATCCAGCGTATTTTTAGTGAGAATTTTATGTGATCCCGGGTTAAGCCTCTTGTCCGGCTGAGCTCCCAGGCTTCCCCTGGCAAATGTGTTATTTACCAGGTTAAAAAACCGGTTGGTAGTTTGATGAAAAACAAAAATTACAGGTATTTCTCTGGCTTCAGCAAGTTCTGCAAGATTATTTATTTTATGGATAACAGTATCTGCAACTTTCTTATATCCCTGTATTGCCGATGATTCACCGGTTGTTCCCTCCTGAATATCTACCACCAGCATTGCCGCACGGGGTACCTGATAAACAGGGACGGGTTTACCAGCAGATATTATGGTCATTTTGCGGGTTATATGTCGGTAGTAAAACAATATCGAAATAAAAATCACAATAAAAATCAGCAACAACCTGAGAAATAATTTCATGGCTTAAATATTAATTTCTTTATCTGAAGAACTGTTTCTCAAAATAATTAAAATCTATGAACAAAAAATTTTAAAATAAAAATATTTTTCACCCAATGATTGATAATTCAGGTTAATTATTTAAAAGAGCTCAATAATATTAATATAATTTAAATATTTATTAACTAATTTTAATACAATA
>JAFGSZ010000150.1 GCA_016934395.1 Bacteroidales bacterium
ACCAATAAACCAATAAACCAATAAACCAATAAACCAATAAACCAATAAACCAATAAACCAATAAACCAATAAACCAATAAACCAATAGTTCAATAATTAAATGGTTCGATAATCAAATGTTCACATGTCTTTCTGCATGGTATGATGATCTTACCTGAGGACCGCTTTCCACAAATTTAAATCCCTTTTTTAGCCCTGTTTCCTTATACTTTTCAAACTGTTCGGGTTTTACATATTCTATTACATCAAGATGGTCCTTTGTAGGCTGAAGATACTGACCGATGGTAAAAACTTTAACTCCCACAGCCAGCGCATCGTCCATTGTTTCATATACTTCTTCAATGGTTTCACCAAGCCCGGCCATAATTCCTGTTTTAGCAACAATACCAGATTTGGCAACATACTGCAACAGTTCGAGACTATGTTCATACCGGGCCATACTGCGAACCTTGTGGGTTAGTCGTTTTACAGTTTCCAGGTTGTGCGAAATCACTTCTGGTTTTTCATTGATGATCTGATCGAGAGCAGCAGTTCCTCTTCTGAAATCCGGAATTAATACTTCCATGGTTGTGTTTGGATTAATTTCCTTTACTGTTTTTATGGTTGTTGCCCAGAATCCGGCGCCACCATCATGCAATTCGTCACGCGCTACAGAAGTGATAACACAATGTTTGAGTTGAAGTGCTTTGATAGTATCGGCCAGCCTTTGTGGTTCATCCCAGTCTACCGGTTCGGGTTTTTGAGTATATACCTGACAGAATTTACAGTTCCGGGTACATTTTTCCCCCAATATCATAAAAGTTGCTGTGCCTGTGTTCCAGCATTCCCCTTTATTCGGACAATTACCACTTACGCAGATGGTATTTAATTTCTGCTGTAGTATTAGATTTTTTACCCTTGAATAATCTGTACCGCTGGGCATTTGTGCTTTCATCCAGTGCGGTAATCTTTGGTTCTTAATTGATTGTTCCACGGTATTGAGATTTTCAGACAAAATTAGTCCATTATATTTAAATGAGTATGATTAAAATTATCCTTTCGCTATCAAAAGCAATTATTATATCTTTACAAATATTTTGTAAAAAGTCTAAATACATGAGTCAGTTTGAATTGAGTGAACAGGAACAAATCCGAAGGGAGTCGCTGGAAGAATTAAGAAAGTTGGGAATTAATCCCTATCCCGCAGCAGAATTTAAAACCAACATTACTTCAACAGAAATAAAAAAAAGTTTTCACCCGGATAAAAATAACCTCCAGGATGTGTCTATTGCCGGCCGGCTAATGTCGCGACGTATTATGGGGAGCGCATCTTTTGCGGAAATTCAGGATTCGAAAGGAAGAATCCAAATTTATCTCAGACGCGACGATCTTTGTCCCGATGACGATAAAACCATGTATAATACGGTTTTTAAAAAACATCTGGATATCGGTGATTTTATTGGAGTTGAAGGTTTTGTTTTTATCACCCAGGTAGGAGAAATATCTGTTCATGTAAAG
Organism: Bacteroidales bacterium; assembly: GCA_016934395.1. Taxonomy (GTDB): domain Bacteria; phylum Bacteroidota; class Bacteroidia; order Bacteroidales; family UBA10428; genus JAFGSZ01. Next base: position 1,498 of record JAFGSZ010000150.1, read on the forward strand.
AAACTTACAGTATTAAGTAAATCATTACGGCCCCTGCCTATTGTTAAAGAAAAAGACGGTAAAGTTTACGATGCGGTATCCGATCCTGAATTCCGGTACCGGCAGCGATACGTTGATCTGGTCGTAAATCCGGGTGTTCGTGAAATTTTTAAAAAACGGACCCGGATATTGGATTCACTCAGAACACTTTTTAATTCAAAAGGCTACCTTGAGGTGGAAACGCCGATTCTGCAGCCCATACCCGGCGGAGCAGCAGCAAGGCCATTTATAACGCATCATAACTCATTGGATATGCCCCTGTATCTTCGCATTGCCAATGAATTATATTTAAAACGTTTAATTGTAGGGGGCTTTGAAGGGGTTTATGAATTTTCAAAAGATTTCCGTAACGAGGGCATGGACCGGTCGCACAATCCGGAATTCACGGTGATGGAAATTTATGTGGCCTACAAGGACTATTTATGGATGATGGATTTTACAGAGGAAATGATCGAAAAGGTTGCCCTGGATTTACACGGAAGCACAACCGTGCCCTATAATGATAAGGAAATTAGTTTTAAACGGCCGTTTAGAAGAATCTCTATGATTGATGCTATTAAAGAATATACCGGGGTGGATATTACCGGAATGAATGAAGATCAGCTCCGTGAAGTATGTAACAGCCTCGATATTGAAACCGAATCCTCCATGGGGAAAGGGAAACTGATCGATGAAATTTTCGGTGAAAAATGTGAATCACACCTTATTCAGCCGACATTCATTATTGATTATCCCATTGAAATGTCTCCGCTTTGTAAAAGGCACAGGAATAATCCGGAACTGACTGAACGGTTCGAACTCATAGTAAATGGTAAAGAATTATGTAATGCTTATTCTGAATTAAACGACCCGATTGATCAGCGGGAACGGTTTCAGGATCAGTTAAAGCTTTCTGAAAAAGGAGATAACGAAGCCATGTTTATTGATCAGGATTTTTTGCGTGCCCTGGAATATGGTATGCCTCCCACATCAGGCATGGGAATTGGTATTGACCGCCTGGCGATGATTATGACTAATCAGCCGAGCATTCAGGATGTATTGTTTTTCCCGCAGATGCGGCCGGAAAAAACCGAAAAAATGGATGGTAAAGAAAAATATTTGAAAGCCGGAATTCCTGAAGAATGGGTAGAAACCATTCAGAAGCTGGGATATAAAACAATAGAAAAGGTGAAGATGGTAGATAAACACACTAAACTTCATCAGGAAATATGCGGCTTTAACAAAAAAAATTCCCTGGGACTCAAGAATCCTTCACCGGATGAGGTGGCTGTATGGCTTGAAAACATTAAAAAATTGATTTAAATTTGGACTAGCAAATATAGAATCTAATTATTGGATTAAATTTATTGAAGAATTTATATAAATTAATATTTACCTTATGAAGTCTGCCATTAAACTTGTAGTTTTAGCTTTTATTTGCCTGCATTTATCATGCAAGCACAGTACTAATGTTAAAGAAACATCTGATAAAATCATGACAAACACTGTTCAAAAAGAAAATTTCATCAAAACACTCGATGGAAAGGAAATAAGCCTGTATACCCTTAAAAATAAAAATGGTATGCTGGCTGATATTACAAACTACGGAGGTAAGATTGTAACACTTTTTGTTCCTGACAAAGAGGGTAATTTTGCCGATGTGGTTACCGGATTTAATAAAATTGATACCTACCTTACAGAAGAAATTTATTTCGGTGCTCTTATCGGACGCTATGGAAACCGGATCGCCAATGGTAAATTCAGTATCGATGGAAAGGAATATACCCTTGTTACCAATAACGGAAAAAATCATCTTCATGGTGGAATAAAAGGATTTCATAATGTAGTCTGGGATGTTAAAGAGGTGACCGATTCGACACTTACACTGCATTACCTTTCAAAAGATATGGAAGAAGGATATCCGGGAAATCTCGATGTGAATGTTACCTATACTTTGACTGATGATAATGCTCTAAAAATTAATTATGAAGCGACCACGGATAAAAAAACAGTGCTTAACCTTACTAACCATGCATTTTTTAATCTGGCTGGTGAAGACCAGGGGTCGATTTTGAACACTGAGCTTACTATTTATGCCGATTCATTTACTCCTACCGATAATACTTCAATTCCTACCGGTGAAATAAAAGCTGTAAAAGGTACTCCTTTCGATTTTGCAACGGCAACGGCCATAGGAAAAAGGATTCAGGAAGACAATCAGCAATTGCAATTCGGGAGTGGTTATGACCATAATTTTGTATTGAATAAAAACACTGCTGATGAATTGTCCCTTGCTGCCAAGGCAAAAGATCCCGTATCGGGAAGAGTTATGGATGTCTACACAACTGAACCGGGAATTCAGTTTTATACAGGTAATTTCCTTAATGGATCTACGGTTGGCAAAGGAGGGAAAGCTTATGAGCAAAGAACCTCATTCTGTCTTGAAACCCAACATTATCCCGATTCACCAAACCAACCATCATTTCCATCAACATTGCTGGCTCCCGGTGAAAAATTTCAAAGTACTACTATTTATAAATTTAGTGTTACAAAATAAGATTTCTTAAATAGAATATATTCCAAAAAATGCCCCCAAAGGGCATTTTTATTTTATTAATAATTTTAATATTGAATTAAACATTTGGGTTAAAAAAAGTTAAAAAAGATGATTTTAACAATTTGCTTTTGCTACTATAATTAAAAAATTATATCTTAACATAATTAAAAATTTTAAATTATTAATTAATTGACACTGATTAGCAAGAGTTTCGACTCTTGCTAATTTGTTTTCTGCTCTTTTTTATTAACATTTTCAGGATAGGTTTTATTCACAACATCAATTATAAACCGCAGATAATCAAATCATAAAGTTCGCATTCCAATTAGGTTTTGTTAATTTCCCTGTTGAAAAAGAAATTCAATTTCCTAAGCACTTTTCTCTATATTTGCTGCAAAGAAAAGGAAGATTATGACCGTAGCAAATTACTCAGAAGACAGTATTCGCACGCTCGATTGGAAGGAGCATATTCGCAAACGTCCGGGGATGTATGTTGGAAAACTCGGTGACGGAACCTCTCAGGATGACGGAATTTATATTTTACTTAAAGAAGTTATTGATAATTCCATAGATGAGTTTATGATGGGTTTCGGAAAAACTATTGAAATCATTATAAACGAGAACCTGGTTCAGGTAAGGGATTACGGCAGAGGTATCCCGTTGGGTAAAGTAAAAGATGTAGCATCTAAGATGAATACCGGCGCCAAATACGATTCCAAAGTATTTAAAAAATCAGTAGGTCTTAACGGAGTAGGTATTAAAGCAGTAAATGCATTGTCATCGAATTTTATTATAAAATCCTTCAGGGAAGGCATGGTAAAAGAAGTCAGCTTTACTGAAGGAAATCTTATAACAGATGAAAATGAAAGCGCTACAGAATTAAAAAACGGTACATTGATTTCTTTTGTTCCCGATCCGCAGTTATTTGGTAATTTCAGGTATATAGAAGATTATGTTGAACTGATGGTTCGCAATTATGTATACCTTAACTCGGGGTTGACTATAAACTATAATGGCGAAAAGTATTTTTCAAAAAACGGACTTCTTGATCTGCTTACGGAAACCGTAAACGGGGAAGGGCTTTACCCTATAATTCATCTTAAAGAAGAAGATATTGAGCTGGCTATGACTCATGGTGTTCAATACGGAGAAATGTATTATGCTTTTGTTAACGGCCAGCATACCACGCAGGGAGGCACTCATTTAATAGCCTTCAGAGAAGCCCTTGTAAAAACTATCAGGGAATTTTACAAAAAGGATTACGATCCTTCCGATATCCGTGCATCAATCAGCGCCGCTTTTAGTATAAAAATTGAAGAGCCGGTTTTTGAATCACAGACCAAAACAAAACTTGGCTCAAAGGATGTAGGACCTAATGGTCCGTCAATTCGCAATTTTATCGGAGAATTTGTAAAAACAAAACTCGACAATTATTTACATAAACATCCCGATGTAGCCGATGCCCTTCAACGAAAAATTATAGATTCCGAAAAGGAGCGAAAAGCCATTTCCGGGATTAAAAAAATTGCCAGGGAACGCGCTAAAAAAGCGAACCTTCATAATCGGAAACTCAGGGATTGCAGAATTCATTTTAATTCAAATGACGAACGCAGACTGGAAACCACAATTTTTATAACCGAAGGCGATTCAGCCAGTGGCTCCATTACAAAATCGAGAGATGTAAATACACAGGCTGTATTTAGTCTAAAAGGCAAACCACTGAATACTTACGGACTTACAAAAAAGGTGGTATACGAAAACGAAGAATTTAACCTGCTGCAGGCTGCCCTGGATATTGAAGATGATCTGGAAAGCCTGCGTTACCATAATGTGGTAATTGCAACAGATGCGGATGTTGACGGGATGCATATCAGGTTACTGCTGATTACTTTTTTTCTTCAGTTTTTTCCCGACCTGGTGCGCAAGGGACATTTATATATTTTACAAACCCCGCTTTTCAGGGTGCGCAATAAAAAGGAAACCATTTATTGTTACAGTATTGAAGAGAAACTCGGCGCTATGGATAAATTAGGTGCTAATTCTGAAATTACCAGGTTTAAAGGGCTGGGGGAAATTTCTCCTGATGAGTTCAAACATTTTATAGGTAAAGATATTCATCTTGATCCGGTGCGTATTAAAAAGGGTGATGAAATAAGTGAATTATTGCCCTTTTATATGGGGAAAAATACTCCTGAACGGCAGGATTTTATTATCGATAATTTACGGGTTGAGGAAGACCTTGTTGAAGCATAAGTAACGTTTAATTTCAAGCAGAGCGATTAGCATGAGTTCGGAAAATTTAGAAAATCAGGATAACAATATACCTCAGGAGGACGGATCAACAGAAAAAAACCCAAAAGGCGATCATTCTTCCGGTTCAACGGTTGTGACAAAACTTTCGGGCATGTACAAGGACTGGTTCCTTGAATATGCCTCGTATGTGATTCTTGAACGTGCCGTGCCCCATATTGCCGATGGATTAAAACCGGTTCAGCGCCGTATATTGCATGCCATGCGAAGATTGGATGACGGCCGGTATAACAAGGTAGCCAATATTATCGGACATACCATGCAGTTCCATCCTCATGGTGACGCTTCAATAGGTGATGCCCTTGTTCAGCTGGGACAAAAAGATTTGCTTATTGATTGTCAGGGAAACTGGGGAAATATTCATACCGGCGATGGTTCGGCAGCTCCCAGGTACATTGAGGCGAGGCTCTCAAAATTTGCCATGGAAGTAGTTTTTAATCCAAAAACCACAACCTGGAAACAATCCTATGATGGCAGAAATAAAGAACCGGTCACCCTGCCGGTAAAATTCCCCCTTTTACTGGCTCAGGGAGTGGAAGGAATAGCGGTTGGTCTGGCATCAAAAGTATTGCCTCATAATTTTATTGAGCTTATAGATGCATCTATTGCCCATCTTCAGGGTAAGGATTTTGAGCTGCTTCCTGATTTCCCGACTGGCGGTCTGGCTGATTTTTCCAGATATAATGATGGTTTAAGAGGCGGAATAGTAAGGATACGGGCTAAGATCAATAAAATCGATAAAAAAACGCTGGTTATTACCGAACTTCCTTTTGGGAAAACTACCCCCACACTTATTGATTCGATTATAAAAGCCAACGAAAAGGGGAAGATAAAAATTAGAAAAATTGATGATAATACCGCTGAAAATGTTGAAATCCTGATTCATTTGGCGCCCGGAATTTCTCCCGATAAAACCATCGATGCACTTTACGCATTTACCGATTGTGAGGTGCCAGTATCGCCAAATAACTGTGTGGTTGAAGATGATAGACCAAGATTTGTAGGGGTAAAAGAAATTTTGAGATTTTCTACACAACACACAGTTGACCTGCTAACCCTGGAACTTAAAATACGTCTCGATGAACTGGAGGATTCCTGGCACCAGGCTTCTTTGGAAAAAATATTCATTGAAAATGAAATATATGAAGATATTAAAGTCTGTAAAACCGAGGAAGAGATTTTAACAGCTATTGATAACGGGTTAAAACCTTTTGTAATACATTTAAAACGTGAAGTTACAACAGACGACCTGATCAGGCTCTCAAATATACCCATTCGCCGGATTTCTAAATTCAGTTCTTTTAAAGCTGATGAATATATTAAGGGCATTGAGGGTGAAATACAGGAAGTAAAAAATCATCTCGACAATATTATTCCGTTTACCATAAATTACTTCCAGCAGATAAAAAAGAAATATGGGAAAGGAAGGGAGCGTAAAACCGAAATACGGAATTTTGATACAATAGAAGCCACTAAAGTTGTGGTGGCCAATGAAAAATTATATGTAAACCGTGTGGAAGGTTTTATTGGCACATCACTGAAAAAGGATGAATTTATTTGTGATTGTTCCGATATTGACGATGTAATTATAATCCGGAACGACGGGACATATCTTATTACTAAAGTGAGTGAAAAATCGTTTGTGGGAAAAGATATTTTACATATTGCAGTATTTAAAAAGAACGATAAACGGACTATTTATAATATTATTTACCGTGATGGGAAAGCCGGTTCAATTCTTATGAAACGATGCTCCATAACAGGCCTAACCCGGGACAAGGAATATACGATCACCAAAGGATCGGAAGGATCACGGATCTTGTACCTGAGTGTAAATTCCAATGGAGAAGCTGAAGTCGTAAAAGTATATTTGAAACCCAGGCCAAGGCTCAGAAACCTTTTACTGGAGGTTGATTTTGGAGATCTTGCAATTAAAGGAAAAGCCTCAATGGGTAATATTCTTACCCGGTATGCCGTGCATAAGATTGTAATGAAAGAACACGGAGTTTCAACCCTTGGTGGAAGAAAAATATGGTTTGATGAAGATGTATTGCGATTAAATGCTGATCAGAGGGGCCGTTATCTGGGTGAGTTTATGGGCGATGACAAATTGCTTATTATTACCAAAGCGGGAGGGTTAAGATTGTCTAATTTCGATCTTTCCAACCATTTTGAAGATGATCTTTTAATCATTCAAAAATTTGATCCTCATAAAATATTTTCAGCGGTATATTTCGATGCCGGCCAAAATTATTATTATTTGAAAAGGTTTAATGCCGAGCCCACGGAAAAACTAACAAGCTTTATCGGTGATCATCCCGAATCAAAGCTTATTCGCATCACTGAAGTGGAATATCCAAGACTTGAAATAAAATTCGGTGGCGGACACAGCAAGCGGGAAGATGAAATTATTGAAGTTGCTGAATTTATCGGTGTTAAAAGTTATAAAGCTAAAGGGAAACGTCTTTCAAACTACGAAGTATCCCTGGTGAAAGAACTTGAGCCCTTGCAAACGAATGCAGAGGTGGAAAAGAAAGAACCGGATGAAGAGCCAAAGAAGACCCCGGACCAACACTTTGATTCAAACGGAGAACAAATGACGCTGGAATTATAGGGATATTATAAAATGTATTTTTATTAATAATTCTGTTATATTTATTTAAATCATTTCTGGGAGATTTAGTAAGAATGCATTTATTCATAGGTCTCTTTAGTTACTTTACCAGAAAAAAAACGAAAGATTTCTGAATTTTTATACGGTAGCGATGCATATATTCTTGGTAAAAATATAATGTTTAATTAAATTCGCTCCGGCATAAAAACATGGATATTGAAAATTAAAAGTACATTTTCTGAATTATCAGGAACAATTCGCATACCTGCGTCAAAATCGCATACCATACGCGCATTTGCTATTGCTGGTATGGCCGATGGCATTTCTGTTTTAAACAATCCATTAATTTCAGCTGATACCCAATCCTGTATATCCGGCATCACTAAATTTGGAGCTACAGTTACAGAAGGAGAATCTTATAGTGTAAAGGGTATTGGGGGCAGGATCGCCGAATCGGCTGATTTTATCGATGTTGGTAATTCAGGGACTTCTCTTAGAATATTATCCGCATTAGCCAGCCTTTCGAATTATGAGATACGTTTCGATGGCGACCATTCCATTAGGAAACGGATAATGACGCCGCTCCTGTCTTCCCTTCAGGAATTTGGAGCAAAGGTAACCTCTAATAATAATAAATGTCCGTTCACATTAAAGGGACCTGTACATGGAGGCAAAACCAGCATTGATGGTATCAGTTCTCAATTTTTAACCGGACTCCTTATTGCTTCACCGCTTATGGAAGGAGATTCAGAAATATCAGTATACAATCTGCACGAGAAACCTTATGTGGAAATAACGCTCGACTGGCTGAGAAAACAGAATATCCGGTTTGAACATCAGGGACTGGAATGGTTTAAGGTATATGGAGGACAACATTATTCTGCTTTTGAACGGGCCATTCCGGCCGATTTTTCTTCAGCAACTTTTGCTGTATGTGCTGCTGCAATCACCGGTTCCGAAATAATTATTCAGGGTCTCGATTTTTCTGACCACCAGGGTGATAAACAGGTATTTGATTACCTTAAAGAAATGGGGCTTCAAATACGGCAGGAAAAAGAGGGGCTTTGGGTGAAAGGCGGCAAACTTGCAGGTATTGAAATCGATATGAACGATACTCCCGATGCTTTGCCTGCCATGGCAGTCGTCGGATGTTTTGCATCAGGAACTACTAAACTATTAAATGTTGCACAGGCACGATTAAAAGAATGTGACCGGATTAGCGCTGCTACAGCCGAACTAAAAAAAATGGGTGCAAAAATCGAAGAACTGGAAGACGGTATGATTATTCACCAATCTGACCTTAACGGAACTGTTGTTCACGGATATGATGATCACCGGATGGTAATGGCCCTTGCTCTTGCAGGATTTGCAGCCTCGGGTGAAACAGTAATTGATACTGCAGAATCTATTCGTATTACCTATCCGTCTTTTGTTGAGGATATGAAAAATCTGGGTGCACAAATACAAATGTTTGAATAAATCCGGGAAATTAATATTGAAATAAAAACCATAAAACCAATCATATGCTAGGATGTACATACGGAAAACTATTTAAAACCACTGTAGCCGGTGGATCATATCAGGAAGGATTATCGATAAATATTCAGGGTGTTCCGCCGGGATATTATTTTACAGAAGAAGAAATTTACGTGGAATTAATGCTGCGTAAACCCGGACAGGGAGAGCTTACATCTCCGAGACGGGAAGCAGATGTGCCCATAATTTATAGTGGGGTGAATGCTGCCGATACCATGCCGGGATTTTCCAACAAGGGATATACCAATGGGACTCCTCTGGTGGTGCTCATCCCAAATGTTGACAGGCATTTTGAACACATAGAACAATACCAGGTTACCAACCGGACACCTCGCCCGGGTCATGCTTCATATGCATCTTACCAGAAATACGGATCGTTTGACGATGCCATTGGTGCCGGAATTTTCAGCGGACGGTATACTTCTACCATTGTTGCTGCCGGTGCCATAGCAAAAAAAATTCTTAAAGATCATGGTATCGAAGTAGTTTCTTTTGTAAGAGAAGCTGCCGGAATCAGGATGAGTGATATGCCTATTGACGTTATTAAGAAAAAAGCTGCCGCTTATCGGGAAGTACGGAAACAATATGACCCAATATATCTTGATATTTTTGCTTCGGGGAAGATGCAAACCGGGATGCGGTTTTTTGAAAAAGCAGCCATTCTTGCTGAACTGGAAACAAGAATACCCGATATTTTAAAGCCGAAATACAATGAAGCGGATGTTCATGAAAAATATGATATAAACCCGAAACTGTTCTGTCCTGATGCTGATGTGGCTGATGCCATGTATAATGAGATTCTTCGGATTATGAAGGAAGGAGATTCCTCCGGAGGTATTGTTGAGGTAGTTGTAACAGGTGTGCCGGCCGGTATGGGTGAACCCATATTTGATAAACTTGACGGTCAGTTAGGAGGCCTAATGAGTATTGGTACCGTTAAAGCTGTGGAGATAGGATGCGGAATGGAGGCTGCTAAAATGACCGGCTCGGAATGTAACGATACCATGAGGATAAAAAACGGGAAAGTTGAGTTTCAGTCGAACAATGCAGGAGGAATCACCGGGGGCCTTACAACCGGTCAGAATATTGTTGCCCGTGTAGCTGTAAAACCCACACCTACCATTGCAAAACCTCAACAAACAATTGACAAAGTAAGCCTTGAAGATAAAGATCTGGCTGCTGTTACTCGCAGAGATCCCACTATTGTGGCCAGAATGTGGCCGGTTGTGGAAGCCTATACCGCCCTTATTGTACTTGATAACTATATGCAGCATGTTGCCTATCAGGCTATGAAACCTAAATAAGGGTAACAACATAACAAGATATTTTAGTATTAAGAAGGAAGGAATTATTGTATAGCAAAAAGTCTTTTATTTAAAACACATACCTGTTTAACAGGCAAAAATCTTTGTGGTTTTAACTGAAACAAATTGGTGACCATAGATGACTTTTTTTAAAGAGAAATCAGCCTGTGCTTCTTTTTCAAATCAAAGAAATTCATCATATTTGCGCACTAATTATATTGCTTGTGAGGTTTTTTATTATTGGATATAAAAATTGCGGAAAAACTACGATTGGCAGGCAGCTGGCAACTCGATTAAGTATGGAATTTATTGATCTGGATGAGGTTATAGAGGTTCATGAAGGGAAATCCATTCCTGAATTATATTCCGATATCGGAGATCAGGAATTCAGGATCAGGGAGTGGAAAGCTTTAAAAAAAGTAGTATTAAAAGATAATATTGTGGTTTCAACAGGTGGAGGTGCGCCATGTCATTGTGAGAATATGGATCTTATGGAAAAACATGGTGAGGTACTGTATATTAAACTCGATACGAACATTCTTGTTGATCGGCTAAAAAAGGTTACCAATGACCGTCCAATTGTACTTAATAAAACAGATAGCGAACTACAGCACTATATCACCGATCTAAGAGATCGATGCGAACATCATTATTTAAGGGCTAAATATATTGTAGACGGGATAGACCTTACTGTAGAAAAGGTTTTAAATATATTAGGCCTTACTGACTAATTCCCTTAAATTCTAAATTCGGATCAATATTTAAATATTTCGATAAAAACCGAACGCCAATATAAAAGGGAATAGTATCTAAAAGTGCGGCAATCATTTTAAAAAAGTAATTGGAGAGGATCAGGATGAATAAAAATTTCATTACACTTTGTCCTTCGGGAATTCGTATAGCATGTGTAAAAAAATAGGTAATTAATACTACAGAAAGAGAATCTACAAGTTGACTTGTTAGCGTAGAGCCATTATTTCTAAGCCATAAATACCTGCCTTTTGTCAGGTTTTTGAAGTAATGAAAAATATGCACATCGATAAATTGAGCAGAAAGGTAAGCAATCATAGAAGCAGAAGTGGTACTAAAGGTAAATAAGCGAATTTCGTAAAATAAGAAATTTGGATCTCCCTGATGGGGGAGGCCGGTTTGCGGATCAATATCCGGTACCGGGGGTAAAATTCCGCCGATCCAGAGAATTAATATTACCCAGATATTTAAAAAAAATCCGATCCATACTACATACGATGCCCGTTTTTTTCCATACAATTCACTAATAAAATCAGTACACAGGAAAGTTATCGGATAGGGCAGAACGCCCACAAAAACTTTAAAAGGGATAAATACACCAAACAGTTCGAATGAGAAGTCTATCAGTCGTGTTATCCCTAAAATATTAAGCATTGCCAGAGTGCCAATAAAGAATCCTGCAAGGATCAGAAAAACAAACTCTCTGCGCCTGCTGTATTTATCATCAGATGGTAACTGTTTTTGAAACATGATATTTGGTATCGGTTTGTTGTTGAAATTTTAAATGTAACACACTTATTTGATATAAGTTTACCGATCGTTTTTAAAAATTTACGCTATCTTATCATAAAACTCCATAAACTGATTAATAGCTTAGACAAGAAAACTTGATTTGATTTAGATATTTCTTATTTTTATTCTCTTAAAAATGAGGGAAAAACAAATTTTAAATCATCTTCTTTTTACTTTGTGTTTTGATCATCGAGATTTATGTTAAATTTTTTTAATAAAATTTTTAATATTCGGCGCCATGAGATTGGAGTTGTAATACTGATCTCAATATTGGCTTTATTAGTAGGAGCTTTTATGGCTTCATTTGATATTGGGGCACATACTTTCTTTTTTGATCATTTTGAAATATCTGATATTCCGTTAGCATTTTGTATATCCGGGATAACAGGTCTGATAATATTTATCTTATATACTTTTTTATCTACGCGGTTACCTGGTAAATTTTTTGTCTTTCTGTGCTTCTTTCTGGTATTTGCCGGTATTATAAGTTTAAATTATTATATCGAGTATGTAGACATTGAATTAGGCGCTTATATAGGATTTATTATTATGTTTCCCGTTACCATAGTTACAGGACTGAGTTTTCGACAACTTATTCAGGAGTTTCTTTTACCGGAACAGAGAAAACGTATGGAATATATTATTTATATTCTGTTTCTTGGCGGCCTGGTAGCTGCAAGTTATTCCATTATCCTGCTTATGTTTGCCTATCCTATTAACAGCATATTGTTACTTGCTGCATCCGCAATTACATTAGTTTTAGTTTTAACGAGTATTATTCTGCTGTTTTCAAAAGCAATTCGTGGAATAAAACCTGTTAATAAAAAACCTTTAGCTATCCGTTCAGGATTTTTTCAGTTATTTTCAACAAAATATACAACCTATTTATTTCTATTTGGAGTAGTATCAGCAATAGTTGCCTTTCTTATTCATTTAATATTTCTTAATCTGACGCGCGCCAGTTACCCTAGCATTATAGGATTTACCAAATTTATGGGATTATTCCTGGGTACATTATATGTTTTTATTTTTGTTGCTGAACATTTACTGGTTCACCGGGTGTTGTATTCTTATGATTCGCCCTATAGTCTGGTTCTTGTGCCTATTGGTACATTTGTTATGCTGCTCATTTCAGTTCTTATATATGTTACCCTGGGAACATCAACAGCCATTGCCCGGTTTACCTTTTTCTTTATGCTAATTGGTATATCAAAAATGGTATATGAAACCGCCCGGTATACTATTCAACATCCTTCAGTGAAAGTGTTGTTACTTGACCTGGATCCCCGGTACCGGCAAACTATTGTACCCTTTTTGGAAGGTATTGCAGTGATGTTGGGGTTAACATTTTCGGGAATGATTATTTATTTTATTGAGAAATTAAATTTTGTGCACCTTGTTCATTATGTAATATTGGTGCTGCCATTTCTTATTCTGTGGTTTTTTATATGTGTCCGGTTAATAAAATTTTATCAGGCCTCTTTAAAAGATTCAATTCGTAAATTAAAAGTTTCCCGCAGGTCTGTTTTATTTGATATACTATCTTTAAAAGAAAGGATTAACCAGTTTTTAAATTCCAAATCGCCGGAAAAAATTATTCACACCCTTAATATTGCTGAGGAAATTGAGCCAATCGGTTATGAGCAGTATTTGATCCGTTTGCTTTCCAACTCCTCTGAACCAGTTCATAAGTATGCCATAAAAAAAATTGACGCGGGAACAGTTCTTCAATCCTTGCCTGTATTGAAGACAAAGATTAAAGAAATAGAGAATATTGATCTAAAGGAAGAATTTGGATATGTTATTCAAAAATTTGAAAATAAACTTTCTCTTGGCAGCGAAAACGAACAGTTATCCATGCTCTTGAATTCACATAAGGTTAATGAACGGATAATTGCTGCAGAAATCATCGGGTCATTTAAAAAAACAGAATATTCCAATTCATTAATAAATCTGGTTCGTGATTTTGAACCCGGAGTTAAATTTGCTGCCATTAAAGCCATGGCCCAACTCGGAAGCCTTGAACATGCTTATATGCTTATTGGCTATCTTTCCTCGTCGAAATATTATTCGATTGCTTTCGAAGCCCTGATAAATATTGGTGAAGGGGCTCTGGATTATCTAGAACAGGTATTTCTTTCTCCGGATTCCAGACCGGAAGTGCTTTCAAGGATTATTAAAATTTATGGAAGAATTGGCGGAACCAAAGCTACCGATTTACTGGTGAATAAAATTGAGAACCAAACCAAGGAAATATCTCGACTCGCTTTGCAGGCTCTGGTGGAATCAAAATACCAGGCCGGTTCCCTGAATTTAAACCGGATTTTAAATTCTATAGTAAAAGAAATTATGATCATTTCATGGAATCTTTCGGCATATTATACAATAGGAAGAGCAAAAAATTATCGTTTGTTGAGTCAGGCTTTTCTTTCGGAGATTAATAAAAATTACCTGAATCTGTATAATCTGCTCTCACTGGCATATAATGCCAATACAATTGCCAGTCTGAAAGAAAAAATTGAACATGGAGATCAGTCAGATAACAGTTATGCTATTGAAATGCTCGACCAGTTTATATATGAAGATATTAAACAGGTGCTTTTCCCTTTGCTGGAAAATATTACCACCAGAGACAGAATTAAAAAACTTCAGTATTATTTTCCGGATGAAAAAATGGATGTGGAAGAATTAATACCGTCTATTATTACCAGGGACTATAATATGTTATCCCTGTATACCAAAGCTTGTGCTGTGAAATGCCTTCTAAATCAAAAAAACACTAAAATCAGCCAGGAACTGATATCAAATCTTTTTTCTCCGCATAAACTTCTGCGCGAAATTTCAGCAATTGTTATCAATAAAGCAGATCCGGTTTTTTTGGAATCCATATATCCAAGACTTGATGAAAGTATTGTTCAGGAAATGATAAATCTCTTCCATAACCTGGAATCTAATGAGATACATTCTTTATTAAATAAAATATTATTTTTAAAAAAGAACAGGCATTTTTCATTAATTGATGAAGATATTTTGTTGAAAATTGCAGATAAATTACTTCCCGGTTATATTAAATCCGGCGAAAAAATTTCCATAACAGACTGTAGTGATACCTATACTTTTGTTATTGTATATGAGGGTACGCTTACCTGCAATCTAAATGAAAATAAAAACATAATTCTTTCATCAAATGACATTCTATACCCCCAGATTATAATTGACCAATATCATGAAACATTAGAATTTGAAGCAACAGCAGATACTATTATATTTTCACTTGAAAGGGAAACCTTTAATTTGCTTTTATTCGATAATATAGAACTAACAAATCTTATATTAAAAATTGTAGAGGATAATTAAAGATTTTCAGAGTATTATGAATTATTAAAATTTATTAGGTTGAAATTATGAGTTACGAATATGATATATTTATCAGTCATTCAGACTATAATGATGAAAAGGATAATGATTTGAACAAATGGGCAGCAAATTTTTGTCATTACTTGTCCATCGTTTTATATCGTTTATTTAACCGTAAACCAGTCCTTTTACTTCATGATGATTTAAGATCGCGTCAAAAATTATTTGGTGAAAATATTCAGGAAATATTTTCAAAAACGGCTTTATTTATCACTATTTTATCGCCCGAATCTATTAAACAAGAGAGTTATATTAAAGAACTGGAAATCATTAAAAATAATGCTGCCAGTCAAAATCAGGATAATATTAATAAGAGAATATTTAAAGTTCTAACCGGCCATATAAATACCGAAGAACAGCCCGAATTTCTTCAAAATAACTTGAGTTTCAATTTTTTTGAGATAAACAGGTTCAATAAAAAATCCAAAACATTTAACCTGGATACCGATGATCCCGATGATAAATTCTGGTCTAAGTTAATTGACCTTGCGTATGATATTTTATCGGAATTAAACAGAGTGCAGGACCAAAATTTAACGCAGAATGAAAATATAAAGAAGGATTGTGTATTCCTCGCTGAGACAAGCATCGACCTAATGGAAAACAGGGATATTATACGGCGGGAATTACAACATTTGGGATATAATGTATTGCCGCTAAATGATCTGCCCACAGATACCGAAAGACTTAAAGAAACTATTGTTAGTTATCTGGATCAATCTGTGTTATCCATTCATTTAATGGGTTCATTTTATGGTGTACCTTTAAAGAAAACCCAGTTTTCAATGCTTGATTTGCAAAATCAAATTGTGAAAGAGTATATTGATAACAAAACCAGCAATCTTGAAAGACTGATTTGGATCCCAAATGATTTAAAACCGGCTGAACAAAGACAAAACTTATATCTGAACAGACTGAAAAGAGACGATAATCGACTAAAGACAGAAATTATTGAAGCACCCTTAGAAGTTTTTAAAACTATTATTTTCTCAAAGCTTCATGATAAAAAAAACAAAGTAAATGAAGAAAATCATCATCCAAATATTTACCTGATTTATGAGAATGAATCGGATTCTGTAAAAAAGGTGAAGGATTTAATCAATAGCAGAAATTATAATTTAATGGTATCAGTTTTTAATTCTCCCGAATTTAATCCGGTTGAAATTCACAGGAACTTTCTTATTAAAGCCGATGGAGTATTAATATGTAAAGGTAACAGTGAAAACCAATGGGTGGATAGCAAACTGAGAGATTTAATAAAGGCGCCAGGTTATGGGAAACCCTCCTTATTCAAATCTGTTGGCCTGATGGCAGATGAAGAGATTGGTCAAAAATATCAAAACCTGGATGATATTTTGGTGATTCGGCAGAACGAAAAACTTGAAGAATCATTAAAGCCTTTTTTTGATAAACTTAGTTAGATAAGATGACACTAAAACCTACAAATAATACCCATAATACCCTGTCAGAAAAAAATCCTTTTCCCGGATTACGGCCTTTTGGCATTGAAGAAAGCCATTTATTTTTTGGACGCGATGGGCAAAGTGAACGGGTTCTCGAGTATTTATCGAAAAACAGGTTTGCTGCTGTAACCGGTGCTTCTGGAAGCGGTAAATCTTCATTAATGTACTGCGGGGTAATTCCACTATTGCATGGAGGATTTATCAAAGAAGCCGGATCGAAATGGAAAATTATTGCAGCTCGACCCGGAAACAGTCCTGTAGAAAATCTGGCATCAGCAATTTCAAAAAATGAGAAGGGATTAAAATATAGTGACGATGGCCATATCAAAAAGAAAATAGTATATACCATCCTGCGCAGAAGTTCCTATGGCCTGGTAGATGCAATTAAACAAATGAACCTCGGGAATGATGAAAATCTGTTACTGATTATCGATCAGTTTGAAGAATTATTCCGGTTTAAGGAAAGCAGGAAAGACAGTACTACCCTTAATGAAACTGAAGCATTTATAAAGCTTATTGTTAATGCGGTAAACCAGAAAGAGCAATCCATATATCTGGCAATTACCATGCGATCTGATTTTATTGGAGAATGTTCTCAGTTTCAGGAGTTGACCAGATTAATTAATACAAGTAATTTCCTTATTCCTCAAATGACCCGTGAGGACTTTAAAGAGGCCATCCTGGGTCCGGTTGCCGTAGGGCATGCAAAAATAGATCCCAAGCTTACACAGCATGTTTTAAATTCAATCAGCGATCATGGCGATCAATTGCCCATTCTTCAACATGCTATGATGAGAACCTGGGACTACTGGACCCGGCATAATGCTCAGGAAGATATGATCAGAATGAGAGATTATGAAGCTGCCGGAAAAGTTGAAAATGCCCTGTCAATGCATGCCAATGAAGCATATGAAGAATTGACGGATTCGGGTAAAAAAATATGTAAAACCATTTTCCGGATCCTCACCGAAAAAGGTGCGGATAATAAAGGAATCAGACATCCGGCAAGAGTTTCGGATATTGCAGCTATTGCCCAGGTTACCGATGATGAAGTAATTGAGGTTGCAGATAAATTCAGGGCAAAAGAGCGGTCGTTTATTACACCAACCGAAGGAATGCTGATAAATAAAGATACGGTACTTGATATTTCTCATGAAAGCCTCATGAGAATCTGGGATAAGTTAAAAGTATGGGTCGACGAGGAATCATCATCAGTTCAAATGTATTTACGATTAGCAGATGCTGCCACACAATTTCAGTTAGGAAAAACAGGTTTATGGCGACCGCCCGATTTACAGCTGGCATTGAATTGGAGGAAAACCCAGCAGCCTTCATTAGCCTGGGCGAAAAAGTATAATCCGGCATTTGAAAAAGTTATGGTTTTTCTCGATGCCAGTGAAAAAAAATACCAGCAGGAAGAACAAAATAAAATTCGCGTCCAAAGACGTGTATTAAGCCGTACAAGAAGATTTGCCATGATTATGGGGGTATTTGCCCTTCTGTTTCTGGCCCTGGTATTTTATGCAAACGAACAGAAAAAGGATGCTGATGGTTTGCGTAAAGAAGCTGAAGCTTGGGCGCTAATTATGGAAAGTCAGAAGGATGAAGCCGTAGAGGAAACCCAAATAAAGGAAATAGAACGCTTAAAAGCCAAGTTATCTGCCGATTCGTCTGAACGCGCCAAAAGAGAAGCCTTGCTGTTAACCAGGCGGGCTCTTGAAGAAAAAGATATAGCTCTGGAAACTGCAGAAATGGCGCAACAGGAATCTCAGGAAGCTGAAAAGACAGTAAGCATTGAACGGCAACAACGAACCCAGGCAGAATTAAATGCCCAGGTGGCCAAACAACAGCAAACTGAAGCAGAAAAACAGGCAGCAGAAGATTTTGCAAAAAGAATGTTATCTATTGCTCAATCCTTATCCGTAAAAGCTACTCAGGAATCTGGAGATAAAGACCTTAAGGCATTGCTGGCCCTGCAATCATTTAAATTTAATGAACAATATAATGGCATGGATAATCATCCGGATATTTATAAAGGATTGTATTCAGCCATGACCGCAATTTATGGGAAGGATTATAATGTGTATATGGGACATGAAGGATCAGTGCGAACCGTAAAATTTTTACCTCGCAGCAATATTTTGTACAGTACAGGAAGCGATGGTAAAATTCTGATCTGGGATATAGCTTCAGGATCAAAATCTCCCCGAACTCTTAAGAATAACAATTTTATTAACCGAAGTCTATCAATAAGTCCCAATGGACGATGGCTGGCTTGTGGTGTGGGAACCTCAAGTATACAGCTTTTTAATCTAAACCAGGATGGAAGTCAGCCGGTTCTTCTTGAGGGTCATAAAGGATGGGTTGGCGATCTGGAGTTTTTACCAAACAATAATGCACTTATATCTACCAGCACAGATAAAACGGTAATATATTGGGACCTTATCCAGAATACACATAAAGAAATAGCTGTAAGCGATGTAAAAATTAATACAATATGTATTTCTGCTGACGGAAGATGGTTGTATGGAGGTTCCGATAATGGGGATCTTATTAAATGGAATATATCTAAAGGAAATGCTGAGGTTCTTTTTAGTTCTCCTAAAAACATTATTCTTTCTTTAGCTATTAGTAATTCGGGAGGCTACCTGGCTTTTGGAGATAAGCTCGGGGTCTTAAGAATTTATAATTTAAATACCAATAAACTGATTTATACCAAAAAGGCTCATGTATCCCGTATCCAGGATATTAATTTCAGCCCCAATAACCAATTATTGGCAACAGCCAGTAACGATGGAACTATTAAAATCTGGAATCTGAGAAAATTTGATGAACGCCCCGTTGTAATTACAGAACATGAAGACTGGGTATTTTCTGTTGACTTCAGCCCCGATGGTAAATATCTTGCCTCTTCGAGTCAGAACGGAAAGATATTTATCTGGCCGGCTACAGCTAATATTATGGCTGATGAAATATGCCCGAAAATTTCAAGAAATCTGACAACAAACGAGTGGAATACTTATATAGGATATGATATCGAATATCAAAAAACCTGTACTGACAAATAAATTTATATGTATATTGGCAGAATTAATTCATAAACAAATGTTTTACCGATTTAAAATACCTATTCTGGTTTTACTGGTTATTTTAATTTTTAATAATCATTCGGTTGCGCAGGATGATTGCCTTAAAACACTCGAAAATGCTGGGAAATTATATGATCAGGGTATAATCGATGATATTCCTGAACTTTTAGCACCCTGTATGGAAAGCGGATTTACCAGAGCACAGAAAACAGAAGCATACAAGCTGATAATTATGGCATACCTGTTTAATGATGAGCAGTTTGAAGCAGAAAATAACATGGTTGAATTTCTAAAGAAATATCCTGAATATGAAATAATGCCTAACGATCCTGTTGAGTTTGTATACCTGTTTGAATCGTACCGCACAATGTCGGTTTTTTCAATAAATTTTACACTGGGTCCCAATTTTACAAATCCGCGGATAATAGAGCCATATACATTAGGTGATGTTAATTACACCACACTTGAGAATTCATCAGGAATAGGATTTCTTTTAGGCCTGGGGTTAAGCAGGGATATAGGTAAAAACCTAAAAATAAATGTAGATGTTTATTATGGGACCAATCAATATAAGTTTACGGAACAATCCGATTATCAATTGTATGAAGAGAAAGTAACAAATATTGTGACTTTTAAAGAGAAAATTAATCAGTTTCAGATTCCACTTACGTTTTTATACGATTTTGGAACAGGCAATACAGGATATTTTTTTCGCGGGGGAATGGGGATAGGTATTGTTAATAAGGCATCTGGCACACCGGAACGTGTATATGGTGAAAATATACCTAAGATTACCGGTGCAGATATTGATATTACCAACCAGAGAAATAAAATCAATTATTTTGTAACTCTGGGAGGTGGAATCAAATACAAAGTGCCCAGAGGTTTTCTTGCTTGTGATGCCCGGTTAAATATAGGATTGAATAATGTTGTGAATACAGAAAACCGGTTTGATAATGCAGAATTATGGTCCAAGTATTTGTACCTGGATGATGATTTTGCTATAAACTCAGTATCTATTGTGTTTGGATATTATTTCTCTTTTTACCAGCCTAAAAAACGCCGATAAACCAGTTAAAACAGAAACATGAAATTTTATTACATATTTATTTCAATTTTAATTACTGTATTTTTTACAGGTTGCGACAATAATGAGATCAGCTCATTACAATCCGAGAGATTTGCAAAATATTTTGGAGGTAACCTTGAAGATTTCGGATCTGAAGTAATATCCACGGCTGAAGGGGGATATGCAATAGTCGGTACGATAACCACGCTTGAAGCCGGTTCAGAAATGTGTCTTATTATTACTGATGAATTTGGAAATACAGTTTCTCCTGTACATTTATTTGGAGGTAGTTTTAATGACTTTGGTTACAGCTTAAAACAACTTCCTGACGGTGGATTTATTTTATTAGGTAGTTTTCAAAAGGTCAGACAGGGTGAAAAAGATATGTTTCTGGTTCGTACCAATTTTCAGGGAGATACAGTATGGACAAGAAAATTTGGAGGCAGCCAAAATGAAGAAGGATATAATTTACAACTCACCAACGATGGAAATTTAATTATGGTGGGATATACTCAAAGTTTCGGCAACGGGGAGGAAGATGTATGGCTTGTAAAAACTGATTTAAATGGAAAACTTTTGTGGCTTACAGAAAGAACTTTTGGTTGGGCTGGTGAAGATGTTGGAAAATGTGTAAAAGAAACCAGTGATGGATATGTGATTACAGGATATTCAAAAAATCAGATATCAAATTCAACAGACTTTAACCTTTTATTAATACGCACGAATACCAATGGTTATCTGATTAACCAGAACAATACTATTGGCGGTAGTGATGATGATTTTGGAAATTCGGTTTTTATCCTTCCTCAGGGAGATATCCTGGTTGCCGGCAGTATAGGCAGTACTGATATTATTGGTAACGGATTATCTGATATCTATTTATGCCGCACAAATTCAAATTTTACTGTTCTATGGGAAAAATACTACGGCAATAATATGAATGATTATGGGAATGCCGTGTCTTTTGTTGATAACGAAGTTGTCGTTTTTGGTACTCTTGGAACCTCAGGTAATACCAGTAATATGGTTTTAATTACTGCAGATCCTGAAAGCGGTTACGAAAAATCCAGAAAGATTATTGGTGAATCAACTCAAATGGAAGGGAATAGTTTTAGCTTACTTGATCAGGAGGGATATATATTTACAGGATCAAATAAGGTTAATGATAACAGCAACATTACGCTTATAAAACTTCCTAAAGACCAATAACAGAAATCAAGCTTATACTTTATTTCATTCCTCTTAAATATTCGGTATTTTAAAATAAATTAATTCGTTTTCATCAAATAGTTCTGGATTCAGTAATATATGTGACTAATTTTACATTTTACCGGATTTTATATCTGATATATTATAGCATTTTGAAATTCGCGGTGTAGTCAAATCAATCTTTAAATTATGACCCTGTCAGTAAACTGGAACAACAAATTATGGATAAATACCCTTTTCTCTGGTTTTATTCTCATTCTTCTTATAATTCTTGCTTTTCCTTTACATGCACAACAGATTAAGATTCTGCCTTTAGGAAATTCAATCACTTACGATACCATAGTTACCGATGCCCGTCCTATGGGGATTAAAACATCATACCGGTACAGGTTATATAATCTGCTAAGCAGTAACGGATATAATTTTGATTTTATTGGCAGCGAATCAACCGGCGCCGATTCCTTACCTGCCGGTTTTGCCGACCATGCCGGTTTTCCAGGAATAACAACCTCACAATTATTGACCTTGCTTCAGACGGGGAGAAATTATGTGGTCGATCCTGTAAATGGATTTTGTGAACTCCCGTTTTGTAATCAAAACTATCTGACATATTATAAACCCGATGTCATATTATTACATATTGGAACTAACGATTTATCATTAGGTACTGCTGAAGCCACCGTAATAACAAGCCTAATAAATATTTTAAATGAAATTGATGCTTATGAAGCGTCAGTTGGAAATACTGTTCCCGTGATATTATGCCAGATCATCAACCGTATGGGGCCCCTCGCTTCGGGAAACCACCTGGCAACAAGTAATTACAACGACCTGATGGCGACCATGGTGGCCTCCCGGCCTGCGGATGAAATTATTCTTGTTAATATGGAGGATAATGCCGGTATCGATTACCGTCCTGTTGCTGATGGCGGTGATATGGTGGATACCTGGCATCCGGCGTATTCCGGATATTATAAAATGGGCCAGCTTTTCTATAACCAGATAAATACTTACGATTTTACTCCTGTTTTGGATAATGCCACCATATCCATTAATGAGAACCTTCCAAATGGAACCACAGTTAATACCTTATCCGGCAGGGATTTTGATCCGGGAACAAGTCTTACTTATTCAAAAATTTCCGGCAGTACTGCGTTTGACGTGGCAACCAATGGAGCAATCACAGTGGCTAATAGCGCTGCACTGGATTACGAAACCACTCCACAGTTTACTATATCAGTAAGAGTAAGCGATGGTGCAAAAACAGATGATGCTACTATTACTATTAACCTTAATAATGTGAATGAAGCCCCGGCACTGAGTAATCCGGGAGCAACCGTGTCATTTACCGAAGGAAATAGTCCGGTGCAACTTACCAGTACAATAACTGTTAGTGATATTGATAATACCCAGCTACAGGGTGCAACCATTCAGATTACCGGAAATTTTCAAAGTGGTGAAGATGTGTTATCTTTTACTTCGGCAAACGGAATTACAGGAAGTTATAGTTCCGGAACGCTTACTTTATCTGGCACGGCTGCTTTAGCCAATTATCAGACCGCTTTGCGCAGTGTGACCTATTCAAATACCAGTGAAAATCCAAATACCTCTGCACGTACCGTTACTTTTACAGTGAATGACGGCGTCCTTCCCAGTAATTCAGTATCAAAAAATATTACGGTTTTAGGCACAAATGATGCCCCTGTTCTTGCCAATATTGAAACGGGAACAATATCGTATACCGAAGGTGATGGGCAGGTACAGGTAACCAA
>JAFGSZ010000021.1 GCA_016934395.1 Bacteroidales bacterium
AAAAATTAAAAAACGTGGGGCTATACGATTCCTAAATGATAATGGAATCTCCCTGGGCTAGCGTATGGCGCTTTAGCGCCATGGTCGTTACGCCGATAACGTGACCACCCTGAAATATAAAAGGATACAATACAATTGAAGTGGATTCTGACACTTTTAAACTAATGATAACTAAACTGTCAAGGTTCTCTAAATTTCTGAAGATACGTTTTGATTTATTAGTCTATTATCTTTTTTATTATCAGATAAGAATTTTAACCACGTAATTTTTGTCCCTGTCAGATATTATTAAAAGATAAAGGCCCTTTTTATAAGAGCTGTAATCGATTGTATTACTGTTTATTCCTCGAAATAATACCTTACCATCCATTGTAGTAAGTGAAAGCGTGTTTGAAACATGTGAATGGTTTACAACCACAATATTATTGCCGGATTTATAAACTATTGGAGGTTCCTGCGTTTCAGGCATAACCTGCACGGCCGTATTTATGGTTCCCTGGTATTGTATTTTTTGCCCCCGGACTATCCAGTCAGACTCTATTGTCAATATGGGATTGTTACCACCCGAAGGGATTTTAAAAATTCTGATTTCACCATTCAATAATCCTTTCAGAGAAGCTTCTGCCCTTACTCCGTTTACCGTAACGAAAGCATCATAGTAAAACGGGGCTACACCGGTATTGGTCACTTCTATTATTGAGGAATCCGGCGAAACCCTGAACGAGAGTATTTTAAACCGGTACCCGCATGCCATGCCAGCATCTTCTATCCGCTGCATCGTCTGGTACCTTGGCTGATCGTTGCCAATCATATAGCTAATGTGATACTGTGCGGTAAAATCTTCGAAATTACGGCCGTAAGGCCCCTGGAGATCGAGCATATGTTCCTGGTCATAATCCGTATAATAGCTGAATTCTCCCCCAGCCGGGGCGGTTACATACCTGTCCTCTCCGAAAAAAAGCCAGCTTTGTTGATTGTATTCACCGGTATAGGTGGAATGCTCCTCATGCATAAAAGAATCATCGAACAATCCGAACGATATGTTTTTTAGTTCCGGTTTAGCGCTGAAAGGCGAATAGGTATCATCAGCAGCATCGATGGAAATACTCCAGGGTGTAATTTTAAATACCGTATCGAGGTGGTAAAAAAAGCTTTCCTGGAATTCCTTCGACGGAAAAGTTTTACCCGGTATAAAAGGTCCGTCATAAATATGGTATTCCCCCCACAAACCAAATCCCACCTGGATAAAAGCAAGCCGGGGATCGTTATCGTAACGTTCTGCAAATTCTCTGTAAAATTCCAGGGTAAAACGCTGTAATTCCTGGTTTTCCCAGTCGGGAAACCAAGTGGCCTTGCCTTCTGTAATGCCTTCGGTTTCCAAATAGCCGCAACTATTTTTTATGTAGTCAGGTACTGCGGTCTGCTGCCCTGGATAAACATACCGGAACCTGAATATGGCCTGGTGTTTTCGTGAAACAATATCATTGAGTTTATCCTCAACTTCGGTCCAGTTGTACATGCCGCTGTCGGAAACAATGCTGTTAAAAAGCATATATGAATATTCAAGCGAAATTGAATTCGTATTGTTGGCAGGTACATTATTGCTCCACAGGACTATCCCTGTCATTGGCTGAACGTGCGTAACCGATGTGTACAGGTCGATATCCCGGTACCCAGTTTCCTGCGTAAACAGATTTTTCGTCCCAACGAAAACAAGGCACAGGATAAGCAGGGATTGTAACCGTTTTTTATGGTATGCCATACTTTTAATTTTCATCTTCGAATGCAAGCAAAAATATTGAAAAGAGCGCCAGTATCATTCCTGTAAGTATTATAGGATGCGGGATAACCATATAAATGATCAGGGAAATAATTACCGTTATTACCGGGGCCACTGCATTGGTCATCGGACTTACTACAATAGCTTTACCATACCTGAATGCATAAACAATACACAGTGCACCGATGGAATTCAGTATTTGTATAAAAAAAGTAAGGTACGGCCCTTTAAATCCGATAAGTATGGGTTTGCTAAAATCAGTCATGAGAAGGGCAATAGGTGCCAGTAATAAACCAGTGACCATCATATAGAAAAAAATACTTTCGGCTTTCATGGTTTTGTTGGCAAGTCTCATAAAGAAGGCCTGGAGTCCCCAAGCTGCGAAAACCAAAAGTGCAAAAATCAACCACCATATACCATGCGAACTATTTGCAGGATCCTGATACGAAAGTAAAGGTATTGCTATAAGTGCAACAATTATCCCGAACCACCCTCTTCTGCTAGCACGTTCTTTCAAGAAAATGTACGATAGTAAGATTGTCATTACAGGTGATAAGGAGATTATTGGAAAGATAAGGTATGCAGGCCCATTGGTTATAGCACCGGCAAACAGGATTAATTGTCCTCCCGCACCCAATAAACCAATTACCAAACCATACAAAATTGATCTGGTATCAAATTCTATTTTCCATTTGATAGTCTTAAGGGCGACTAAAGCCGGTATAATCATGGTAACAGACCATACAACGTATATCATTGTCCCTGGAAATCCTGCCTTTTCAGGAATTTCGATGAAGGCACCCCAAATACCCCAAAATACAGTGGTTACTAATGCATATATAAACCAAGGTTTAATTTTCATATTATTCTAGAATTAGTTTTGTCTTTTCTCCCTGAATATTGCGGGCATTTAAAACAACAGACAACCAGTTGTTCTCCGTTTCGTATTCCGTATTTAAAATTTTTACTGCTGCGTTATCCGTAATCACGGATCCGGGTAATTTATTACACCTGATTTTTACGGTCTGCGTACCGTATATCTTAAGATCAACTTGTAATTCGCTGCCAATGTTCTGCAATTGATAACAATTGTATGTACCATCATTATAGACCACCTCAGGCATCATTTCATTACCTATTGAGTAAGTTAAGATATATTTTTCCTGTCTGAGTGGCGGAAGGTACAAAATACCATACCCGCCATCTTCAAAATATGCCGGAATTTTTTCATTGTTAATATTAGCCGATGAAACATGTTTTCCTTCGTCAAGCTTGATTTTTAATATTAAATTGCCCAGCATATCATGTAAATAGGGATCGTCAGGCATTTTTGTATTATCAATTACCACATTACCGGGTGTGGTTTCATCAATTTTTGTGTATTTTTTGTATAACCACTGTGAATAAAATTGTTCTGTGTTTTTAGCTACAATCCTGTCCGCCATCTGCTGCACCATTCTATAGTAATCGATGAATTTTTTCGTGACAGGCGGTTGTAAAAAATCGTCCTGGGCAAGCCAGTTCGGAAAGTGTGTTTCGATGATATCGGATTCCTGTTCACTGATTGATACTCTTGGTAATGAAGCCATCTGAAACCACTCGTTGCCATAGTTTAACCTGTTAACTACCAACAACCCGTTATCAAATCCTCCACCATTCGGCCCTTCAGGAGGGTTCAATTCACGGATATAACCAAAATCGGTATTTGCATATTTTACCCCATTATCTGAAAGTACTTTGCCTAGACTGTATTCCACGCCAGGATTCCAGTAATACCCATATGCGCAGGGCACAAAGCTCTCGGGAAACGAATGGCCGTTTTCTTCTGAAATCCCGTATTGTTCCATAAGCTTTTTAAACACATTAACATGTTCCCGTACCGATTCCTCCGGCCAGGGTATATCATCTTCCAGATTATACCATTCGGCCCTCTTTCGCACCCCCTTTTCAGGCCAGTATTCGTGACCGACACCATGAAGCCCAAACTCCAAGTAGGCAGCATTTTCTTTTACAAACTTCATTATTTCGTCCTGCCGGTCTGAAATGTTTTCAGTGTTGTCCCATTCGGCGCCATATTGTGTTGTAGTTGGATAATTTTTAAGTATGTGGAACTTATCCATCTCACCTAATATAAACAAGCCCTGAAGCCTCACTCCTGTTGCTTTGGCAACATCAATCACATGGTTATAGTCACTGACATCAAATATTCTTTTAACACCTGCACGGTATGGACCGATTTTGCCGTTTTCACCAATATTACTGCCGTTTATCCAGCCCATATCATCAATTGCAAAGGCAAATGGCCGGGGGAAAAGTATTCCGTAACTATTCTCTTCTTTTGAATTATATTTAAAGGAAGAAAACAGCAATACAATTAAAAATACGAATATTGGCACCTGAAATTTTATTCTTTTAATCATAAAACAGGTTGTAATTGGTTTGAAATTATGATATTCTTATTCAACCGGATAAACTTCAATCAGCAGGCTATTTTTAAATTGTGAAATAATTTGCGGATTATCAGAAGTAACGGATCCTAGGTTCTTATCATTTACATAATCGTACACTTCATATATAGTGCCGCTTTGTAATCCCCGTAATTCAACCGGACCATTCCAGTTTTTATCATAGAAAGCATAAAACATGGTATCTCCTTTGGTTATTACGTGTGTTTCGGGAAGGTCAAATCCTATGTCGTACAGGTCTCCAATATATTCGGCTTTCGACAGCATTTTTTGATGGTACAGACCAAACCATTTTTTCCAGGTAACTTCTTT
This sequence comes from Bacteroidales bacterium, assembly GCA_016934395.1. Taxonomy (GTDB): domain Bacteria; phylum Bacteroidota; class Bacteroidia; order Bacteroidales; family UBA10428; genus JAFGSZ01. The sequence goes on from JAFGSZ010000021.1 coordinate 4,558, forward strand.
TTCCGGCGTAAGAAGGTACTTTCTCCTGACGGTAGGATTATCTTTCGGCCATGTAAATTTTGTGCCGAGGACAGCACCTATACCAAACGAACTAGCAAAATCATCACCCCCGTCACTTAATTCAACATGATCACCGTAATAAGCATTATGCGGCATAATGGCCTTGTAAACTTTTCCTTTTAACCGTATCTGCCAGCTGCTTTCCGGGTCAGAGGCTACGGTCTGGTTGGTAGTTGCCATATTGTAAAATGACATGCAGGTGCCGCATGGGCAATTTTCAACAACGGCATTCGGTTTAATACTTGTTGCAGTTTGGTATATGGTACGGAAAAAATCAGGCAGTTTTTCAACAGCCTCCAGCGGATCGGATAAATGATGTACAGGATTATAGTCGGGGGGCACCGCATTCATATGCTGACCGTCAAGTTTTAATCCGTCAAAGTCCCAGTCATGCATGAACATATTTATCACTTCCTTTGTATGCTCAATAGTTTTCGGGTATACCGGCGACATATAGTAGGCATCCCACCAGGTAATGAACTGGGGCGAGCCATCTTCATTTTTTAGAAGGATCTCCGGATTCTGATTTAACAGGTTGCTGCCTGAATCTACGGCCAGCGGGGCCCACCAGAGTTTGGCTTTCAGCCCATAGGAATGGATCTCATCAACAAGCCTTTTTATATCCTTGTCACCATTCGGGAATTTTTTCAGGTTTACCTGCCAGTCCCCTTCAGCTTGTTGAAAACCGTCGTCAAGCACAGCCCATTTAATACCCAGTTCTTTTACTTTGGGCAGGGTTTGCAGTACTTCACCAATGGTAAAGTTACGTTCATAACCCCAAGCACACCAGATGGATTCAAAAGCAGCATCTTCTGGTTTTACAAAGCTTATCCCTTTCTTTTGCATATAATCTGAATATTCACGAAGTGTTGTAAAACAATCTCCTTTATGCACCGATACAAATGTTTCGAATGCAGCTAAGGTATCACCAGGCAAAAGATTATAGCCTTTGGGGTAGCGGTATTCTACCCCGATAGAAGCAAAATTATCGCCCTTCTCCCATGATACGGGCAGTGAAACGAGTTTGGGCACCAGTTCTGTGTGACCGATTGCTATTCCGACATCTTTTCGCCATATATCCGTAACAGGAACACCCCCTCCGTAATCGGAATTGTTCATACCCATATAATTCTTCTGATAAAAACCTTCCGTTACCGGGAGTATCCAGTCTGCCCGTTCTCCGGATGAACTTCCCTGAAATGTCCAGAAAGGAGTTTTGGCTTGGGAATTCTGTATTTTATAATAATTATTCACCCAGCCATCCACCAGAATTTTGGTTTTCCCGGAGTTTACATATCTGGTATTAAGAAAAATAATATTTTTGAAATCCTTGTAAACCCTAAACGTTATAAGCTTCGTTATTTCAACGTCGTTGTTGCTGTATTTTCCAGAAATAACATATAAAGTGCCTTTTCCTGCATTATCTGTAAAATCTTCAGACTTTTTCAAATCCATTCGGAAATTTTTAATATCACCATCGGATGTAAGCAGATACTCTGATGGCGTAAAATCTGGACTAAGCAGCCCGGAATCTCGAATCACGGAATTGACCCGGGTATACATGTTATCGTTAATTTCGAGGGTCAGATCACCATTTTTTATTTCAAAATTTTGATTGCAGGCCATATTAAGACCTGCTATCAGAGCAACTAGACCAATTGATAATGGGGTTTTCATAGTTTTACAGTTTATTTTTGGCTTTTAGTTATTTTTTCAAAATTCCCGCCGTATAGTTTTTTTAAAACATTATCGGGGAGTTCAAAACCGGAATATGACCAGTGATAACCGAACATATCATTAGCATAAAAATGTTCGTCGTCAGATTCGAGTATCCTGAATGTTATTTTGTACATATCTTTATCAAATCCCATATCTGTACCATACAGCAGCTTATCCTGATATTTTATATAGAAAGATTTCATATATCGGGGTATAGTTGCAGTTTCGGCATACCTTGCAGCTATATCGGCATAAAGATTAGGATATTTGTCCAGCATTTGAGAGATGATTTTGAGGTTGTATGAGCAATTGGCAAAATGGCAGGCAATGAAAGTCGTCTTCGGATTTTCTTTCACAGCATTTTCAAGTGTGGTAATTAACTGCTGATGATTCAGTATTCCGGGTTTTGTCAAATCAATCTTCCAATTGTATGCATTCATAAGACCGTCATTTGTTGAATCCATTGGCATGTACATCCAGTAAGGTTCAGCTATATGAATATTGATTGGCATGTTAAGCTCAGCACATTTTTCCAGCAGCGGTTTCATACGTTTATCATCAATATGCATACCGTAGGCAGGTACCGGTTTGGAATAGAACAATCCCAATCCTTTGTCGCCTAATTCGCCTACACCCTTAGCGCCTTTTTTAAAACATCTTTCAAGTTCTGCCAGCGCATGTTCGGGCCATTCAGGGGTGTCATATCCCGTATAATCAAACCCGCACCAAAGTTCAAATCTGCCAGGGAATTCCGAATAGATATCAACCAGAGAATCGAATGATGCACCTGTTTGCATAGATAAAATGACGGTTTTTTGTATGCCGGAATCATCCATGTTTTTTACCCATTGGGCAACTTCCTCCTTTGTTTCGGGGTAGGCATGCGAGTGGGCATCTGTTACCGGGAACAATGCTTTTGTGATAATAGTTTCCGGGATGTTGTAAATGGAACGGGGCCGGTAATCTTTAAGTTTTAAATCATTTAGTTCCTGTGCCTGGGCAATTATAGTCACCAAAACACCCAGTATAAGTAAAACTGTTTTTTTCATTACACATCAATTGGTTTTATTATAATCATTTTCTTTTTAATAAGATCTGTAACTTCATCAATGGCAGGGGGGAAAACTTTCCGAAGGTCAATTTCTTCCGTATGTGTCAGCAAAAATTTTAATTTTTTCATGAACGTATTTTTTGTTTCAGTGGCTAAGTTTATTTTATTTATACCATTAATAACAGCTCCTTTCAGTATTTCATCTGATAATCCTGAACCACCATGTAAGACCAGAGCTGCAGGTGTTTCCTTGCTAATCATGTTCAAGATGTCTAACCGGATTACCGGCTTTCTTTTGTAAAAACCGTGTGCAGTTCCAATAGCTACAGCCAGGGCATTTACGCCTGTAAGTTCAACAAATCTTTTTGCATCATCAGGTTTCGTATATTCGCCAGACTCTTGCTTCTGGCCGAGTTTAGCTACATATCCCAGCTCGGCTTCAACGTTTGCATTGTAACTTTCTGCGAATCTAACGGCTTTCGAACTGATTTTTACATTTTCTTCAAAACTCTTTTCACTGGCGTCTATCATTACCGAATCAAAACCTTTGTCAAGACAACGCTGAAGCAGTTCAAGCGAGCTGCCATGATCGAGATGTAACCATGCATTTATGTCGTATTCCCTGATAATGCTCCTGGCCATTGATACAGCCATATCAAGTCCCATATAGTCAATAGAACTTTCAGAAAGCTGGAGAATTACCGGCCTCTCTAATAAAGCAGCAGCCCTGGTAATACCTTTCAGCGTTTCGAAATTATAAAAGTTAGCCGCTAAAAGAGCCTGCCGTGTTTGTTTATAATCCGATAAAAGTTCTTTTAGCAACATTAAAAACTAAAATTAAATCGTGTTGATGCAATGTTTCTTATTTCTTCCAAATTTGAAAAGGCAGTCGTACCGCCAGGCTTTGTAGTATTAACAGCGCCCATAAGAGCAGCAAATTCAAGACATTCGGCAAGAGGTTTTTTCCTGGTAAACCTATCTATAAATCCGGCATTAAAGCTGTCGCCGGCACCAATACAGTCAGTTATGTTACTATTTTTAAAAATGGGCTGAATTATGTGTGTTTCACTTGTCCATAAATATGCACCATTTGAACCATCCTTTACAACGACAATATTTGAATAATCAAGTATTTTTTTTACTGCCTTATCAATATCGACTGTTCGGGTAAGATTTGTTATTTCTTTTCTATTTGGAAGGAAGACATCTACGTAAGGCAAAATATCATTTAACGGAATATCCCACTTTTCAGAAGGGTCCCACTGAGGATCCAGAGAAGTAGTAAGGCCAGCTTGTTTGGCCATTTTAAATAATTTGGGTAAGTCCTTTTTTAAACCTTTCTGAAGAAATGTGGAGCTGAGGTGTAAATGTTTTACTTTTTTTAGCAACTCAGGATTTATATCGTCAATTGTAAGTTCGTCCATTGCACCGGTAAAGGTGATCATGGCCCGGTCTTCGCCATAATTAAGGGCTATGGTGGCTCCTGTATTTGTTGAAGAACTGCGAAGAATATATTCAGTATTAACTCTTTTTTTGTTAAGGCTCGTAATAATTTTGTCTGCAAAATTATCTGTTCCGACTTTTCCTATAAAACCAACATGTGTTCCGAGAGCACTGAGGTTGCTGGCAAATATGGCTGAGCTGCTCCCCAGGGTTATTATCATATTTTTGGCCAGGATCTCCTTCCCTATTTCCGGAAATTTTTCTATTCCGTCAAGTATCAGATCAACATTCAGTTCGCCGACTACTAAAACATCAAAAAGTGTTTTATTTTCCATGAATTTATTATTTATGCAATAGATTTTTCTTTTACCTGCAGCATTTTGTTTAAATCGACAAGGTTAAATTTATAAAAATATTTATCCATTGATTGTTCAATATGTGTGGCCAGTATTTCTTCTCCATCAAGGCCATTTAAAGCCATGTTTTTTATCAATCGACCCCTGGCTGCAATAACTTCCGGATTTTCCCAGATATACCGGCACCCTGTTTTTACCAGCCACTCCTGTCTTTCAGGGGAAAGATTTTGAAAATCTATTCCTGTTTCATCGGATGAAAGCCATTTTATCCAACGTCCGGAATTAATTACCGCATCCCAGAGTTGTTTTTTTATTCCTGATATTTTACCAATTCGTCCTTCCTTAAAAAGAGAAGCCTCAAGTTCTTCGAGTTCCAATAATCCATCATATTCTTTCTCAGTAAATTCAGGACCAATATTGGCAGCCCCCATGCCAGATAAGGGATAATCTTCGGGATTATTAACATTATCGGAATAATGGCCTTTAATTACACTTCCGTATTTACCTGCAATTGCCGTGAGGGTGCGCGCCATTTCGGGATCAAACTCTGTAGTATGTAAATCGGTACCTACTTTCCCAACAACAAAACATGGCCATATATCATGCAGTCCTTTGCCTGCCAGTCCTTTTTTTAACAATTCCAGAAATTTGGTAAATACATCCAATTTTGCCAGTCCGCCATGTACTTCTTCCGTTCCTACTTCATAAGCAATCTTAGGAAGATTTTTCTGCTTTCTGTATTTTTCAGTATGAGCTATCAATTCAACAGTACGATCTACTACCGTTTCAACGGCAATTATGCTTTCCTTTGGCAGGGTGATATCAACTGTAGGATCAACATGTATTAAGTCATAACCGGCATCGATGGCTGATTCAAAAGATTTTTTAATCCAATCCATGGTTTTTTGGTAAGACCATTTTTCGCGTGTATGGATATCTTTAAGCCAGGGGCCCCCGTGGTCTATAGCGATAATTACAGGGCCGGTAAAATTTATTATTCTGGCTTCCTGTCTTATAGTGCTTACAAATTCTTTCTGTGTCAATCCTGTATATCCACCGTCAATATCCACCTGATTGAGGGTTGTGGCGAATTTGATTGGTGCATTACAACGTTTTGCCGATTTTAGGGCTGCTTTAATCACAGCAAGAGAATTAGGGCATGCAGCAAAAATAGTTCTGTGGATGCCAGATTCAACTTTTAATTCCCTTATCCTGGCCAGTATCAATTCAAGCACACTTGTGCTACTATTTATAGCTAGTCTCCTGAGCTCCTGATCCATTTGTTAAAACTTTTTTTCTTTTGTTATAAAGGGATAAATTTTGACTCCTTGCACAACCCTTGATATAGCACCACTTTTAGAAGGATTATCAGGCTGAAGGCCTTCATTAAGTGATTTGAAGAACGCTAATATCTGGGCAGGAAGAATAAAACAGACTGAAAGGAATTCTTCTGGTACATGCCTATTCTTTGTTGGCATAGCTATTTTGAGATCAAAATTAGAATCTATCTTTTTTGATTCAGAAATACCAATCTGATAAATAGCTCGATGCCCATTAGTCATATTTTTAAGCAGATCCTTTTCATATTTATTAACATATTCCTCATTTGAAAATAGAAAGACAACTAGGGTAGTATTATCAACAACTGCTTTGGGACCATGCCTGAATCCAAGGTATGTGTCGGCCTTACAGATTATTTTACCATCAGTCAGTTCCTGTAATTTTAGCTGCGATTCAATAACTGTACCCAAAAGAGGCCCGGAACCAAGAAAAACTGCCCTCTTAAAATCGATTAGAGAAACGCTTTTTAAATCAGCAGTATAGTTGTTAAGTATGTATTCCCCATACTCGGAGATTTGTACTACGTGATCTTTTACATTTTCGAAATCATTGAGTTCTGCAATAATTAGCGCGCTAAGAAGCATGCTGGAATAACTGCTGGTCATTGCAAGGCTTTGATCATTTGTCTCTGAGGGTAAAACAAAAATATAATTTTTATTTTTGCCATTGTATTCTGCCAGGATGCCTTGTGCGTCGCAGGTAATAATGAGGTGAAAGCATGATTCACAGATATTGTCAGCTAAATTTACTACCGCAATGCTTTCAGGACTGTTTCCCGAACGGGCGAAAGAAATTAACAATATTTTATCGTCATGCTTCAGATAATCCATGGGGTGAGATACCAAATCGGTTGTTGCAATGGCCTCGGTAGCAATACCAGATCTCCTAAAGAAAACACCTTTTAGGGATAGGCCGATAAAAGCACTGGTGCCGGCACCTGTAAGAATTATTTTATTGACCTGTCCATATGCCATATCAATAAAATCTTTTATTTCCTTTCTTTTTTCGTCTAATTCATTTAAAACTGACAACCAAAGTTCAGGTTGTTGAGATATTTCCTTCGCGGTATTTACTGCTCCTTTTCCTGCTAATTCAACTATTGGGATTCCTAAGTATTTCATTTAAAAATCAATTTATAACTTTGTTTATATAACTTCGTCAAATATAATAAAAGTTTCCTAAACTTACGAAAGCTTTTTAATATATTTTTTAAAATTTCGTAACGTTATTTTATGCTTCTAATTATTTAAGATTAGAAAAAAGTGTTACTTTTATTCTAAATAAAAATAGAAATGGTTAAAAAAGTAAGAAACAACACGGTAGAAAGAAGAAAAAGTATTATTAATCTTCTTTCGGAAGCAGGACAGGTTATTGTAACTGATTTGAGTAACAGGTTCAAAGTTAGCGAAGTAACAATACGAAATGATTTGGAACAACTGGAACAAAAAAATCTGCTTATAAGAGCCAGAGGTGGCGCTATGATCGTTGAGCCAGGTGTAAGTTTTGATAAAAGGATATCTGACAAGCACAAACTAAATTACAAAGATAAAGCAAGGATTGGCAGGAAAACAATTGAATTGATAAATGAAAATGATACGATAATACTTGATTCCGGTACAACAACAATGGAAGTTGCAAGAAACCTGGAAAATATAAAAGAACTAACAGTAATAACTAATGCATTAAACATTGTCAATCAGTTAATTAATTTTCAGAATATTAATGTAATTATTCCCGGAGGTTACCTTAGAAAACACTCACAATCTCTTGTTGGTCCATTGGCCGAGAAAAGCTTTCGGAATTTTTATGTAGACAAAGTATTTATGGGTGTTGATGGTTTTGATACATCCAAAGGTATTTATACTCCAAATATAGAGGAAGCTCATTTGAACAATATTATGATTGAGATAGCAAAGGAGGTTATTCTTGTTACAGATTCATCGAAATTTAAGCGCAAGAGCCTTACCTTTATTTGTCCTGTAAATAAAATTAACAAAGTTGTTACCGATGAGGGCATTTCACCTGAAGATATCAGAAGACTGGAAGATGAAGGTGTTGAAGTAATTATTGCATAAAAATTTGAGTCTGAAGGGTAATGTGTTCACAATCAGGCAGGCATTTAGAAAATCATCATTGAAAAATATGGTGTGGCAGTAATGGTAAAAATTTACCCCAAATAATTACATTATCTGGGGTAAATAAACTATTAACATGAGCAACTTTCCTGTTACTGTTTGTCCATTTTAACAGAAATTTTATTGTCCAGATCCTGTGTAGCCAGATTACCTATATCAGACCAGTCAGTATCCATAATACTCAGGTAAAGTTTAAATGCATTGCTCTCAATCTTAAATGCTTCCCTTGAAATGCTGAATTCCAGGCTGACTATACCCGAGTTTTCTTCGAAATAGCCAACTGCGACAGGATTTTCCGGATCATATTCCACGAACGGCCATCCGGGATCCCCATTCGCTAGATCAACCATACTCGGCCAAATATCGCCTGAAGGGAAATTACCTTCCACTCCGTAATCGCAACCAAAACCCTGCAATGAAAAACCGGTAACGACTGAATTATCAGTATCCATATACATGCCCACGATATGATCATATAAACCAGCATTTTCAACGGCATTGAACTGGATATAAAAATATACGTAATTGGCATCATAATCTACTTTTCCTCCAAGCACATCTCCTTTTCCTGCAAGTATAAAATCGGGGTATGTAACATTGTCCCAATCATCGAAAGAATCGTCATCAAGTTCAATTAATGAAGGTTTATCTACCCGTAAAACAGTGTGAAATGTTTGTTCAGTTCCATTATTAATACCTGACATCGTTATCAGATATCTACCTATTTCGGTATAGGTATGTGTTACTGAGTCTCCCGAGGCGATTGGTGTATTATCTCCAAAATCCCAGGTTACCCCTGTTGCACCTGCCGAATTATTTACAAAAGTAACATTAAATCCATCGAAATAGACTTTAAAATCAAGATCAGGAATGTCTTCGAGATTATATTCTCCTTCTTTGGTACAGGAAAATAATGCAATCAAAGAAACAATTAGAATTGGAATTATTTTGATTGTTTTCATATCTGGCTCATTTAATTGTTTTGGACACATAAGTTATTTGTACTGATCTCACTGTCAGGAATTGGATAAAGATACGTATCCTGGTTGAAATCTATTATAGCGCCGGCTTCCGTGCTTTCGGGTTCTTCAGTATCGGGAACACCGTTGTAGTTATCCAGATGGAAGCCCCAGTAAACCCTGTTAAGGCTTTTATTATTCCGGAGGAGGTCAAAAACTCTGTGCCCTTCGAAAGCCAGTTCGATACGTCTTTCTTTTAGCACAGCATCAATAATTGTTTCAGGGGTATATTCCGATTCATCGTATAAGTAGGGAGTAAGATCATCGGCAATAAGCCTGTTTTCAACAATCGCATTTAAATCTTCAACAGCCGCAGATATATTTATTTGTTTCGCATATGCTTCAGCTCTGTTTAGATAGACCTCAGCAAGCCGTAACATTACTGGCGAACTCAATGTAGGAACATTGTCTTGTCCGGAGAATTTACTGATAAAGTATAGCGGAACACCGTTTTTTTCATCTGGCTCATCGGCATTAATGTAATTCCAGCGTTGGTCAATATCCTGCATTTCTGTTCCCAGACCCATGTCTTCGAGAATACTTGGTGATGCACCTTCTTCACCCCAGCAGCTTTCTCCATTATATATCATTGAAGCTATTGAGCCCGATTTTTTATCGTCAACAGTAATAAAGGGAATACACCATATTGTTTCATCGCTTGTCTTGGCATTTGCAAAGTATGATGGAAAAGATTCGGCTGATTCAAGTTCAAAATTTCCATAATCAATTACCGAATCAGCATATGCAATGCTATTGGCATAGTCTTCTTTATAAAGATATACCCGGGAGAGCAATGCCCATGCGGCATATTTCGAAGCAAAACCTTTTAAATCTCGTTCCGGAGGTATTTCTTCACTCATTACTGATGTGGCCATTTTTAAGCTTGAAATAATATAATTATAGGTTTCTTCCAGTGTTGCACGAGCTTTGGGCTGGCCATCCGATGAACTTTCCCGGATAATAACTCCGGGATTACCCTGATTTGCCGAACTATAGGGTACAGCATATAACCTCACTAGATTAAAAGTAGCAAAAGCCCTTAGAAAATAGGCCTCCCCCATCAACTGACTTGTCAGATCATTTTCTTCGGCTTGTTCGGCTAGATTTATTGCAACATTAGCACCATAAATAACCTTGTATGACTGAGCCCAAAAACTGTTAAGATTCGATTTTTCAGCTGCCCTGTCATTATATCTGAAAGCAATAATTAAATCATCTTCGGTTTTATATCCACAGGCGATATCGTCCGATGAAAAATCACTTAACTGGAAATATTGTCTCAGATACCAATTATTTCCGCCACTTTCTCCTGACGGATAATCTTTGAAAATTGCATAACATCCATTGACAAGCCCGATAAGTCCGTCTGGCGATTGTTTTATCTGTTCGCTAGTCAACGCGTCGCTTGGTACAACGTCGAGTTCACATTCTGTCAGCATTAGAGCCCCTGTCAGAATTGTTAGATATATTAATATTTTTTTCATTTCTTAAGTTTTAAAGTAATTAAAATTAGAATGTAACATTCAGACTTGCTAAAAATTGCCTGTTATTCGGGTACTTAAATTCAGCATATCCCGGTAATCCCACATTAGCCGGATTGATCGACACTTCCGGATCCTGGCCTGAGAACCTGGTGAATGTATAAAGGTTGTCTGCACTCAGTGAGATATTAATTGCTGACAGGTGCAGGTTATTCACCAATTTAGCAGGCAATGAATATGTCAGGGTAATGTTGCGGATTTTCAAATAGCTTCCGTCTTCAATATATCTTGTGGAAGGATCGTAAGAATTTCTGGCATTCTGCGGCAAAGGATGATCCGCTGCATCGCCCGGCTTTTGCCATATTCTCCAATCACTCATTGGTTCCATTACATTGAACTTTACATCCTGCAAATCGTGATCAACGTACCGGCGGAAATAATTATAGATTTTATTGCCGGTTAAATAGGAAACAGCGGCCTTAAGAGAAACTGACCGGTACCTTACTTCGGTGCTGATCCCCCCTTGCAGTTTTGGTACAGGACTGCCATACTCAATTTTCCTTGCACTGTTGTAATCTTTGGTCAGCGACCCATCCTCAGCTACCCACAGAACAGAACCATCATTTTCATCAATTCCGTGAAATTCCTTAGCGTACCAGCTGTACAGGGTTCCGCCTGAATGATAAATTTGAACAATTCCGTATGAATTCGCATTGGTAATCGTATCATTCCCGAATCCTTCGAGTTTATTTTCATTAACACCAAGCGTGAAATCGGTTGTCCATGTGAATTTGCTGGTTGCAATATTCGTTGTACTTATAGAAAGGTCAATACCTTTGTTGTTTACCTGGCCGATGTTTTGCCATTGTTTCCTGAACCCTCCTGAAGGCGGAAGATCCTTGTATACCAAAAGATTTTCGGTATTATTGTTGTAAAAGTCAGCATTCAATGTTACTCGGCTTAATATGCCCAGCTCAATACCGGCATTCATTTGTGTTGTTTGTTCCCAGGTTAGATTATCATTTGCCATTTGAAACGGAACTGCTGCTGATTGACCGTCTATTTGGGTAGTATACTTAAATTGTTCCAGATACATAGAAGGCCCGATATCTTTCATCCCTGTTTTACCCCAACTGGCCTTGACCTTAAGATTATTGATAATTTTATTATCCTTCAGGAATCCCTCATTGCTTACCAACCAGGCTGCTGAAACGCTTGGAAAATAAGCTGTACGGTTGTCTGGATTAAATGCTGATGACTGGTCAATACGAAATGAACCTGTCAGAAAATAGGTTTCCCTGAAATTATAATTAGCCTGGCTGATAAACGATTGTAAGATGCTTGTACTAGGTGCACCATCAATTTCGATCTGCGAGGAGGCCACCGAAGGCGCACTTAATCCTTCCGGTATACCTGTACCGGATGTTGAGTTAAACTCCATATTTTCTTTTTGGGTCTCGAATCCGGCTAATCCGTTAATACGATGGTCTGAAATTTTAAAATTAAATTTTAACAGGTTTGTCGAAATACCACCATAGTTAAGATTATCCGTAACGTTTATATAACCAGTTCCTGTATACGATAAATCATCGGCCTTTTTAGAATAGAACGTTTTAGATGAACCAGTATAAAGGCTTAAACGGTTTGTGGAAGAAAATGAAAGCCAGCTAAGCAGCTCAACGTTTAATACAAGGTCATAATCCACACTAAAATCCTTTGAAAGAAATTCGGAGTTTTCAGCTGCCTGGATAGGATTAATTTTATCTTTCGACCATATAGTCTCATCGTTCTTATAACTTCGGGCTTCTCCGTCAGAATCGTACGGATTGTCCCAAGGCATATTCACATAAGAATAATATATATGCATGTATTCGTAACCATTTGTTTTAGAACCATTGAGATTAATATTGTTGGTAAGTGATACTTTATCAGTGAAACTATAAGTTGTATTTGCTCTGGCATTAATCCTGTTATAATCTGTATTTATAAAAGTGCCTGTTTCATTATAATATGTTCCACCGATATAGTATCTTAATTTACCGCTGGTACCGGATGAAGCAAGATAATAGTTATGTACCGGTGCGGTTTTAAAGGTCTCTGCAAGCCAGTCGGTATTTATCTCTTTGAGCGATTCGGGCCTTACAGCCAGGAATTTGCGGTCGTCTACTACAAAATAAGTAGGATCCCGGAAATATTCTCTATGGTATTTATACAAGGTCTCACTGTCCATCATTCTTACATGACCATGATCGGCAGTTCGGATACCACTGGTAGCCCTTAATTCAAACTTATTTTTCCCGAATTGTGCTGTTTTTGTCTGAACAATTATAACACCACCATTGGCTTGTGACCCGTATAATGCGGTTGCCCCGGCATCTTTTAGTACAGTAATACTTTCAACATCATTGGGATCAAAACTGCCCCCGATGATCCCATCAACAACATAAAGAGGACCCTGAGGAGCACTAAATGAAGAAATTCCACGTATGCGAATATCGGGTTGGGAACCAGGAGCCCCGGAAGCATCGACTACCTCAATACCGGCCACTTTACCCTGCAACATCGTTCCTATGTTGTTCGCCGTAACATCTTTTAACTTATCGCCCGAAACAACGGTAACTGCGCTTGTAATTTCGTTTCGGGTTTTTGAATTATAACCCATCACGATTATCTCATCAAGCGATTCGACATTCGGCACCAGAACAAGCTTAATATTCGTTTGTACTCCAACAGTTACTTCTTCTGAATTGTAACCCACATAAGAAAAGACTAAAATATCTTCCTGTGAATCAACCTGAATGGTAAAATTACCACTAAGGTCAGTAACTACTCCGTTAGTTGTACCTTTTACTGTTATATTTGCACCAGCCAAAGGTTGCTTATCATCTGCTGAACTAACATTGCCATTGATTGTGATTTGTGCTGAAGCATAGGCATAAGTAGAAATCAGCATTAGCAGTAAACAGATTCTTCTTAGTTTATCTTTCATTTATTTATGATTTAGTTAATTTTCACTTTCGTAAAGTTGTTTTGACAAATATAAAAACTTTTTGAAATATTTCAAATTGTCGAAACATAATTTTTTAAAAATTAAAGAAAGGTTGCGAAAGATAAATGAAAATTTTTTAATTGCCTGTTTTCATGGCGATGCTTTCACCGGCTGATATCAGTTAAATGCAGTTGGTGCAAATGAGATTAAATTAGCTGATTTCAGGTAGTTATAAGAAAAGCTCTCAATGTTTATGCTAGTTAATGACACTGATGCTATGGAAATAGTAAAACAAATCGTATCTCAATTTGGTTTTATACCTGATGATATGGGTGCTGCTGAAGCAGCAAGGGCTATTGAATCCCTTTGTATTTAATGGTGTATTCCCGGTAAGTTTGAAAATTCATGGAATCACGCCTTTAATATGACCAGGAACTAAGTGCCTTCTGCTCTCTCCGGTGAGGTTGGTATTTTAACTATTTGCCAGTAATAACTCCTGTGCCTTTGCCAGTTGTTCAGGTCTGCCAAGTAGATATACACAATCATCTGCCAAGAATGAATAATCAGCATCCGGATGTTCAATAATTTTATCCTGCCTTTTAACTGCCAGCAGCGTAACACCGGTTACTTTTCGCAGCCGTATTTCTTTAAGTGACAAATTAATTACCGGGGCCCCTTCTTCCACTTTGTAAGCATTAATTTCAAAATCGGGCAATTCTTCGAAAAATGCACTATTATCTGTTCCGTTATTCTCCCTGAAGAGTCCATAATGATCATCACGGATTCGACTAATTATATTGATGGTATCTCTTCGGGGTAATAATCGTTTTTTTAATACCTGGTTAAACAGTTCAATAGCAGTTTCAAATTTTTCCGGTACAACATGAGTGGCTCCCTGCCTGTAAAGCTCTTCCATGTCGTTAATATATTTCACCCGTGCCAGAACGGTTGCATTTTTGTTAAGCTGACGTACTTTTACCACAATGGCCGAGGCAGCAATTGTATCCCCAACTGATACCACCACTATGTCGGCTTTATCAACATGCGCTTTCAGTAAAACTGGTTCATTAACAGCATCACCATAAATTACCGGTTCGTTGTTTTTTTGTTTATCCCGCACCACCACAGGATCAAAAACCACAGCTATATGAGGTATATCCTGCTTTTTCGCCATCAAAGCTAATTTTTGGGCCCGAATGTCTTTCCCGATTATCACCATGTGATTCGTTAGCTCCTGAACCGGGAATTCCTTCATGGGGAATATTCCTTCCACCCAAAATTTTGGAAGTGGCAACTTTAACATCTGGTTGGATAACGGTCTTGCAATCATTATCAGAAATGGAGATAGCGACATACTTAATACAGTTACTGCCAGGAACAACTGAAAATAATATTCGGAAATTAAAGAAGCTCCGCGGCCAATCTTCGCCAGTATAAAAGAAAATTCGCCCAACTGGCTCAACGCCAGGCCCACCAAAACAGTTCCTCTGAAGGTATGTCCGAGAATAAATCCGGTACCTCCTGCTATAAAAGTTTTAACAAACATCACCAGTGCCAGAGTCCCTATAACAATCCCTATATGGTCTGATATAAAATCCAGATCAAGGAGCATACCTATGGAGACAAAGAAAAAGCTGGTAAATGTATCCTTAAAGGAAATCATATTACCAAATGTATTATGACTGTAATCTGATCCGGCTATCATCAACCCTGCCAAAAAAGCTCCAAAAGCCAGCGACATACCAAGCTGAGAAGTAAGCAGTGCCACTGCAAGACAGATCAGCAAAATGCTCATCATGAATAGTTCCTGATTTTTTCGGGCAGCTATAAAATATAAAAGTTTAGGAATAAGCCATTTATTGCCAACATAAACAAACGCAAAAATCCCCATTGCCTTAAGCGCAAGGATGAATATTTGTTTCGAAAGGTTAACATCATTGCCGGTTAATATATTGGTAAATAATATAAGAGGAACAAGCATCAGGTCCTGAAAAATCAAAATACCCAAAACCGTGCGTCCATAATTTGAGGTCAGTTCCGATCGCTCCTGTAAGGTTTTTAACACAATAGCCGTACTGCTTAAAGCTGTTAAAAAACCAACAAACAAAGCGGCCTGCCATGACAATCCGTAAAACATGGAAATAAACAGGAAACTAATTGCGGTAAGCATTACCTGTAGTAATCCTCCTAAAAAAACTACTTTTCGGATTTTCATCAGATGTTGCAAAGAAAACTCCAGACCTATGGTAAACATCAGCAACACTACACCAATCTCGGCCATAAGCTCAATTTCGTGCGGGGCATGGATGAGCTTTAATAAGTGAGGCCCGGCAATTATACCGGTAATCATATATCCAATGATTGTAGGTACCTTAAGTTTTGTAAAAATAAGATTTACAAAAGTCGACAGGGCGAATATAATGACGATATCTTTTAGTATGGTAAATTCCATGTAAGATTAATTTCCGTTTTTTAATTTGATTTAGCTAAGATACTACATTGTATCAACACAAATGCATGGACCGTTCCTTTACACAAAGAATAGTAAAATTAATTTCGAGCATAAGATATTAGAAATCCTATAACTTCCTTATCAGGAAAAAAACAGGTGCCTGGTAAAATAATAACTTATTTTTTGCTAAATTAAACTCAAACTTATGTAATTCTATTGTTTAGGAATATTAACGTAAACCTGTATTGATGAGAAGAATTTGTGTGATTATTATCCTCCTGTTGCTGATATCCCGGATTTCTATCACTAATGATATAAAATTTGATCATATTACATCAAATGACGGGTTATCTTCAAATACATTAAGTTGTATCTTTCAGGACAGCAGAGGTTTTATTTGGTTTGGAACAAATGCCGGATTAAACAGGTACGATGGTTATTCAATTAAAGAATATAAACACGATCCTGACGACTCTTTGTCCTTAGTCAGCAATGTTATTATTACAATTGCCGAAGATGATGAAGGAAATCTTTGGATAGGAACCCGAGGACATGGAATGAGTAAATTCGACCGAAACACGGAAAAGTTTATTCCTTTTATTAACCTTCCCGATCAACCAGAAGGTATTTCTAACAATTTAGTAAAAAAAATCTTGTTCGACAGTCATCAGAATCTTTGGATAGGAACATGGGGAGGGCTTGACCTGTATCAAAAAGAAACCAACACCTTCAAACATTTAAGGCACAACAAGGATGACAAGAATTCATTATATAATAATATTGTGCATTCCATATTAGAAGATTCAGATGGAAATTTATGGATTGGTACTGATGGGGCCGGATTAAATCTGTATAACAGAGAAAAGAAAAACTTTGAATTTATACCTAATAATTCAGGCAATGATAATTTTGTTGGTGGATTTTTTGATAAACCATTATTTGAAGACCGTAAAGGAAATATTTGGATTGGCGCTGAAGGAGAAGGTCTTTACCGATTTGATAAGAAAACAAGGATCTTTTCTCTTTACCGATATCTACCCGATTTGAAAGGTCTTAATAATGGAATTATTACTTCCTTTTTCGAAGATGAATTTGGTAATATTTGGTTAGGTACCGATGGGGGCGGCATTAATATTTTTAATCCCGTTAGTGAAACATTTGAATACATTATGTACGATTCAAAAATCGCAAATGGAATAAGTACCGATGCCATCTATTGTATTTATCAGGATCGTGCAGGTACTATCTGGATTGGAACCTATAGCGGTGGTGTTAATTATTATAATAAAGTAAAATATAAATTCGAACATTATACCAACGATCCCAATAACAGTAACAGCCTTTCATTTAAAGTGGTTTTAGATATTTTCGAGGATAGTAAAAATCGTATCTGGATAGGAACAAGCGGAGGCGGAGTGGATATATTTAATCGTTCTGATAATTCCTTTATACATCACAAGCACCATCCGGATAAACCAGCCAGTATCAGCGGAAATATAATTACCTGTATAAACGAAGACAGGGATGGGAATATCTGGATTGGCACATACAATGAAGGCGTAAATCTTTATAATGAAAAAACTCATTCGTTTAAGAACTTTCGACATGATCCAAACAATCCGGCATCAATCGGTCATAATAATGTATGGGCCGTTTATGATGATAATTCAGGTAATATATATTTTTTATTATTGGGCGGTGGTCTCGATATTTACAACAAAACCAGCGGCATATTTTCACATTTTAAAAACAATCCTGAAGATCCTTCAAGCATCAGCTATAACAACCTGATTACTATCTTTGAAGACAGTAAAAATAATCTATGGATTGGTACTGAAGGTGGTGGACTCAATTTAATGGACAGAGAGAACTTAACCTTTAAAAGATTCACCTACAACCGGCAAAAAAAAGGAAGTATCAGTCATAATGATATTAGAATAATATATGAAGATAGTAAAGGAAATTTATGGATTGGCACAGGCGATGGATTAAACAAATTAAATTACGAAGACTTTACCTTTACAGTGCTCCGGAAAGAAAACGGATTGCCGGATAATTCGATTAATGGTATTTTGGAAGATGAAGACGGAAATCTCTGGATCACTACAAATAAGGGGCTTTCACGATACAATCCGGAACAAGAAAGTTTCAGAAATTATGATATAAACGATGGATTACAGGGAAACGAATTTAATTACACCTCACAATGTAAAACCAGCAATGGAGAACTCTACTTTGGAGGAATGAACGGATTTAATATTATCAATCCCTCCACAATTATAGACAATTCGTATATCCCTCCTGTTGTCCTTACCGATTTTCAGATTAATGGAAAGCCTGTGATTACCATCAGGACTAAGGAGGATAATAAAACCATATACAAGTCAATAAGTGAGATTCGCAATATTATGCTAACTTATAAACAAAATGTATTTGGTTTTGAATTTGCTGCGCTGAACTATATTAATCCGGGGAAAAATCATTATAAATACAAACTCGAAGGTTTTGAAAATGACTGGAATAAAACCGATGCTAATAAACGATATGTCTCCTATACCAACCTTAAGGGAGGTGAATATATATTTAAAGTTATTGGATCGAACAGTGATAATATCTGGAATACAGAAGGAGTGTCAATAAATATAACTATACTTCCACCCTTCTGGAAAACATTATGGTTTAAAATATTAATACTATTGTTACTTAGTGTCTCTGTTGGAAGCATTATTTTGTTTAGATATAACAATATAAAGAATCAGAAAATAAAGCTTGAATATCTGGTAGAGAAACAAACCAGCGAGCTACGGCTCAACCAGCAAAGATTAATAGAACAATCTGACCAGTTAAACGAGACGAATACAATGCTCGAAGAGCGGCAGCAGCAAATTGAAGAACAAACCGAAGTTCTCAGAAGCCAGTCGGAAGATTTAATAAGCCAGGCTGAATATTTGGAAACCGTGAATGAACACCTTGAAACCGTTAATAAATCTAAAGACAAATTATTTTCTATTATTGCCCATGATCTTAAAAGTCCTTTCAACACAATATTTGGTTTTGCCGAACTGCTTCAACTAAAAAAAGACTCATTAACCGAAGAAAAAAGAAATACATATATTGCCAACCTCTACGATTCGGCAAAAAGGGTTTATATGCTGCTGGAGAACCTGCTGCAATGGTCGCGGTCACAAACCAACCGTATAAAATTTGAACCGAGAAAATTTACAATAAAAGAGATGATTGAAGATATAGGATTATTGCACAAGGAAAACCTGAAAAGAAAAAACCTTCAATTTATTTATACTGTGGAGGACTCAATTGAATTAACAGCCGATTATGAAATGATACACGGTGTTGTTCGAAACCTGCTAAGTAATGCCATTAAATTTACTCCTGAAAGGGGAACCATAACAATCACCGTACAACAAGAAAATAATTCTATTCAGTTTTCTCTTAAGGATACAGGAATGGGAATACCTGAAAATATTGCAAATAACCTTTTTAAATTAGATAAAACCTTTTCAACAGCTGGAACAAACGGTGAAAAAGGAACAGGTTTGGGATTAACATTGTGCAAAGACTTTGTAGAAAAACACGGGGGAAAAATATGGGTGGAAAGTACAATTGGAAAGGGGAGCAATTTTATGTTTAGCATCCCCATATTAAATTAATGAATATCAATGTTACCGGATAAAAAACCGTTTAGGTTTTATTATCAAATAAATAAGTACATACCAATTTCTGTAAATTTTATCAGTCAGATTATGTTGGAGACAGACAAATTTAATATCATTTATAGATCCATGAGAAAACATTATCTTAGATTTGCCTGACGCTAAAATTTCATTATACCCTTTTACTTTATTGTTATAAAACTCATTGATACAATTTAAGATTATTATGTAATAATTGGCAAAATAGTTATAATCCCAATTGTTTACCCTTTCAAATAAAAATTACTAAAAAAGAATTATCGGGTTTTTTAGTAAAATATTTATTACTAATTTAAACACAAACTTAAGTTTACCCGTAGTAGCAGAATATCGAAAATTTAAAAATATATTAATGAGTAAGATTTGTGTGTTTATAGTTTTTCTTTTTATTCCGCTTAAAATTTCTGCCATCCATGATATTAAATTTGACCATCTAACTACCAATGATGGCTTATCGCAAAATGTGGTAAATTGTATCTTTCAGGATAGCAAGGGGTATATATGGTTTGGAACAAATTATGGATTAAACAAATATGACGGGTATTCTTTTAAAATCTATAAACGCGATCCAAAGGATTCATTATCCCTTGCCGGTAATGATGTAATCACTATAGATGAGGATAATGACGGCAATTTATGGATCGGTACACGTCGGAATGGATTAAGTACATTTAATCGAGCTAAAGAAACATTTACTACATTTACTTACGATCCTGACAATCCTGAGAGTATATCCAATAATTCTATTAAAACCATCTTATTTGATAGTCAGCACAACCTATGGATTGGAACATCCGGAGGATTAAACCTGTATCAAAAAAAGACCGGTACTTTTAAACGGTATATCCATGCAGAGGAAGACGAAACCTCATTACATGATAATGATGTACATTCATTGGTGGAGGATGCTCAGGGTAACCTTTGGCTGAGTTCTATCGGAACAGGAATAAGCCGGTTTGACCGGGAAAATGAAAAATTTGAATATATTCCCAATTCGCTGGAAAATCCTGAATATATCAGCCGATATTTTGGGAAAAAATTATACTGCGACAGCAAGGGAAATATATGGATCGGACGTGAAGGAGATGGTATTTACCTTTTCAACACCAAAACCCTTACGTTTAAACAACATGGAAAAAGATCGGGCCAATCAGGTCTTAAAAATAATACCATCACTTCTATCCTCGAAGATGAAACAGGTAAGATCTGGATAGGGACTGATGGAGGTGGCATCAATATATATGACCCTTCCACCGAAACTTTCGAATATATTTTGTACGATCCAATAAACATTCAGGGAATAAGCACAAATGCAGTATATTCTCTGTATAAAGACCGTTCAGGTACGGTGTGGGTAGGAACTTACAGCGGAGGGGTTGATTATTATAACAAGTACAAATATAAATTCGATCTTTATACTTATGATCGGAATAAATCAAACGGCCTTTCAGATAAATTAATATTGTCTATTTGTGAAGACCGTAAAAATCAGATATGGCTCGGAATCGGTGGTGGCGGGGCAAATATTTTTGATCCCGTTGAAAATTCATTTACTCACTACAGGCATAATCCAGCTGATCCTTCAAGCATCAGTTCAGATGATGTAATATGTGTTTACAAGGATAGTGACGGAGATATCTGGCTGGGTACTTACAGAGAAGGTGCGAACCTGTTTATTGAGGAAACTAATTCTTTCCGTCATTTCAAAAACGATCCTGATGACCCCTTCTCCCTTGGTTACGATAATGTATGGGCTGTATATGAAGACAGCCGGGGTAATTTATGGTTTGGTTTAATGGGAGGCGGGCTCGATCTTTTTGATAAAAAATCAGGTAAGTTCACTCATTTCAGAAACAATCCGGAAGATACTACATCGATCAGCAGTAATAACCTGAGAATTATTTTTGAAGATAGTAAAGGTAATTTATGGATTGGCAGCGAAGGTGAAGGGCTTAATTTAATGAACAGGGAAAATGGAACTTTCAGAAGATTCTTTAGCGATCCGCATAATGAAGGAAGTATTAGCAGTGATGATATTAGAATTATATATGAAGACAATATTGGAAATTTATGGATTGGGACAGGCGAAGGTCTAAACCTGTTCAACGATCAAAATTTCACTTTTTCCGTTTACAGAGATTCCGACGGTCTGCCCGATAATGCCATTAACGGAATGTTAGAGGATAATTCAGGAAATCTTTGGATTACCACAAACAAGGGATTATCAAGATTTAATGCTGCTACCTGGCTATTTACAAATTATGATATAAAAGACGGCTTGCAGGGAAACGAATTTAACATTTCCTCACAATGTAAAGCCAGCAGCGGCGAATTGTATTTTGGAGGCACCAATGGTTTTAATAGTATTAATCCAGCAAAAATTACAGATAATCCATATATTCCGCCTATTGTACTTACTGCCTTTCAGATATATAATAAACCGGTAAAATTTGTTCCCTCTAAAGATGGACGTAAAACCATTTACCAGACAATAGGAGTTACAAAAAATATTGAACTAACTCATAAACAAAATGTGTTTGGATTTGAATTTGCAGCCCTGGATTTTACAAATCCACAAAAAAACCAGTATAAATATATGCTAGAGGGTTTTGATGAAGACTGGATTTATACCACGGCAAATAAGCGCTTTGCCTCATATACAAATCTCAATGGAGGTGAATATATTTTTAAGGTCATCGGATCAAACAGTGATAATGTCTGGAATAATGAAGGTGTTGCCATAAAAATTACCATCCTGCCTCCTTTTTGGAAAACAATATGGTTTAATATAATTATTGTTTTAATTATTAGTTTTTCTGCTTACAGTTTTATTAAAATACGATATAACAACATTAAAAATCAGAAAATAAGACTCGAAGAATTGGTGGAAAAACAAACCAGCGAGCTACGGCTCAACCAGCAAAGGTTAATTGAACAGTCAGACCAGTTAAACGAAACTAATACTATGCTTGAAGAGCGACAGCAGCAAATTGAAGAACAAACAGAAGTTCTCAGAAGCCAGTCGGAAGATTTAATAAGCCAGGCTGAATATCTGGAAACCGTGAATGAACATCTGGAAACCGTAAACAAAACAAAGGATAAATTATTTTCCATCATTGCCCATGATCTTAAAAGTCCTTTCAACACAATATTTGGTTTTGCCGAACTGCTTCAATTGAAAAAAGATACATTAACTGAAGAAAAAAGAAATACCTATATCGCCAATTTGTACGATTCTGCAAAAAGGGTTTATATGCTGCTGGAGAACCTGCTGCAATGGTCGCGGTCACAAACCAACCGTATAAAATTTGAACCGAGAAAATTCAGTATAAAAGAAATGATTGAGGATGTTGGGTTATTGCACGAGGAAAACCTGAAAAGCAAAGAGCTCCAACTTATTATTAATATGGAAAGCTCAGTTGAAATAATAGCTGATTATGAAATGATACACGGTGTAGTTCGAAACCTGCTTAGTAATGCCATAAAATATACTCCTGAAAAAGGAACAATAACAATTAACGTTAAACGTGAAAAAGGCTCAATACTTTTTTCTGTAAAAGACACAGGATTGGGAATGCCTGAAAATATTGTGAATAATCTTTTCCATTTAGATAAAACTTTTTCAACTGTAGGAACAAATGGAGAGAAAGGAACAGGTTTGGGATTATCACTTTGTAAGGATTTTATTGAAAAGCACAATGGAAAAATATGGGCAGAAAGTGAAATTGGAAAAGGAAGTAATTTTATATTTACCATCCCGATTGTACATTAAAATCTCCATAAGAAATATTGGTATTAACCTTGTTAAATATAGAATTTAATTATTTTTCTGAATTGGATAATCCTTTTCGCTTTTTTACTGATAAATTTCTTTAATCCGGAATAAAAATAGTATTCGAAAATACCATATCCTTATTGTTAATAATAATCAAAATTATCCCAACTAATTCTCAAATGAATTCGTTCAATCGCTAATAATAAAGAAACAGAATGCTAAAGTCAGTTTAGATTCCTATGCATAACATTTTAAATTTTTTACAGATGAAAAATTGAAGACTCTGATTTTTTAATAACTAAATTTTTATTAATTTAAAGCTAAACTCTGGCAGTCATTTACCATAGAATATCAAAAAAACCCAAGATTAATGAGAAGATTTTATATGTTCATTGCTTTTCTGTTTTTTGCAGTCGGGATAACTTCTGCATACGAAATTAATTTTGAATTTATAACAACCAACAATGGATTATCGCAAAGCACTGTTAACTGTATTTTTCAGGACAGCAGAGGCTTTATTTGGTTTGGAACAAACGAGGGGCTAAATAAATACGACGGTTACTCTATAAAAGTATACAAACACGACCCTAAAGATTCCTTGTCGCTGATAGGGAATGTAGTGATCTCCATAGATGAAGATGATGAAGGAAACCTTTGGATCGGCACACGAGGGGATGGTTTAAGCAAGTTTATCCGTAATTCCGAAATTTTTATTCCCTATTCGAATGAGCCGGATAATCCGGGAAGCATTTCAAATAATTTTGTAAGAACAATACTTTTCGATAGCAAGTTTAATCTTTGGATCGGCACATCTTCCGGCCTCGATCTGTATCAAAAAGAAACCAACACTTTTAAACATTTTCAACATGCTGAAAATGATTTTAATTCTTTACACAATAGCCTGGTTCATTCCATTCTCGAAGATACTGAAGGTAATATATGGGTTGGCACCGATGGCGCCGGAATAAATTTGTTTAACAGGGAAAAAGAAACTTTTGAATTTATTCCAAATCTTACAGGCAATGAAAATTTTAAAGGAGGGTTTTTCGACAAAACTTTGTTTGAAGACAGTAACGGAAATATTTGGATTGGCGCTGAAGGGGAAGGAATCTATAAATTTAACAGGAAAACCAAATCTTTTAATTTGTATCCTTTTGACCCAAATAATAACGGATTAAATAACCAGATTATCACTTCATTTTTCGAGGATGAATCCGGGAAAATTTGGGTAGGGACCGATGGAGGAGGTATAAATATATTTGATCCGGTGTATGAAACTTTTGATTATATAATGTACGATTCCAAAAACACCAAAGGTATAAGCACCGATGCCATATATTGTTTTTTTCAGGATAACTCGGAAACATTGTGGATAGGAACCTATAGCGGGGGAATAAACTATTATAATAAATTCAAATACAAATTTGAGCATTTCACTAATAATCCCAATAGCACCAACAGCCTCACTTTTAAAATTGTACTGGCCATATTCGAAGACAGCAAAAACCGTATTTGGATTGGAACCAGCGGAGGCGGAGTTGATGTTTTTAATCGCTCCAACAATTCTTTTGAACATTACAGGAATAATCCGGAAAATCCTTCCAGCCTCAGCACAAATATTATAACCTGTGTAAACGAAGACAGCGAAGGAAATATCTGGATCGGTACATACAATGGGGGCGTAAATTTATTCGAGGAAAAAACTAATTCTTTTAAGCATTTCAGACCAGATCCAAATAATCCTGCCTCTATCGGGCATAATAACGTGTGGACAATTTATGACGATAAATCAGGTAATATTTATTTTGGTTTAATGGGTGGCGGTCTTGATATTTACGATAAAGCCTCCGGTACATTTACACATTTAAGAAACAATCCCCAGGACCCGAATACTATCAGCAGCAACAACCTTAAAACTATTTTTGAGGATAGTAAAGGCAACTTATGGATAGGGAGTGAAGATAAAGGCCTGAATCTATTTGACAGGGAGAACAAAACATTCACGCGATTTATAAATAATCCTGAAAAAATAAGAAGTATCAGTCATAACGATGTTAAAGGAATATTTGAAGACAGCAAGGGTAATTTATGGATTGGAACAGGTGACGGACTGAATAAACTGAATTATGATGATTTTACCTTTTCTGTATTGCGCATAGAAGACGGCCTGCCTGATAATTCCATTAACGGCATTCTTGAAGATGATATGGGCAACTTATGGATATCAACTAATAAAGGACTTTCACAGTTTGATCAGGAAAAAAACTCATTTAAAAATTATGATGTCAGCGACGGCCTTCAGGGCAACGAATTTAATTACACTTCACAATGTAAAACCAGGGCCGGGGAACTATATTTCGGGGGAATGAATGGCTTTAATATCATTAATCCATCAAAAATTCAGGATAATCCACATATCCCTCCTATTGTTATTACAGAATTACAAATTTTTAACAAACCTGTAAAATCTATTCCAACTAAGGATGGAAGGAAAAAAGTTTACAATACGATTGGAGAAATCAGTAATTTAAGACTTAACCATAAACAAAATGTATTTGGTTTTGAATTTGCTGCCCTCGATTTTGTAAATCCGGAAAAAAATCAATATAAATATAAACTCGAAGGTTTTGATAATGACTGGCACAATACCGGGGCCGATAAGCGATTTGTCAGTTATACAAACTTAAAAGGTGGAGTATATACCTTTAAGGTTATCGGATCAAATAGCGATAATGTATGGAATACTGAAGGAGTATCATTAAAAATTACTGTGGTGCCACCGTTTTGGAAGACCACCTGGTTTATTGGTTTTATGATTTTAATGCTGTCTGGTTCTATTTATTATTTTATCAGGCAAAGAGAAAAAAACTTAAAACATGATAAAGAAATACTGGAGCAAAAAATACAGGAAGGATTAAAAACTGTGGAACAACAAAAAAGTGAAGTTGAAAAAATTGAGAAGGAACTTAAAGAACGTGAAATTGCAGAAAAAGAGCAAAGATGGTACAATAAAGGTATGGTTAAATTCAGTGATATTTTAAGCAAAAATAAAGATAATCTCACAAAATTATGTCATGCAATTATTTCTAATCTTGTAAATTACGTTGAAACCACCCAGGGAGTTATTTATCTGTACGACGATTTAGATGAGAACGAACAGTATTTAAAATTGATGGCCGGATATGCCCTTGATGAGGACAGGACCAATAATACCAAAATTCTCGTTGGAGAAGGTCAGGTTGGTATGTGTTTTAAAGAACAGCGGATTATTCAACTTGACAACCTGCCTGAATCATATGCCAAACTCAGGTCCGGACTGGGTGAGGCGTCCCCCTCATTTTCTTTGTTGGTTCCCCTTAGACTGGATGATACTGTTATTGGTGTTATTGAACTAACTTCTTTTATTGCTCTCGAAAATTATAAAATAAATTTTATTGAAAAATTAAATGAAACCATTACCTCCCATCTGGTCACATTACAGGCTAATGAAAGGACTTCTCAATTACTGGAACAATCGCGCATGCACGCAGAAGAAATCCAGTCACAGGAAGAAGAAATGAGACAAAATATGGAAGAGATGCTGGCAACACAGGAAGAAGCTACACGAAGGGAGGAAGAATTTAAAAAAATTCACGACAAACTTTTGCAGGATAACGAGAAACTGATTAAAGAAAATAAAGAATTAAAAACCCAGCTCAAAAAATTCAAAGCTTAAAGCAAGAATAACAGAATATATACCTAAAATTGCAGAACCTGTATTTATTACAAGTATTTTTTAAGGAATTCCATTATTAATTTTCGAGAAATGTTTTATCATAAATATTATTTATATATTATCCTATTGTCAATATTTATTACTATGTCTTGTAATTCAGAGCAAAAAAATCAGGCAACAAAAACAAGTATACAACAGTTATCTGAGGCAAAATATAAAATTAGCCTAGGAAACCTTTCTGTACAGATCGATAAAAATGCCGGTGGCAGAATAGTATCCTTTATGCTGGGAGACAGGGAACTGCTGACCGGAAAGGATGTGCATCCTGAAAATTATGGTTCAACATTCTGGTCGTCACCTCAGGATGAATGGGACTGGCCCCCTCCTGCCATCCTGGATAATGCACCCTATAAAGTACTAAACACAAAAAAATCGCTGGTTTTGTTAAGTGAAACAGACCCGGGATTAGAATTGCAGTTTCAGAAAGAATA
Source organism: Bacteroidales bacterium (assembly GCA_016934395.1). GTDB lineage: Bacteria > Bacteroidota > Bacteroidia > Bacteroidales > UBA10428 > JAFGSZ01. Next base: position 32,295 of record JAFGSZ010000021.1, read on the forward strand.
TTATTTTGATGAAACCGATTCTTCTTTGGTAATCAATTATTCCATAATAAATAAAAAAAATATGGCACGTCCTTCAGCGCCCTGGGAAGTTACACGTGTTCCGGGACAATTAAGCTTTTTCCCTATTGGAGAAAATAAAATCCACAACAATTCAAATCTGGATTCCATAAACATTATTGATGGAGTATTGTGGTACATTCATGTTGCCGACAGCGTGAGTAAAAACCAGAAGCTTTTTGCAGAATCCACCGAAGGATGGCTTGCCCATGTGCAGGGCCGGCTTTTGTTCATTAAAAAATTTGAAAATATTCCGGCCAAGGATATTGCCCCGGGTGAAGGTGAAGTTGAAATTTATGCTTCGCCGGAGTTCCCGTATATAGAAATTGAAAACCAGGGTCGGCAGGAAATGCTGGAACCTGATGATACTTTACACTGGCAGGTAAAATGGCATATTTGTGAACTTCCGGAAAACATTAAACCGGTTGCAGGAAACAAAGAATTAACAGAATATGCGAAAAAGGTGTTAGGACAATAATCTTATTATATCCTAGCTCCTGAAATTTTTTATTTACTTTCTTTAAATATCTGAACCTTAGCTGCTGCCGGTCCTTTTTGTCCGGGTACAACCTCAAAGTTTACCACATCGCCCTCTCTGATATCTTCGAGGAAACTATTAACATGTACAAAAATACTTTGCTGGGTCTCGGCATCTTTAATAAATCCATATCCTTTGGAGTCGTTAAAAAAGGTGACTTTTCCTTTTCTAATCGGATCCGGCTCTTCTTCAGCTTCACGTTTGGGTACGCTCACCTCTATATCTTCAAGTTTAGCTTTTTTCTTCTTGTCAGGATCCGGAGGAGTGGAAGTAATCATTCCATTCTCATCAACATAGGCAATCATATCATCCAGGCCACCGGTTTTATCTTTTTCCCGTTTGGCCAGGCGTTTTTTTTCTTTTTCTTTTCTCTTTTTTTCTTTTTTATTTCGTATTTCTTTTTTGTTGAATGTTTCTTGTGATCTACCCATAAATTAATTTTTACTTTATATGTTATTTTTTCAGACTACCAAGTTATTAATATTCTTGATAAGCATGTTTCTCTTTTAAGAGATTTTTTAGTTTACTTAAGCCCCTGCTCCTGATTTGCCGTATCCGTTCAGAAGACATTCCGAATTTTAACGCGATATCATGAAGAGAACAGGCCTGTGTATTGAACAATCCGAAAGACATGGTCAGAATTGAACCTTCTCGTGAAGAAAGTTTTTTTAATGCCCGGTTAATATCTGTCTCTATAGATTCTTTCATCATGGTATTATCCGGTGAAGGAATATTGCCCGCCTGAACCAGGTCATATAAACTAAAATCGCTCTCACCATCCGAATTTAACGGCTTATCAAAAGATATCTGCCGCTTCTTAATATGGTTTGCATATTGAACTTCCTGATCAGATAATTCAAGAAATTCTGATATTTCAGTGTCAGTAGGTTCCCGCTCAAATTCCTGTTCCAGAAGAGGTACTGCCCTGGCAATTTTATTTATCGCCGATATCCTGTTTAATGGCAAATGTACAATCCTGGTCTGATTTGAAAGCGCCTGAATAATAGATTGCCGTATCCACCATACCGCATAAGAAATAAACTTAAACCCGCGGGTGGCATCGAACTTCTTCGCAGCTTTTACCAGCCCGAAATTCCCTTCATTAATTAAATCAGAGAATGACAATCCCTTGTTCTGATATTGTTTGGCTACGGAGACTACAAAGCGCAGATTGGCAACTACCAGTTTTTCAAGGGCATCCTTATCACCTTTTTTAATACGGGTCGATAATTCAACCTCCTCCTCAGCCGAGATCATTGAATATTTGGTGATCTCCTGAAAGTATCTGTTAATAGATTCTTCATTTCGCTGAGTAATTTGTTGTGTAATTACTAATTGCCGCATTAGAACTGGTTTTTATCTACTTTTGAATTCTATCGGTAAAAATATTATAGTATTTAACTATAACCGGTCGAAAACAAAAAAGTGTGTGTATATTTACCCGGACCATTCCGGGAAATTTATTCAGAAATGTTTTCCTTTTCAGCCTGCCCGTATTCATTTTCGAGTTCCGTAAAAATATTTTTTACAGTTGAAATCTCAAAAACCTTACCTGCATTCGAACCGGTAAAAACAAATCCATTGTCAAGGTTACCGTGGTAAGCAGCTAAAAGTGCTTCGGCAATACAGAACGATGTGGTTTTGGGATCGCACGATTTAATACAATTATATTTACATACTGCAGGTCTTTTTTTCCCTTCATTGGCATCATGCAAAAACCGGTTAAAAATTGACCGTCCGGGCATACCTACAGGGCTTTTAATTATTTGTATATCCTCTTCGCGGGCATGAATAAATGCATTCTTAAATTCAACAGAAGCATCACATTCTTCGGTAGCTACAAAACGGGTGCCCAATTGCACTGCAGACGCTCCGTCTTTCATAATCTTATACATATCCGAACCGGAATATATTCCTCCGGCGGCTATAACAGGTATGTCTTTATTATATTTTGCTTTCATTTCCTTTGCCACTTCCAGTACACTAGCTACCAGATTTTTCAGGGTGTTGCTTTCGTTTTTCAGTTCATCGGGTTTAAACCCCAGATGTCCGCCCGCTTCCGGTCCTTCAACAACAAGCGCATCAGGTAAATAATCATAATTCTGCTTCCATTTACTGCATAATATGGATGCTGCACGCCCGGAAGAAACAATGGGCACAAGCTTTGTTTTTATCCCCTTACTCAGATATTTGGGCAGGTCAAGGGGTAAACCGGCGCCGGAGAAAATAACATCAATTCCTTCTTCAATTGAAGTTTTTACCATGTCGGCAAAATTCGTTATCACCGACATAATATTTACCCCGAGCACCCCCAGGGTTTTCTCGCGTGCTTTTCTTATTTCATTGCGAATAGCATCAATATGACTGTTCCTGAGACTGATCTTGATATCTCTGTTAATGAAACCTATTCCTACTGTAGAAATAACACCAATACCACCCATATTTGCCACTGCCGAAGCAAGCCCCGACAGGGAAATACCAATACCCATTCCTCCCTGTACGATCGGAACGGGTATTTTAAGATCTCCTATATTAAAAGATTTCAATATATTGAATATTAATTTTCAGATTCAACGTTAACTGCAATCAGGCCTTTCTCACCCTGTTTAATTTCAAAAACCACAGCCTGTTCCGGCTGGAGCCGATTGTAAGAGTTTGTTAGTCCTGATCTGTGTACAAAAATATCGTCGCCATTTTCGGATTCAATAAAACCAAATCCTTTAGCTTCGTTGTACCATTTAATTTTTCCTTTAGTCATCATTATTGTTCATTAATTATTAAAATTTTCTTTTCTTGGTCTTGCCTCATTCACAATAATTTCTCTGTTTTCGTATGTGGCGCCGTTTAACTCTTTTATGGCAGTATTTGCTTCCTCCTTGTCATCCATGGTTACAAAACCAAAACCTTTGCTTCTGCCACTAAATTTGTCCATAATAATTTTAGAGGAACTTACTGTTCCATACTCTTCGAAAATATCCGAGAGGTCACTTTCATCTACCTTGTAATCAAGGTTTCCTACATAAATGTTCATTGTTGTATAAATTAAATTGTTAATTTTTTAATAACCCGGCAGTTTTACTTTTCAGCAGAAACTTACAGTCTGCTATAAAAATATTACAGCATATCCGATTATGTTCCTTACCCAAACAAGCAGAACGTTTAAAAACACCCGTTACTAAAAGTTTTAATAAAAGGATTTAAAAAAAAGAGCAGTAATGAACTAAAGAGTGTGAGAGGTATTAGTAAATAAAAGCGCGATTTCTCAAATCTAAATTTTGGTAAAGGTACGCTTTTATTTTAAGGATAGTACTATTTATTTTTTTTATTGTCTGATTCCGGAATCAAAAGAAATTAAATAAGACAATTAATAGAAAATCCAATCCCGAAGTAATACTCCCCGGCTTTATTCATAAAGACATTCATTCTCACACATTACCAGCTATCCGTCCTGAACGGTGAGGCCGGTAATCCTTCTTTATTATATAAATTAGCCCCATCGGGATTATCGGCCCAGGCATATCTTACGGCCACAGGTTTGTTTACAGAAGTATTCCAAACAATAATGGTATTATTTTTTATTTTGGCTTCTGCCCATATAAATTTCTTATCGGCGCCGGCTATGGCAAAATTCTTTAGCTCCCCTCCTCCTTTGGCTTCCAGTCCGCTGCCTGTATTCGAAAACGAAAGGATAATTTTATTCTTTTTTATTTTCATCGACTCGTAAACCGGACCTGAATACATAATTTCATTATTATTATAAGCCACTTTTTCAGCAGCCAGCCCCAGCCTGTAGGCCACATCCTTTTTATTGAGGGGATGAATATCGTTCCATTCTCCAATATCAATGGCCACTGCCATAGCAGTATTCGGTAATGCCAGCGTTTTTTGCTGGGCTTCGCGTAAAAGTGCCCAATCGCTTTCCGAAGGCTGATCTTTGGCTTCCATAAAATTGGGCAGCTGCACAAATAAAAACGGAAAATCGCCCTGTTGCCATTTTTCTCTCCAGTTTGTAATAAGCGTTGAAAATAAGTCTTGGTATTCTTCTGACCGGTCTGCGTTCGACTCGCCCTGGTACCAGATTACTCCTTTTATGGGATAATTCAACAAGGGGGCTATCATGGCATTAAAAAGGCCTACCGGTTTCCAGCGAATAAAGGTCGGGCCTTCCAGCGGTTCCATTTTTGCACCTAATTTATATTTCCATTCGCCGGTTAAATCGATTTTCTGTTCATCAACACTCAATTCGTATGGTTTGTCTTTAATAAACCCACCTTTCCCGATATTACTGATCACCCGCACTACAATGCTGTTTTCTCCTGCTTTAAGCACACCTTCAGGGACAACATACCGGCGCGGAGGATACTGATAACTAACTGTTCCCACAAATGTTCCGTTAACATATACCGAATCGGCGTCCACAATTCTGCCAAGCAGTAACTTTGCCTGCTTTCCGGCCATAGATGCTGGCACATTAATATTTTTCCTGAACCAGAGTACCCCGTTTACATCCCCTGTTTCTTCATCGGCCCAGAATCCGGGAACCTGCATAGTCTGCCAATCTTCAGTATTCAGGTTTGGACTATACCAAGGTTGTTCAGGATTTTTATAACCTTCATCATTTTTCCAAAGCCTGCTATACCATTCGGTCGATCGTTTGTTGTCTTTTGCTTCTATTTCTTCAATTAATGCAGCATTTTTAAATTGCTGTAGTTCTTCATAATATTTGGGAAAAACCTTTATCGCATCCTCGCTGATCCAGGCTTCAACAGGTGAACCCCCGAGTGCCGTATTAATAAGACCTACGGGTACATGGTATTTGTTATACAATTCAAGAGCAAAAAAATAGGATACTGCTGAAAACCTCAACAAGTTTTTAGGATTTGCTTCCAGCCAATGTCCGTAAACCAAATCTTTTTGAGGTGCATTAAAGTTATATCTCCGGGGAACTTCAAAATACCGGATATATTCATTTTTTGAATTCGCAATTTCCGTTTCATAAAGGGGTCTGGCCCGCTCCATATTAAGTTCCATATTTGACTGGCCCGAACATATCCAAACATCGCCAACTAAAATATTATTTAATGTAATGGTATTATTTGCCTGAATCTTCATAGAGTGCGGCCCGCTGGCTTTCAAAGGGGCGAGAATTATATTCCACTCTCCCGTTTCATTTGCCCTGGTCTGATAGGTTGAATCAAGAAAATCTACACGAACTTGTTCTAAACTATCCGCCCAGCCCCAGATTTTAACTTCTGCATCCCGCTGAAGCACTAAACCATCGCTAATAAGCTTTGGCAGTGTAACATTGCTGTAAGTTAAAACAGGTATTAATAATAGCAGGGCAATTGTATATCTGCAAATACTGGTGTTTTTCCGATTCATTTTTAAATAAATTAATAGTTCTTAATTATTATAATGCTAATAAAGGTACCTGTTTTTTTCGATTTAGGTAACAGGTACAATATGTATTTTATTTCATTTAGTAATCCCTGAAACAGGTATTAAAAACTATTAAAAAACAATTTGCTGTGTCCAGGAACGGGTAGCATCAGAAACACGGAACAGATAAATACCGGGGTTTACAGGATTATCAGATAAACTGAATTTCACCGCCTCTCCGGCACTGTTTTGCAGGTTACCGGTCCTTAAAAGTTTACCTGTAATATCGAATAGCTGACCCTTCAAATTTTCTCCGGGTATTTCGGGTATTGTAAACATCAAATCGCCTGAGGCTGTCCAGGCCCTGAACTCTTTATCTGTTATTTTGCCTTCCAGGTCTTCTATACCTGATGCAATTTGTTTGGAAAGAATAATATTCCCCCCATCCGGAATAACATCAAATTCCACATAACCGACTGAACTAATCTCCTTAATGCGGGAACTAACAGCCTGGCCATTCTGTGTTACAATAGCAGAGCTCCAGCCCTGGGGAAGTACCCGCCTAATGGTTATCGGGTAATTATAGATCAGGTCATCCAGGTTATCAGTTACCTGCAACCTTACAGTATCTTCCTTAGCCTCCAGTTCAGTCACCGAAACATTGTTGCGCTCTTTGATATACCGGGTAACATTTACAAATGTAGATACCCAGAATTTATTCCGGTGAGCATCCAGGTATTCCAGGCTTTTACGAAGCGTGTCGGATGATAAAGGAGAATATCCGTCAGCTTCAGTATTAAGCCCATGGATAAGATAAACTGCCCAACCCGATGAAGCTGCAGCCGCGTCAGCCTTGTTTTTGAAATCAAGTGTTGTTTTAACCGACCCAAGGCTTCCACAAATTATGGAACTGATACTATAAAAATTACCGGGGGTGGTACTTTCGATATTTCCCTGACAATGTCGGGCGGCAATATAATACTGGTTGGTGATGGATACTGTAGCAGGTGCACAGAAAGGATAGGCAATTGTTAAACAGCTTTGCCCGGTAATATTGGTATTTATCTGATTTTTAGAATCGCTTAACTCATCTTCCTGAGCAGCAGAAGATAACGTGCTTAGATCCGTATGACTTACTGTGTGGCTTCCCACTTCATGGCCCTGATTTACGGCGGTTTGAAAAGATGACCAGCTGGGTGACCAGTTAATTACCGGAAAAAAGGTTGCATCAAAATTAAATTCGTTTAACATCGGGATGGCAATAGAATACTGGTTCGGACAAGCATCATCAAAGGTGTAGGTTATTGCCGCATTGCAGAAACCTTTCCAGTTGGCCACTTCATAATTGGGATCAATGGTCCGGGCCTTTCCGGTTAATGTGGTAATTGTAAGTAAAATAACTGCTGAAAGTTTTAAATGAGAATTCATAAATGTTTGTTTTAATTTTAAAATAATAAATCTGTTACTATTATAAAATTGCGATTAATAATACCGGGCTAAAGATACATATATAATTATTAAGGTAGAATTATTGACTGGAAACAATGTATTCAACAAAAATTAATTGAAGTTAAAACCTGTATACTATTTTTCGGACGACACAAGATAACCGAAACTTTTGTATTTTTATAACAGCCTGTTACTAAATTCGAAATGATTGTTTAAGAATTCAAGGAGCATTGGAACACTTACTATTTCTGTAAAAGAGGATGAGTCCGATGCTTATGCACGTGTACCGGAATTACTCAATATACTGCGAAATGCGCTTGAATGATTTAATGCAAAATGTTAAGCACAATGAAAATTAAACATTTGATAAAAAAACACTTATTTTAGTTATAGGAATATTCCTTCCTATTGTAGGTTTCGGGCAGGAATTATCTATTTCATTGTCGCCAACTATTAATACAGCAACTTATTACCAAATAGTAGATGGGGGTTCATCTGTAACAGCAAAACCTGGTATTTCAACCTCCCTGGAATATGAATGGATCAGTGATAAAAAGATTTCAATTGGAGTTGGAATCGGGTATCATTTGGGAATACTTAAATTTAATCCTGAATTTACAGATCCTAATATAGTCGAGCCAAGCCACACAGAAACTATTCAGATAATTTCAATGAATTTAAAGTCAGCGCTGAACCTTACAAAGGGAAATTATTTGTCGTTTGACCCGATTATCGATTTTCAACTCGGGAGGGACAGTCAAAGTTGGATTGATGATCAAACCGGAATAGGGATATCATTTGCATATGGACAAAAATTGAATTTAAGTGAAACGCTGTATTTTAAACTTGAACCACGATTATGGGTTTTTAATTTAATTTCTTTTGAAAAAAACGATTATCCTCTCAGATTAACAGCTCTTGGAATAAAAATAGGTCTGGGGTTTAGAAAATGACTAAAAGATAATTTTGTAATCAGGTTTTAAATGCTTTTAAATCATTACAGAACATTGAAAGAAGCACAAAAAAATATGATCCGCTTGTTTTATATTAAATAAATTACATTTACAATTCAACTATACAATTATGAAAGCAACCGTTACTTTATTTTTCCTCACTATTATCTTTACTATTACTCTTTGTCAGGAAAATAATTTTAAAAAGCCTGATTATACAGAAATAGAAAAAATTATTTCTGATAAAGATTCGGAATATTATTACCCGGAAATTTTCGTTCGATACAAGAATTCTGACACCACCTTATCCTTGCAGGATTATAGAATTTTGTATTATGGATATCTTTTTAATGAGTCCTATTCAGCATATGGCCAGTCAGATTATACCAATAGTCTGAACCTGATACTCCGGCAGGATAATTTAGATCATAACGATTTTAAAAACATTATTCGTTTTGAAGAGCATATTCTGGACGAATTTCCGTTTAATTTGCGTGACTTAAACACCCTGGCTTATTCTTATTTCCAGCTTGGAGATACGTTGGCAGCATTTCAAACAGACTATAAATTAAATATGCTTATTGAGACCATTTTATCCACAGGAGATGGTAAGAAAGAGAAAACAGCATGGCATGTTATATCTGTTGGTGATGAATATGATTTACTCGGTGCCCTGGGGTTTCAATTTGGCAGCAGTCAGTCTCTTACAAAAAAAGGATGTGATTATCTGGAAGTAACCGAAAACGACTATGGTATAAAGGGGTTCTATTTTGATGTGAATATGCTGTTCCAAAGCCAAAAAAAATTATTTAAATAAACTATGCAACAATCCCGGCCTGCCGTATTTCTAAAGTGTTCAGATTTTTATTCCCTGGAATACAGGCTTGTCAAAAGTATATTGTATATTGTATATTGAAAAATTAAAGAACAACTTAAAATAAATATGTATGTGGTACAAAATAATTGTGTTTCTTATTTTGAATTTCGGTGCTTTGGGAATCGGAGGAATGCTTATGGGTGAAGGGCCCGCATCCGATTGGTATGTAAATCTGAATAAAGCTCCCTGGACACCGCCGGGCTGGGTATTTGGAGCAGCATGGGCCAGTCTTATGATTTTTTTTGCAGTATATATGGCCTATGCATGGCAAAACACAAATACCCGAAGTTGGTTAATTTTCCTATTCATCCTTCAGTGGATTATTAATGTGTCATGGAATCCTGTATTTTTTAAATTTCACCTTGTACTACCGGCACTGATTATAATTCTTGCTCTTACGCTGATTATTGCTTACATGCTGTTTGCTTATTTTTCAGAACTTAAAATACGGTCTTTACTCATTTTACCCTACTTGATCTGGTTGCTGATTGCTTGTTCCCTTAATGCTTATATTTTGTTTAAAAATTAGTATCCTTCTGATATAGGATTTATTGCCCGGCGAAGCTTCTAAATCTTTGCCGCATTTCCGGATGGATAATCTGTTTACCAGACTTTTTTTACTTGTTTTCTTCTCTGCTTAAGATATTTGCTGAGTTTCCGGTCTATTAAAAAATTACTGCAAACAAACCAGCCTAATCTTAAATTTTTATTAAGGATGCAACCCGGCAAAATTTTGGGTGTCATTAAATGTAAATTACAAAAACACCTGAAATTAAAAATTATGAAACTATGAAATGGATGAGTACACTTGCCGTTATTTTCTGTCTGTTATATGGAAGAGTCTCAGAAGCCCAATCATTAAAACAGACCATCCGGGGCAGGATTGTGGATATCGATTCGAAAGCCCCCTTAATCGGTGTTACCCTTTTTATTGAAGGGTCCGACCCAATCATCGGGACCATTACCGACAATGAGGGAATCTTCAGTTTTAAAGCCTTGCCGATAGGCCGCTATAACATTGGGGTTTCTTATATTGGCTACGAAACCAAACTAATACCTAACGTACTTCTGGGCGCCGGCAAAGAAGTGATCCTTAACCTGGAGCTGACCGAATCGGTGCAACAACTGGAAGAAGTGGTAATAACTGCCCGGAAAAATAAGGGCGAGGCCATAAATGATATGGCCATTGTCAGCGCACGATCAATCACTGTTGAAGAAACCCGGCGTTTTGCCGGAAGTTTAAATGATCCATCACGCCTGGTTTCTTCATATGCAGGGGTAATGGGCGATCCTGACGGGAATAACGATATTATAATCCGTGGAAATTCACCGCGTGGGATGCAGTGGCGCCTCGAAGGGGTGGATGTACCGAATCCAAATCATTTTGCCAACGAAGGCGCAACAGGAGGCCCGATAAGCATTTTAAATAACTCTACCCTCGATAATTGTGATTTTTTTACAGGAGCATTTCCGGCTGATTATGGAGAATCCTATTCCGGTGTGTTTGATATACACCTGCGAAAAGGAAATGACAAAAAGCATGAGTTCACCGCTCAACTGGGAATTATTGGATCCGATCTTACAGCCGAGGGGCCTTTTACAAAAGAGAATTCTGCGTCGTACCTGGTGAACTACCGGTATTCATCACTCGATCTGCTGAACCGCACCGGGATAAAAGTTGCCGGAGATGCAGTACCAAAATTCCAGGATTTGACATTCAATCTATATGTTCCTACCGCCCGTTTTGGTACCTTCCAACTGTTTGGCATCGGTGGCTTAAGTACAATATTCTTTGATGAAACAGACTGGAAGCAGGATTTTGCAGCCAACATGGGGATTATGGGTTTTAACCATATCCTGCCGTTGAACAGCAAAACATATCTCAAGTCTTCTCTTTCTTTTTCGGGATCTACCAACAACTGGAAATATTTTGAATTTGAAAACGAAAAGTCTGAACCCTGGATCCAAAAAGGGTATGATGATTTTATCTATACTACCTATACGGCAAGTACAACTTTAAGCCATAAATTTTCTGCCAAACATACCCTGAAACTCGGTATAACCGGTAAAATTCTGGCTTACAACCTTGTTATGGACGATTTCGATTGGGATGAAAATGTATTGTACCGCACACTTGACGATCAGGGGAATTCTACGCTTGTGCAGGGATTTGTAAACTGGAAATACCGTCCCGTTGAAAGTCTTACATTTAATACCGGTATGCATGCCAAATATCTTGACCTGAATGGTAATTATGCCGTGGAACCAAGACTGGGTATGCGTTGGCAATTTACCGACAGGCAGGCAATAACCGCAGGATTCGGACTGCACAGCCGTACCGATAATATCTCCTTGTACCTGCTTCGTGAACGTTTGGAAGACGGCAGCCTGGCACAAAATAATAAAGGCCTTGATTTTCTTCATGCCCGCCATTATGTTGCAGGATATGAGTTCCGGGTTTCTCAAAATCTGAATTTTAAAATGGAGGGGTATTACCAGGAACTGTATAATGTTCCGGTTGATAAGGACCCGAATAGTACCTACAGCATTTTAAACCAATCCGACGGATACATTATCAGGGACCTGGTGAACGAGGGTACCGGGACAACTTATGGTGCGGAACTGTCTTTGGATAAATATTTTGCACAGCGGTACTACTTTTTAATTACAGGCTCTGTATTTGAGTCGAAATACGCTCCGCTAAATGGTGTGGAATACAATACCCGGTTTAACAACAATTATATATTTAATGTTGTGGGCGGAAAGGAATTTCCCGTGGGAAAGACAAAAAACTCCTCGATTAATGTGAATGTCCGCGGATCGTATGCCGGTGGTCAGTGGTATACACCTATTGATCAGGAAGAGTCTGTAATAAAAGGATATACCGTACGGGATGAATCACAAACGTTTGGCAAAAAACGGGAAGATTATATGCGCATGGACCTGAAAATAAGCTTCCGGCGTAATAAAAAGAAAAGTACCCGCACCTGGGAACTGGATATTCAGAATGTAAGCAATGCGCTGAATGTTACAGGCGATTACTGGAACGAAACAGAACAAAAAATAGAAACCTGGACACAGTTGGGATTATTGCCCACCATCAATTACCGGATTGAGTTTTAACCTTTATACACCCGATAGCCGTGTTGTGGATTAAAAAATAAAACTGGTTTCCCGTCCTGCGGGAAACCTTTTTTTTCTCGCAAAATCCGGGTAGAAATATTAACCTTTACATGGATGCAGGAGTTTTTGTCCATGAACACAACATATCAAAAGAAACTAAAAGGTAGTAGATCCAAAATAAATCAAGTAGTCCTTGTTCGGGTATGGCAAACTCCGGGTCGTATTCCCTGCTACTCAGTCACAACATGATTTATTACTATCAGTTTTTGATAAGTTTACTTATGAACCGAATTCATGATTTTTTCGTATATTGAAAATTAATTGACATCTATTTTCAGTAACAACTATTATTGTGAATGATCAGGAAATGCGGCTATAGGATGGGATTTGTTGTTTTCAGGTATTTCTCCATTGTACTGACATTCTTAGGTTTTATGTTTTACAGTGGAAACATAAAGGCTAATACTTTAAATATACTGGTATTGCATTCATATAACAGCGGGCAGAGCTGGAACGACAATATAAATAAGGGTATTCTGGAAACATTTCAAAATGAGTACCATCACAATTTGGATTTGAGGTTTGAATACATGGACACAAAACATCTTGAAGATGAGTCTTATCTTCAGATATATAAGAATTTTCTGTTTTCAAAATATCAAAACATCAAAATCGATCTGATTATTAGCGTTGATAATGCAGCGTTTGACTTTCTTTCGGTACATCACAATGAATTTTTTAAAGGAATACCCGTGGTTTTTTGCGGCCTTAACTATTGCGATTCAATCCCAAAAGGATTTACCGGAATAATGGAAGATGTGGATTTTGAAGATAACCTGAAAACTATTTTCTCTCTGCATCCAACGTATAATAAATTGTATATTATCAATGACAGGTCTATTACCGGCAGGAGCCTTACAAAGGAACTTACGGAAACCATCAACTTAAATTTTCCCGGTGTGAGGTATGAATTTCTGACAGATTATACCCTCGGGGAATTACAAAACAGACTAACAGTTTTAAATCCGGATGATGTTGTACTTATGTTGCTTTTTAATTTTGACCGGGAAGGAAACAACTTTTCATATGATATAATTCTGGATTACCTTACGCCTTATTGTTCGGTGCCCATTTACAGCGTGTGGGATTTCTACCTCGGAAAAGGAATTGTCGGTGGACGGGTAACAAATGCATATCAGCATGGAATTAAAGTAAGCGAGATTGCCCAGACTATACTTTCCGGAAAATCAGTAGATTCAATACCTGTTATCTCAGGCGATACACGTTATATGTATGATTATAAAGTTGCAAAAAAACAAGGAATTAAATTGTCCCGATTTCCTGCAGGTTCAGAAATTATTAATCTGCCTTATGATTTTATATTAAAAAATAAGTTGTTTTACTCCCTGCTTGGAATTACAATTTTGTTGCTTATTACTTTTATTCTGGTTTTAGCTTTTCAGCTTAAGAGGATTAAAAAAAGCCTGAACAAAGAAAAAGCTTTAACTTCTGCAATTGAGATTAAATCGGAACAGCTTAAAATTGCACTTGAAAAAGCGGAACAATCCAACAGGCTCAAAGCTGCATTTTTATCCAATATTTCACATGAAGTTCGGACACCCTTAAATGGAATCATTGGATTCACGGAACTCTTAAGGGAAGTTGATAAGGATAAGGATCAGGATAAGGATAAGTTTGGAGAATATCTGGCGATTATTGAAAATAGCGGGATTCAACTCACCAATATCATTGATAATATTTTAAATGTTTCTATCATTGAAAGCCAACAGGTGCGCATTGTATATAATTGGATCTCCATCAACGAAACAATAGACTTTTTAATGCTGGAATATAACCATATAATAACATCGAATAAAATTGTTAAAGGAAAAATCTCATTGAATGATGGGAAAGATGCACTATATACGGACCTTACAAAGTTTAAAAAAATTCTATCCTGTTTATTGGATAACGCCAACAAGTTTACTAAAAATGGCCGGATAGAAATCGGATATAATCTGGTTGACCAGGGAATTGAATTTTACATTAAGGATACCGGTATTGGGATAGATCCAGGCAACCAGACCAAAATTTTCGAACAATTCTGGAAAGTAAAACAACAAGGAAAAACATTATATGGCGGCAATGGCCTTGGCCTGCCAATTTCAAAGGCCTATGTGGAAATGCTGGGAGGCAGTATCCGGGTTGAATCCGAACCGGGTAAAGGATCTGTATTTTATTTTATATTACCCTTGCAGAATGATCTGGAAAAGAAAGAGGATCAGAATTTATTAAAGAAAGTACGTTCAAAAAAATCTATCGTTTTAATTGCCGAAGATGATTTATCGAGTTATTTATTGCTTCAACGCTTCCTTGAAAACAGTGCAGGTGAATTGATCCATGCAAAAAATGGCCAGGAGGCCATTGAATGGGTGAAAAAACGGGGAGATATCGATTTAATCTTAATGGATCTTAATATGCCTTTGGTGAATGGTTATAAAGCTGCCGAGGTTATAAGTTCCCTGCGTAAAGAAATCCCAATTGTCGCCCAGTCGGCTTTTATATCCCAGGAAGACAGGGAGAAAGCTTTTAAATCCGGTTGTGTCGATTTTATTTCAAAACCGATTATCAAAGACAATTTATTAAAAATGATTAACCAGTATATTTAACGATTTTTGAATATTATTATATGTGCATGTTTAACAAATGATAAAAAAAGAAGTCAAATCGTTATTTTACCTGTTGTTTTAACCCAATATATCAAACAAAGCATCTTTATCTAAAGTGTTATAATCCGCTATATGCACCATAAAATCAAATAGGAATCTTTCCGTCTAAAAGCAATTTTAAAAAGAATTTTACCCGTCGGCATTTTTATCACTTTTTTGTACCTTGCTAAACATAACCAATGTTATACTACTCAAATCTAAGTTTATTACAGGTTCGAGTGTAATATTAATCGACGTCATATGAAAATTATTACAAAAATCCTGCTTCTTCAAATAGCCCTGATAAGTTGCAATACTCCATCAAATAATATTAAAAAACCAACTGGTAATATCTTGCAAAAAGAGGTTGTATTAAAAGACACTATACCCAAAGTTACGGGCATAGGCGGAATTTTCTTTCGATCAAAAAATCCTCAGGAAATACGGGAATGGTATGGCAAAAACTTAGGGCTTGCCATGGATGAATACGGTTCTCCATTCGAATTCAGAAATGCAAACAGACCTGAAGAAATTAATTATCTCAGGTGGAGTCCGTTTGAAGAAAGTACAGAGTACTTTGCACCCTCAGAAAAAGATTTTATGATTAATTACCGGGTGCAGAATATCGAAGGTCTGGTAAAAAGGCTTAAAGAAAATGGGGCAATACTGTTAGATCAGATTGAGGTATATGAATATGGTAAATTTGTGCATCTTTTGGATCCGGAAGGGAACAAAGTCGAACTATGGGAACCCAATGATGCTTTTTTCACCCGAATGGGAGGAACAACTACTAAGTAATCTTTCTCTCCCAAATCCGAGTGTTGTTTTATTACGATCCGATTTTATTTATTATTAAAATGTAATTTTGGCCCATCACCTTTTAGGTTTTCCGAATCATATACAGAGGCATCTATGGCGCCTAATGGGCGCAACACCAAACCTTTTGTTTTACCATCAAGCAGGCGCTGCATAACCGGCCTTGAAATTGTTATATAACTCTTGCTCCCGTTTTTTTCGGACAGTTCCAAGTCAAAAATCATCTGCGTATTAAAAACTTCAGTCAGATCAGAATCCTGTAGAAAATTGTTATAGGTAACTTTGTGCTGGTCCCAAAACGGGTCACCGCCAAAAATTTCAATAATCCGTATTTTACCAAACTCCACACCAAGGTCTTCACCATAAAAGCTGATATAATCTCCTCCTTTAGCTACCGATTGAGTTGTAAATTCGAGTATACCGGGCCCGTCAGCTTTCGCATTTTTAAATTGTTCCAGGTCCCATCGTAAAATTGCCCACTGATTTGCATTAACGGTCAACACCTGCGCATGGCCCTCGTTTTCATCAACAAACCAGTTGTTAAAGTTTACATCCGGGTAATTTGAATTAATCAAGGCATCCTGTGTTACATTAAGATGATTTGAAAACGTACTTAAATCCGCTACAGGCGGATGATAGGGTAAAGGTTCACCCTTATCCGGACCGGCAATATTAACATTTATAACATCTGCGCGATAATAATCAAGGTCTACATAATAGCGGCCCGGGCCCCAATCGGTCACCCCCATCTGCACATAAAGGGTATCGCCCGGAACAACATCCAGATTTTTTGTAGTCATACTGATGGTATACCAGCCGGAAGTATCCGGAATATCAAACTCCATAAGATGTTCATGAAAATTTGTTGTTCTTTGTGTATTGATCATAAAATTAATCCGGCGTGGGGCATTACTTACATGTACCCTAGCTTCCACCCGTAATTCATAGGACGGATCTTTAAATTTAACTAGATCAAGAGAAGCAGACACATCATTTTTAATAATTGCCCACCAAACATTGTGTTTATCTTTCGTAGCATCTACCAGAATTTGGGCATAACCGTCCTTTTGGATAAAATCCATAGTTGCGTCCCCGTCACCGGTAAAAAAGAACCAGCCTGTAATCTCTTTATTATCAAAATTGTCTATAAACTGTGCCCGGCAAATGCCGGAAGAAATAAGAATGAACAAGAATAGTAGTAACTTTTTTTTAATTATAAACATGGTTGCTAAAGGATTATTTGTAATTAACAATTAAATCTTTTCAATAACTTAAAAAAGTGAAAATATTAATGCTAAATAAGAACATCGCTCTCTAAGGAAAAATCGGAACAATGTAATAAATAAATCCAATATTGTGTTTTTAATAATTAATAAATTAAAAAAAATTAATAAATGGCCATTGAATTGTAGTGCGATATGGAGTTTAACCGGATTATATAGTTGAAATTTTAAAACAACTAAACACATAAAAAAAAGTCACACAAAAGCTGGATTTAACTGTAATTGCCGAAACAAATTTTTTGTGCCCCCCTTCAAACCGATGTTCAACCCATACATGAACGGCACCATTGACTGCGCTCTGCACAATCAGGATCCAACTTCAGGGCATTCAGGCATAATCCAACAAGCAGAGCCAGTTCTTACATTGAAAAATTTTCATTATCAAGATTGTCTTCGATTACCTGATCGATAATCTTAAGAAACTGATCACCCATTGAAACCTGATTTTCCATAAATCTTGTCAATAAAAAGTAATCTAATTCCCGCAAGGTCATCTAAACAATTGGCTGATTGTCAAAATAAATATACAAATATTTAGTAAATTGACCTCAAATTCCAGATACAGTTTTATTTATTTAGAATTTCAAAGTCAGTCTCCCTCATTTTGAAATGCGCTTCTATAGAAAAAAAATATTAAATATTTTAAAGTATTTACGCATATTCTGATCTTAATTGTTTATTACCTGCTTTTTTAAAAAAAAGCGTAAACAGCCCAAAAAAACAAAACCATGCTTTTATAAACCTTAAATCCAACGCGCAAAATTTGTTTCGGTAAGAATGTAATTTACGTCCGATTTCTGTAGTTGAACACAACATATTAATTGATACTAATCCCTTAATTTTTAAGACTTACATCAGGAAATCAATAATGCTAAAATGTTTTTGGAAATTGAAGATAATAAGAGAATTTGTTCAAAACACCTGATTACATATTTCGAACACTTTTACAAGCTGTATGTTTTCATTGTATCGACAACCTGCATTCATGAAAAAAGAATTTATAACGTTATTTGCCTTGCTTTTATTTTCATCAAAGTTTATGTCTTCTCAGCAGGCTAAAATAGACAGTCTGAATCAAATTCTTTTAAAATCTACCGCAGAAGATAAAGTAAAAACTCTGAATCAACTTGCATATTTGTATAAATTTTCACAGCCGGAAAGCGCAATCGAAACTGGTGAAAAAGCGCTTAATCTAGCTAAACAAATTAATAATTTGTTAGGAATAATTGAAAGCAATCTACTACTTGGTGAAATCTACCTTTCTACAACTGAAATGGATAAGGTTTTCAGTTTTGCATCAAAAGGACTTGAACTAAGCAACCAGCTCTCGAACAATTATCAGAAAAGCAGGGGCCTGCTTCTGATGAGTAAATATTATTTGTTTATTGGCGATGCCGAAAAATCTATTGATTATAATACAAAAGCACTATCCATTGCGGAAAAGTATTCCTATTCTGACTTAACTGGTTCGTGTTACAGTTTTTTTGGTATTATATATGAACAACTTGGCAATTATAATTTAGCAGTTGAAAATTATTATAAGTCATTACAAATTGCCGAGGAAAATAATAACCAGCGCGGAACACAGAATAGTCTTTTTAATATTGGGCAAGTACTGATATTGAATCAAAAATATGACGAAGCACTTGTTTATTACAATAAAGCTTTAACACTTTCAGAGATACTTGAAGATGATACCGGCATTTTATTTTATTACCATATGTTAGGGGTTTGGCATCAAAAACAAGACCAATATACACAAGCCCTAAAAATGAATGAAATCGCACTTAAGCTTGCAAAAAAACTTAATGATACTCTTGGAATAGCAATACTTCTGGGTAATACAGCAACTCTTTATCGTGATATGGGCGAACCTGAAAAAACACTCAGTTTATTATTTCAGGCGCTTGAATTAAAATTGTCTCTACAGAAAGACCCCTCGCATACTTATAATGATATTGCTGAAACATATTTTTTAATCGATAATCCGGACAAGGCTTTATTTTATGCGAATAAAGCAATTGAATCGGCCACTCAAAATAACAATCTTAATCAATTGAAGTATGCAAATTATTTATTGTCGCATTATTATCTTTTAAAGAAAGATTTTGAAAATGCTTATAACTCTTATGTAGAATATACTTTTTTAAAGGATAGCATTTTTAACATAGACAAGTCAACTGCTATTGAAACGATTCGAGTTCAATATGAAACAGACAAAAAAGAGCAACAGATACAATCCTTAAATCAGCAGCATAAAGCTGAAAAATTCCGAAGAAATGCATTGGCCGGTTTCTCAGGATTTATTTTATTAATAGGAATACTCCTGGTTAGTAGTCAGCGGTCAAAATCGAGGAAAAACAGGCTATTATATGAAAAAGGCCAGGAAGTTGAAAAAACAAAATCCAGGTTTTTTGCCAATATAACCCATGAGTTCCGGACACCACTTACCCTGATTCTCGGGCCTATTGAAATATTAAAAACCAAAATTACATCCAAAGATGCCCTCAGTCAGCTTGAAGTAATGGAAAAAAATTCAAACCGCCTGCTTGATCTTATCAATCAACTGCTCGATCTATCCAAATTAGAGTCAGGTAAAATGAAGTTACAAACAGTGCAGGAAGATATTCTAATGTTAATTAGAAGGATATCGGGACTTTTTGAATCCGTTGCTGAAATAAAGAAAATCAAGCTATCCATTAAGAACCGGCTGAATAACACAATAACCTATATTGATCCCGATAAAATTGAAAAAGTTTTTGTAAACCTTATTTCTAATGCTCTTAAATTTACACCAGATCGGGGAACAATCAGCATATCACTTGAAGAAATTAAGATCACAAAAAAACCATTTCCCAGGTACATTCAAATAAAGATAAAAGACAGCGGTAAAGGAATACCTCCAGATGACCTGGAACACATTTTCAACCAATATTATCAGTCAAATAATACCCAAGATAGCGAATATGCTGGTACAGGTATTGGTTTAGCGCTTACCAAAGAACTTGTTGAATTGCATGGCGGTACAATTATAGTTAGTAGTGAAATGGGCGTTGGCACTGAATTTACGGTTACATTGCTCGCCGAAGCTAAAACAGTGGCAATGGATTGGACTAACCAAAAAAAATTACTTCATAATAAAAGTAAAATTTACAAATCCCAAAACAGACCTGTAAAAAAGGATATTACGGTTGAGTCCGCTCCTTCGGAAAAAAAACCCTTGTTATTACTTATCGAAGATAACGCAGAAGTCAGAGATTATGTAAAGAACATAGTTTCTTCCCATTACAAAATAGAAGTAGCAAAGGACGGGAATCAAGGCTTTGAGAAAGCACTTGGTTTAATCCCCGATCTGGTAATAAGTGATGTGATGATGCCGGGAATGAATGGTTTTGAACTTTGTGAAAAAATGAAATCCGATGAAAAAACGAGTCATATACCGGTTATTTTGCTAACTGCAAGAGCTGCTGTAGAGGATAAGATCGAAGGATTGGAGCGTAAAGCCGATGATTACCTCGCAAAACCTTTTGTCCCGAAAGAACTTCTCACACGCATCTCAAATCTGATTGAGAACAGGCACCACATGCGGGAGAAATTTAGCAAAGAATTTGTTTTTAAACCAGGTGATGTTGAGGTAAGTTCCGTTGACGATTTGTTTCTTGAGAAACTCAAGTCTAATGTTGAAACTAATCTCGAAAATGAACAATTGGGTGTTGATGATCTGGCAGGTCTTCTTAATATGAGCCGTTCCCAATTACATCGCAAGGTGAAAGCGCTTACTAATCTTGCTCCAAATGAGTTTATAAGGAATTACCGGCTTGTACGCTCTATGGAACTGATTAAAAAAAATGCCGGCACTACAGCCGAAATTGCATTTAATGTTGGTTTTAGCAGCCCGTCCTATTTTACGCGCTGTTTTCGCGAGCATTTTGGTTTTCCTCCCACTGAATTAAGTAAGAATATTAGTTAACTGACACCCGACTGAATTTTGCTGGTTGTTGCGGAATTCTTACATTATATTCCTTCGATTGATATAGTATTACTCCTACCATTAGTCTTCGTGCATTAGGCAATTCCATTCTAATATATTTTCATTAATAAGGTTTAACAAAATGATATACTGATGTATATGGTATATGCGACAATTTTAACAGTTTCTGGCAGGATATTAATAGTTAAAGATCGGTATCTCCTTTATTATTGTGGTATAAATTTTTGTCAAACCTAAACTGAAAAATCATGAAACAAAAAATTAAACACACCTTAAAATCTTTACTCTACTTATTAATTCTGGTATCCGTATTTACGGCATGTAAAAAAGATGAAGAAATTAAACCGGTAGAAACCTTAATAGTGAACCCGCTGCAAGGTGCAGGAAAATTTGTCATCGAATCCGACAATCTAAAAGAAACCGATAAAGGGTATGATTTCGAAGGCGTATTGAAAGCCAGTAATGAAAAAGGAAATGAATATTCCATTATAGATGGAAATATTTCAGTTGAAGTAGATAATGAGGGAAATATAACAGGTATATCGGGTGAGGGCAATGTCCAATTTCCGGATATTGGAATATTTAAAGAAATTTTGAAAGAATTTAACTGGAAAGAAGAAATTTTATCCCATATAGAATATGAAAAAGGGTCCTACTTCAAAGATGTAAATAATTTAGATATGCCTTTGGTCGATGATAGTCATTACCTGCATTTCAAAGTATTAAATGAAGACAGAGACGGGCCCTTTGAATTAAAAAGTAAGGTTAATTCACTAGTATACAATTTCTTTGACTTTTACCTTGATATTAACGACCCTTCCATTTTCTTCAAAGTAACTTTATGGAAACCATCCGGGGGCAATGGGAACAGTACAGCTCAAAAGCTAATGTCTAAAATTCTGGATAAAGCGAAACAAACAGGTACTGAGATTAAAAGTTTTGCCGGTGCTCCGGGCTTAATCTTTGGAATTTCCAATCAGGGTAAAATTTTATCACGATCCTATGAATTCAGCAAACCTGAAATTTTTCAGGAACTTTACGGTTACTCCGGATATGATCCCCTGCCTTCACATGCCTTTATAAAACTACAAAATGTCCCCATTCCAGAAACCTTTATTCTGAGGTTTACTGGTGAGCAGTTTATTCATTTACCCATAGGACAATTGGCCCCATCAACTGATGAAGCGATAAGCTATCAGCAGAATGCTTTTGCCAAGTGGTTTGGAGACCTGGAACCTGATGCCTATTCAGAAAGCTTTACAGGTAAAATTGATATGGGCGGTAAAGGAATTGCACTTATTCTGGGAGTTTTACCTCAGCTTAATGATATACTCGGGTATGATATATTCAATAAAGAAATGGTAAACCTGGACCTTTTTGGTGCTACGGATCAGAGACAGTATGTTTCCGATTTAGATATAACTAATCCCAACCTTGATGCATACTGGCGAATTGGTGGAGAGGTCAGGGTTCCTGTAATTAAAGATATTTTTGGGGCTAAGTTGGCAAAGTATATCCCCGATCAAAGTAATGGTACCGGATTTTTATACCTGAGTGTTGGAACAGATCTTGAGGACTGGTTATTGCATCTGCAGGGAGATGTTTCATTAGCTATACCCGGATTTGATAATATCGGTTATAATGATTCCTACTTTTCAATTCATAAAAGCGGAATAAATATGGGCGGTCATTTTAACCGATCTTTAGGCCCGGTAAATTTTAATTCGGAAGTAACAGGTTCGTTGAGCCTTGATTATGGATTAGAATTACATTCACTGGTTACCTCTAATATTCTGTTGCCAAATGGCTTGGAGTTATACAATAACCGTCTGGAAGCCACAATTTCAACAACCAATGGAATTAAACTTAAAGGAAATGTGGACTTACCATTCGGAATTACCCAGGCAGAAGTTACTGGGGAATTAAGTCCGGAAGGACTTTCCCTTGAAGGTTCGATTGAAAATAATATATTTCTACCTGATGGAACCGAAATCGACATTGCAGAAATGAATTTAAAATTATCAACAAAACCAGAAGAAGGAATCTCACTTCACGGTTATATTAATGCACCTGCTGGAATAGGGCGAGTGGAAGTTGAAGGTAGGATCAATAAAGATGAGTTTTACCTGCACGGATACTTTGATAGTGGTATAGATTTTAATGGGGTTATTCTCTACACCAGTAACGGAGAGATTGAGATATCCAATACTCAGGGGATAAAAATCTCCGGGGGATTCACACTACCAAGTGGATTGGGTTATGCTGATATGGCAGGAAAAATAACCCCTACAGAGATAAAATTATCAGGACAATTAGGATCAAAAATTGATATCGGGGGATACAAATTTACTTTTACCAACTCAAGTATTACAGCAAGCAATATCACAGGTGTCCAAGTATCAGGATTAATTGATTTATACGTTTTTAAATCTACAGTAAGTGGCTCTATTAATCCTGATTATTCATTTAATTTAACCGGTTCTACTAATTTAAATTTAAGCGTTATAACCGCTTCAATTAATGTAAAAGTTACACCTAACGATGTGAAATTAACGGGCAACGGGTGTATTAAAATCGGTTTCGTGGACCAATGTGGCAGTCTATCCATTAATCCAAATTGGTCTGCTAAAGAGATTCAAATATGTAAAGGCATTGCGTGTATAACCATTTAATGCATTCGAAGTTTTTTTCCTGACTTCGACATAAAATTCGGGGTAATTTTATAAATATCAGAAAAACAACAACATATAATATTTTTTCGGGTGATTTTGG
>JAFGSZ010000151.1 GCA_016934395.1 Bacteroidales bacterium
ATACTGATAGGTTGTATTGTATTAACCGGAATATTCCAATGGATTACAATAAATTTCTTTATAAGTATTTATTTGGAATATATAGAGGTTATAATACCATTATAATGCAAAAAACAGATACCTTGAATAAGCAAAATTTTGACTGGAACAATATTATATTGCATGGGAAATCATATACTGTTATTCGACTTTTGGCATATGAAATAGGTGAAGATGCTTTCTATGAAGTATTCAAATATTGCCTAAACAATTACAAAGGTGTTAATGTAACTCTTGAAATGTTTCAAAACGTATGTGAAAATATTAGCCATCGCGATTTAGATACTTTCTTTCAACAATGGTTTTATTCTAATGATTTCCTTGAATATCGTGTTGATAGAATAATCGTTGATACAATAGACAACATATATCATACTGAAATTAAAATCAGTAAAACTGGTAAAGCCAATATATCTGAGATTGAAATTGAATTCAAATTGAGCAATGGTGAAATAATAAATCAGGTATTTGACGGTAAAGCAACCCAAGTGGTATTACGACAAGATTTTGAAAATCCTATAGAAAAGGTTGTCTTTGATCCAGATTTTAAGCTCCCACTCGCTAATAAAATACCAGATTTGATGAAAAATATTAAATAACTAATGCCAACAATCAAGGATTCGGGGCGTGCGCAGCACAGAGCCTGAATCAGGTGTTGACTGACCTTAGGCCTATAGGGAATAAGTAAGTTTGGGTAGTGGATATCCTTGTAAGGTATCCGGATGTAATGCATTTATTCACTGGCTTTTAGTTTCTGATTCTTTCTATAAGACCTGAGTGAACCGGGAGAAATAAAAATGCATGTTTTAAGCGCCTGTTATTTATTGAGGTTTTATTTGCGAATACACCCTTAATTTTTTACATTTAGTTTCAGGTTATTTGGCAAAAGAAATTTGGCTGAGGTTTTATCGGGTTCTAACCTTTTAATTATTATAAATACGTCTTGTTTGAAAACAGACTTTTGAATCTGAATGTATACCGTACTTTTATAAAAACAGAAAAAATATCCCGGTAACCACCCGTTACCGGCTGACTAAAACCATTAAAGAAAAACATGAATTTAACCAAGTGGAGTATCGATAAATACAATTTAACGGAAGAGGAAATGAAACTTACGCTGGGCAGTTATGTTCCCAAAACGATAAAAGCAAATGATTTTTTCCTCAAAGAAGGCGAAATTTGTAATTATATCGGTTATGTAACAAAAGGCTTGCTGAGGTCTTATTTTTATGATGACCAGGCAAATGAAATAACTACAAGTTTTTTTCCGGAGAGTACGCTGATTATTGCATTAGACAGTTTTAACAACCGGGCGCCATCCAAAGAGTTTATTAAAGCAATTGAAGACTCAGAGCTTAGTGTTGTAAGCTATCTGCGACAAATGGAACTTTATCAGTTGATTCCTGCATGGAACCAGATTTGCAAGGATTTGGGCGATATAAAAATAGGTGAAATGCTGAACCGTACCGAAAATTTTCAAACCCTCACAGCCGCAGAGCGATATCAGAGATTTTGTAAAGAATATCCCCAATTATTGCAGCGGGTAAATCTTGGTTATATCGCATCTTATATTGGAGTTGATAATGCAACTTTGAGCCGGATCAGAAAAAAGAAATAACGATTTTGACTTTTGTCAAAAGATCATTTTGACATCCCTTCATACATTTGTCTGAAAATAAAAATTAAGACAAATGTTATGAAGGAAAAAATTAAAATCAGTATTATCGGCGGTACCGGAAACCTGGGCGTTCCTGTTGTTAAATTTCTTTTACAATCGGGTTTTGAAATTACGCTTATTGTAAGAAACATAAACAAAGCAAAGCAATTATTTCAAAACAGTGAAAAATTGCAAATAATTAAAGCAGATTTGAAGAATGTATCTGAATTAAGATCGGCACTTTCAGATACTGAATATCTTTATCTCAGCCTTTCAACACCAACTACAGATATTAATATTCCGTTTTCTGCAGAGCGTGAAGGCGTTGCCAATATTCTTGAAGCCATAAACAAGGTAAAAATCAGGCAAATTATTGCAATATCGGGCTTAGGAGCATTTGATAACGTTCACAAACCGGCTGGATTTAAATTTGTGCCCAACATAATTCGCAAACAAGGTCATAAACTAATTAAAAATTCAGGAATACCCTATACCATTTTGCATTGCAGTTGGTTTGCCGACAGTTTTGTAATCTACCGCCGAAATAACGTGTATTCGGTAATAGGGAATACTATTGATCCAATTTATTTTACCAATTGTTATGATTATACCAAACATTTAATAAATGTTTTAGGAAATCCCGGAGCATTCTTTAAAGAATTTCCAATACAGGGCGATAAAGGATTTACGCATCCCCTGGCAGCAAAGACTTTTTTGGATGTTTATTCGGAAAATACAAAAATCAAACTTTTACCTGCAGGTATTATTAAATTTTTGGCTCTTTTCAGCAAGGAGATGAAATATGTAAAACATATGAGCGATTATTTCTTTGATTCGAGCGAAACATTTTTAGCAGAAGAGTTTAACACATACAAAATATTAGGTTCCCCGTTCCTTAGCTTAACACAATATGCTGAAAAATTAAAAGAAGAAAAGATTTATGAACACCTGGAAAAGAGGGGGAATTATAAAAATTAGCCAGGCAACATTCTTTTGGATCTGAATAAATTGAAATTATAAAAACTATAAATTATTAATTATGAAAAAAGCAATTATTTTTTACCAGAGTAAAACCGGGACTACCAAAAAATACGCGCAGGAGATTAGTGCATATCTTCAGGCAAAACAGATCAATACATCCTCTGTTCCGGTTGGAGAATATAAGGAGAATTTACTCCAGGATATTGATTATATATTAATGGGATGTTGGACAAAAGGATTAATGGTAATTTTTCAAAAACCTGATGAGATATGGAGCGATTTTGCAAAAAAAATACCCGTTCCGGAACATACCAAATTGGCTTTATTTGCAACATATAAGATCAGAACGGGGAGTATGTTTAAAAATATGGCAAAACATTTTAACCCTGCACCTAATCTGTCTCTTCCAAACCTTAAGTCGCGCAATGGTAAACTTTCCGATAAGGACAAAATTATTTTAGATGAATTTGTAGAAAATTAAAACAAATTATTCAAATGAAAAAAATTACAACCTGGATTAATTTCACAAGTATAACATTGATAATTTTAGGCTTAATTCATTTAGCAGCAATAATAGTGGTTGCTCCGATGTATAAAAATCTGTCGGATAAGCAGTTTTCTGTTTTTGTATTTATGTATCTGGCAACTGGTTTAGGTACTGTTTTACCTGGAATAATTGCCAGGCTTCAAATAAATGCTTTAGAAAACAAAAGTAAAATTGCGTGGAAAACGCTGTTGATTTGCACTGTCTATACAGTGATTATTGGGATTGGAGCGGTTATTGAAATGACGGACAATCCATTTGCATATATTATTTTAATTATTGGTATATCACTTTTAATACCTGCTGTTTCGATTAAGAAACATATTTGGTAAAACATAATCAACTGCGGAGCCAGGCATAACTAATTAAAAACAATTAACGATGAATTTAACAAAACTTGTACAATTATTTATTGTATTTATGATTACTTGTTTTTTAATCAGGAGGATGAATCTCACATTAAACTTGTAGACTCTTTTTTTAGAGAATAAGACAATGATTAATATCAAAGATAACAAAAGCAAGTGCCCAACTCTCTTCTAAGCCAAAAACTAGTTAAGCCGGAATAAATCAGCCAACGATTAAAACTCCCGGAATTATTCCGGGTAACCGCAATGAAGGTTCCGGAAATCTACGCTGCGTGACTATTATTTTCAGATAATACATATTTTTTTGAGGTAAAATACAATTCCGGTTGAATAAAGATAATTTTGGTGGAATTTATGCATCTTATTTCACAGGTATTCGTAAGCAATTAATGTTTTTACAGGATTGACTAATTATAAATTTAATATGAAAGTAATTCGCACTGCGGGAGTCCAGCTACGATCAAACTATACTGTAATTTTTGGCATGTTAATATTATCTGCTGTATTGGTGGGTTTGGTGTATTTTGTCCATATCTGGAAGAATGTACCTACTGAAAATTTAACGCGCGATCCGAATTCCATTGCAAAACTTCCCTTTTATAACGGCTTTTTATCCCAGGTTGGATTATTTCTTTGGGCAGCTACAGCAGCCATTACCCTGTTTTATGCGTATATTTTATCAAAACAGGCAACTGCCCGAAAACTCAGAATTTTTTTAGGTTTTTCCGGAGCAATAACGTTAATGCTTGGATTTGATGATGCGTTTTTATTGCATGAAGAATTTTTTCCGGGTATGGGCATCCCTGAAAAACTGGTAATTTTCAGCTACCTTCTGATAATAATTTTTTATCTGATAAGTTTCAGGACAACAATACTCAATTCTGAATTTATACTACTTGCTATTGCATTTCTGTTTTTTGGAATTTCAGTTATTATTGATAAACCCGGTACCACGGGCTTTCAGTTTATTCTGATTGAAGATGGTTCAAAACTTACGGGTATTTTATTCTGGTTATTTTATTTTTCAAGAATTATTACGGCAGAGCTTACCATAGATACCCGGCAAAATAAGATATAACCTGCATTTCTTAAAATAATTTGTAAGCAATAAGATTACTGCAATATCAACTAGTCAGCAGTACCACTAATCTGTGTACCGGGAATAAAACAGTGGAGAATAGGTGACAAATGAAGTTTGCCCTTTATAATCTCAGGGTTTTGTGTATTGATGTTGTGGTTTATTTTGGTAAATTGTAAATCCAAAAAAAATCAATAAAATACATCAATACCTGAATAAAATTCTGACTATTATGAAAAAACACCGGTTTTATCTTACTATTATTTTTATAAGCATTTTTTGTATCCAAAATATGCCGGCCCAGGATGCCCGGCCCTGGTTTCAGGACAGGCCCTGGCAACGCCCTGTGCCAAATCCAAAGGCCAAAGTCCTTCCATTAATCAAAGTAGAGGGAAACAAATTTGTCAACACAAAGGGCGAGACCATACTCTTTAGGGGCATGTCCATTTCCGATCCTGATAAAGTGGAGCGACAGGGGCAATGGAGTAGAAAGCATTTTGAACAGGTGAAAGAAATGGGAACAAAAATTGTCCGTATACCGGTCCACCCGGTAGCATGGCGTGAACGAACACCAGAAAAATATATAGAACTGCTCGATCAGGCCGTGGAATGGTGTACCGACCTGGGCATGTATGTCCTTATAGACTGGCATTCGATCGGGAACCTGGGTATGGAACTTTTTCAGAACCCTATGTACAATACTACAAAACAGGAAACCTATGAATTCTGGCGAACTATTGCACGGCATTTTAACGGGCACAATACTGTGGCCTTTTACGAGATATTTAATGAGCCTACACTTTACAGGGGTCAGTTGGGTTCCATGTCGTGGTCAGAATGGAAAACCATCAACGAAAATATCATTCACCTGATGCGGTCTTTTGATGCGGAAACCATTCCACTTGTTGCCGGCCTGGATTGGGCATATGACCTTACACCCATTCTTATCGAACCGATAAATGCAGAAGGTATTGGATATGTATCACACCCCTATGCGCATAAAAGCAGTAAACCCTGGGAACCAAAATGGGAGGAAAATTTTGGTTTTGCTTCCAGCCAGTATCCGGTGGTAGTAACCGAGTTTGGGTTCTGGCTGCGTGACGGGGAAACTATTGATGCCGATTTTTACAGCAACAGAATAGTGAACTATCTTGAAGATAAGGGGATCAGCTGGATCTGCTGGGTGTTCGATCCGGAATGGGGCCCGGCAATGCTGAAATCGTGGAACTACGACCTTACCGAATGTGGTATTTTTTTTAAAAAAGCCATGCACGAAGAGTTGGATTTTCAGAAGAAATAAATGGGATACATCTTTAATTATAGTTGATTACAAAAAAGTCAAGCGAAAATTTAAATACTCAATTGAGGAATTGGGCCATGACCGGATTCACTAAAATGAAATACTGCTTTATGGCTCGAAAAAGGTAATAGATATTTTTTAATATTCCGGTAGTCTCTTCAGCCACATTGGATGCAGTGAGACAGTTTGAGACAATTTTTTTGCCGGCAAAATTTAATATGGACTGACATAGCATAGGGATAAACAGTTGAGCTGAATGAAGCATTGGAGAATGTGGAAATGTTTTAAAAATATAACAAACTTTATATTATATAAGAGAAGAAGTACAACATTACTTGTATTTGTTAGAAAACAATTTTGAGGGTTAATCTTAAAAAAATGCAATTCTGGTAATCCTAATCTAAAAACAGGATGTTTAAGTAAAAAAATTATATAGGTTTTAAAGACTTATTATATTTATACATATTACGGAAACCTAGGTATACCTTCGTGGATGGCATCATGGATTAGTATTATATGTTTTTGATCTCCAATAAAATATAATTAAAAGCTTGACATGAGTTATATAATTCTTTACTTTTAATTCATAGTTGATGTACGTATTCACGAAGCTGGTAATAATTGAGTCTTCGATTATAAAAAATTCTTGCAGCTTCACTAACGAATGGGAAATAAAAAGCAATCCTTGATTTTGCCTGTAATTAATTGCAGGTAATGAAATACGGGAATGAGAAATTCTAAAAATCAGTAATTAACTAATAATCTGATCAGTTAATAAAATAACCACATAAGTAGATATTAAATATGTATGCCTGAAGGCTTTGAACAAATTAAATTCCAAGGCTCTTAAATGATCTTTTATTTAACCTATATATTAACCTAAAATTAATTAAAATGAAAAAATTTACTCTTTCTATGACCGTTATTGTGTTTTTGTTTTTAAATAGTAATGCACAGGATGAGGAGGTGAGAGGTCATTATAAAAGTGATGGTTTATATCTTTCTATGGCGCTTGGAGGAGGATATCTTTCAATTAATAATGATATTACAAATGGCCCTTACAATAATATGAAAATGAAGGGACCAGGGATGGCATTTGATTTTAAACTTGGAGGTGCTGTTAAAGATAATTTGATCCTTCATGCAGATATAATGACCGTTAATTCATCTTCGGCAGATGTTACAGCAGACGGAGAAGAATTAGGAACGATTTCTGGTGATAATTCTGTTGGCGTTATGATGTTTGGCGCCGGGACCACGTATTATTTTATGCCGCAAAATGTCTTTATTTCAGGTACATTAGGAATTGGCGGATTTACGATAACATCAGGTGAAAATACATCATCAACTCAAAAAGGTTTTGGATTGTTTGTGAAACTTGGTAAAGAATGGTGGATTTCAAAAAACTGGGACTTGGGATTAAGTGCAGGATTTAATTATACCAATGTAAATAATAAAGCTGATGATATGACTGAAAAATTATCAGGAACATCATTTGGATTATGTGTAAATGCTACATTCAATTGAGATACATTATATTTTTATTTTCAAATAACTTAGGTAATTGTAGAAATATGTAATTTCCATGGTAATATTTTCAATTAAATAACAAAGGAGAATGAAAATATTATCATGGTAACTTCCATAAAACCAATAAATATTTAAAGTATTATCTGATGAAAACACATAAAATTGTTTTTTTATTGATTATTCTCCAAAGTTCAATATATTCTTTTGGACAAGGGAAATGGACTCACTACACAAAAAAAGAAGGATTAGCTTCAACCTGGATCCGGGATTGCCTGCAAGATAAAAATGGCAATATGTGGTTTGCCACCGATAAAGGATTAAACAAATATGACGGCGAGAAATTAGAATCCTACACTGAAAAGGATGGATTACCCAAAGGCTTTATCAAAAATATTTATGAAGATAAAGAAGGAAATATTTGGATATTTTCAGGAAAAATGGCTTTCAATCCCCTTGCTTTAATTGTAAGTTTTGTACCAATTCAATATTATAAGGATGTTGGCGTTAGCATTTTATATAAAGACAATAAAATTAATTACCTGAACAATAATAAAACAGGAGAAAATTATTTTGGTGCTATTTGTAAAGACCTTGAAGGAAATGTTTGGGTTGGCGGGTATAATGAGAATAATGAAAAAAATTTCATATTAAAAAACTTTGATGGAAGATCCTGGCAATCACTTTCGCAATTTGGGCGTTTTGATTATGCTCCTTTTTTTAAATTTTATGTTGATGATAAGTCTGATATCTGGACTTTTTCCTTTGAAGAAAATTTCATTACCCGATTTGAAGGGACAAATAGTACATCATTTGGAAAAGAAGATGGTTTACCGGTGAAACAAAATGAAAAGCTTGTCCAAATTATTGTAAAAGACAGTAAAAATAACTTATGGTTTGGTGCATCTTCAGAAGGCAAATATGGTAGCTTAATGAAATTTGATGGGACAAACTGGACAACATATAACGAGGAGAATGGAGTAATTGGTAAAAGCATCAACAAAATAGTTGAAGATAATAATGGAAATATTTGGGTAGCAACCAACATGGGAATTAACATATTTGACGGGACTTCATGGAAATACTTTTCAGAAAAGAATGATATAGCCATCAAATATGTTGAAGCCATGACAGTTGACAGCAAAGGACGTGTTTGGATTGGAACATCGGAAGGATTAATTCTTTTCGATCAAGGGATATGGAGCACAATAAACAAAAAGAACGGGCTAACTCATAATTTTATAAGAAGTATTGTTGAAGATAGCAAAGGGAATATATGGGTAGGCGCAGCATCAACCTGGAAAAGTGGCGGAGTATCTGTTTATGATGGTAAGGCCTGGAAAAATTTAGAGTTACCTAAATTATGGGCAAATATTTTTTTCGAAGATTCAAAAGGAAACATGTGGATAGCAACTTTTGGGAATGGAGTGATAAAATACGAGTATTAATAATCAGAAAAAAAAGATTAAACATAAGATGTATTTTAAAATGCATGGATTCCGGCTTGGCTAATATTTATTGAATAATATTGGTAATATAAATAGATTGCTGTAAATTTCTCATATTGTATTTTCACATACAATCCCTTATTCTTTGCTAACACTTAATAATACAGTATGAATACCTTTTCACGCTTTTTTGCAGTAAGCTTATTAGTATTTCTCGGAATCGGAGGTATATACGGTGGCTGGGTATTATTATCAGATCCAGGTGGCAACAAATTTCAATGGTCACTTGAGTTACTTGAGGGTACCCCATTTAAAAACTTTTTAATTCCCGGAATTATACTGTTTATTATGAATGGGCTATTGCCCCTGGCAATTGCTTTGCTGGGTATTGTTAAAGCCTGGAAATACAAATGGTTAATTATTCTGCAGGGAATTATTTTAATCGGTTGGCTCACTGCGGAATTACTCTTTAACAGCAATTTTTTCTGGCCGGGAATGCATTACTCCCTTTACAGTATGGGAATTATTTTTATTGTTATCGGGATTATTT
The DNA here is from genome assembly GCA_016934395.1 of Bacteroidales bacterium. Lineage (GTDB taxonomy): Bacteria > Bacteroidota > Bacteroidia > Bacteroidales > UBA10428 > JAFGSZ01. The sequence continues at coordinate 9,493 of JAFGSZ010000151.1, forward strand.
TATTGAAAACCGGCAGAGATTCTTCCTGAAATCCTTCGGGAAAGGTTGCTATTTAATAGTTTTTAATTTAAATTTATTTCAGTTGATGATAATAGTATATCATATGATATCCTGATCGATTTTTGCATGGCGTTTTACAAAAATAGATAAAAATTCATCCGGTGAATAATACTTTAGCAAAATGCGGTTGTGATTGTATAAATTGCCCTACATACCGGGAAAACGTTAAAACATCAGAAGACAGAAAAAAATGCAGTACCGGATGGGAACGATTTCTGAAAATTAAATTGAGTCCTGAAAAGCTTCGGGCCTGCGATGGTTGCTCAATTCCTGATTTACAAAGGAAAACATATTATCTGAATTGCAGGGTTCGTAAATGTGCCATAATTAATGAAATGGAGAATTGTGCATACTGCACCGGATTTCCGTGTAATGAGCTTCTGGAAGTTCACAGTTTACAAAAAATCAGCAACCGGGAGGATTTTATAAAAACATCCGGCAAAGAAATATCAGCGTCAGATTACAGGTATTTTATAGAACCCTATGCCGGATTAGTTCATCTTAACCGGATACGACAAACATTAACAGTAAATGATTATAAAGATTATAAGAGATATTCACCAAAAACCGGATTTGCAGATTTTAATCAATCCGGCTTACAGGAAAATCTTATAAAGATTCACAAACTGCTGACCTCTTTATATGTTGAAGAAAATATTTCTTATGCAAGATTACAAACGGTTGAAAACAAGAGAGAACGGATATTAAAAATATTGTGGACTATAGGTTTGTACGGAACCTATAATAAAAATTTAAAATGTATTGAACTGGATGCCAAAACCTTTATGAACCAAAAGGTACATGGGATGTACAAATCACTAATTGAATATTTTGAATTATTGAAGGAATATGATATTCATGGTGAAATTATCCCTCTGGTTGAGAAGGGCTGGTTAACACCCATGGGGGGATTAAGAAAAGAAGGCTGGATAATCAGATTTAAGTTTGGAGACTCCAAGGACATGGAAACAGATAAAACATTTATAAACTTTATACACCAATTGAGTGTACGATATGGGAATAGCGCATTTAAGAAGTTTAAAAGAGCAGACTTGAGATTAATGATTATATAACTTTAGATGAACAGAATTTTTCTTCAATAAAGCTTAACGCTTTATTTGTATTTTTTTAGGAAATAAATTTTATTTAAGTACTTCTTAAAATTTAATAGAATAGTTAATTGTAAAGATTTATTATGATATTTAAATGGAAAGAATTATAATTTTTGGAATCCTGAGTACACCGGTAATTTTTTTATCCCGTCGCACCTTGTTTAAACCAAAGAGCCATGGGTTTTACCGTTTTTTTAGCTGGGAATGTATTCTCTGGCTTGTGGCCTCGAATTATTTGTGTTGGTTTAAAAATCCGTTTAGTATTCCACAGATATTTTCATGGATGTTCCTTGCCATTTCTCTTTACCTATTAATAGCAGGAGTGAAGCGTATTAAAAAAACCGGAAAGCAGGAAAAGAACAGGGATGAAAAAACACTGTATGCTTTTGAAAAAACCGCTAAGCTTATCGACACAGGAATTTTTAAATACATTCGGCATCCTATGTATTCATCCCTGCTTTTTTTAACATGGGGGATTTTTCTGAAAAATACCACAGGTGAATTATTTGTTATTGCTTCAGTCTCAACGATATTTCTATTTCTAACAGCTATATCCGATGAAAAAGAAAGTATCCGGTTTTTTGGTGATCCTTACCGTGAATACATAAAACGAAGCAAGAGGTTTATACCATTTATTCTTTAAAATCCAGAAAGTTATCCATGAGTTTTGCAGGAATCGTATTCGATATGATTAACCGATTCAAATATAATGAATCGATGAGGAAGGTCAGAAAAGAGCGCTATACAAAAATCAGAGATTTGTATATTGATTCACTGGCAAAGCATAAAATAGAATTTATCGACCGAAAAAAACTTCCCCCGGAAGCCATGAAGAAACTTAAAGAAAAAATCAGGAAGCAAATGAGCAGAACCCGGATTAGGAACAATATAATTACAGTAATAGTATCTCTGGTTATATTATCTGTAATTTTATTTGGTTTTTATCTTTTTAGAGAAATTCACTTTTAAACCAGATGTAAAAAACCACTCCAATTGAAAGGGTGAGTAAAAAAATATAAATAAAGTTTATCCCCAACCATTTAAAAAACGTGACCGGCCATTTTTGTTTATAAAACTGTAAGTAACCGGTAAACAAGTATACCGGAATTAAAAGAAGCAGGTAATTCTGATAATTATGTTCACGGTTCGGAAACATAAAAATTATAAGTAATAGAACGGTTAATACAATAAAAGTAAAAGCATGCTGATTTATAGCAAAAATAAGGTGGCCATAATAATACCTTCGTTTATTATGAAAAAACAGCCACAACAGCAAAGCATAAATTGGCATCAGAACAAATAATGACCAGGAAAAGAATTTTAAGAATTTGCTAAAATATATTGCCGGATTATTCACCATGTTTTTTATAGATCTAAGAATATCCTGTTCCGATTTATCTGTCGGGGAATTTATTACCAGATGTCCGTTGGTATTATTATTCAGTCCGATTAACAGGGTATCAGATTTTGAGGGTAATGAATCATTTGTAAATGTAGAATCCTGCTGATCTATGGATTGAAGGATGGATTGTCTTGTTTGATCGTCAATCTGAATATTTTTCCGCACGTAGATGCTTAACAAAACAAAAAAGATAAAGCTGATAAAAACATAAAACCTGAACGGAGGCATATACCTTGCCCGGTGGCCTTTTAGATAATCCGAAGCAAGATGTCCGGGCCGGATAAGTATGGAAACAAAAGTTTTCCAGAACCGGGTATCAAAGGCAAAAATATTGCCGGCTAAATCTACAATCAGGAAGCTAAACGGTTTTTCAAATTCCTTAATGGATTGACCGCAGTTCGGGCAAAATTTGCCTTCAAATTTATGTTCGCAGTTCTTGCAACAATTAATAACCTTAATGTCCTTGTTTTGAGATCCTGTTGTTTCTGATCCGGGCTGCTCTGTAACGCTGGATTTTGCCATTTCGAAATGTTATATTACAGACTTATGAAGACAGCCGGATAAAAAGCCTGTTCTCAGATATTCAGTATGGATTTGATTGTTCAATCTGTTACTATTCAGTTTAAAAACCTGATAATAAAATATTTTCAGCAGAATTATTTAAGATTGATGCGCATAATATACATATCAGCAGCAATATAAAGATAACTTTCATCCGTATCAAAGGCACAATTCCCGTTTGCATTTCCGGTATTAATTATTCCCAGCAGTTCGCCCATAGGCGAGATTATATATACTCCGGCCGGGCCGGTACCAAAAATTGTTCCGCTGCTGTGTACTTTTAAGCCGTCTGGCATACCTTTATTAGGGCGCTCTTTAGCATATTCTGAAGCATCAAACAATACACGTTCTGCTTCGGGAATACCTTCTTCATCGAGAGAGTAAGCCATCCAGACCGGATTTTCGGGATCTGAACTTGATACGTATAATGTATTTTCATCAGGCGACAGTCCAATACCGTTTGGCCGGCTTAGTTTTTCGTCCAATAAAGTCAGTTCACCTGCAGCAGATAATTTATATACTCCATTAAAATCCAGTTCTTTTTCAGGTCCGTTTCCCTGGTTGGGAAGCCCGTATGGAGGATCGGTAAAATACAGATCACCCCTGCTGTTGTATACAGCATCATTCGGACTGTTCAACTTTTTTCCCTGATATTGATTTACAATCGTTATATATTTTGATTCGGGTTTGTCAAGCGGGGCATCCATTCTTGCCATCTGCCGGTTACCATGCTGGCATAATACCAGGTTTCCTTCAGAATCAAGAATGAGTCCGTTGGAACCAGATTCTGTACTGCCGGGAATGGGATCGGCACATCCGGCAGAATCAAGATACAGGGATAACCCTGTTTCCGGACTCCATTCGAAAATACTGTTTCGGGGGATATCGGAGAATAAAAGCTTATTTTGTTGGGGTAACCACAGGGTTCCTTCAGACCATACAAATCCTTCGGCAACAATTTCAAGTTTGCTGTTCACAGGCAGAATTGAACCAAGTTTTTCACTTAACCGGTCGATACTTCCGGTGGCTACAGGCGGATTTACTGTATTCAGCGACATTTCTGCCGTGGGTTCTGCCATATCAGTTTGTTTTGAGCCGGACGGTTTACAAGCAGTTACCAGTATTAATAAAGCAAAACAGGTATAAATAAAAAGTTTCATGTTATACGGGATTAAAATTTTACCGAAAATACAATATTTTCATTGAATTGGCATTACGCATGCGGAAAAACCCGGATACATAACGGTAATTTTTTTGAATATCCAAAAACTTTACAACCGGGATAATTTTAATTTATCGCAGCAGAATAAATTTTTTACAGTCGGAATAACTGCCGGCAGTAATTTTACAGAAATAAATGCCTGATGGTAAGTTTCCGGCATCCCAGGTTATTTTATGCGAACCTTTATTTAGTATGCTATTGACGAGAGTAACCACTTCCTGACCTGTATTATTCAATATTGTCAAATGGATAAATTCCGGTTCCAATAAATAAAAACTAATGGTTGTATTCAGATGAAAAGGATTCGGATAAATTTGGATTAAAAGGAATCGCGGATCAGCTTCTTTTGGAGTGTTGATGGCTGTATAGTCGTAGTTTAAAAGAGAGTAACTTATCCCGTCATACCAGGTACGTACTGTATTTCCGGCGACGTCAGATACGGAACCTGTAAGAATAGCCTCATCATCAACATACACTGAAAAGGTATTGTTTTCAGGACTAATAATGCGACCCAAATAAGCCTGATAGAGATAAATATTTCCCTGCTCATAAAATACCGGAGGTGAATTATACCCTTCCGGATCAACCTGTTGGCAGGCCCTGTGTCGAAAAATCTGCAGGCTTTTTTTAGATAGTCCGGCTTTAATACGCCAGTCAGCAGCAGGATCGGCCCAAAAATTTACCCATACGTCATACGTTCCCTGTTCAGGTAAAAAAATATCAGTTTTAATAAGCGGTGAATTTTCACTACTAACTTCAGCCGAAGTAAATATGGTATTGCTGTTTCCGATCCCGGTACGTTCATGCCATTGGTTATCAGCAGCACCTTCGCCGGTATCGGGACCGGTGGTATTTATTACCGAACCATTGGCAAAAAAGGTATTTAACAGCGTTGCATCCACATAGGTTTTTAAGCCCGGAACTTCGGTTGCGTTTTCAATAATACCTACAACGGCAGCATCGAAAATCTGGGCAGTATAGTAAGTACCGCGGCACCAAAGTAAAGCGGTTTTATTGTCTTTCCAATACGGAATAACCGGACGAAAATTATCGCACGAAGAGTTTTGGGTTATGGGATCCCAGGTCCAGGTTGCGCCATGATCACTTGTTGTTCCTTTAAATATCTCATGTTTACCCAGGTCGATGTTTTCCCGCGGGTCTACTGGCGTTGAAATATAGATTATATTTGGATTGTTGGGATGCAGAGCGCCCAGGCCAACATAATCCTGCTCACTATCGTACATTTTCCTGCCGGCCATTCCCAGATAGGTGCAGATCCAGACTGTGCCGCTATACCTGCAATAAATATAACAATGGTCCGGATCGTTTGAGGGATTATTCGGATTATCGTTAACACGCGCTTTTATCAGCGCTGCAATTTTACCATCGTCATATTTTTGAACATCTATGTTCCAGCATCGGGTCATGGTTTTATCCTGAAGTGTGGTATTTGCAGCAAACACCATGGTGAAATCTGCCGGATTCGGGGCATAATTATCGGTAATGTCATCATCACGCAATTCCCCGGCAGTGGTAAAACTATGTCCGTTTTTAATATATCCATGGTAAATACTCGTGTTATAATCACGGGGATGATGTTCGGTACAAATAAAGTCGATACGGTTGGTGCCGTTGCCGGAATATTTAAAATAACCGTTCACATAACCGATATTTTCATCGGGAAGAGTAAGTAAACCACAGTAGGACCAGGATTCACCCCAATTTTCGGAAACAATCATATTCGGACTTCTGCGGTTGGCACGTGCAAAATTATAAATTCTGTCTTCAAACGAGAGATAGTAAAGATTGGAATAGGCGATTGTAAAATCAGTACCTCCGGGAATAGTCATCCAGTCGAAGCGGTGTTCACGGCTCCAGTCTCTACCGTCGTATATCCGGTATCGACTGTTATAACGATCGTAATGTTCAGCATACATGGTTAGATATTTCCCATCCGGAAGTTTAAGAAAGGCAGGTGCATTATGGTCATCGCAACTGGTTTCCATAAAAGTATAACGGTTTGAAGAGCGTGAATCAAGATCAAAAATCACCCCTTCAATCTGCCCGTTTCTTGAATCCCCGCCAATTCCTGCGCCACTCGCATCTGATCCGGTAATCAGTTTATTATTTTCAGCATCAATTATTACACGTTCATCCTGGTACCAGCACCAGAATCCGTTATCGTTAAACTGGATCAGGTTTCCAAACACAAGATCTTTTGGTTCCTGTCCGGGTAAGTATTGAGGTAAAAAAAATACAAATACAGACAGAAATATTTTTGCAGTATTAATTAATAACCGGAGCATAGTTTAAATATTGCTGTGTAGAAATTTAGTTTTTTAAACGTATAAAAATACCAACTTCCAACTCCCAACTTTTAACTTTCAACTTTTAACTTTTAACTCTCAACTCCCAACTCCCAACTCCCAACTTCTAAATTCTGGTCCCATTCTAATTAGATAAGAACGAATTAAAAAACACTATTTTTAATCCCATGGATTCCTTTTATACAACTTGTTAAGCGGATGTAATTCTTTACGTCCATTAAAATAAATGGCCACCCATTCGGCTAAACGTTTACCTAACCGGCGGCACGATTCAATTTCTTTTTCCAGCCTTGGTTCTCCGGCCTGGGTGGCACCATAATGAGAAGTAAATTGATGGCCGGAGTAATCGGTTACCCCAAAAACCAGGAATCCGAAATTCATTAAAATGGTAAGTAAGGCCTGGCAGGTAAGTTCAGCGCCGCCGCCCCAGCCACCCTGCGAACTAAAAGCACAGCCGATTTTTCCGTCAATTTTTTGCCAGTCGGGCAGCAGATCTTCCCAGAATTTTTTCATATCTGCGGCAACAGTACCCAATTGTGTTGGTGATCCTACTGCCATACCATCACACCAGTAAACATCTTCACGGGTGGCTTCCATAACCGATTTTACGCGTATTTCAATATCCTGAATTTCTTTTGCACCTTCGGCAATATAGTTTGCCATTTTTCTGGTATTTCCTCCTTTGCTGTAATATAAAACAAGTATTTTTCCCATATTAATAAGGTTTACTGAATATAGTTCCTAAATTAACGTTAATAACCACACACTCCGATAAAAATTTTATATTTAAAAAGCTTTTAAAGAGGCTGGATATTTCAATTAACAGGATTATATAATTGCAGCGCTTCTATAATGGTTAACCCATTGGTGGGTATTCCGGATAATTTTTCCATGGATAGGATTCTCAATTTCCACAGGCACGTTAGTTAGGTATCTTCTAAAAGGAAAAAAAAGAATTCTCAGAAGAAAAATTTCCATATTAATGATTATGCCCTGTTTGCTGTTTTTTGTTCCAATAATAAACAATGAAAATTTTCAATTGGAAGAAGTGATACTCATCGTACTTGTTGGATTTTTCAGCAAGGGATTTATTCATTATGCCATAACAAAGATTTCCGGTCCCCTGATCTGGGGCAGGTGATTTTGCGGCCGGGCATGCTGGACTGCTGCTGTGTTGGACTGGCTTCCTGTGAAGAAAAAAAGAGTTAAAATATCGGGAAAAATGAAAAACCTCAGATACCTGGTACTTGTTATTTCTGCAGCATTACCTGTATTTCTGATTTTTGTATTGAATTTTAATGTACGGGAGGATTACCTTTTTAAACAGGAAATGTACTGGATGTTAATAGGAAATGCTATTTATTATTTGCTTGGAATACCGTTGACCTTTATTATGTGTGATAGACGCGCATTCTGCAAAATTCTGTGCCCGGTTTCGCCGGTAATGAAACCCACCAGCCGGTTGAGTTTAATAAAAATTATACCCACCGGAAATGAATGTACAGCCTGCGGAACATGCAATGTAATCTGTCTGATGGATTTAGATGTTAGAAGTTTTATTCAAAACGGAAAACCCATAAACGATACCGAATGCATTTTATATACGGATTGTGAATTGGTATGCCCGGTAAATGCAATATAAATTCATTTTTCAGGATATGATTAAATACTTCGTTTATTTTACTTTGGTGTTATAAACTTTTTGTAAAAGATCAATTTAAAATTCGGGATTCCGTGGTTTCTTTTTTATTTTTGTAAAAAATGTTATATGGGAATTGAAATAATACCTAAAGAACTAAGAAACAGATATGAACTTCATGAATGGAAACATTCTTGTGCTATCCTTAAAAATGATTTTCCATCTGAATGGAATGATTTAATTGATTTGTTATCAGGATTTAGATTATGTAAAAGTTGGATTGAAGTGGGTGGAGGTAGTAAATCAAATATTTCGAATCAAATTGATAGCTTTTTATATAAACGGGGCTGGCAGGAAAAGGAATTTACAACCATGGTGAAGGTTGATGAACATGAAATGGATTCACCAACCCATAAAATTGATTGCTATAAAAACAGGATTGCATTAGAAATAGAATGGAATAATAAAGATCCGTTTTTTGATAGGGATTTAAATAATTTCAGGTTATTATTTGATCTTCGGGCCATAAGTGTTGGAATTATTATAACAAGGTCCGATCATTTACAGGATATTTTTAATAATATTGGAAGAGGTTCATCTTTTGGTGCCTCCACAACACACATGTCAAAGCTTATACCCAGAATTGAAGGCGGCGGTGGTGCAGGTTGTCCAATTCTTGCAATTGGGATAACAAAAGATTTATATATTGAAAATTGTTAAGTTATGAATGAAACTGCTGCTCAAAATTTTATTCGTTCAGTAAAAAAGCATTGTTATGGAACAATACTTGCAGATCCACCATGGCAATTTGCTAATCGTACAGGAAAAGTTGCTCCGGAACATAAAAGGCTAAACCGGTATGATACTCTTACACTTGAAGATATAAAAGAAATTCCAATCTCTCTGGTTGCTGCTGAACAGAGTCATTTATATCTTTGGGTACCCAATGCCCTTTTGCAGGAAGGTCTTGATGTTATGAGAGCTTGGGGATTTCATTATAAAACTAACATAATTTGGCACAAAATCCGAAAAGATGGTGGTCCTGATGGGAGGGGAGTTGGATTTTATTTCAGAAATACAACAGAATTAATTTTGTTCGGAATTCGAGGAAAGCTGCGTACCTTGCAACCAGGCAGAACCCAGGTCAATATCATTAAAACTCAAAAAAGGGAGCATTCAAGAAAACCAGATGAACTCTATAATTTAATAGAAAAATGCAGTCCGGGGCCGTTTTTAGAATTATTTGCTCGCGGTTCTCGCATAAATTGGGATCAATGGGGAAATGAAGTCGAAAATTACTTTCCTGATTGGTCCACTTATTCGAACCATAGCCAAAATGAAAAAAGAATTGATAAAATTAGAAAGATTGGTTAATCTGACTTGACATCTGAAAATATCTGTAAACATTTAAATGATATTACATGTTTTTACATTCGTAAAAATTATATATATTCATAATGTTTATTAAAACATTTAATTTTTAAGAAGAAAATAACACAATCATGAAAACCATTCAGTTAAAAAGAAACCATAACATTCCCGATCTTGCAATGCCAGGCAATAAACGTTTGTTTATTAGCAGTCAGTTAGCATTGGCAGTTGGAGGGTTTATTCTGGTAACTACTTTTCTGTATTTACTTATAAATTTAAACCAGGCTGATAAGATCATTTATTTTTGTTTACCCGGATTTTGTGCAGGCATATCAATGATAGTTTTATATGCATTTGGTATAAGAAAGTTAAAATGGCAAAATAAAAGTAAGCAGAACTATTTTCGTAAAGCAGTTTCCTTTCACAACAATACAATATAGATTTCCGGATTTAATTACAAAAAAATTAACATCTTCCCGGAATTTCCTGATCCATTTTAAATTTGAAAGCCGTTTCGATAAACCGATATTATAAAAAATATGCAACTATTCTGGTTGAAAGTGCAAAAACATTTTATTTAATAATTTGTAACTATTCGGTATGAAGAAAACTAAAAAACGATTATTCTTTTCAGCGCTCTTCTTCAGCATTATTCTTGCGATGTGGCCTGTTTTCGCCGTAATTTCCATGCCATCAGGTGATTTAAAAGATCAACTGGATTCAATTTACAAAGCGCCTGCACTGTATATTATTAATTTTTCCCTTGCTCTGCTCATAGGTCCTGCACTGGTATATATGCTGTTGTCATTTTTCAAGACAATAAAGGTTAAGGTACTAAAACCGTTTAATGTTTTCGGCATTTGGTGTTATATTGTGTATTTAATTTTTATAACTTTTTCTTATGCCTCACAGACAATAGTTTTACCTGTAATGCTCAAGTCCTGTCCACAGGAAACACAACTAAAATGGTATTTTTTAAACGAACCGTCTATTCCGGGATATCTAAACCAAACCGGTTATTTAATCTGGAGTCTGGGAACAATCCTGCTTTTTTTTCCTTTTTTTAAGCTCAAGGGCATTCCCGGTTTTATTCCCATCATTTTATTTGCTTCGGCATTATTACAAATTATGGCCAGTTTTGGCTATTTTTTTCAGAATCCTTATCTAAGTAACCTTACTTCTTTTAGCGGGATCTTGTTATTGCCGGTCGGTATACTAATTTTAATTTTCAGTTTAAGGTTGAAAGTTGAAATACCTGGTAAGAATTAATTTTGAGTTATTATGAGGTTATGGTCTTTACATCCGCAGTACCTTGATCGCATGGGCCTGGTGGCTTTATGGAGAGAAGCACTCTTGGCAAAAAATGTACTTTCAGGAAATACCAGGGGGTATAAATCTCATCCTCAGCTTTACCGTTTTAAAAACTCGAAAAATCCATTATATGCCATTAACCGGTATTTACATTATGTTTATGTTGAAGCTCTGGAAAGGAAATATAAATTTGATAAGGGTAAAATAGACCGGGAACACAGCAAAATATCAATTAATGTAACGCGGGGTCAACTTAAATACGAGAAGGAACATTTGCTCCGAAAATTAGATAAGCGGGATAAAATAAAATTCAGCCAGCTTGTAGCGGTTAATGAGTTAATTCCGCATCCAATGTTCGTGGTTGTGGATGGAGGTGTTGAAGACTGGGAGGTTATTTAATTTGAATTTTAGTTTTCAGAATAATTAGTATACATTTCTTATTCTAATCAAACCATTCAAAAATTATAAAATGAAAAATCCCGATTCCGACAAAATTCAACAACTTGTTCAAACCAGAAAAAAAGCCCATGCTTATTTTATGAAAAAATCGGAAGTATACCGTTCTTTTGTAGAAATGGAACAGAAAACCTATAAAGATGGTCATCTGTCGAATAAACAAAAAGAACTCATTGCTATAGGAATATCGGTGGTAATTAATTGTGAATCTTGCATGGAGTGGCATATCAAACAGGCGCTGGACGATGGTGCAACGGAAGGTGAGATAATCGAAGCCATTGAAGTGGGTATAGAAATGAGCGGCGGACCGGGCACAGCTTCAGCCAGGTTTGCCATGAATGTAATTGAGCATTATTCAAAGGAACAAAATTAAATATAATTCTATCCTGTTGTATATTTTTCCTAAATTGCCGGGATAAGAATGTTTAAATATATGCCAGAATCTGAAAGGAAAAAAGCGCTTATTTTATATAATCCCGTTGCCGGTGGGAAGGTCCGCAAACGTATTGTTAAAAAATTAAAACACTACGCTCCATATTTTGATATATTATCAACCCAATATGCAGGGCACATATCAGAAATTGTTTCATTAAAAAAAGATGATTATGATATTTTTATTGCTGCCGGTGGTGATGGTACTGTAAACGAACTGGCTGCAGCTCTTGAAAATACAGATAAAATATTAGGAGTTTTACCTACCGGCTCGGGAAACGGATTTGCCAATGAGTTGGGATTTGACAGAAATATAAAATACCTGGTAAAGGGCATAGAGTCGGGTGACTTTATTAAAATTGATACCCTGAGTATAAATAACCGGCTGTTTATAAATGTTTCAGGTATGGGACTGGACAGTCATATAGCATTTCTTTTTCATGAAGGGGAAACCAGAGGATTCTTAAGTTATTGTTTTGTTGCCATCAAAGCAATGTTAACATACAAACCTTTATATGCCTCCATAAATAATGGGAATACTGTCGTATCAGGTAAGTACTTTATTTTATCAATTACGAATACCCGCCAATACGGGAACCATGCTATAATTGTACCCAAAGCCATTCCATATGATGGGAAATATGAAATAATGCTGGTTAAACCCTTTCCTATAGTTTTATATCCGGTTTATATTTTTAAAATGTTTTTTGGATGGTTAAAAGAGTCAAAATACATCTCCTACCTGGAATGCAATGGTAATTCACAGATAAAAACAGAAAATACTAAATTTCATATTGATGGTGACCCGGTTTTGTTAGAAAGTCCGGTACAAATTCAAATAAAACATCATGCCCTAAAGGTATTAAAAACATAAAGCCTTTTAGAAAAATATTTTAAATGGCATGAACTACTAAAAGAAATGCGTTAATTAATATGCTTTAGCAAATAATACGCGCTGTTTCGAAGGTTTGCCACTATAGATACATGTTCCTTCTTCTTTTTCACCATCCAGCAAAATACAGCGTATAGTGGCTTTTGTTTCTTCTTTTATCTTCAGCTCGGTTTCAGCAGAACCATCCCAGTGGGCCAGAACAAATCCACCTTTATTATTTATAATCTCTTTAAATTCATCGTAAGTATCTACAGTGAATGTATTGTTTTCGCGAAATATCAGGGCTTTGTTATAGATGTTTGTCTGGATGTCGTCTAAAAGTTTTACAATTGTTTCACCAAGGTTATTTGAAGAAATGATCTCTTTTGAAAGAGTATCCCGGCGGGCAATTTCCACGCTGTTATTTTCAAGGTCCCTGGGGCCAATGGCAATGCGCACCGGCACGCCTTTTAACTCGTATTCGGCAAATTTCCAACCCGGTTTGTGTGTATCGCGGTCATCATATTTTACTGTGATTTCGATTTTCTCTAGTTCTTTTTTTATTTGTAAAGCTTTTTCGGATATTTTTTCAAGTTGTTCATTGTTTTTATAAATGGGAACAATTACTACCTGGATGGGAGCAAGCCTGGGCGGCAACACCAACCCGTTATCATCTGAATGGGCCATAATCAGCGCTCCGACAAGGCGGGTGGATACACCCCAGGAAGTAGCCCATACGTAATCTAATTTACCTTCTTTGTTAGTGAATTTAACATCAAAGGCTTTAGCAAAATTCTGTCCCAGAAAATGAGATGTTCCTGATTGAAGTGCTTTTCCGTCCTGCATCAGGGCTTCAATACAATAGGTATCCAAGGCTCCTGCAAAACGTTCGCTTTCTGTTTTTGTGCCTATAATTACCGGAATACCAAGATATTCTTCAGCAAACCGGGCATATACATTTATCATTTTTATAGTTTCTTCAATCGCTTCTTCCTTTGTAGCATGGGCGGTATGGCCTTCCTGCCATAAAAATTCCGCTGTACGCAAAAAAAGACGTGTGCGCATTTCCCAGCGAACCACATTGGCCCACTGATTAATTAATAAAGGCAAATCACGGTAGGATTGTATCCAGTTTCTGTAAGTATTCCAGATAATGGTTTCGGAAGTAGGACGAATAATAAGTTCTTCTTCGAGCTTTGCTTCCGGATCGACTACAACCCCTGTGCCATTTTCATTATTTTTTAACCGGTAATGGGTGATAACGGCACACTCTTTGGCAAAACCTTCAACATGACTGGCTTCTTTACTAAAAAAAGATTTGGGGATAAACAAAGGAAAATAGGCATTAACATGACCGGTTTCTTTAAACATTTTGTCGAGAGTGGCCTGCATTTTTTCCCATATCGAGTACCCATAGGGTTTAATTACCATGCAGCCACGCACTGCAGAATTTTCTGCAAGGTCGGCTTTCACTACTAATTCGTTATACCATTGTGAATAATTTTCTGATCTGCTTGTTAATTCTTTAGCCATAATTCGAGTTTGGTATAGTATTTGTAAAATGTTATTTGATTAAAATTCGATGCAAAATAAAGAAATAAAATTATATATTCACAGGATAAAAGAGATTAGGAGGTTAGCCATGAAAAAATTTACATCATACATCTGGATAACAGGATTAATACTGATGTCATTTTCCGCTTTTTCGCAGAAATCAGAATTTGACGATATATATTATAATCCTGCTAAGGACACTAAGTTAGACAAGCCTGCTACCACGGCTCAGGATCCCAAGCCTGAGCAAAGGCAGATGAGTGACTATGAAAAATATATTGCTACTCTGGAACAGGAGCAGCAGCAAACTGATTCTACGGAAATGCAGGAAGAGATGACCGAAGAATCTCAGAATTACGCTGATGATACGGACTATATTGAAGAAGAGTATTATGAAGAAGACGATTCAAGGGTAGTTAATAACTATTATTATTACGATGATTATTCCTCAAGAATTCGGAGGTTTCATTCTCCTTATTACGGATATAGTTATTATGATCCGTTCTATTATGATTATTATCCCGGATGGAGTGTAGGATTTTCATTTGGATATCCTTACAGCAGATTTGGCTATTATTCCGGGTACCCGTATTATTACGATTATTACCCTACGTATTCATCCTATTACTGGGGCTGGTATCCGCGATATAGTTATGGTTCATATTGGTCAGGTTATCATCACGGATATTATGACAGCTATTATTATAATCCTTATTATTCACATTATAATAATCACTATTATTCTAACAATGTGTACTACGGACCACGCCGGACAGTAGCCAGAAATACATCGTACAGGACCAATAATGTAAATGCTTCAACAAAATCAACTACAAGTCCATACGGAAGGAGAATGTCCGGAACAAGTTCAAATGCAGCCAATACTACGGTTAATTCATCGGCCCGAAGACAACCCGGAGATCCTGGTGTAAGTTCAACTCAAAGGAGAACTGTTGACCAGACAACCAGAACAGACCGGTCACAGGTAACAAAAAGTACTTCTTTACCTGAATCTTCAGACAGAAGGCAAACAACCAATAGTAATACCAGGGAAATAACAACTACCCGGGTTCAGACTGAGAATTCAGACAGAAGAAGCGGCAGTTCAACAATACGAAACTATACTCCGAGTTATTCAAGGCCAGAGTCTACTACTAAGCCGGCATATAACAGGCCTACAGGTACATATTCTGGAAATGATGCCACTCGCAGACCTTCAGTTTCAGGTACAAGCAGACAGGGGAGTTCAAATGAACTTAAATCAACAAATCCCTCTACCGGAAGACCATCTACTTATACCCGACCTTCTACTACTACCCGGAGCAGCACATATACCAGGCCGAGTAGTAACTCAGGGAGTTCCCCAAGCTATACCCGGCCCAGCAGTACTTCAAGAAGTTCTTCAAGTTACTCCAGACCGAGCAGTAGCAGTAATTCAAGGAGTTCTTCGAGTTATTCAAGACCGAGCAGCAGTTCAAGAAGTTCATCGAACTATTCCAGGCCAAGTTCAACTCCCAGCCGGTCGTATAGCAGTGGAAGCAGTTCACGGTCGTCGGGCAGTTCAAATTCTGGTTCAAGGTCGAGTTCAAGCTCAAGCTCAAGTTCAAGCTCCAGATCAAGTTCAGGTTCAAGTTCAAGATCGAGCTCTGGTTCACGTCGATAGATTATATCTATCTTTCAAACAAAATTATATTTAACTACAAAATCTAAAGTGGTCATGAAAAAGTTATATATCACAGGAATATTTTGCGCATTAATTTCAACAATTCATGCACAATATGTTGGAGACGCCTTACGGTTTAGCGAATCCTTTAATGGCGGAACTGCACGATCGGTTAGTATGGGTGGCGCATTTGGCGCCCTGGGCGGGGACTTTGGCGCATTGAGTTCAAACCCTGCAGGATTAGGTGTTTACCGTATGTCGGAATTCACCCTATCGCCCTCTTTTTATAAAGGAGACGTTACATCAAGGTATTTCGGAACTTCATCGTCTGATTATAAATACGATTTTAACCTCAATAATCTGGGAGTCGTGTTTAACAACACCAGTAAAAAAGAATCCGGATTAATAAGTACCAGCTTTGCCATAGGATTTAACAGGCTGAATAATTTTAATAATTATTACCTCATCCAGGGCCAAAATGAATATAATTCAATTGGTGATTATTTTTTGGATAACGCATACGATAATATCGGTCCTCTAAATCCGGATGACCTTGATCCGTTTTATGAACGGCTTGCATTTGATGCGTATATTATCGATACCCTTTCCGATGGCAGTGGTGATTATTTTACGGAAGTTCCCTTGCCCATAGATCAGGTTAAAACACTGGAAACCAGTGGGGGCGTAAAAGAATGGTCTTTTTCATTCGGAGGAAATTATAATCATACGCTTTTTTTCGGCGCTACTTTTGGGTTACGCAAATTACGTTACGAAGAAATAGCGCATCATAAAGAATATGATAACTCAGATATGTGGGTAGATTATGGTCAAACACTGGATGTAAGAGGTACAGGATATAATTTTAAGCTTGGGGTAATTTATAAACCCATACAGATGTTACGTATCGGGTTGGCCTATCATTCTCCCACGGCCTATTATATCGAAGAGGAATATTATTCCACCATGCAATCAATTTATGTAAACTATACGGTTTACCCTACAGATTATTACGGAGATAAGCTTGATGTGGGCATAAACGAATATAAACTAATTACCCCGTTTAAATTGGTTGCCAGCGCTGGCCTGGTATTAATGGATAACTTAATTTTAAGTGCTGAATATGAATTTACGGATTATTCAACCATGAGGCTAAGAAGCCGGGACATAGAAAATGATTTCACCAATGCAAATAATGAGATACGAAGCGCCTATCAGGCAACATCAAATATAAAAGGCGGTGCTGAATTCAGATTGGGGAATATATCCCTGCGCGCCGGAATGGGTTATTATGGAAGTCCGTACAAATCGGATCAGATGAATAGTAATGCCGATTATATGAACTATAATGCCGGTATTGGATTCAGGGATAAGAAGGTTTTTCTGGACCTGGCATATAGTTACCTGGCTTATAATGAAAACTATATTCTTTATGATTATGATAATATAAATGAAGTCCCTAAGGCAAATCTTGATATTTCAAAACAAAAGATTATTGCCACTGTCGGATTCAGGTTTTAATGGCAATAAAATAAAAACATGGTACAATTTTTGAGAATCTAATGTTGGGTTTTTTGGTTAGGTTAGCAACAAAAAGTGACGATTACATTTTAATCGTCTCTTTTTATTTTATACTGTTCTTTAAAAATAATTCGCTTTCTGGTCCCAGATTAAACAACAGATCAATAATACTAAGATTGGGCAAAAATCCGTAACGGTCTGAAAAAACCTGGTTGTATTCTATAACCTTAAATAAATCATCCGGTAACTGTTTAGCCTGTTTTGGATGTATACCTGTACGATAATCCATAAACCCTGCAGATGGAAACAGGTAACTCTCAGATTTATGTATTTCTTTTGATATTCCCAGCAATGAAAGCAGAATATTCAGAAGTTTAGTGTTAAAATCTACCAGGAATTTTTCTTTATGAAAAAATGAACGATATAATTCATCTTCGTAATACTCAAAAAACGGAGACCTGTGATAGGCCGATTGTATGGATTTCCAGTGAATATGCTGCCAGGGTGTAGTGTATTCAATTTGAACATCCCGTATTTTTATTTTTTTTCCCTGACCGTGAATAACGGGAATTACTAGTTCCATTTTTCCATTGGCACCATAAATACAGCAACGGTTTCTATAGGTTTGTTTTGAATAATTCTCATGCTGTTCAATGATTATTTCAGGGAATAATAAAAATTTGGTAAAATACTGTACAGGACCAAGATAGGCAGTTGAAAGCAAAGCCGAACCGGCAGTAGTCATAATAAATGCACGCTTAAAGTTTATTAATCATACTGGCCATATAACCGGCGCCAAATCCATTATCGATATTTACAACAGATACACCGCTTGCACAGCTTGTGAGCATACCCAGCAGCGCCGATAATCCCTGAAAATTGGCACCATATCCAATACTTGTGGGAACCGCAATCACGGGTTTATCAACCAGTCCGCCAACTATACTTGGCAAAGCGCCTTCCATACCGGCTATTACCACTACTACCCTGGCGCCTCTTATTTCGGGCAAACGATCGTACAATCGATGGATTCCGGCAACTCCCACATCAAAGATCCGATGTACATTATTTCCGAAAATTTCTGCTGTAATAGCAGCTTCCTCAGCAACCGGGATATCGGATGTACCTGCTGTAACCACAGCAATGTAAGTTGACGGAGGGGTGATATCCTTTTGTTTAATAGATATAGTTTTTGCATAGGGATTGTAAATTGCATCTTTTGTTAACTTTTTTACCTCCTTATACATTTCTTCTGTAGCCCGGGTGGCTAAAATATTATTTCCTCTGGTAAGCATCTGGTCAATAATATCCCGCACCTGTCCGGCAGTTTTCCCCTGGCTGAATATTACTTCAGGGTAACCCGTGCGCAATTCCCTGTGATGGTCTATTTTGGCAAAACCAAGATCCTGGTAATTGATGTCTTTAAGTTCCTGAAGGGCATTATCAATTGAAACTTTACCGTTGCTTACCTGTTCAAGCAGGTTTTTTAATTTTTCAGGTGTCATAATTTTTCAGATATAGTTTCGTTTAGACTTCCCATTCGGTATCCCTGGAGATCCAGAGTAATATATTCAAATCCGAGGGGCTTTAAATTCTCAATTATTTTATTTCTAAATGTATCCGAACATACTGTTTGAATATGTTCATTGCTAAATTCAAGTCTGGCTATTCTATCGTGTAATCGTACCCGCGTTTCCGGGAATCCCATGTTGTGCAACAAATATTCTGCACGCTCAATTTTCTGTAGATCACTTATTTTTATAGAAGTGTTGTAGGGGATTCTTGTCAGCAAACAGGCGTACGCGGGTTTATCCCACGTTTCAAGCCCGAATTCTTTTGAGATTTCACGGATTTCTTGTTTACCCATATTGTGTATTACAAAAGGGCTCAACACGTTTAGTTCTTTCAGCGCTTTCATGCCGGGGCGATAATCGCCTAAATCATCAGCGTTTGTACCATCAAGCACATGTATAATCTGATGTTCACGGGCATCCTGAATTAGTTTGCTGAAAATAAACGATTTGCACAAATAGCACCTGTTCTCAGGATTATGCGTGATGTTTTCGGGGATCTCACTATTTAGTATTTTTTGTTTAATTCCATGTTTTTGAATAAAAGCAAGCGCTTCATTGAGTTCCCATTCCGGTATATAAGGAGTTTTGATTGTATATGCACTAACATTTTCAGCGCCAAGTACCTTTACACACACATAAAGAAGCAGGGTGCTGTCAACACCCCCTGAAAAGGCAACAGCAACTTTTTCAAGTGATTTTAAATATCGGGTTAATTCAGCGTATTTTTTATTTCCCATCGGCAATCGTATTTTTCGACTTTTCTATTATCCTGTATACTTCCGATAAGGACATACTGTGCTGTTTTGCTATTTTAAGGCAATCCTCATATTCAGGTTTCGACTTTAAAAGTTCCCCATCAAGGTATGCCGATTTAATTCTTACATTTCCGTATGGGGTCTCCAGCATATTTATTTCTCTGGCAAGCATAGACTTTTCAATTTTATATTTCCGAATGCCCAGAGTAGACGTCTCTTTCAGAAGTATTTTAATAATTTTCTGTTCATTTTGGGAACCGCATAATACGCTAAGTTTTGAAGCAGGCCTCGATTTTTTCATTATTATGGGAGTAATAAATACATCGTGGGCGCCAGACATAAATAGTTGTTCAAATACATATTCATAGAACTCAGGGTTCATATCATCAATGTTACATTCAATCATCAGGGCTTCTGCTGTATTATCGGATGTTTCTTCAACTTCGGCCCAGTGTACTCTTAACACGTTTGGAATATCAAAATCTTTATAACCAATGCCATATGCCGTTTTTTGAATGGTAAAATGAACATTATCAATAAATTTATCTGCATATTCTGCAAGAATAGCTGCCCCGGTAGGGGTGGTGGTTTCGAACTGTACAGCCCCCTTTTTTAGTGGCAGGTTTTTTAATATTTCTGTTGTTGCCGGTGCGGGAACGGGAAAAGTGCCGTGTGCACATTTTACAAATCCTCCCCCGACTTCAATAGTGGAACTATAAATTTTATCTGGTTTCAGAAAGTCAAAACATATGGCAGCTCCTGTAATATCCACAATAGAATCGATCGCACCTACCTCATGAAAATGAATTTCATCAATAGATTTTCCATGGATTTTTGCTTCGGCTTCAGCAATGCGGAGAAAGATATTCAGGCTTCTATTTTTCACGGATTCAGATAATTCACTGTCTGAAATGATCTGCCGTATATCTTTTAAATGCCTGTGAACATGATGTTCATGATGATCTTCAACCAACACATCTACACGGGTACCTGTAATTCCTTTACGTTGTCCCGGTGAAATATTAATCCGGTAACCCGGCAAATGTAGTTTTTGAAGTTCCAGCAACAGGTAATCTTTATCTACACCCAGATCAACCATAGCGCCTAAGTTCATATCTCCCGATATCCCTGAAAAACAATCATAGTAAAGGATTTTCATAATTTAAATGTCTGATAAATATGTAAAGAACTGCAAAAATAAACATATTTTAAAAACCATGAGGAATTGAATTTGTATTATCTGTGATAAATATCTAATTATCTACATTTATTGTAATTTAGATTTCATCTAAATTTACCTCTAAATGAGGTTTTTCTTCTTATTATTCAGTTATTAAAATATCATTCTGTATAAATTTGCTGGTCAGGTAATAAATTAAATGGTATAGCGATGAAAAGAAGAGATTTTATAATGAAGTCGATAAATGCTGGTCTTATTTCGGGCGCAGCATTATCCATTGGATCGTATCAGAAATTGTTGGGTGGTTCAGCGGTGCAAAGTACGTTACCTTATGACATGGTAGCGATAAAGGGTGGCACTCCTGAAGTGATGTTTGATAAGGCTATTGCTTCTTTGGGAGGAATGTCAAAATTCGTAAAAAAAGGACAAACAGTTGTTGTTAAACCAAATATTGGATGGGACGCATCACCGGAACGGGGTTCCAATACAAATCCCGACCTGGTGGGACGAATTGTTGAACATTGTTATCAGGCAGGTGCCAAAACAGTATATGTTTTTGATAATCCGGTGAATGAATGGACCAGATGTTATAAAAACAGCGGGATAGAAGATGCGGTAAAAAATGCGGGCGGTAAAATGGTTACCGGGAAAAGTGAAAGCCATTACCATTCGGTGGAAGTGAAAGGCGGAAAAATGCTGAAAAACACCAAAGTTCATGAATTAATTTTGGAATCGGATGTGTTTATTAATGTACCCACATTAAAATCACACGGTGGTTCAAAATTATCTATTGCAATGAAAAACCTAATGGGTGTTGTATGGGATAGAAAATTTTATCACGATAATGACCTTCATCAGTGTATTGCCGACTTTACCGCTTTTAAAAAACCTGATTTAAATATTGTTGATGCCTATAGGGTTCTGAAACGTAATGGTCCGCGTGGAGTTTCGGTTGCTGATGTTGTAAATATGCAATACCAGATAATAGGTACTGATATTGTTGCAGTTGACACAGCTTCCACAAAATTATTTGGAATGCAACCTGAACAACTTACGCATATTGGTTTGGCCGAGAAGTTAGGGTCAGGAACAAGTAACCTGGATGCTTTACGAATAAACAGAATCTCTATTTAACATTCAATGAAACAACAACATTTAAAGGTCTTAAGGATTATTATATCCCTTATATTTCTAATTACAACTACACTTCTTTTTGTCGATTTCAGGGGAATTTTCCCGGCTTCATGGATCAATACAGTCTTATTTCTGCAATTTGTTCCATCTGTAATAAAATTTTTAAATATTGTAAGTATTGCGGCAATTGGTTTTATAATAATTGTTCTGGTCACCCTGCTATTTGGCAGGGTGTATTGTTCAACTATTTGTCCGTTGGGAATACTGCAGGACGTAATTTCTTTTTTTTCCCGAAAGTTTAAAAAGAAATCCCGGTATAAATTTTCAACCCCCAAAAATTTGTGGAGATATGGTTTTCTGGCAGCTGCTCTGATTTTCCTGGTTTTTGGTGGAATATTCCTGGTTTATCTGCTTGATCCCTATAGTAATTTCGGGCGTATGGCTTCTGATTTGTTTCGTCCCCTGGTAATTGGCATTAATAATATTTTTGCCAAAGGCCTTGAAAAGCTGAATGTTTTTTTCTTATACCCGGTAGATTATCATGGTTTTAATATAAAAACCATCTGGTTTCCTGTTTTTATGTTCGGACTGGTTTTATGGCTATCCATTACCCGGGGTCGGTTATTCTGCAATACTATATGCCCGGTAGGCACGTTACTTGGATTACTTTCCAGAGTTTCCCTGTTTCGGATTAAAATGGACAGTGTTACCTGTACAAAATGTGGAGAATGTGCTGTGGTTTGTAAATCGGAATGCATTAATATTAAAAATCTGGAAGTTGACTTTTCGAGATGTGTGGGATGTTTTAATTGTCTGCAATCCTGCCCCTCAATGAGTATAAATTATGAAACAGTGGCAAAAAGTAAAAAAAGTGCCGTAATAAAAAACGCAACTGATGTTACCAAGCGTGATTTTATGGCCAAAACCCTTATTTACAGTATCGGTTTATTAGGCATATCAAATCGTACTTTTGGAAAAAATCAAAAAGATACAGTTCTTCACGAGCAAAATATTAAAAGCACCATACCCATTAAAAAGGAGAATCCGGTTTCACCTCCCGGTTCAAAAAGCCTGGAACATTTCAAGGATTACTGTACCGCCTGCCATTTGTGCGTTTCGGCATGTCCCACTACAGTACTTCAGCCATCATTTCTTGAATATGGATTTACAGGGATGTTGCAGCCTCATATGGATTATAATACCAATTATTGTAATTACGAATGTACCATTTGCAGTGATGTTTGTCCAACCGGAGCTATATTACCGGTAACTTCAGAAGACAAGAAAAAAATCCAGATTGGGCGGGTTGATTTTATTATTGAAAATTGTATTGTTTACCTGGAGAATACCGCATGTGGTTCATGCGCAGAACATTGTCCTACCCAGGCGGTTAGAATGGTAGATTATAAAGATGACCTTACCATACCCGAAATTCATTCCTGCATTTGCGTAGGTTGTGGGGCGTGTGAATATGCCTGTCCTGCCAAGCCAATCAAGGCCATATATGTAGACGGAAGTGCAGAACACGGAGAAGCAGACGAACCTCATTTCGATGAACTTAAAGAAACTGTTCAGGAGGAATTTCCGTTCTAGATTTACGATTTACGAATATTTTTAAAATC
>JAFGSZ010000152.1 GCA_016934395.1 Bacteroidales bacterium
ACCGGCCTTATCAGGGAGCACTGCGCAAAAATACTCACGTTAGCTCGAAAATTCAACTGTTTTCTGGGACGGTAGGGTGATTGCACACAACGGTACGCCGGTAAGGTGTCGTAGGCGTTGCATCGCATTAAGTTTTGTTTGGAAAGATACAAAAAAGCAACTTACGTTCTTATCGCCCGTGATACAACATAGCCTATGCACTTTACCGGCTGTTGTATGCTGGCCGTATTTCTGTCCTCCGTGCGTTTGTGCAGCTATACTCTTTGGCAAGTTTTGGTTTGAGCGAAGGAATTGTGAGACTTGCCAATGTGTATTGCTGCGAAGGGCATGATGTATTAATTCACTATGTTCCAATTTATATTTCCACATTTACATTTGACACAATCTATACTTGCTCCATTAAAACTTCCTCGAATTGCTGAGCCGCAGCTTTCACATGAAAAAACTTTATTACATAATTCATCAAATGCTTTTACTACCGGCTTAAAATCATTTTTTGAAAAGTTACCCCATTCATTATAATGTACTGCTGGATTAATCATCCATTGTTCAACTTGAGTTCTATTGATAATTTCAATTGCTTCATTTTCTAAGGCACTTAACTTCTCAAAAACATCTTGTTGCCTTAACTTTTGAGCAGTACCTTTTGCCTTTTTTAAAAGTCTTTTATATTGACCAATCGCTGATGTAACAAAATCACCAAGGCTGCCACCATCCCCTATAATATAAGGAACAGGAGCTCTTAAATTATGACATACATGTCTTGTGAATTCTTCTAATCCTCTTCTTAATTTTGCGGCGGCAGCATTCACATCATCATGATTTAAGTCTGTTTCTATCTTTTTCCAAACTTCAGCTTCATAGTGAAGAATCGGGCCAGTATCCACATTCCAATTAAAAAAGTTTAGCATTTGCTTGCTTTCAACTACTCCTTCAAATCTTAATTGATTAGCCCATGCTGTTTCATGTGTTGTAATAATAAGTTGCTTTTCATTAAAGTTTTTCGCTAATACAGAACAAAAAGACCTTCTATGGTCAATATCAACAGACATTACAACATCATCTAATATTGTTAAATCAATTAGTCCAGAATTCAAATATTCAGAAAGTGCAAGGAATAAACATATTCCCATGCTATCTTGATGACCTTCACTGTGCATTGCATTAGGAGGATGCAATCCTCTACCATAAAAATCAACTTTAAGTTTTAAACCAGAATCTTGAGGTGCAAAGCTTGCATCAAAATTATCTTCATCAGAACCATGCATTTCCTTATATAGGCCTACAAATCTATCCTTAATTTTATCATAAAGACTTTCTAAAACTTCATTTCTAGCCTCAACATATTTTTTTCCTAATAAAGACGCTCTGTTGAAAGAAATCAACAGTACATCATAAGTCTCTTGGCTTTCTTCTACGTTTTTAATTCTTTCTGACAGTTTTGTCAAATTATCCCATGCAGTCTGTTCGGGAGTTGCTTCGGGAAACTGCACTTTAACTTCTGACTCCAAATTATCCAAATCAGTATCAGAAATTGTATTAGAATAGAGTTTTTCTATTTCATCTGTAGGGAAATCTTCTTCATTAAATTTTTCAACAGGATTTTTCAATGCATTTGAAAAATTTAATAGTTTATCGTTCCAATCTGATAAACAAGTAAATCCTTTTTTTAGGTTCTCGTTTGATTCAATTGATTCTTTTGATGAAGAAACAGGTCTAAGTGTTTCGATTAGTTGATTTAACCTATTTTTTATTTTGCTAATTAAACCATCAATTTTACTAATACTTTGCTCTAAGTCTTTTTGAACTACACTTTCGTTATCAACTCGCGCTTGTAAATACTTTTTTAAATCTCCTTGAGCCCATTCTTCATCACAAAGTGGACATTCACCCGAATCCCTAAGTAGTTTGATTCCAGTAACAGTAAAGCTATATCTCTTAGAATTCCAACTAGCTTCACTATCTTCATTTATTTTGTTGACTGTTTCATGTAATTTTTTAATTGCTTCTTTTAATTCAGTAGAATCCTTTTCAATTTCTCCAGTTTTTAAATTGTTACAACGTTCCGCTAGAATTTTATGATTAACACTTGATGGATTTATTTGAATACTTCCTATACCTTCTTTTAATTTGCTTGAATCAATTTCTTTTAAATCTTCCCCTCCAAGTTTTTGACGTTGTTCATTTATAAAATTAAGTAATTCAGTTGTTTCATATTTTGGATGGCCAGTGATTGACAATACAGATTGTTTCGCTGTATCTAATGAGCTTTCGGCGGTATTAAGTTCGCGTTTATATTCTCCAAATACCTTTACAAGATTTAGGCGGATATCTTCAAGCTCTGTGAGTTTTAATACTTTTTGTATTTCTTGAGCCCTTGTAGAAGATTTTGAAGTAATAAGCTTTAATATTTCCCGTCTTGTAAAAACATATTGTCCACGATTTAAAAGTTCCAAAAGCGATGATAATTGACTCTTGTATTTATTATCATAGATAAGTTCATTGGGATTTTGCATTGTCCGTGAAATGTGAATCTCATCATCTATATCAGGTACTTTTATTATTGCATTTACTTCGACACTTGTTAAGTCAGATTTTTTATCAATATGAGGGCCATATTCTTTTAATGAAATATCTTCAGTGCCTTCACCAACTAGTCTTGCAATTTTTCCAGTTAACAAAAAATCAAGTGCATCAATTACTGCGCTTTTTCCTGAACCATTCGGTCCATAGATAACTAACGATTTTCCTTCAGGTTCAATATTAAAATCAGGAATTCCTCGAATATTTTTAATTTCTAGTTTAAGAATTTTCATTATCCGATTCTTTTAATGATTTCGCAATCAACTCTTTTACTTTAATTTTATCAGTCAAATCAGTAGTCTTAATCTCAGTTAACAACTCTTGATTAAATAGATCAGAATCACTTAATTTATCTACCATCTTTTCTAATATCTGGTCGTAAAGAGATTTTTCAATTTGGTTTGGATTACTCATAATAGTATTGTTTAATCCTAAATTATTTCATTTTATCAATAACCACTCTTGTTATCAGAGCGTTGGCTAAGATTAGGCTCTTTTGCAAGCTGAAGCATCAGCTTGTGTGTTTGGGCTTGCAAATGTGCCTAATGTGGATCGGCCTTACGGCTTGCATACAACTTGTCTGTACCAGGATATTTTTTCTGTTTTTATACATATACGGTATATATTCAGAATAAAAAGTCAGTTTCGAAACAAGCCGTTTTAATAAAATTAAACGTTTAATTTACCTTCCCAATTTCCACCTTTCCAATAAACAGTCAGCAATTTACAACATACTTATGGTATGTGCAAAAATCAGCTGCCTAATTTCAAGGTAAATAAAGACAAACACGATCCGGGTAAACAAAAGAAAATTACCCGGGGAATTAAAAGCGTTGATAAGGTCCGTCTGAGAATAATTTCCTGATCCTATGCTTCTAAAAAGTAAAATCTGTTTTAAATGTTGTTTGAAATTGGGGTTGTGCCAAAGCTGCATGTGTTAAAGTGGTGCGTATCCGTTTGAAAAAAAGACACGCACCTTGTAGTTTCGTTTGCACCGGTGAGAATTTAATGGTTCCCGGAATTAAATTCCTCACTCCCCACTCGTCAGGAATAATCTATCATCACTCTTCGGACCTGGAGGTAAGAAAGTCATTAACATCTAACCAGTGTATAAAGGCATCAAACCAACGATTACTGGTCCGATCGGGATTTCCCAAGCCGAAACCGTGACCACCATTTTGATAAAGATGAAATTCAACAGGTATGCCTGCTTTATACCAGGAATCGATAATGCCAAACTGACCATTGAAGAGAAAATCATCTGTGGCTATAACATTGAACATGGGCGGAGCATTCTTTGGCACTTCTACCGGACCCATTCCACCATAGATCGGACCGATGAAGGCCAGGTTCATGGTTTGAGAGTGCAGCGCAGCGTGCATTGTAAGGCCGGCACCGGCTGAAAAACCAATCATGCCTATTCTGGAAGTATCCACACCCCACTCCTTAGCCCGTTTAACAATCATGGCATAGGCGGTCTCAGCGTCTTCGAGCTGATTGGAAAGGTCGGGGCGCTGTGGACGCGGCGGTTTTGCGTCTTCAACAGAATCGGAGGCTTCAGACCGGGGAGTGAATACACGATTCATCCAGACCGTGAAGTCATCAAGCGACTCCGGTGTCGGATTAAGCCGGTACTTGAGCACAAAAGCGGCGATTCCCTGCTTTGTGAGCGCCTCTGCCACTTCCCAGCCTTCATTACCCATTGAAAGCCAAAGAAAGCCTCCCCCCGGAGCTACAATCACGGCCGCACCGTTTGCTTTACCAGGTTCCGGCAGGAATGGGGTAAGCGTTGCAGTGGTAATGTTACGGGCCATCGGGTCGCCCCACTGGCGGAACCATGTCTCCCGGGCAGGTTGATTATCGACACCACCTGTGCCGAGCACAATAGCATTTGGTTCGGCCGGGGTGTTGAGCGGGTAGATTGTTCCGTCCTGGGTTATTGCATATTCAGCATAGAAGAGTAAAAAACCCAAAATGGAGGTTTTAGCAAGATTTTTAAGTTTATAAAACATAATGAGATGATTTTGATTAGTTAATATTCAAATATAGTGTGTTTTTACAATTGTTCTTTGATTTCCCTTCCGCTCGTATATGAATTGTGGTAATTCCACATAAATTAAAAGATTTTATATTCAGTTTCCTTAAAAGTATCTCACTCAAATATAAGAATTTCAGTATTCAGATCAAATTGGTTATAAACACAACAGGAAAGCTTATGTGTTAATATAATGGCATTTTTCCTGAACCTGTAAATTTTTTTTTATGGTTCCGTATCCGTTGAAACTGGGGTTGGAAATCAGCTACGCCTGCTACCGCTTTTTATCTTTCTTCACTCTGGCTGGTAAACCAATAATTTGGCTGTATGGGTAAAGCTTTTGCTGTTCACATTCACAAAATAAATTCCGCTCTGCAGACCGGTAACCTGAATCAGATTATTTTTTATGCTTTCCCGGGAAAAAATAATCCTGCCCGAAGCATCATAAATTTTTACGCTGGCATCCGAAACAGGTTCATCCAGTTGAACGGATAAGGTTCCTGAGTTTGGGTTTGGATAAATATGTATGTTTGCAGGTAACTCAGACGCTCCATCTCTTATTAACGTCTCGTTATTCACAAAAACATCAAGTGCTGTAAAATTAAAACTTCCGCTGCTTTGATAACCTTCTACCACAAACGATACTTCATACAGGTTCCCCATGCCCATCCCCAGTGATTCCCACTTATCAAAATGGTCTGAAATATTAATTGTTCCGCTATTTCGTTCATCCCTCCGAATGCTGAAATACTGCTGAAAAGTAGCATTGCCTTGAATGGATGGTTGATTAACCCTTGTATTTTCATAGATATCGTAAGTACTGCCGTTAACAGTAATAGAACCTTTTGAAGAAGTGCCTGCGGCCATAGAGGGTATCCAGTTGCGCCAGTCTTCAATAATGTAATATTCCACCAAAGGTTCTACTGTCCATCCGTATATTGATAAATATGAATTTCCGGTTTCACTTGAAGGATTATAAACACAATTGTAAGTGGAATAAAACCTGCCAATTTCATCATGTGTTTGTGTCTGGTTATAACCTAAACCACGGCGGGCCAGATAGTTGAATATTCCGCTCCATTCACCGCTGAAGAGTGCACCACTCCCCAGGGTCATACATGCAGTTCCCTGCGAGTACTGATTCCATAATTCATAACGAAAACCATCCTGCACACCGGCTATCTGATCGGAACCGGCCTGTATACAAAAAGTCTGGGAACCTGAATTTTGAATCCCAAGAACTAAAAAAATCAATGTTAAACAAAATGTTAGTTCCGCTTTATAAAAATTAGTCTTTTTCATGGTTGTGTTAATTTGTAGTTCACTGTTTTTATACGATAACCGAACCCTGTTTGTCTCGTTATATGTACGAATAAATGCTGGTAAAGTTCTATAGGCATTAAGCTGTGCCGGATCGCGGTCGTGTTTCAGTGTCACCAGTTAACACCGAATCAAATATTTATTAAACCATTACATTACCCGCATGCTTTTTAACCCCGTGTTATTAGTTGAACATTTAATTATTTTCCCGGGGAGTCCAACCGTAAAGAACATTAAATATTTTCCATTTTCCATTAAATTTTGCCAATTGACAATAGTCAAAGAATCCATATTTTGTATTACTTGCTTTTGCCAGAGCACAGTTACCCGTGATATCATAAATTTCAACAGTTAGTTCAAATTCTTTTTCAGGCTCCAGGTCATTAACTCTTACACCTTGCTCCCCGTTTCTTTTTGTTACAAATTTTAATTGAGAAGAACTCATATTAATGGTGTAACATAATCCACTTTCATCCATTGCAACAGTTCTTTTAATAAGTTCGTCAGAAACTGCAGTTGAAACTCTGTCAATGTCACCATTTGCCCAACCTTCAACATAATCTCTGCATGATTTTTCAATTGCTAAACTATCTTCTTTAGTTTGTGCATTAACTGTCCATACGGAAAATATTGTCAATGCTAAAATTGTGCCCAAAATTTTTCTCATGACAAGTCTGTTTTCGTGAATAAAATGTTTTGCTTACAAATTAAAAAGATTATTTGTACAGTTACCCAATAAGTATAACATTCAAATGTAAGAATTTTAGTAATCCAATCCACAGGGTAGCTTCCTTTTATTAAGACCGGTATTAAGCAGATATTTTCAATTCTTATTGAATGGCCGAAGGCATCTTTTGTAGTGCGTAAATACCCTCACTGTCCCGGTTAAATTTCTTCCCGTTCAAATTTGTCAATCATCTCACCGGCAATACTAATTCCCGGAGGGTGGTTTGGAAGATTTCCCCTGGTATACCAGGCTGCTTCGGTAATTTCAATATTATCGGGACAAACGGGTTGTCTGTCATCAGCTTCGGCAAAAAAACCGATCATCATTGAACCGGAAAATGGCCAGGGCTGACTTTTATAATACCGGATATTTTTAACGTCGAGGCCTACTTCTTCTTTTACTTCACGTTTCACCGCTTCTTCGAGCGATTCACCAATATCAACATACCCTGCAACAAGCGAATGCCAGCTTTCAGGAAAATTTGCATTGTGTGCCAGAAGTATCTTATTGTTGTTTATTATAGCCACAATAATTGCAGGAGAGATTTTAGGAAAAACTGTTGTATTACAATTAGGACAAATAATAGCCCTTTCGTCCGGTTTTTCTTTTGTTGCTGATCCACACTTGCCACAGTACCTGTTTTGTAAATACCAGTTCATCACCTGCAGTCCGACAATGCTTATCCACGCGATTTCTTTCTGTTTAAAGGTCCTGAAAAAATTTATTTCTTTAAATATAAACTGATCATTATCCATTTCAGGGCAATCCCAGATAAGAAAACAGGAAACATCATCGAGTGTAAACAAAAAAACATTTTTTATACTGGTTGAATAGCCAAAAAAATCCTTTTTCCGGGGTATTTCCAATTCCTCATTATTTTTTTTTACCAACAGCGTATTTTCCCGGTAATAAAGAATAAAATCTTCTTCCCTGATTTCTTTAGCAGAAACAAACTGATTGTTGAACCGGTAGGGAAATATTTCATGAATCATACGGATAACAGGTAAATCAAATTATTCTATAAAATATGGAAATCCTGCAAAGACAGATGGAACATTGTTTTGCAGAATTACAGGTTTTTGTGTCTGCTTTTAAATAATCATGTTTATGGGGAAACTTACCATGCAACGTCCGGCATTTTAGTTGTTTGTCTTGGTTTCTTTTAAAATAATATCATGCGTTCCCCCTTCAATTATGCTTGTTGAAGACACTAATGTTATTTTTGCTACATTTTTTAGCTCAGGTATGGATAATGCGCCACAACTGCACATGGTGGATTTAATTTTACCTAAAGTAATTGCCAGATTGTCTTTCAGTTTACCGGCATAAGGCACATAACTATCAACACCTTCTTCAAATTTAAGGCTGTCACTGTCTCCCAGATCATATCGCTGCCAATTTCTTGCCCGGTTTGATCCTTCTCCCCAATACTCTTTCACGTATGTTCCACCCACCATTAATTTTTTTGACGGGCTTTCATCAAAACGGGCAAAATATCTTCCCATCATTAAAAAATCTGCCCCCATAGCCAATGCAAGCACCATATGATAATCCTGCACAATTCCACCGTCAGAACAAATAGGAACATAAAGCCCATTTTTTGCGAAATATTCATCACGGGCTTTGGCTACTTCGATTAATGCTGTAGCCTGGCCTCTACCGATTCCTTTCTGTTCGCGGGTTATGCAAATTGAACCTCCGCCAATTCCAACCTTTACAAAATCAGCGCCAGCCCCGGCTAAATAGTTAAAACCGTCATAGTCTATTATATTTCCGGCACCAATTTTAATTTTATCCCCGTAAGTTTTCTTTACAAATTTAATGGTATCTTTTTGCCATTCCGAGAAACCATCGGATGAATCAATACACAATACATCGGCGCCGGCATCCACCAATTCAGGAATACGTTCAGTATAATCTCTGGTATTCACACCTGCCCCAACCAATAATCTTTTATGGATATCTGTTAATTCGTTTGGATTATTTTTGTGATTATCGTAATCTTTTCTAAAAACAAAATATTTTAAATGCTGCTCATCATCTATAATCGGAAGCGCATTTAATTTTTTCTCCCAGATAATATCATTGGCCTCGTCCAGACTAATCCCGTATTGTCCTGTAATCAGTTTTGAATATGGTGTCATAAAATCCTTTACTTTTTTATCCGGATTATCTCTGCCCGGGCGATAATCCCTGCTTGTTACCAAGCCAAGAAGTTTGCCGTTAAACTTGCCATCTTCGGTAATACCTATTGTTGAGAAACCAGTCCTGTCCTTTAGTTCAATCACATCTTTTAATGTTTGTTCAGGAGTAAGATTGGCATCGCTAATTACAAATCCGGCTTTGTATTTTTTTACTTTCCTCACCATCTCAGCCTGATCTTCGATTGACTGAGAACTAAAAATAAATGAAAGACCACCGTTCCTTGCCAGGGCAACAGCCATATTATCATCAGATACCGATTGCATTATTGCCGAAACAAACGGAATGTTTAAAACTATATCGGAGATCTCTCCTTTGTTATGTTTGGCCAGCGGCGTTTTTAAACTTATTCTGTCAGGAATACAATCCTTTGAAGTTAAACCCGGTATTAATATATACTCGCTAAATGTTCTTGAAATATCATCAAAAATTTGTGCCATAAAAATATCTTTTGAAAAATTTTGCAAACTTAAATAAAATTAACAAATAGTATTTATTAATCCCTTTTGCTGTTAGTTTGTTGTGCTCCAAAACAGTTTATTACAAATATTTTTTCTCTGCATCAATTATAGGTGTGTAACCCATATAAACAGCCATCCTAAACAGGGCCTATATTTCTTTTCTATCTGCTCCCTTTCCTTTTGAAGTTATTGTTTTTGCTTTCCCGAATTCTTAGTTAAAAGTAAGAAATAATCACAGCGTGTGCAAAAATTTGTGTGCTGTATTATTGGTTTCTGAAGGCATTTAATTTGTGGCTGAAAGAAAAAACCGGTGTAATTTATGGATTGGTAAGATGGGGAATCAGACAACATACATTCAGAATATACAACAATAAAATTTTGTCAGCCGGGAATGTTGTTTATTGGTTTGTATTCATTTTCTAACATTGAATATATTCTTTGAGACCGGTAACTGTTTCCTGTTTTACTATTCTCACGTAATGTGCCTTCTTTAATAAATCCTTCGGATTCATACAATTTTATAGCCCTGGTATTGTCATCATAAACATCCAGCCATAATCTGTGAAATTTGAGTTTTTCAAAACAGAGTTTTTTTATTAATCTCACGGTTTCTCTGCCAAATCCCAATCCTTTGTCATTTATAGTTATTCGTCTAAATTCCAGCACTCTGTTCGGATTGGTTATTCCAAAAATTATCACATGACCTGTTATTATATCATTATCCAAACGCCTGATTGACAAATGCAAACAATTTTCGTCTTCAAGAAGTTCCAAATGTTTCTCTTTTGAGTAATTGTGCACAAATTGATTATTTGAATTTTCAAATTCGATAATCTTATCAACATCTGAGAACATGGTATTACTCATTTTTATCCTGTTTCCGACTAACTCAATATGCATTGTATATTCCTCCCTTTATGTTGTTATGTCTAATAAACTTGCTTAAAACATGATATTTGAAGACATTACTCTATATCACAAAACTACAATTTTATGTTTAATGTAATTCCGCCATCCTCAAAAGCTCAAGGGTTGTTTTCCAGTTTCGAGTGGTTGCCCCGACATTCAATTTTTTCTCAAGAAATGAATTATTTAATTTTGTTCTGCCATAACCGTTAGGACAATACAAATACACGGCTTTATCTGTTAAAAAAATAGCTTCTCCTTCTGCCTGTTTTTGCCGGATACTTTCCTGGTTAATGTTTACAGGTGGGGAAGATAAAAAGGTAACGTGCAAAAAACTGATGTCTTTTAACGGATCTGAAATAAAGGGATTGTTATTAATTATTGCCTGTAAATCTTCAATAGACAAAACAATTACAGGAACTTCAAAACCAAACTGTTTAATAATTTGCGTTGAGATTATTTGTTCCAGCTCTCATTGCCCGGATTGTATATACTGAAAAACCACATTCCCGCTTTGTATATAGGTCTGCACATGTTCAAAATGTAATGTTTCGTACATTTTTTTCAGGGCTTCCATTTTTATGGGTTTTTGTCCGCTTACATTAATGCCCCGTAATATTGAAATATAGCTTTTCATGTGGTGGTGTTTGGTTTAACCATTTTGAATCTAATCCATATACCATAACAGGTGGTCAATACTTCCGGAACACCTTCTTCACAGATTGTTGGTATTTTTAATAAACTTCTTTTGCCAAAAAGCAGGCGTAAATTTATTAGTTATAAACTCCAATCCCCCGCCAAATATTATTAATTGAAAGTTAAGTATTAAATATTAAACTACACTATACACCATTAAACAATATAATACAATAATAAACAGTATTTATATAAAATAAATAATTATATTTGTACTCCAACCAAAAATCATTTGATATGAAAAATTCAAATGGAATAAAAGAAGTATTTAGAATATTCCAAAATACGGAATCTTATTTTAGCGAAAGAAACACCCTGCAATCCAATAAGCTAATTTTTAATCAGCTATTAATTATCTGCAGTTTTACTTTTATATATGGAATTGTGATGGGCAGTTACCATAGTTTTATGCAATCCATTGCTGCAGGATTAAAAGTTATCGTTCTTTTTCTGGGAACCCTGTTAATCTGTTTCCCCTCATTTTTTGTTATTCAACAGGTACTGGGTTCAAAAATGAGCCTCAGGCAAATGATAATTATTGTATTAAGCGGATTTGTTCTTACCTCTGCCATAGCATTATCTTTCTCACCCATTATTATTTTCTTTCAGATCACAGGGGGCAATTATCATTTTTTACAACTTCTCCATGTAATCATTTTTTTATTCTCGGGTATTTTTGGAATGAAACTTATGATTGATGCATTAAAGATTGCCTGTGAGAAAAAAAGTATTTATCCCCAGATCGGGGTTACTGTGTTTAGAATCTGGATCATTATTCTGGCATTTGTCGGCATACAATTATCCTGGAACTTAAGACCGTTTTTGTGTAATAAAAATGAAGATTTTAAACTTTTCAGAAAATATGAAGGTAATTTTTATACGGCAATTGTGTATTCAGTCGATCAAATATTGTCAAAGAAAGATGCTCCGGTAAAGAACGAAATCAGGAAACCTTACATTTACTTTGATTCAACCAAAACAATATTAAGTGATAGTACAAAAATTTTAAATCTTTTGGAGAAATAGCATATGGAGGCAGATATAATGACTCTTGAAGAGGTGGCAAAATATTTAAAACTTAAACCCCAAACAATCTATACCTGGGCACAAAACGGGAAAATTCCGGCAGCAAAATTAGGTAAGGAATGGAGATTCAGAAAATCTGTTATCGATAAATGGTTTAATCAACATATTGATGATAAGTTTTCAGAACATCTTAAACCATAGCTGTCTCAAATTATCTGCTGCAACCAGACCTGTCCCCGGCCAAACTTTTTTTATGACCCTCAGCTAAACCTGAAAACATTTATTGTTGCATCCCTTATAAACATTTTATTTATTAATGTATCGTCACTATTATAACACCATCAATCTAAAGGTAATGAAAAATCAATTGTTTACCCCAACCCCTGAAGGGAGCAATTGATATTATCTACACCCTTTAGGGCTGGGGCAAATAGAGAGAATAATTAGAGATTTCTGGTACAATTGTGACGAATCATAAAAGTTTTTATCTCTTTTAAGATTTAGTCGAAGTAATTACATATTTACTTTTTAATAACCTTATTGTCAATATCGTAAGCAATTCCGGCGATATAGGAATAATTTATCAGGAAAAGCGCCACAAACAGAAATGACCAGCAGATAATTAATATTTTATCAGGATCATACATTCCGGGAACATATCCAAAAACCGAAATTTCTAACCCGATAATAAAAAAGGAAGCAGTGACTATTGTAGCAGACAACCAGGTTTTCGAAAGCATTTTTCTTACTTTCAGGGGAAGCGCTTTTATCCATCTATGGTTTTCTGTATTCATTTTCCGGGCATAAAGCCAGGTAAGTATATAAAACGGGATATGTCCGATTCCACCTCCGGTCAAAGTCAGGATAACGAATAGTATTAAAAAAATTACCGGTCCGTGTTTTTTATCTATATAAAAGAGGGTCCACCAAATAATAGCTGTGCTCACGAGTATTGCAGCAATGCCAGTGATTAGAAAATTGGGAATCAGGGTAAAGGCCCCATCGCTTCCATTTGGCCACATTCTTTGTGCCTCTCCTATTGAATCGATAAACATTTTACCTGTGGAGGTATTGCCCTGAAGGATTTCGAAAAATCCGTGATGCATTCCGGAAATCGCCAGTGTAATGCCCAGTATGGTGGTGATTACCCTTCGGGCTTTTATTTGTAGTTTTTCTGACAGGGTTTCTTTTAAAATTGTTGTTTTCATTTTTATATTATTTAAGATTTTACTTAAAAACATCATTGCTGTTAAGGATAAAGACATGCTCCGTTTTAGCGTTCAAGCCGTGCAGGCTTTTACTTTTTTTCTACAGCAAAAAAAAGTAAACAAAAAATGCCGCCGCTACCATGAAGTTCCTAAAAATCAAATTGTTTGTCTAAGATCCGGAAACTCGCTACACTCAAACAACCCGGATTTTTTAACAACAACCAACTTGATTTTCTTAACGGAATTTCCCGAAGGCGGAAAGCAATCACCTGATTACAAATCACAATTGCAAACCAATAAGAAAAAGACATATTAGGATTATTATAAATTTTAACAGAACACCATTATAAAAAAATCTATTTCTAACCATTGCCTGCTTTAAAATTTATAACCAACCTGCAATACCGGACTGGGAACATAACTTTTATATTGTGCATCAATAATTTTAAAATTATCAGGCACATTCCCGTTATAGGGCCAATAGCTATACTCACCACCCACTTCAAGGTAGAAAGGTTTTTTAAACAGGCTGATATCGAAATGATATCCAATACGTGTGGCACATAATACCATAAATCCTGTTCCTGTTTTATTTTTAGTATTATCATAGTAATCTAATAGTAAAGGATTAATAATTTGATCGATAAATAGTTTTTTCCAGAAGTAATGCTGATACGCCAATACCACTCCATACGAAAGTACATGTCCCGGATAGGTAACAGGATCAGACCATGAGGCAGACATTGGAGATGTATACTTGTATATATTCACTCCCACAATAAGATCGTTTTTTGGATTGAGCCGGCGCCCGTAATCTATTTCGAAGAAAAAGGTGTTATCATCAGGTATCAGTGAAGACAATACAAAAACAGAAGTCGCCAGGTAATTTTTCTTTTCCTGCGAATTATCTTCCTTGAAAGACACCGCTTTCTGGCTGTATCCATTTTGTGCAATTGCCAGGATCGCTGTTGCATAAATGAGGGTTACGATAATTATTTTAGTGTTAAATTTTATAGCATCCATAATATTTCCTCCCCATAGTTGGTGCTTAATAACTGATCTGATTATACTTGTAAAACACATTTCTGAAGCCTTCCAGTTCCTCCTGTAAGTGGCCTTCCCACTCTGCTTTTGCCTTCTTACCCCCTAAAATTCTTCCGATCATTTTATAGATGTAATTGGGCATTTGCATAACAATGGTAAACCTGAGTTCAGATTTTTGAATTCCCACATCGTTAAAATCGACATATACATAGGTATTACATGTATTTTCCCGCGTCCCCTTTTTTGTTTTAACCCTTATTACAGTGGGTTCAGACGATTTAAATATCAGCCTGCCGGGTATTACCTGCTCTACCAGGTAATCATGATGAATCATCTGATTCTCTTCCCCTTCCCTGCAATAGATCGTTGTTCCTTCTCTAATACTGTCGGAATTGAGCAGTACAAATTCGTGGTGTTTTCCGGCAGTCTGTGAATAAATCTCATGATAATGATGTATATAATATTGGTATACCTCTTCCGATGAAGCATCAATCATCAGGGAATCGCTCATTATAAATGAGTTCGGTTTAAACCTTTCTGCATAAAGCTTCACCATGTTCTTCCTGCTGATTAAAATCAGAATTACAAGTATTGCCAGTACATTTGCCGATACAAAAAGGATAATTTTCTTTGTTTTCATACTATCCGGTATTTAATGAGTAAAAAAATTACACGGCAAATCAACGACAAATAGAGGCATGCGTCTTTGCAAAGTATACTTTGCTCAGGTCAAAGTATAATTCAGTTAGCGGGAAGAATGAATTAACTGGTGGTTTTAATATAATCGGAAGGTGTGAGCCCGGTTACCTTTTTAAAAGCCCTGTTAAAAGCCGATAGACTGTTAAAACCACAATCATAGGCAACACTGGCTATAGTAAACCCCTTTTGGACCTTTAAACTTATTTGTTCTTTTGCAAGGTTTATACGAAAGGTATTAATAAAGTCCCTGAAATTTGAATGTGCATTCTGGTTAATTACCTGCGAGAGGGTATTTACCTGCATCGTGGTTTTTTTTGCCAGGGTATTAAGTGTAAGGTCCGGATCGAGATACAATTCTTTTTCGTTGATGAAATGGGAAACATTGGTAAATAGTTCACGGGATGTTTCTTCATCAATTCCTGTAAATTTATATTTATCCTTTTCAATGTTTGGCTCTTTAATTTTTAAAAACATCAGGTAATATACAAAGGCTGAATAGAATGTTGTTTCAAACAGGTGGTGTTCAATGTGTGTTATCCCCGATACGGGAAACTGGATCCATAAGGCTGCAAATACCGGAAACAGGTAATAGATAATATAAAACTGTTTATTCTTTTGAAGATATAATTTTCGAACAGATAAATACGGTTTAATACAAATTAAAATATAGGCGAGGGATTGAAAACCCACCAGATAAATCACGATCCATTCTTTAATGCCATAGTTGTTAAAATTATATTTAAGCAGACCAAGGATCAGCCAGGGTAAAAAATGAAAAAGAAACTGTTTTGGCCATATGAGCAGTTGCGGATTAAGCATTTTTTTTATGAATAAATACATGGCCGGTCCCTGACTGTATATTCCAATGAGATAAAGATTATGATAATAAGGTGAAAATTCCAGACCTAAAAGCTCCAGCACTGTTTTTGTAATCTGAAGCACAAATCCAAGGAGAATAATCTGAAGAAATAGTGTGGAATAGTTCGATTGGCTTCGGGTAAAATTCAAATAAATTATAAACGCCATGGAATTAAATACTCCCAATCCGCTAAAAACCAGTATAACAATTTGCCATGGTAACATCTGGCAGAATTATGTTTTACGTTTTACAATATAATCGAATGGCATTTTAAAACGCACCAAAATCAATTTACAGTAAACATAATTAAAAGCTCTAAATTTCGCAAACCACTGATTGCTAAACCGGTTTTATAAATTTATTCCGGTTTCGATATTTTTCGACAACTCGCTTATAAAGCGTGCCATGGGCGCACCGTCAATTACATCATGATCCGAAAGAATGGTCATATTGAGAATTTCCCTGATTTTTATGTTGTTATCAACTACTGCCGGCTTTTTCGTTATCGGACTTATTCCAAAACATATCGGATGGACCGATATGGGTATAAACCAACCCTTTACTTTTCCCTCTGTTCCGAGTGAAGTAAATGCCACATTTCCCATTTTTTTAAAAGCAAGTTTTGGATGTTTCAATACATATTTCCACACATAACTTCTCATAAATCCCGGAAGCAGATAGTATAACTTTTCTAATCGTGCAGCCTTTCTCTGAAGTACGATGTCTTTATTTGAAAGTTTCATATTTCTGGCATCAACAATCTGTTTGTTTATAGATTCAACAGGTATTTCATTTGCTTTTTCAATGATCAACGGAACAGGTACTTTTTCACCATCCAAATCTTTTTCAACAACAATAGAAATATTGATATCCTCAAAAATCATCAGCTTATTTTTCCCGCTTAAGTAAGAGGATGCCGTTTCGTATTTTTTAATGGTAGAACCGATCACGCTTATTAACCATGCTGTAAATGAAATTTTAGCGCTCTTCCCCTTATTGTAATGTTTTATTTTTTCGCGGCTTTCTGTTACATCCAGTTCAATGAGTCCGGCTACATGATGTTTCCGTTTTCCGGTCTCACAAACATCAATGGTGGCTATTCTTGAAGCCGGAAATTTTTGAGTTTTATATTTTAACATTTAAGTATTTTTTATATCTGCCGCTTTTACATTAAAGCCAAATAACCTGCCCAGCTCTTCAGCGCTAAACGAATAATCCGGATTAAAATCATCAGAATCCATATAGTTAATAATCGATTGATACAATTGAAGGGCTTCGGGCTTATCCATTATCTTATTAAGCTGCGACATACAAACCAGCAATTTGCCCCGGCCAACTCTAAATTCAAAAATAAGCCCCAGTTTGTGATTTCGTTCCAGGTTATCAATTACCTGCACTATAGGTATATATTCCGTGGAAGTATTATCCAGAATCAATGAATTGCTGGCCTTAATAATAGAAAACCATTGCCAGTTGGTATGGAAATCGGTTGGAAAACTATAAAACAATGGATGTTCAGGATTGGTCAGCAGCCCTAACATACCCGGAGACACCGGTTTGTTCGCCCATTCGCTAATTCCCTTAAACATGCCGTAGTTCCAGAATTCGGGAGGAAAAAGCCCGGGGAAACTGTTTTTTTGGACATCCTCAGTTTGAGGGAAAAATAAAACTTTTGCGCCATGTTGTAATTCGGTAAGAACCTGACTGTTCAATTTCTCTGCAATAATTATATCACCGGGTATTTCAACCGTTACTTTTGAAGGATAAACCCAAACAGGGTAAACGTTCTTGTATGCTGTAACGGATAGAGAAACAGTAAGGTTTAGTTTTTCGGCTTTAAAAATGGAAGAAAGGCTGCTATTTATTTCCCCTGTCTCAGACAAACCTCCGCATGGTATTTTTTGGTCAGAAAAAGATCCTTGTCCGACAACTGTTCCGTCCTGTTTTCTGATTTCCCAATTTAGCGCACCGCTTAATTTTTTCCCGGAATAATTGGCCACCACCACGTTGGCAAAAAAGTTTTCGTTGTTTGTCCAGCAATATTTGGGGAATTCGAGCAACAAAACAACATCGTTGCACGATTGCTTCCAGGCTTTGGGTGAAATTACATTTTTACTATCCATAAAAGCATCCAAAATACCAACCAGCGCTGTGCCCTGTCCCGGAAAATCCTGTAAGTCGAGCAATTGAAATCCGGCCATTCCCTCTGTACGCAGGGCGGCTTCCATTTCGGCCTTGTAACAAAGCGCAGACCAAACCCCGGATGCCAGATGAAAAATACTGTCCATATCGGCCATTCCCGCTTTTTCGAGCCTGTTTCGAAAAACCTCCAGGTTCCACGCACGCAACACACCGGTATATTTTTCAATCTCCCTGTAATCGGGAAAAATTTGATATTGCCCGATTTCATGACTTACAAGAGGAATACTCATCCGGGAAACTGCATAATCAAAATTAAGCTCTGTTGAAGGTGTCTGCGTGTTTAATATCCCGCCATCCCGGGAATCGGCAAAACATTGGGCAAGCCTGGTGTGGGTTAGTATGCTATCGCCGGCATAGGGAGTGCGGGCGCCGATAAAAAAATCGGAACATGCACGGGGCGCAACATACCCAATATTGTTATTCGATCCCATGGTATATAGAGGACGTGGATCGTATGCTTTAAAAGCCAAAATATTTTTTTCAACCAGATCGTGCCCGCTCCAGATTTCATTTCCGTGCGAGAACATTACAAAAGACGGGTGGTTGGCATAAGCTTTCAGCATCGCAAAACCTTCTTCCCTCAACATTTGAGCAACAGTGTCCGATTCCAGGCCTCCCCAGAACGGTAATTCGGCCTGAAGGTAAATCCCTTCCTGATCCGCTGCGGTAAAGGCGGCTTCGGGCGGACAATAAGAATGAAAACGATAATGGTTGATACCGTAGGTTTTGGCAATTTTATATACACGAACCCAATCATCAACATTCATGGGCGGAAATCCGGTAAGCGGGAAAACCGCGGCTTCATGCTTGCCCCTTAAAAAAACAGTACGGCCGTTTATGGAAAATTGTGTTCCGGCAACGGCGAATTTGCGCATGCCAAAGGCCACTGTTTGGTCATCTTTACTTTTTCCGTTCGAGATCACTGCGGTTACATGATACATGGGTTGTTCGTATTCATCCCATAAGCTGCAGGTTTCACCAAATACATATTCCAGTTTTATGCGGGGTTGACAGGCAGTAGTTGATTTCTGAGATTTTAATCTTGTGGTTTTACCATGGTTTGTTTTTTCTACCCGGAGTTCGACATTTAGTGTTTCAACATTCAGCTGATTGTCTATTTCCAACTCCACATCAAACTTTTCTTTGTCGATATCGGGATATACCTGAAGATTCGAGATATATGTTTTCGATGAAGCCTCAAGATACAGTTTGCCAATGAGCCCGTTCCAGTTGGTCTGGGTATCGTCGGAATAGATGTGAACATTGCCGTATGGAGTCAGTTTTAAATTGTTATTTATCTGAATCGTAATAAAATGCTCCCCGGGCGACAAATATTCTGTAACATCAAATTGTTGCGGTGACTGGAGCAGTTGAGATGCTCCAACCAATATACTGTCGATCCATATTTTTGATGATTTGGTACGTTCAATAAACAGCTGAACATGTTTATCTTTAAAACTTTCGGGAATGATTACTTTTTTTCGATACCAGGCAATACCTTCATACTTGTACACTCTGTTGAGGTGCATTGTTGTAGTATCGCGATTAGGAAACCCCTTTTGATTTAAATCGGTCGTTCCGGGCAGATGAATGGTGTCTTTTAAGTCATACAGATACCATTGCTGTTCTATCCCCACATTGGCAGTATCCAACGCAAACTGCCACTGTCCCTGCAGATCAACAATCATTCTGTATTGCTCTTGCGGAGCACTGCAGGATATGCAGGTTATTAATAAAAAAAGGCAAATGTTTTTCATTTTATTTTATTTAATTTGATGTGTGCTAATATATTATTAACAGGACACATATTGCAAAGAGTAAAGCTCGTTATAATGCGTTTTGACGCTACTTGATGGTCGTAATTTAATGAATAAATATTACAGGAAATGTAAGTTTTACATCAACTGGCTCATGAAATAATAATCCTGAATTAATCTAATGGTAATAATCCGCGTTTTCTAAGATCCCTTGCTGAATGATGTACAGTTAAAATATTCACTTTCCCTTTATCGTGATTGTAAATAATTCGATAATTACCATATATCAGTTCCCTGAAATTCTCTTGATTTACTTCCGGGACAACTC
Source organism: Bacteroidales bacterium (assembly GCA_016934395.1). Taxonomy (GTDB): domain Bacteria; phylum Bacteroidota; class Bacteroidia; order Bacteroidales; family UBA10428; genus JAFGSZ01. The sequence continues at coordinate 20,054 of JAFGSZ010000152.1, forward strand.
TTCCAATTAATGGATTTTTTTCTAATCTCAATGCTTCCCTAATCAATCCTTCTAAGGTAATTTTAGCATATTTTGGTGAATCCTTTGCAATAAAATCTGCAATATCTTCTAAATCATTCAAAGATCGTTTTGTCCAAATTATTTTAACCATTTGGAAAGTCTTTGTTTTACTTCTTCAGTTGTATAAACATTTCCTTCCTCTATATCTTTCAATCCTTGTTCAATTTTATCAATCACTATTAATTCCTCAATAACATCTTCAATCGTGAAATTATCAGGTAGTGAATCTATGGTTTTCTTAATTTTATCCTTTGTCAGCATATCTTTTTTCTTTCAAAAATACAAAAAATCAATTAATTAATTTGCCTTAAGAATATAGTAATTCGCTGGTTGTTTAGGTGTGCAAACGGCAGTCCGTCTAAAGATTTTTTAATGGAGATTAGGTTAAAATATTTAAATTCTTAGACAAAAAGCAGGTGCAAATATTTGATTCATAAATAAGGTTTCTAGATAGTTAGACGTTATAGTGTAAAGTGCATTTTAATGCGCTTTGACACCACTTGGCAGAAGTATTTTCACATCCTATTTTAAGTAATAATAAACTGGCACAACTATAGATTGTTTTACTTTCTGTCCATCCCGAAAAGCAGGTTTCCATCTTGGTGATTTTCTAATAGCAGAAACTGCTGATCCATTAAAGATAGAGTTAGTAGTTCTTTTTACTCTTGTTTCAGTTATATAACCACTTGTGTCAACAACGAACTCAACTAAAACACTTCCTGTAATTCCATTTTCAGCTGCTATGGGTGGATACTTTAAATTGTTCTGAATGAATTCTCTAAAATTTGTATTTCCTCTATAATTAAATTCTGGAGGTACTAAGTGTGGAAAATATGAAGTATCATGTCCATTATTTGTATAGCAATTTCCAATACTAAAGATATTGTTTTTATATAAATCTTTTCGTAAAATTTGTCCTGTTTTGTAATATCCTATCATGTAACCATCAATAGCTCCATCCTTATAATCAATTTCATAGTTTAATTCTCCAGAAACATAGTAAAGTCTGTATTTACCATCTTTTACATAGGGTACTAAACTTTGTAACTCAATAATCTCATGAGGCTGTCCATTCATATAAAAGTAACTATCAGTAAGTTTCCCTTCCTTTTCAGAAAGATCACGATAATACACAGCAGATTCCTTATCAGTTATTGATTTATTCGAATCAAGGTAAATAATCTGACATTTTATGCTTAACGATAAAATTAAAATAATGAATATTAGAGATAGTCTTTGCATAATATCGAATTTATCATTGTTGTTATTGATAATATTACTGCCCAACTTAAAAGGATTTTATGCACTGTTTCCCAATAAGTATCTCATTCAAATATAAGAATTTAAGGCTATATCAACAAAACATTCTAAACGCAACATTGTATGAATATATAAGTGCTGCTTGTTTTTTTACAACTTAGTTTTGCCAGGTACCAAACATATATCCTTACCCATCCATCTGAAAATTCCGCTTATCCCGTCGGGCAAGGTAATGTCTCCGGTTACTATATTTAAATTATCAAAATACAGGTTTACCCTCACAGGGCCATGAATAGTAGGATACACCGCTTCTATGGTTTTCAACCCTGCAGGATTGGGTTCTACAATAATAGTTTTAAAACCCGGACTTACGGGTTGTATTCCGGCTACCACGCTAAAGAAGTAATGAAGAGGATGGGCTGTCCAGGGGTGCACTTCCGAACGCGGATTTTGTTCAATACGCTTCTCGGGCGTGCTGCTCATGCCCATGTCTATAATTTCTTTCCAGGGAAACACTACCTCTGTAAAATTACCCACCCCGGTTTTTTCCATGGCCTCGAACAGATAGAAATAATAAAACAGATTGGCCTTACTGTCGAACCTGGTAGCCGGGTCCAGCAATTTTTCCATCAGTTGTTCTGATTCCGCTTTGGAGTGTGCCCCGCAAAGTACTGCCAGAATCCCTGCCCGCTGGTCATAAAACGTTTTTTCGGGATCGTCGGCATAGATCCCTTTTATACTATCGAAGCAAAGTTTCCGTACGATTTCAGCATACTTCCGCCCCTGGTTTCGATAACCGGCAGCTTTTTCGCGGTAACCCAGCCATTCCAATATGTCAGCGGCATGATACAGTGTGTAGGCATAGTTCAGGGTGAGGATGGCGGAGTTGCCGTCTTTGTTTACTTCTGAATTGCCGCCTTTGGGCAGATACCAGTCGATAAACATCTGGTATTCCGATTTGCCTACCAGTCCGTTTTCGTTGATCAGTCCTTCATAATAATCAAAAACCTCCTGAATTTCACCTAAATAGGGTTCAATCCGGGTTTTATCACCTTCCAGCATCATCAGGTCGTGGAGCATATCGATCCAGATAAGGGAATACGGAGGGAGCACAAAAGTCGCATTCAGCGGGTAGCAACTGGTAATGTTGCCATCCGGCAGGCGTGAGTTATTAAACTGCTCCATGGCGCTGTGGAAATAAGTGAGGTCGCCTGTGAGCGAAGTCCAGCTTTTAAGATGCGGACGCAGGTCGCCCACATATTGCATTTGTTCGTAATATAAATCACTCAGCAGATTATCCTGGGCACAAAGTTCAAGGGTATGCCGGCAGATGTCCCATACCTGCCGGTATAACGGATTATCGGTTTTAAAATTTGCCTTTACAGGGAAAAAACCTGCCGAATATACATTGTAATAATCGTTAATCAGCAGGGGCTGATCCCGGGTTGTGATCTCCAGTTGTATAAACCGGAAAGCCCGAAACCACACCGGCTGAAAGATCCGGTCTTCTCCCCCGTCCATCAGGTACACATCGGTAAGTCCTTTAATTACTTTTCCTTCCAATTCGTTGCGGTTGCCTTTATTATCTTTGGCATCATACAAGGCTTCCGAATATTTCACTCTGATTTGGGCATCCTTACCACCTGTAAGATTCAGTTTCGGATACCCTACCGTAACATATTCCTGGTCAATAAGCAGGGTATGTGTGGAGTGTGCCGGAATCTCCAGTGGGGCAAATCCAAACTTAAAATCTTTTCCCACATCTTTCAGATCGGAGCAGATAATCCGGACAAACAATTCTGTACTATCGGTCTGTATGGCAGTGGTCCGGGGCTGCAATATCCAGCCATGGCCCCACTCTGCTGTAATTTTTGGCTGGGCAAAAATCACTTCGGGATCTTTCCATTGGCTATCATCATACCCGGGTTGTTGCCAGCCCCAGGGATAATCAGCTGCCACAATGGAATCGGTGGGATTGGAGGCATAAAAACCACCTACTATATCGCCTTTGCCACGCCAGATTACCGGCCGTTCAAATATGCCTTCATTTTTAAAAACTTTCCAGTGGGTGTCGTTATTTGTGTTGATAATATATTCTTGTTCGGAATGGCCCTGCAATAAAAAACCCGTCTTAAAAGAGATGATCCCGTAACTGCGGTTTATGCCCCAGTTTTTCACTTCGGCAGCCACGGTGTTTTTCCCTGTTTGAAGAAAGGGCGCCAGATTTATCGTCTCATACCGCCAATGCCGGAAATCGGCCAGCTGGGGACCATAACAAACTTCGCGGCCATTCACATACAAACGATAACGGTTATCCCCGCTAACATGCACAATAAATTTCTCAGGAAGCTCGTCCATGGTAAAGGTTTTGCGAAAGTGCACCAAACTATATGCAGCCTGATCAATATCCGGATGGGTTATCCATTGTGAATTCCATATTTCCGGGTATTGCGGCAGGGGATTGCCCGGGTACTGGGCAATTAACCTGAATGTGAGAATTAAAAAACTAAATATCATGAAAACAATACTTCTGTTTTTTTTCATATTAATTTGCTTTAAAAAATACAATTCACATTCAGCCTCAGCTAAATGTAATAAATAAACCCTGTGTAAGCAAAAATTTGTTTAAGGAATCATAAGGTCCTGAAGAATTTTAATCTTTAAAAAGATGTTATAAAAAAGAAGATTTTATGACTTATTAAGCCGGGTAAAAAAAGCACGCGAAAAATATTCGCGCCAGATGGGTTTCCTTCAAATCAACTTATTATTCATTAAAATGACCTTGAAACAATATTTTAGAATAAGTTGTAAAATGCCATGCACATTTACCTTATCTATTAAAAACCTGTTCCTCAGTAAGATGACCATCTGCAATTACTGTTTCTCGAATATTGTTCTTATCAACCATAACGGGCTCGAACAGAATTGACGGAACTTCTATTTTACCATTATAAACTTTCTCAGACCATTCAATTTCCTCATTTTTTGCCAATTTAACAGCAATTTCAGCAGATTTTTGTCCTAGTGTTTTTAATGACTTATACATAGTCATTGTTTGCCTCCCGTCAAGTATATCGTGTATTGCCTCTAAGTCTCCATTTTGTCCTGTCAACAAAACCTTGCCCGAAAGCTCCCAATTATCCAGTGACATTAATACACCCCTGGCAAGTATATCTCCTCCTGTAATAATAACATCAATATCTCTGGTATAGTTAAAATACTCTTCAATATTGAGATAGGCATCAAGCTCTATCCATTCATTTAAATATTTGCTTACTACAAGATCTATATCACCTGTAGTGATATATGGCTGAAGTATATTCATCACTCCTTTATTTATAAGAAGGGAGTTATTATCTGTTTCAGGACCATTAATAAAAATATATTTGCCCTTAGGTTTTATTTCAGTAACATATTTAGCCATATATTCGCCAACAAGAACACTATTAAATGAAATATAATAATCTACGTCACTTTCCAGTATAAGACGATCATAAGAAATCACTTTAACACCATTTTTGTGTGCTACAGATACAATGGCTCCTGCAGCCTTCGAGTCAACAGGTATTACGACCAATACTTTTACCCCGGAGTCGATAAGTTCAATGGCTTGATTCAACTGATTATTTGGATCGTTCGATGCATCCCGTACCATTGGTATTGCACCCAAATCCTTAACTTTTTCTTCGAAAAATTCTTGATCTTTATACCATCTAAGATTAATATAACTTGCCATTAAAAGACCAATTTTAGGAGCTGACTGTTTCTCCTGCCCAAAAATTGATATTGATAGAAAAACAACTGTGAGCGTTAATAATAATATTTTTTTCATTTTTGTTGTTATTATTTGTCTAAACCAATGTATTTCTAATATACAAATTATTTTAGACATTTTAATAGTAGTATTAAAATTGGTAGTTGTTTTGTTAGTTGTAAAGAAACATTCTAAGCTAAGTCTACTTCTGTTAATTTCCTGGTGCTTTTTTTCTCTGACAAATACTTCTTTTTTATTTCCTGCTCATTTCTTTGGTTTATATTTTTAATACATCATTCACTGCATTACCAACACATAAACTAACCCCAAATTCCCTGACAAGATTGTAAAAATCCGGGGACGAAAACCAACTATCTGCCCGTAGTTTGATTTTATCCCTGGAAATCTTGCATGTATCTTCTTTATGATTCGTTTTAATATGGCATTAATCCATTTACCTGAATCGCTATTGCTCGGCCGGCACACTAGTAAAATAATTTCCCCGCTGTTACCATCCTTATTGATCGACTCATTATACATCCACTGGTAAATAATATCCGTTAAACAACTACAGTTGCTGTGCCACATGGTATGGGTACTGGGCATTTAAAAAAAAACGATCCCGACAAACAAGCAAATTATCAGAAATACAATTAATCTGTTCTTTGCAATTTTAAATTGGTTTGAGAAAAACATTCCGCTTTTTTGCTTAGCTAAAAGTAAGAAATAATATTTTTACCGATAAGGAACTGAATACTAAATTACAGGATAAAATGCAGAACAAGACACAAAAGGGGTTGAGGTACAAGGGCACAAGCGGTCATGTCTGTCGACAGGTAAGAGCTTGCGCCAGGCATGGGTTTTTTTTTTATATCAATTGAAGTTGGAACTAACTACTAATAATTAGTATCAATCCACATAATACCGGACCATGGGCCTGTTTTTCGATTTCCGGTCTACAATTTTAAAACCTGCCCGTTCAAACGATTTATATAATCCTATCCACGCAAATGCATCGGGAAGACCTTCTTTTGCGGGTATGGTCGGATAGGCTTCTATAATTTTAATCCCATTTTCTTTGGCATATTGTATAACCCCTTTCAGCAATTCAACCGAAATGCCCAAACGCCTGAAGTTTTTAGCAATAAAAAAACAAGGTATTGACCACACCGGATTGTTGTCAATACGCTTGTGAACCCGTGATTTTTCCAGTTTAATAAAATCTTCCCGCGGCGCAAAAGCACACCAGGCAATGGCTTCTTCTTCATAAAAGCCAAGTATTCCGGTGGGCTTATTTTCAAAAACAAGGTTTTTCATAGCCTTCCTGTTTCCATTTTCGGTTTTCCCCTCGATAAAATCAGATTTATTAAGACGGTAATACATACACCAGCAATTTCCACAGGCTCCCCGTTCCCCAAACAACTGAACAAAATTTCCCCAATTCGATTTATTTAAGGGCTCAAATGTTAATTGACTTAAAAATTCATGGTCAGTATCCGTATGTGTCATAATATTATGATTTTGTAATATACCGGCATTTTTGTTCGAGCCGGTGAACATAACAGCACATTCACAGGTGAATTTATAAAAAATTCGTCTCAGCAACAGAAAACTGCTTAACCAGAATAATTCTTACGGACTAATACCCTTGTTCGTATTGGTTTTTTCAATATAATTATTTAGTTGATCTATCCAATACTCTTGCATTTCATATTTTCTTCTGTCCGGCTGTTTTTCAAATATAGCATCAACCTCCGGATATTGGTCTATAATGTAATCAAGATTTTCGTTATTGAAATAATAGGTTTCTCCGGTTGCCAGATCAAGTATAAAGGTCCCCCTGGTGCCCGAACTGGAAATTGCCCCGGCAATGGCACCGCCTATTAGCCCTCCAACCACCACACCTACTGCTATTGCACTACCATTCATCCCGGTGGTTGTTCCCTGAAAAACCGTATATTGTCCTGTCGGGATTATTTCGTTAAACCCAAAACTGTTACCATCTGCCTTATCGTTAATATAAATTTTCTCTCCGTCACTAAACCCGTATATTAAGGATAAAAAAACTTCCTGATCAAATTTAAACGTAGAATCAACAATCTCCAATTTAAGTTCCTCTGTGTTTCCTCTGTTTTTATATTTTTTTCCCTCTCTGTTATACACAATATAGTCGTATGAAAATGCCGGACAATTATTTCTAAACTCAATAAATGACCCATAAAAACCAATCTTAGGAGTTTCTGTCAGTATTGGAAAACTTCCGCTATTTTTATGCAATGAAGATGTTGTTTTTTTATCTATAAAATTAAATAATTGCAGGCTTTCATTTATACAATGTTGTAAAAGGACTTCATGATGCGGAGTAACCTCCATACCGTTAAAACTATCTTTTGTAAGCGTGGAATAAATAAGTTCGCGGTTACTATTTAAGTATTCAATCTCAACTATTACGGATGCAATTTCACTTCCATTCTCAACCCTTTCATTAAATGACACGTTTTTAACAACCATTATAGTTGGAACAGATTCTTCGGTTAATGGTTTTGTAATAGTCTGAAAAGTAAGATAATTTTTAAAAGTTGTAGCTAATCCATGTTTAAATCCAACATCAGCTATTTTATTAAATGCCCCTTTTCTCACCTTTCCAAAAGATATCGTAGTATCTGCATGATAATCTATTAATTCTGTAATAAAAAAATTACGGTCAATAATTTCAAGGGGTTTAACCGATGTATAATCCAATTCAATCAGATGCAATTTAGCCTCTTGAGAATAGGACAGATTGGTTACAATAATTAAAGTGCAAATTAATCGTACTATCTTCATAAATTTAGGTTTTAATTATGTTACTGATTATTCACAATCAGTAATTGTAAAAATTTTCATATCCTATACCAAAATCAAACCTGCCGTATGAAATTGCAATAGGCTCATCGTTGAGGAATGTTTTCAAATTAAAATACCCTGAAACTATCGTTCTTGTGAGTTCCTCATCTACATACAGAAGTTGAACCCTGTTAAATTTAAGTTCACCTTCAATCAGATTCAGGATGGTTGTTTCATTTGTGGTTTTCAATATTGCCTGCCGGCCGGTCTCTTTGAGGTTTATGGTTGTATTATCCAGTTCAGTAAGATCATAGTATGTAGCCGGGGAATAGCCTTTTATCGAGAGTTTCAGGTCAACATCCATATTATCCATCCGGCCTCTGAAAATAATATGAAGGGTATCCGGATTGACAATGATCTTCACCGGAAGTTCGTATTCAGTTGAGATAAAAGGTTTCCTGTCTATATATGCCCCAAAGGTATTATATCCCCACTCCGAGTAAATGGGTAATCCGGGATAGTAGGGATCTTCGATAAAAACAGTCTGCGACAAACTGATATCATCCATTTTTTCGCATGAAGAAAAGAATACGGGTATCAGTATAATCAGGTACAGATAACTAATAATTTTCATGGTTTACTGTTTTATTTTGGTTTTTTTACTTGAAACTGAACAGAGAATTTAAACCCGGCATAATAGTCGACCTCCGTAAGGGCGAAATTATTTCTGCTAAGGAAAAGCGAGGGAAGGAAAACTTCAAAAATATAGTTGGTTTTGTTTTCCTTACCTAGTAAAAATCCTACTGAGCCATAGAGCGTGGAATAGAAATTATTCGAAGAAATTCCGATATTGTCCAGAATTTCATCCTGGTAACTTTCCATGGTTTTCTCCTGAAAATTAATATCTGTTTCTTTTTTCAGGTTAAAGTTGCTGAATTCGATCCCAACTTTACCAAATAATCCGAAATTTTGAAACTTAAAAGGAATAAATCGTAACTCCAGGGGAATAGAGATAAAATTGTTCGATTCGGAAATATTCTTCACGCGGGCAAATTTGGTATCGGTATTTACCATAGAATATCGCAGGTAGAAAAAGTTTGCCCTGTCGGAACTGTAGCCGGTTATTTCGCTCCGGAAACCTGTATACCGCACACCGGTTGAAATCCCCGTTTTTAATCTGGTATTAAAATATTCCCATTTTAATCCCAAAACAACTCCATAGGTTTCTGAAGAAATAGAACCGTTGGAAACCTGATCCACATAATACGAACTGATATTTTGCCTGACGGAAATACTTTCCCTGATCTTGCCATCCGGATAAATTGCCCCGAATTCAACATGCAGTAAACCAACCCATTTTCCCGGTGTGTTTTCAGGCAAATCCTGGGCATGAAGGGTTAGCCAGGGGAGGCTGATTAAGAAGAAGCTTAGCAGGATGTTTCTCATATAAGGTGTTTTGTTTTACGTGTTGATTTAAGTATTTTTCTAATCGACGCCAACATTTCTTTTGTAAGATTAAAAGCATTCAGCGTTGCATTGTTTTTGTTTACCAATATATAAAAAAGTGGTTTATGTTCATATTCATTGCGGATAAACTTAGCTTTTGTTACTAAAGACTTTGCATATATTCTTTGTTGAGATAACGCAATTTATTTGACAATTTATATTTTTCTAAATACACCATTCCATTATCCAACGTATATATTCTTTTTCCATTCCCTCTAACCCGGCCTTAAATGTAAAAAATTTAGTATGTATTGCCAAGATTTGTCCTGACAATTAATACTCCAATAAAATCCGTTTGCCTATTTTTCAAAATAACGCTCTGCAAATTTTATAAATACCGGCCAGTTTGGTCCCACGGTATGACCTCCTTCATGCTGTCTGAAGGCGATATCGCCTTTGATTAATGTGGTTTCCTGCGGGGGAAACTCTGTAGCACCCAGCCCCCTTTTTCCCAGGAGCTTATATACCGGTCCGGCGTGTACACCTGCTAAAAACATACCTTTGGCATCAATCCAATTCCCTTCCACAGCAGGCGATCCGGCGCTTATAAATACCGGCCTCGGGGCACACAGCGCCACAAGTTCATGGGCATCCACAGGCAGGTCGTTGGGCGTAAGAGGCCCTGCATATTTTATAAAGTTTGGGGCAAACCAGTGGTATTCTCCGGAAGCTGCCAGGTTTTCCACCTGCTCCCCGAAAACACGTCGTAAAATTTTAGCGCCCCCGGCCCCCGATGAACCTATAAGTCCGATAGCAAAACGGGGGTCATAGGCCATAGTAACAATGGCAGCTTTACCATAGCGCGAAAGGCCTTCAATACCTACACGCTTTTCGTCTACGTTTTTGTCGGTTTCAAAATAATCCAGCGCCCGGCTGGCTCCCCAGGCCCAGGCCCGCAGGGTTCCCCAATCATCTGCTTTTCTGGGCTCGCCTTTATTTACCAATCCAATAATACCTTCCTTTAACCCGGCGCCAAAATCGGCCTGATAGCTGGTAGGGATTAATATGGCGTATCCCCATCCTTTTTCCAGCAATTGTTGTTGCCAGGTTGGACCGTCAGGTTTGGGCATTTTCCAGTGTGCCGGAAAAATAAATCCAAATTCCATTATTACCGGTACCGGACCGGCAGCATCTGCCGGTGTAACAAGCGTTAACTGAATGTCGACCTTAATGGCAGGATATGCAGAATTATCCACATGGCCCAGAAGGAACTTTTCGCGTGCAGGCTGATCTCCAATTACTGTATCTTTTTCCCCAACTACTTCCCAGGTAACGGCCGGCGTATTTGCGGGGACTCTTCCATATACTTCCCGGTCGAAATCTTCAAAAATCTCCGGCTTTCGTTTTTCCCATTGTTCGGGGGTAGTGACTTTTTTACCATTTTTAAATATCAGCGGATCGGGTAAACTGGTGTAAGGTGAAGCTTTGGATTCATCGGTATTGGCGGCATTTGGCGCATCCGGGTTACCTGAAGGTCCCGGGCGCAATTCCGTAATCCCCAGTAATTTTTTCATTGCCTGATGATCTTCCGTGTTAAGCTTGTTTATGCTGTCGCGCCATTGCTGGGATATTTGTGCAAATGCCTGTGGTGCAATAAAACAACACAGCATTAGGAAGTATATGAATTTTCTCATAAAAAAATAGTATTAAAATTCGATTCATGAAGGTACACTCTAAAAAATAAAAATTTCAGACTTTTATGAAAAAAGCTTATGGGCACCCAAATTTTTTTTTCAGTTTTACCGGCACCCGAACCATCCGGAACAATGTTTTTCGGAATCGTTAGTTCCGGAAAAAATCGCCTGTGTACCTGAAAAAGCTTCATGTTAACACAATATAACAGTGTATTGATACAGGAATTATTTCATATCATAAATCTTATCTACAATACCGTATTCAACAGATTCTTTTGCATTCATCCAATAATCCCTGTCGAAATCTTCAATTATTTGCTTCACGGACTGATTACAGTTTTTTGCCAGAATTTCAGCTGAAATTTGTTTTGTTTTTAAAATCTGCCGGGTTTGAATCTCTAAATCAGAGGCCCTTCCCTGCATTAATCCAATACTTGGTTGATGGATCATTACCTCTCCCAGGGGAAATACATAACGCTCACCTTTATGTCCGGCAGATAAAAGAATCGAACCCATAGAGGCAGCCAGTCCCATACATACGGTTGAAACCGGCGAAGAAATCAGGTTCATGGTATCCAGTATTGAAAATCCGGAAGTTACTATTCCCCCGGGACTATTAATATAAAAGGTGATTTTTTCTCCGGGATTTACTGATTCCAGGTACAACAACTTGCTTACAATATCCTGTGCCGATTCATCATCCACCTCACCCCACAGAAATATTTTTCTTTGTTCAAGAAATTTTAAATCAATCAAATTTTGTATTGACTGTTTTTTTTCTTTGTTGTCAGGTTCCTCCTTGGTATTCATTTTTCGTATGATCATATTTAAAGTTTTTAAGTTTATATCTATTTTATGCTATTGCATTAGTATGGTTCGGATGTTTATTGGAATAATTAGTTGCTGTCCGGTTTATAATATTAAACATACTCTTCAATTAATGTGTACAATAACCAATTTTTTCAAAGTTTTTAGTTTCGTTTAACCAATGCTAATGTATCTATTTTAAGATTCATTTTCAAAAAATTGTTTTTATAAAATTTCAGGACTTCATAAACACTAACTAGGGTTTTAAAACTGCAGCTTAGGAATTCCTGCATATTTATAACAGTTTTTACTTCCCAACAATTTGCAGGTATTGCTTGTTAATACACATAGAATTAAAAATATAGGTTTTTTATGGCGCAAAGTTCCGTTAAAAAAGTAGTCCCCATTTATGTTGTTTCCGGCGGCCGTGGTGTGGCCGGGCATACAATGGTAAATTCGCTGCTGATACAATACCCTGAAAACAAATTTCCCATCGTGGTTATTCCCAATATACAGACTCCGGAAAAAATAGAGGAGACCGTACTTAAAGTTAAAAAAGCAAATGGCGTGCTGACCCACACCATGGTGAATACAAAATTACGGCAGATATTAATCGAATCGTGCAACAGAAACGGGGTTAAAGAAATTGATTTTATGGGCGGACTGGCGAATTTTATTGAACAGGACCTGGGTATGGAATCGGTGAATGTACCCGGTTTGTACAGCCGAATTAATTCCCTGTATTTTGAACGTATTGAAGCCATTGAATATACCATGAGTCAGGACGACGGGATAAATCCTGAACGCCTGAAAGGCGCTGAAATAATTTTAGCAGGCGTTTCGCGAAGCGGGAAAACACCGCTGAGTGTATATATGTCAATGTTTGGATGGAAAGTAGCCAATGTGCCCCTGGTTTTTGGACTGGAACCTCCACCGGAATTATTTCAGATTGATCCGAGACGGGTTTTCGGATTGTCTATTAAAATTAACTACCTGATTTCCCAGCGTCATAAACGGCTGGCACAAATGAGAAACCTGAACAACCAGTCGTATATCGATCAGGCTGCAGTAAGAAATGAAATCCGGTATGCCGATATGATTTTTGAACGGGGGCATTTTACAAAAATTAATGTTACCAATAAACCGATCGAAACCAGCGCCAATGAGATTATCGGTCATATATCCGACCGTTTTGGTCAGCAGGAACGGAAACACCAGGCACCGGAAGCATGATTAAAGAATAAAAAAGGCACAAGTAGCATACCTGCGCCCATTTTTTAGATTGTAATATCGAATGAAGTGCAACGCAATGAGATTTCTCCAATATTAATTCGAAGGAATCTTGGTTCTGGAGATTGCATTAATTAACTCGAACGCGAAGAATATTCGCGCTCGGTTGTCAATTATTTATTTATAGTTGTTTTATTATTTATACCCCTGTACGTGAACATTTTTCACTGCACGGCCGGAAGGATCCGCGTTATTTCTGAAACTTTCATCCCAGGCCAGTGCTTCTGCTGTGCTGCATGCTATAGACTTTACTGAAGGCACACAGGCTGCTGCCTGATCAGAAGGAAAATGTTCACTGAAAATGGACCGGTAATAAAACTCTTCTTTCGACATGGGCGGATTTATGGGAAAACGAAATTTAGCATTGGCCAGTTGCTCGTCCGATATTGCTTTTGAAGTAACCTCTTTCAGGGTATCAATCCAGCTATACCCCACTCCGTCGGAAAATTGTTCTTTTTGTCTCCAGGCTACACTTTCCGGAAGATATTCTTCAAAAGCTTTTCGAAGGATCCATTTTTCCATCCGGCCGTTTTTGGCCATTTTTTCTTCAGGATTTAAGCGCATAGCCACATCCATAAATTCTTTATCAAGGAACGGCACACGCCCCTCAACACCCCATGAAGCCAGTGATTTATTCGCACGAAGACAATCATATAAATGTAGTTTGCTTAGTTTCCGCAAGGTTTCTTCATGAAACGATTTTGCATCCGGGGCTTTATGAAAATACAGGTACCCGCCAAATATTTCATCAGCGCCTTCACCCGAAAGTACCATTTTTATACCCATCGACTTAATCACCCTCGACATAAGGTACATCGGCGTGGAGGCCCTGATGGTAGTCACATCATATGTTTCCAGATGATAAATCACATCGCGGATAGCATCAAGCCCTTCCTGTATTGTAAAATGTATTTCATGGTGTATGGTCCCAATATGATCGGCCACTTTTTGAGCAGCAGCAAGATCCGGAGAGCCTTCAAGACCAATTGCAAACGAGTGCAACTGAGGCCACCAGGCTTCTTTTGTATCCTCGGTCTCTACTCTTTTTGCAGCATATTTTTTTGCTATGGCAGAAGTAACAGAAGAATCCAGTCCACCTGAAAGAAGCACACCATAAGGAACATCAGACATTAACTGACGGTGGACAGCATTTTCCAGGGCCTGGCGAAGATCCTCTATACTGGCAGGATTATTTTTAACATTTTCATAATCCATCCAGTCACGTGTATACCACTTTTTTAATTCGCCATCTTTGCTGTACAAATAGTGACCGGGAGGAAATTCCTCAATTTTTTTACACCAGCCTTCCAGTGCCTTCAATTCGGAGGCTACATAAAAATTACCATCCTGATCCCATCCCCTGTACAAGGGGATTATTCCGATATGATCGCGTGCAACTAAATAGGTGTTTTTTTTAGCATCATACAGAGCAAATGCAAAAATGCCATTCAGGTCCTCAATAAAATCTATGCCTTTCTCATTATAAAGGGCAAGAATAATTTCACAATCCGAATGTGTAAGAAATTCGTAAGGCTTTTTTAATTTTTTCCGGATATCCATATGATTGTATATCTCCCCGTTTACAGCCAGTACAAGACTTTTGTCTTTACTGTATAAGGGTTGACCACCCGATTGCGGATCTACAATTGATAACCGTTCATGAGCCAATATAGCATGTTCATTAGAATAAATTCCTGACCAGTCCGGCCCCCGGTGACGTACCTTCTTTGACATTTCCAGTACCTGCGTCCTTAATTTACCGGATTCCACTTTTAAATCAAAAGCACCTACTATTCCACACATATAAAATATCCTTTATTATTTTTCTTAATTATTTGTCATATAATACCTACAAAATAAAATCCTAAAAACGAATTTTATTAGTAACATACTTTCTTATATAAATGTTTATAATAAAAACAGGTTAATTTCAGGGCATGAAAATACAATTTTCCTGTGAATTTATGCATTTATTATAGTCAGGAAATTAAAAAAACATGCAGGAACAACTTAAATTGGATTAATTTACCCGAAATACGAATTGAATTAATCACCTTTTACTATAAACAACTTGCTAAATCTATTTACAAGTTACCGGTCTGAACAGGAAATTATAAGCTATGTATAATTAATCTGACTTATCTGATAATTTTACCACATATATATCGTGTTCCCCGGAAGCTTTTTGAAACAGATCACCCCCGGTTCCCCCGGTATGATAGATATTTCCCTCACTGTCAATAGTAACATCCTTACCGCAGGTACCTCCAAATTCACCCTGGGTAATAAATTCTTTTTTCCATAATAAATCCCCGTCTGTAGTATATGAGCGACAGTAACCTTCGCAGGCAGGCCAGTTCTGGCATCCGCCAACCAGAATATCCCCATAATTTTTATGTGTAAGGGTCATCGCCAGGATGCCATCCCAATTTTCCCGGCCAAACTGTCTTTTCCATACTTCCTCGCCCTTTTTATTAAACTTCACCAGAAAGGCATCTCCTTTTCCGGACTGATCTCCGGCAAAATCCCCGCCTGTGGACCCGCCGATAAAAATATTACCCGATGTATCACCGGTTATAACAGCCGGTGCATCAAACTGAGCCGTTGCTCCGAAAATTTTAATCCACAAAGCATTTCCCGTGCTATCCAGTTTACTGTAAAATGCATCAATATTTTTCCCTTCATCCTGGTAAGGTATTCCGTTCACCGTTCCGCATATATATACTTCGTTTATTCTATCTACATAAATTCCGGATCCCGTTTGCGGTGTATCAGATAAATGCTGCCTGATCCAAAGTACTTGTCCCCTATTATCAAGTTTTGTTATAAATACATCTGAAGATATATTTCCTTCACCCGCCAAATTTCCATCTGTCGATCCAACAACATAACTGTTTCCGGATTCATCGATATCAATGTTATTTGCCGATTCATTTTTTACTGAACCGATCTGTTTTACCCAAACAATATTTCCGTTGGCGCTGATTTTTGCCACAAAAGCATCCTTTTCACCTGCCGCAGTGTTATTTTCGAAACTTCCTTTTGTATCTCCAACAAGATAACATTCCCCGTTTGTATCCACTTTCATTACATTAAGCCTGTCATCATTTGCTGAACCAAAACGCAACTGCCATAATTGATTTCCTTCAGCATCATATTTATATACAAACAAATCTGTACCTCCTGAATAATTCTCAGCGAGACTGTCATTCGTCTCGCCTGCCAGGTAAAGGTTATTCTCCGAGTCAGTTCCCACACATTTTCCAAACTCTTCAGATTGTGTTCCCATTTGACGCGCCCAAACTATTTCCGGTTCGTTTTGTGCCTGAATAATAGAATGGATTCCCGATAGCAGTAAAAAAACAAATACATATTTCATGATGATGGATTTAGGTTTAACACTTGGGAGAAGCTTAACTATTGTATGATAAGCTCAGGTGTTTTTACCCTAAGAATTTTAATGAATTTTATTAATCAGGTATAAATATTAATAGAAACAAATTTTATTTCAATATAAAATAATCTAACTTGTATTAAGTTAAAAATGAAAATTTTATGAATACGAATAACAACCTGGAATCACAAAAAGGCAGGTGGTTGCCGGTGTTTTTTTATGGCTGCAATATCCTTACCTGGCTGGTGATAGGTTTATTGTTCCGTCAGTTTAATTTTCTCTGGCTGCTGGTTTTTCCAATAGCTGCAATTCTTTTGTATATTTATTCAATTCGAAATAAAAAATGATGCACCCGAATTTTACATTATTGCTGGTGAGTACCATTATTTTCTCTGCAATTATTGTAGCCTACATAATCTGGCGTTTCGGAGTAATTAATGCCCTATCGTTTATTATTGTTACCGGCTTGTTTGCTGCTATCATGGATTTTATTTCGGCTTTCGTGGCCTTAAATTATGAATATCCCGGGAAATCAAAACTTTGGGTGTTTGTTTTTATTTTTTTTGGCTGGACCAGTGTGTGCGGAAGCTGTATGTTTATGGCTGAGGGTATCCTGGTAAAAAACGGACATTCGATTAAAACCCAGAAAAATATCTGGTGGACCCTTCCTTTGTTAACAGCTGTTTTTGCTGTATTGCTCGATCTGTTTATCGATCCTGTTGCAGTTGCTTCCGGATACTGGGTGTGGTTTATAAAAGGCACTGTTTATTTTGAAATACCCCTGCTTAATTTTGTGGGCTGGTTTGTACTGATGTTTTGCGCACCACTGGCATGGATACTTATCTTGCGAATACAAAAGCTGAAAAACTGGATGAGACTAATCCTTTCCGTGCTTATTTTATTTCCCCTTATTATTGGCAGTGCAATTTTATCAACCGTATTAAACGGAATTATTTCTGCATTAGGATTACAGTAAATAGAACTATTTAACCCTGTTATTTTATCTGCATTAACTACTCTTATTCAGTAGGTTAAAAATAAATTTTGTTTTTTTTAAAACAAATTTAAGACTGGTAATATCTTGCGATGTACTTTTTATTACTTTTAGCCAGTTATTAATATACCTATATTAAATTTATTGATTGTACTCCATGAAACATTTACAATCAAAGCTCTCCAAATACGATGCTCCTCAAAAAGCAATGGAAGCAGGCATTTACCCTTATTTCAGGGCAATAGAATCAGATCAGGATACTGAAGTGTATATGAACGGCAGAAAAGTCCTGATGTTCGGGTCAAACAGTTATCTCGGACTGACGAATCATCCAAAAATAAAGGAAGCTGCAAAACAGGCTATTGATAAATATGGAACAGGATGCGCTGGTTCGCGTTTTCTGAACGGTACGCTTGATATTCATGTTCAACTAGAAGAACGGCTGGCACAATTTGTCGGGAAGGATGCTGCCCTGTGTTACAGCACTGGATTTCAGGTAAACCTTGGTGTAGTATCCAGCCTTACAGATCGTAATGATTATTTAATTCTCGATGAACTTGATCATGCTTCGATTATCGAAGGAAGCAGGCTTTCTTTTTCCAAAATACTGAAATACGCCCATAACGACATGGTATCACTGGAAAATAAACTTAAACTATGTGATATCGATCGAATAAAACTTATTGTTGCAGACGGTATATTTTCCATGGAAGGTGATATTGCCAGACTGCCTGAAATTGTATCGTTGGCAGAAAAATATAATGCTTCTATAATGATTGATGATGCTCATGCCCTGGGAGTTATTGGCACCAACGGTTCCGGTACGGCATCTCATTTTAACCTTACCGATAAGGTAGACCTTATCATGGGTACCTTCTCCAAATCTTTAGCATCCCTGGGGGGATTTGTTGCCGGTGATAAGGAGGTAATTAATTATCTTAAACATAATTCTCGTACAATAATTTTCAGCGCCAGTATGACCCCGGCATCAGTAGCAACTGTATCTGCTGCACTGGATATTATGGAAAGTGAACCTGAAAGGATTCAGCATCTATGGGATTTGACGAATTATGCTATCAACCATTTCAAAGTAAATGGATTTGATACAGGCAAAACTGAATCGCCCATTATTCCCCTTTTCATAAGAAATGATATTTTAGCCCTCAAAATGACCAGAATGTTGATGGAGGAAGGAATATTTGTAAATCCCGTGGTATCGCCGGCAGTGCCCAAAGAAGATTGTATGATTCGCTTTTCGCTTATGGCTACCCATACAAAAAAACAATTGGATTTTGCCATTGAAAAAATTACCCGTGTTGCCAAAAAACTGGGTATACCGGCTACTCCAATAACTGTATAATATGTTTCTGTAAATATGCATCAATATAAAGATCTTAGGTCCACGGCATGAAAAAAGTGATTTTTATAACCGGAATTTCTTCAGGTTTTGGAAAATCTACCGCTGAACTACTGGCTGAAAAAGGATACATAGTATACGGTACAAGCCGTAAACATTTTGAAACAGATAGCAGAATTACTTTATTACATCTAAATATTTCCGATCAGGCTGCAGTTAATAAGGCAGTATACGAAGTGGTTAGAAAAGAACAAAAAATTGATGTTCTTATAAACAATGCGGGTATGGGTATTGCAGGTCCGGTTGAAACCACCTCAGCGGATGAGATCAAAATGCAGATGGAATCAAATTTTTATGGCGTTGTACATACCATACAGGCTGTTTTACCCTTTATGCGGAAACAGAACGGCGGTTTAATTATCAATATAAGTTCTATAGGAGGCTTAATGGGTCTACCGTATCAGGGATTTTATGCTTCCAGTAAATTTGCTGTAGAAGGACTTTCTGAATCCTTGCGTATGGAATTAAAACCTTTTGGTATCCAAATTGTACTTGTAAATCCCGGTGATTTTAACACCAATTTTACAGCCAGCAGAAAAATTAATAATACAGACCTAGAAAACCCCTACACTGCACAGTTCAAAAAAACCCTGTCTGTGATTGAGAATGACGAAAATTCCGGATTACAACCCCTGATCCTTGCCAGAAAAATTTATGCTATTATAAAAAAAGACCACCCGAAATACAGGTATATTGTTGCTTCCTTTGATCAGAAGCTGGCTGTTTTTTTAAAATATCTTCTCCCGGATACATGGTTTTTTAAAATTCTGCAACATCATTATAAAATTAAATAATCCCGCTACCTGAATATCCTTTAATTCTATAAATGCTTGTTATAACTGAAAAAATTACAGTTTGTTAATACTTCATATATTCTTCACGGATCACAATAAAAAGGACTTAAGTTTAAAATCGTGTTTTATTTTTGGTGAATTCTTTGTGCTTTTGAGTCTTAGTGGCAAAATATTAATAGCCACGAAGTCTCTAACTCACAAAGAGTCACAAATACACATGACAACACTAATTTAAACTTGAGCCATAAAAAGTTATAAACATGTTTAAATCAGTAAAATCCGCCAGATTAAACATTTTTTAACATATTGGTAAAAAATTTTACAATATTTTATATTTCAATGAGTTATTTTTATAATGAATATGTCTAATCAAAACCAACATGATATGCATAATAAAAAATTTAATTTCCTCGCGCCGGTAGCACTTCTATTAGTTGCTCTTCTTTTTGTTTATTCCTGTAAAAAAGATGAAGATGATACCACACCTCCGGGTCCGGTAACCGATCTTACTGCCAGTCCGGGAGATAGTGAAGTTACCCTTGGATGGACAGAACCTACAGATGCTGATTTGCTAAATATTGAAATTTCCATTTCACCGGGATCGTATTTACCCATTACAGTTATAAAAGGGACAAGTGGCGGAACAATTACAGGATTAACAAACGGTACGTTGTATACTTTTTCTGTTGTGACTATTGACGGGGACGGAAACAGGTCTGCTGCAGTAACTGCAGACGCCAAACCCAATGTACCCCTGGTGATCACCGCGCCTAACCAGGCCGATTATAATGCTTATGGCCCGCCTACTTTTACCCTGGATGGCACGGGCCATGCCAAAATTAATATTACTTTTAACCGTGCAATAAATGTAAGTACCTTGGTGGGCGGACAAACTGTGTATATCCAAAGCGGAACTAACATTGTTTCGGGTGGTATTACTTACGACACAGGCACCAATACTGCCACCTTTACCTCTACACAACCAATTGCTGACTGGTGTTCATTCAGTCCTGACTGTACATTCAAATTTATTGTAGTAGGTACCGATGCCGGCCAGGGAGCAGTGTTAGATACAGATGGTATGCATATTGACGGAGATGAGGATGATACTCCCGGTGGTAATTACGAATTAACACTTACAGTAATAGGATAATATATTTTAAAATATCCCTTTTCAATCCACCCTGTTATTGCAGGGTGGATTTTTTTGTTTTTAACTTTATCAATTCTAAAACGTATTAAGGGTATTATGATTTCCATGAAATAAAAACAGAATAATAAATAAAATATAGCTATTAGTTATTTATAAATTTGATTAAAATATATTGGGATGAATAAACTACTTTTTTTCTTTACTATAGGCATTTTAACCTTATCCGGCTGTTCAGCCTCCAGGATGAGTTTTAATGTTATGGCTCCGGCCAATAAAGTTATTCCGAAAGAAATTCAAACCCTGGCTATAATCGATCGTTCCGTACCCGAAAACGAAGACCTGAACAAAATTGAAGGAATACTCACCGGCGAAGGCCTTGAACAGGATAAATTATCTACGCAGTTTGTACTCGACGGGTTAAGAGAAAGCCTGAGCACATCCTCCAGGTATAATGTTATCAGAACTACTGAAATTATGAAGGGTTCAGGGTCCGGATTTTTGTTTCCAACCCCCTTACCCTGGGAAAAGGTTGAACAGCTGTGTGAAAAATACGATGCAGATGCGATTGTATCCCTGGAAACCTATGATTCGGATTTTATCATCTCCAAAGATATTCTTTCATTAACGGATTTGAGGGTTAATGGAACTGCCTCGGTGAATTGCGGATTTAGAATGTATTTCCCTTCAGAAAAAAGTATAATCGATGAATTTCACTTTTCTCACAAGCAGAGCGGTGAGATTGATGCCAGATCCATCCGGGCGGTTATCGGTACCTTAATAACAAAAAATGCAGTTATCCACGATGCCAGTTTTACTGCAGGAATGATCTATGGAGAAAGAATTACACCATCATGGTACAGGGTGTCCCGTGACTATTTTAAAAAATCGAAAGGGGATTACGATTTTGAAGAAGGCGCCCGTATGATGGAACTTAACGACTGGGATAAAGCCACAGCTGCCCTGGAAAAAGCGCTGGAAAGTAATAAAATGAAAACCCGCGGTCGCGCAGCACATAACCTCGCAGTGGTTAACGAAATTCTGGGCGATTTACCGGCTGCCAAAGAATGGACCACGGTTGCCTGGGGAAAATACAAGGAAAAAAAGTCAAAAGACTATGGGTATATCCTCACACGCAGAATACAAGATCAGAAAGCCCTGGAATACCAGCTTGAGAAAAATGAGGGAGATCAATAGAACTATTTTGAGCTTTTACTGCTTAGTAAGCAAATAGATTATTATACAAATTTATCGTTTGGTTTGTATAAACAATCTTACCCAGATAGCTCTTTTGTTTTTCAAGCAGCTCTTCCCAATAATCATATTTTGTCAGCAGTTTATGCACTTCGCGAATAACTGCCTGGGGTTTATTTATATCGAAAGCTCCGAACTTTTGATCAAACAATTCTGCTATACCCGCATCGGCAGTATACAATACAGGAACACCCCATTTTATGGCTTCGGCAATAACAAGTCCGTATGGTTCGCTGCGCGATGGGACAATAATTAAAGATGCACCGTCAAAGGCCAGGTATCTTTCCTTCCACTGCAATTCCCCCAATAATTCCACCGGTTTGCTGAATTCGTAATTAGGAGGCGGTAATTTATAGGTTTCAACCAGGTAATCTGTGTTAAACCCCCCGGAACTGTCTTCCATTCTGATAATGTGGGTATAGGGCCATTCACCCTGAATTTTATAGGATATAAAACCTTTTTCAACAAGCACCTGCTCCAAATCCTTACTATGCTTTTTTGATAAAGGGCCATACCGCTCTTCAATTTTGAATAGTTTCTTTTCAAAATTTATCTGAAAGCCTGCAGGTTCAATAGTTTCAAATAATTGCAGATTTTTCTTAATTGATTTAACCGGATTATATTTCACAGGATGTTGGGGGAAGAGTCCGTTAACGATTTCTCCAATTTCACGCTCCAGGGGCCCTCTTCCGTACATCAGGAAATGGGGTTTTGTACCAGGTTTTTTCTCGTTTATAATTTGATGAGCAATATTAACGAAAATATCAGGCCCTTTCTGGCTGCTCATCCGGCCTATAAATACCACATTCTTGGAATCAAAATCACCCATATTGCTGTTTGTGGCCAGGTTCAGATCATCGATATTCGAAAGATAATTAGGAAGCACTACCAGATCCTTCCTGTTATATTCATCACTAATTTTGCGGGCAGTAAAATTACTTACAGCAATTACCTTATCGGCAGCTATTGATGTGCTTTCTTCAATTTTTCTGATCATTTTACTTCTTAATTCCTTTTCCTGACGATCGCTTTCCAAAGAATGAAAATGAGCAAACCATCTTACATTTTTCTTTTTATTCTGAAGCAGCTCTTTAACTTTTAATCCTGCCCGGGCACAAATCCAATCGTGGGTATATACAATCGATATGGGTAACTGTCCCTTTTGAAAATCATCAATATTATTGAGTACCCATTGTTCAATGTTTGTAGCATATCGTTCAGCAACTCCATATATGGTGGTCCTTTTTCTTTTTTTAAAGTCTTTCCGGTTCAGCATATCATTATTATACACATTAGAAAACGATGTGCCGTAAATACCGCAATATATCGAAGTGTAAACCGATAACGGCGAGGTGTCTTTATCGTGTACCGAAATAATGTCAATTTCATTTCCGAATATTGAAGTATCGATAAATTCTTTTGGCCAGGGTACAAAAAGTAATATACGCCAGTTGCTTTTATTTAAATTATAAATATAATGGTACAAGGCAGTCCATCCGCCGCCTGAAACAAAAGGCGGAAATTCCCATGCGATCATCAGAATTTTTCCTTTTGGGGTTGTGGTATTTGATCCATAGTATTCTACCAGCATGTTGTTAAACTGAACATTCAGGTTTTTTACCCTGCGCCAGTTTCGTGTAAGCTTCCAGGCTTCCGTAACTTCAGATAATTTTGTTTTACTAAAATCTGCATTATATAAATCTGCACCTTCCCACAGCACCCTGCGGAAGTCAGCTTCCGATAAGTTTGCATCATAAAAAGAAGCGCCGGCAACATCGGCAAACATAAAATTCGCCCCTGTAAGATTAGCATGGTTGAAAATTGAACCGTTTAGCCTGGCCGATTCAAAAACCGAGTTATTGAGATCACAACGTGTAAAGTTTGAATCCTCCAAAATCGCTTCCCTGAAGTTTAAACCTTCTAAGTTGGTTCTTCCTGTTTCAATCTTTGGCTTAAAATCTGCTTTAATCAAATGAAGCCCCTGCCATGAAACGTCTTTTAAAAGCTCGTTGGGAAATTTTGTGAATGCTTTTTCTACTACCGAGGTCAGTGTTTCAATCGTCTGCTTACTGTTTTTTTGTCTTCCGGCAAAGGCCAGTGCACAGGCAATTTGCTTTTTAAAATCATACGGTTCTTTAATTCTGTTTGAAAGGTCGATAAGATAGGATAGGCGGGCAATACTCGCCGCCCTGTCCGATTCCTTTTCTGACGATAAACCTGCCCATATTTCAGACAGGGCATGCTGCGCATCCACTATTTGCCGTTCTTTTTCTATTGCCTCTAACTTATTTCTTTCTTTTTCTTTTTCTTCAAGCGCCCTTTTTTCAAGATCTTTTTGGTATTCCCGGTCCTTTTGCTTTTCCTCAATATATTTATACACCGTCCATACCAAACCCAATACGGCGGCCAACCAGCCAAATGTGCTTTGAATAATTTCAATCATATTCAGCCAGAAGCTTTCAGAAAGTTTTATTGTTAAGACCGTATCAAGATTATCTGCACTAAAAAAATTATCGCCTGATAAATCATTTGCAATATTGCTTTTAATAAATGCACCGGCAATCACCAGCGTTAAGTAAATAAGAAATAAAATACCCATTAAAAGCCACAGGAACTTATTAATTTTTTCGAGTTTTTTCATTGCACGTTGTTTAGATACCTGTATTCTGAATGAAGTGAAAATTCCCCGGTTAACTTTTTATAATGCATGAAAAGAATCCCTGTTAAAATTCAAATTCCCTGAATTGCAATAAATCTTGCCTGTTACGTAATTTTTAAAAGCCTAACTCATAATTCACCTTCAAAGGATTCATGCTAAATAAAATCCAATTTATAAAATATTTCTGAAGATTGTATGGCAAAAAAATAATTTGATATTATCCGGAAGCTCTGTTTTTTTGGCGGATGATGTAAATAATTAAAAAGGCTGGCCTTTATAGGGATTCTGTTATAAAAATTAAATTTTCATAAAGCAGCGCAAAAGAGTAATTGATTATAAAAATTTAAAAAGAAAAAAAAAGTAAAAACCCTATACTATCGTTATTTTTTACTCAATGAAAATATAAATTCTATCCCTCCCTCTTTCCGGTTTTTTGCAGATATTTCACCTTTATGAAACAATACGGCATTTTTTACGATAGCCAGGCCCAGACCGGAACCTTCGTATTCTTCTGATTTTTCTTTACCTGCACGGTAAAACCGTTCAAAAATACGGGGAAGATATTCTTCAGCAATTCCGCTCCCGGTATCGGAGAATGAAAAATAATAATTGTATTTGTCTTCAAGGTACATCTTTATAGAAACGTGGATTTTTTTCCCTGCATATTGAATGGAGTTTTCCAATAAATTTTGAAAAATTGACGCTACCAGGGAATCATTCCCTTTAATCACTATATCCTCTGCAATATCAATATCAACCTTTATTTGTTTTTCAGCAAGGTACATATGCTGATTTTCAACAACTCCTTTTACAATTTTATGGATATTAACGTTCTTTACAGTATACAGACTTCCTACTTCTTCAATCTTATTTAACACTCCCGTATCGTATGTAAGTTTGGTCATACGTTTTAACTGCTTCATAGCTTTTTCGGCATATGCTATTTGTTCTTTGGAAGACAGGTTGGGATTTTTAATCACATTTTCGAGCAATACTTTCATGGCATTCAGCGGCGTCTGCAGCTCAAGGGCTATATTGTTGGTCATTTCCTGCTTTAAGATTTTTCTTTTCTCAAGTTTTGTAATATCCGTAATTGATATTTCAAAGCTGTTATCCTGGAAAAGAATACACCGTATATTAAAAAATTTACCTCCCCTGTTAATTTCAAATTTAATACCGGGAAGTTCGCCTGTATGAGGCAAACCGGCATTTTCGCGGTTGGCTTCCAGAAATTCATTTATTGGCGAAAGTTCTTCAATTGAAAAAATATTGTCGAGAGAAACCGTAAGCTTATCAGAAATGGTATTGATGTATTGAATAAAATGATTGTTTGCCATTATCTTTTTCTTTTTGGAAGTAAAAAACGCAATACCTTCCTGGGCAATCTGTATATGGCTGATCAGTTTCTCCTTTTCGGTCTGGATATCATTTTTTGCCCCTTGCAGTTTATTAAAAATTTCTACAATCTGATTTCCGATAACACCAATTTCATTTTTTGGAAATTCGATATTCGAATTAATTTCTCCGGTTTTACTTGCCTGAATAGCAAAATCCCGTAAAGAGGAAACAGATTTCCCAAACTTATCTGCAACATAGGCCAAAGAAGCCCAGATAATAAAAAACAGGATAAGAATTACCAGCAGGAATAATTTATTGGGGGTGAGTAATTCTCTTCCCTGAATATCATAAAGCATGGCCGTACGCACAAAATAATCATTATACATTTTTGCATAATAGTAGAATTTTTTACCGGTAGATGCCGAAAGCCTGATGTTTGAACCTGAATCGGAATACAGCGCTTTTTGAATTTCAGGACGACTTTTGTGATTTTCCATATTCTGATATTCATCCACAAAACTGTCGTACAACACGATACCGTCAAAATCTATAATAGTAACCCTGATGTGCTTTTCCTGAAAAAGATGCACCAGTGAATCCAGCTGTTTATAATTCTTTGAGCCGTAAATATTATTATCCGTAAGGTAATTCTGTACCAGCCCGGTATAGGTATCCAGGGTTTTCTCAAGACTGCTGATCTTATAATCTTTCTCCCTTTTATATTGAAAGGCGCCGATAATTACGGTAAATACCAAAAAAACACCAAAAAAATAAAGAAAGAGTTTTTGTTTGTATCCATACCTGGTTATCATTGTGTATTCGGTTTTTAAGTAATATTAAAAAAACAAATTATATCCCCCGGTTCAAAGGTTTCTTCAAACTTTTACATTTCGGGCAGGTTCTTTTTATGCCTGATGTCTACACCTTCGAATGAATATATGGCAGCCTCGGCAATATTGGTTGCCAGATCTGCAATTTGCTCAATATTCGATACTATATTTCTTAAGTTTAAAAAGGTTATAAGCAACTGCCTTGCTTTTTCGTTCAGTTCTGTTTTTTTTACCAGTTTTTCTAGCAGTTTTCTATGAAGCTTATCTACACTTTTTTCATCATTAATCACAGAAAGAGCAGATTCTTTATCTGAATAATTAAAAGCAATTATCGAACGCTTTACCATTTCAACACTTATAGTAAGCATCTTTGTAAGAAGCTTTGTAAACCTGCTGTACAATTCCTGCGAATTTATTTCTTCAATATAACGAAGACTGTCCCAAATCAAATCACCAATACGTTCCAGGTTATCCGAAATCCTGTAGCAGGCCATAAGTTTTCTTAAATCCGAAGCCATCGGATGATACAATGTTATGGTGTTTATAACCTTATCACTGATTTTAACTTCATATTTATCGAGCTTATGTTCATCTTCTTTAGCTTTTTGAAGAATTTCCTCGCCTAATTTAATTTTTCCTGATAAAATAAACTCCATAAATAAATTCAGCTGCGACAAGGTGATTTCAGCCGCCTTTTCTACATCTTCGGAAACCGATTGTATTGCCATTTCCTTTTTTATGCTCATAATATCGCCTGTTTTTATACTGTTTTAATCCTCCTGTTATCCGAACTTCCCGGTGAGATAGGCCTCTGTTCGTTTATCTACAGGATTAGAGAAAATATTCTTGGTTTTCCCGTACTCAATAAGTTCACCCAGGTACATAAACATCGAATAATCCGATATTCGTGCTGCCTGAGACATATTATGTGTTACCAGGATAATTGTGTAATCCTTTTTCAATTCCACCAAAAGGTCTTCAATTTTAGTTGTGGCGATCGGGTCTAACGCAGATGTGGGTTCATCCATAAGAATAATTTCAGGTTTATAAGCCAATGCCCGCGCAACACATAATCTCTGCTGCTGACCTCCCGATAAAAATGTTCCCCGCTTAAACAGGGCATCTTTTACTTCTTCCCATAATGCCACTTCTTTTAGTGACTTTTCTACAATTTCATCCTTAACACTTCTTTTAAGCTTTTTCCCGTTAAGTTTATATCCGGCAATTACATTATCGTAAATACTCATAGTTGGAAAAGGATTCGGACGTTGAAATACCATTCCGATTTTTCTCCTGAGTTCTATGGCACTAATTTCAAAAATATTCTCATTATCAAGAAAAATTTTCCCAACTACCTCAGTATTCGGGTAAAGTTCATGCATACGGTTTATTGCCCTGAGGAGGGTACTTTTACCACATCCCGAAGGCCCCATAATTGCTGTAATACTGTTTTTCTTAATTCCGGCATTTACATCCTGTACGGCATATTTACCGGGCTCGTATGCAATTGAAAGACGTTCAATAGTTAAAAGCGGTGAATTTATTTGTATTATTGCATCATTCATCTTCTGCTATATTTTCCACCTTTTAGAAATCCTTTTCGCAAGTATATTGAAAAATAGTACAAAACCCATAAGAAACAATGAAGAACTCCATATTAATTTCACCATATTAGGGTCGTTGTAAAATTCCCAGATCAATAAAGGCACTGCGCTGGTGGGTTGCGCAATATTTAAATTGATTCTGCTGCTGCCCAGGGCGGTTAACATTAACGGGGCGGTTTCACCAATTATTCTTGAAACAGCCAGCAATATTCCGGTAAGAAGCCCGCTTAATCCCGAAGGAATCAACACTTTGAACAATACTTTGTGGTAGGGAACGCCCAGTGCAAAGGCGGCTTCCTTATAGGTTTCGGGTATCATTTTTAAAGTTTCTTCAGTAGACCGTATAATTAAGGGCAACATCATTATCGAAAGTGAAGTACTACCGGCTAAAGCGGAATATCCGTTAGTAATATGCCTGACTACCCACATGTAGGCTATTACACCCAGCACTATTGAAGGAACACCCTGCAAAATATCCGCGATTGTGCGTACCGTGCCGGCAAACCTCGACTCAGGATTTTCAGAAAGATACACTCCGGTCAGCACCCCTACAGGAACAGCCATTAAAGAGGCAAGCGCCACCATTAAAAGAGTTCCAACAATACCGTTGGCAATCCCTCCGGGTATGGTTTCATTATTGGCAACAGCAACCATAGCTTCCAGTGTATTGGGAGCTACCCGGGTAAAAAAGTCAAAGTTAATCTGACTGATTCCCTCTCTGACCAGCTTATACAAAATTAAAATCAGCGGTAATACCGTAATGCCTGAAAGAACAATCACCCCTATATAAAAAATACGGTCTTTCAACACACGTCTTAAATCCAGCTTTTTATGAGAGATACTAACCTGCATAGAAAATCCTAACTTTTAGTTAATAAATTCTTTTCATTATTAATTTACCCAAAAAATTCACAAGAGCAGTAATTAAAAATAATAGTAAACCTATCGCGATTAGAGAACTTAATTTTAGCCCGTCGGCTTCTCCAAATTGGTTGGCAATAACACTGGCCATAGTATTGCCCATTCCAAACAATCCTTTCGGGATAATATTGGCATTTCCGATAAGCATGGTAACCGCCATAGTTTCCCCTAATGCCCGTCCAAGCGATAATACATAACTGGCAATAACTCCGGAACTGGCAGTAGGCATTACAATTGTTGTGATAACCTCCCTGCGGGTAGCCCCCAGTGAATAGGCAGCTTCTTTAAGCTCATCCGGAACCATCGAAATGATTTCGTTACTTAACGATGTGGCATAGGGAATTATCATTATAGCCAATACCAGTGAGGCTGTAAATATTCCCAGCCCGTGTTCGTTGATTCCAATATTCACAAACAGGGGTTTCAGCACATAAAATCCCCACAAACCATATACAATAGAGGGTATTCCCGCCAAAAGATCAACAAGTGTTCCCAGGATCCCTGCAATCTTTTTTCCCTTAAAATATTCTCCTAAAAATAATGATGTTGAAAATGCCAGGGGAAAACAAATAATTAATGCCAGCATTGAGGTAATCAATGTTCCTGCAATAAAAGGTAAGGCCCCATAAGACTCCCTTCCTTCGGTGGGATTCCATTCCGAGGAAAAAATAAATTTTATGCCAAATTCTTTAAAAGCGGGCACGGCCCCCCCAAATAATGAAAAAGCCATGCCTCCTGCAATCACCACTATGATTATTGCAGCAAATGTAAGTATGTATTTTGTTACCTTTTCTGCATTCATTCTTACTAAATTACCTTAAAAAACGGAATTCACAGTATTACTTTTCAGATAATAATGCTTTTCCGTCATAAGTTACCGAGCTTAAAATATTCTTTGCCAATACAACAGCTCTTTCAGGTAATGGTGAATAATGAATTTTTTTGGTGACCTGCTGTGCTTCGTCGCTTACAAGCCATTCTAAAAGTTTTACGGTTTCCATAGCCTGTTCTTTAGAACGATTATTATAGTTCTGTTCTTTATAAAGAATAATCCATGTAAAACCACTTATAGGATAAGCCTCCGGATCGATTGAATTGGTAAGCATTACACGCGTGTCTGCTGGGATATCACCTTTCGCTGCAGCGCTGATGCTTTCTGCATTGGGTTTAATATAGTTGCCTGCAGCATTTTGTAACATAGCAAAAGAAATATTCTGTGCAAAAGCATATTCAGATCCGATATATCCCAAAGAACCTTCAGTTTGACCAATCGTGCCGGCAACCCCGGGATTTCCTTTCGCGCCCATACCAACAGGCCAGTTTAATGATTTACCCCTTCCTACTTCCTGTTCCCAGGCCTCACTGATTTTCGACATATAATCGCTAAAGATATAAGTAGTTCCGCTTCCGTCTGATCTTACAACTACCGTTATTTTTTTATCGGGAAGGTTCACACCGGGGTTGTTTTCCTCAAGGGCAGCATCATTCCATTTGGTAATTTTACCCATAAAAATTCCTTCAAGTAATGTTGTGGTTAATTTTAATTCGGGTACTTCGGGCAGGTTATAAGCTATAACTACTGCTCCAATACACGTTGGAATATGTACCACTTCTGCCGGCATCTCGGCAAGGTTTTCATCACTCAGATAAGCATCAGTTGCCCCAAAATCTACTACTTTATCAGTAAGGCTTCTTATTCCGCCTCCTGAACCAATACCACCATAGGTAATGCTAATCCCTGTTTTTTCCTGATAATTACTAAAAACCTGGTTGTAAAATGGCATAGGGAATGTTGCCCCGGCTGCCGTTATCGATATTTTTGAATCGGCGCTGCCACTCTTTTGCTGGCCTTGTTTACAAGCAGTCATTATAAGTAATGCTGCAATAATTACTAAGTGTATTTTTTTCATTTTAAATAATTTTAAAAATATTTTGCAATAATAGGATTTCGAAAGTAAGATAACGTTATACAAAAGTTATGTAATTGTTATTATATTAAAAAGAAACCGACACATTAAGGTAAATCATCGATAAAAAGGAATCGTTATTATCTGCCGGATTCCATCCCTGAAAGTTGGGTGCGATCTGGATTCCCTTAACCGGTGTAAATTCCAAACCGGCAAGAATAAGTTGTCCGTCTTTGGCCAGGTTCCAATCATCTGTCTCGCCCGAAAGGGTATTGGAGGTAAGGTAGTCATACCTTGCAAAAAGCTCAAACTTTTTCCCCAAAGCCACAGCTCCATAACCGGAAAATCCCGAAAGATTGTGATCTTTGATCATTTTATTATTATTCTGCAGGTTATATTCCACACCCAATGAAACTCCTTCAAAAGTATAACCAATAAATGTTGCAATAGTGATTTGTGAAGCATCATTTTTCATCCAGTCAAAATAGCCCCGGATAGTCAGGCCATCCAATGGATTTAAAGTTATTCCCAAACCGGCTTTATAAGTACTGTCTAACTGTACTTTTTTATACCCTTCGCCGTTTGTAAGAGCAATATCTGCCTGAATAAAATCTGCAACTTTATAAGAAACACTGGTTCCCAGGTCGGCGCTTGGATTCAGACCATATTCATCCTGAAAAGATTTATAAATGTAACGGCGGCCCCAGAATTTTTCCTGCACTTTAAAATGCAGCGTCCCAATCATACCAAAATTGGCTGAAAAATTATTTTTCTTATAATTAATAAATGCGTTCTTTAAAAATGCAGTATGCTGTAAACTTCCGGATCCGGGATTGCCAACGTCCAACAACACTCCGCCCGAAAATTCTTCACTGAAATTATAGTTGTAACCAAAATATGCCCTTGTAACTTCAAAAGCGCTGGCATTTTTATCTTCAAATAGTTGTGTATGGAAATTCGTAAAAATCCGGATGGTAGGTTTCCCATTTGGAATGAATTTTTCCTCTGCCGGGGTTTCCTGACTGAAAATCCCTGTTAATACACCAATCAAAAACAACAATACTAAAAAACTTTTTTTCATATTTTAAAAATTAATTTTAACAATTCGAAGACAAATAACCGGCGAAATTTTTTAAGAACCGTTACCCCAGCATTAATCTAATGTTAAGTTAATGTTAATTCCCGCAAACAGCAATTTTTTTGTTGGAAAATATTTTCTCATAAGATTAATAATCAATCCTTTAGAAGGATTATTTATCTTAATATTACCTTAAATTAAAATAATATTTATCTTAAATAAAAGGATGAAATAACAGGCTGGCATAAATTCCTATACCGCAAAAAATGTAAGAAAAAGCTTTAGTAATTCAACTACCGCCACTAATATTCGTTGAGCCATTTATAACGTCGTGCACTATCGGCAAACCTAATGGCGAGATAGATTTCGTGCGACCCAAAAGTTTGTTTCATAATAGAGCTAAGGTTATAGTCGAATGCATATCCAAAATAATATTTATCCACCATCAGGCCCGCAAAAAATACCAGGGTGTTGCTTGTACGATAACCCAGGCCAGCCCAATAATTATCCATATACGTTAGTTTAGCCTGAATATCCATCTGGGCCGCGTTGCCTTCAGGGAACTTAAGTAATGTAGTTGGACTCAGCAGGAAATTATCAGAAATACTGTAATCCCTGTATCCTGCCATAATATAATAGTGCCGTTTTAATTTATAATCCCCGGAACCTGCATTACCGAACTGTAGGGAGGATTGAAATAATTGTGCAATTGAAAATCCTCCAAACAAACCTTTCTGATTGTAAAAAACACCTACAGAAGCATCGGGTATAAAAAAGGAATTTCTTGAACCGGTAATCAGATAATCCGGAACATCATCAGAGAGTATCACTTTATCTTCTGCAAGCCGGGTTTGATAAAGAGTTCCTGTCAAACCCATAGAAAGCTGCCCGGGCCCAAGCGGAATATGATAAGAGTAAGTCCCCTCTATTCCCGTGCGGTCAATCAGGGAATTGTGATCGTTAAAGATATGGGCTCCCCATCCCACGCGTCCGGAACGTGAATTTAACCTTTTCCTTTTGCGCACAGACTCATCTTTTGAAATAAAACTTTTACGAAGAATCCGGGAATCTATAGATAATGAATGGATTTTCGGTGTACCTTTAAAACCCACCCATTGTTCGCGTGCCATAAGATTTAATGTAGTGAAGCCCTCCGCTCCGGCCGCTGCCGGATTCAGCAGAAAACTGTTCAGGCTGTATTGAGAATATAAGGGTAATTGCTGACCTATTGATTCGGTTTGTATAAATAATATAAATAAGGCCGCCTGTATACCGGTCCTGATTAATCTATGATATTGTTTCATTCTCAAGGTTGTTAAATAGGTTTCTCTCAATGTTAAATAATTATCGGATAATTGTTACCGTACCTGTAATTTCTACATTTTCACTTTTTATTCTAAGAATATAATAATAGGATTCCATGGGCAATTTTTTACCATTCGAGGTTCCATCCCAATCATTCGCATAACCGCCATTCTTTCTGTACACCAGTCGTCCCCAACGGTCAAAAATTTCAATTACTGCATCGGGAAATAATTCTATGTTATTGATTACCCAGGTTTCATGAACTCCATCGTCATTGGGTGTAAAAGTATTGGTTATGTCGCCCAGCAGATCAAATACATCGCAAATATCAACGTATATTGAACTGCTTGCAGAACAACCATTATTATCGGTTACTGTAACAGAAATAGTGCGTTTACCTTCTTCAATAGTAATCGGATTTCCAATATCGCCAGTGGACCATAAATATTGCGCAAAATTACCGGCATCCAGGGTAAGTGTTCCACCGCATAATGCCGTATCACTTCCTAAATTAATTTGTGGTAAGGGATATACAACAACATTTGCTTCATCGGAACCTGTACAACCATAAACATCAGTAACAGTTAAACTCACTGTTCCGGTTATCTCGGTAGAAAATGTCGAACCGGTGCTGTTGTCCTGCCATAAATATTCCGAGTAGTCTCCTGACGGAATGAAGACAGCAATTTCTTCTTCACATATTTCCCGGTCTTCTCCAAGATCGGGCAATGGATTAGAAATAAGAACCACTCCGGAAACGGGATCGCCGGTGCATCCATCAAGATTTGTTTCGCTCAGAGTTATGGTATATGCACCGGGTAGTACATCCCAACTCAATACAATCGAATTTCCTGTTTCGGTAATTGGTCCATAGCCGGAAACCGACCATTGATAGGTTGAGCCCGGAGTTGCCTCAACCGAGTAGGTAAAATCCCCGCTACCCAAACATACAACATCTATATATTCAGGTGGAACTGTTGTAGTTGTGTTCGATGTACTGATTTCACCGGTGACAGGAAGACTATTTGCAATTCCTGTTGCAGGTCCTGTCCATGCACCCTGGCATCCTAGACTATTCACTACACGTGTCCAAACCTCTATGGTTTCTCCTTCAGCAAGCTGACTGGTGTATTCATAAGGAGCTGTGTTATCAGTAAAAATAATATTCGTTCCCCCATCTATTGAAAATTCGATATAATCTGCATCTGTTGTAGTGCCTGTAAAAGTTATATCCCCGGTTCCGCATCGTGAAACATCCTGCACGGTTACTACAGGTTCAATACCAACTGAGATATAACCAATTTTTATTTCTGTATCTTCTATTCCGTCTGTTACCGTTAAACTAACGGTTTTATTTCCTGATGTTAAATATAGCACATCATGCGGACCTTCACCTGATGCAGTAGCCGGAACAGCTCCTTCGCCAAAGTCCCAGGCAAATACAGAATTTTGTGATGTTCCGGTTGAAGTACTCGTAAATACAATTTCTTCATCCAGACATACAGAAAGTTTATCAGCCACAAAGTTGGCATTCAAAGTACATCCGGTCAAATTCACAGTTAATGTCCTTACAGGGCCTTCACAACCGTTTGAATTAACTTCATATACTGTTATATCGTCGCTTATTGAGCCAAAATTAACAATAATTGAAGCGCTTGAGGGGTCTCCAATTATCGCAGCTCCGGCAGGTACTTCCCAATAATAGGTTGATCCGGCTGTTGGATCCACACTATAAACTTCTCCCTCTGCATAACACACCGGCAAGGTATTACCAGAAATTATTGAAGTTACAGGCAAAGGATGAACAGTAACTGTTGTATTTACTGTGCCGGTAGTATTACATAAGCCTTCAAAAAGCACATAATATGTTGACGTGGCAGTAGGCGCTGTAATGTTTAAATTCTGACCATCGCCTAAATGATCCGTTAATCCGGCGTCACCATACCATTTTGCTATGGCGCCGGTTCCTAATACTCCACCTGAATAGCTAAGCTGAATTAAACTTAATTCATCATAGCAAAATTCCGCATAATCAGCATTTGCACTGGCTGGAATTACTGAAAGAGTATTAACAGTTACCATTGCATTTCCAAATAAGCCAATTGTATTGCATCCATTGGCATCGGTTACACTGGTAATGGTATAGGTGGTGGTACCTGCCGGGGATACGCTGATGTTCGATCCGCTGGTATAATTATTTACCGTGGTGCCGTCACTTAATACTACCGTGTAGGGTGAAGTGCCGCCGGTGATCGTG
>JAFGSZ010000022.1 GCA_016934395.1 Bacteroidales bacterium
AAGTTTATCCCGATTCAGGGATCCTTTCGAAGAATGAGTTGGAATCGCCTGATCGGGAACTCCCGGCAGCTCCACAAAGTGGAGATGAAGTCTGCGACAGCAGGCTTTTTTTGTTTTGGTAAAAACAAAACCGGGAGGAGAAGTTTATCCCGATTCAGGGATCCTTTCGAAGAATGAGTTGGAATCGCCTGATCGGGAACTCCCGGCAGCTCCACTCAATCTCACTCTCACAGTGATTCTCAAATCACACACTATCACTATTCAATAAATTAACTTTAATTTTTAAAGGGACATGAAGCTGTATCTCTTATTAGTGTAACATCAATGGGTATGAAACCGGAAGAATTGGAAGAAATTCAGGAGCAATATCCATAAATATCATTTGTTTACATCTTTCAAACCAATACAGGGTATCTTCTATGATAAAATGAAATGGGAACATTTGTGTGATGTAGTTCTGCGTTTTGAGGATGGAACTGTAAACGTTGAGAAGAACAGGTTTGGAAAGGTTGCGGAGTATGAAATTGTATAAATAAAATAATATTTTTCGTTTCCCTGCTTCTAATCCGTATTTTTGTCTTTTATCAATAGTATGAAAAGGGGTAAAATTTTAGTCATAGATGATGAAGAACAACTTCGTAAAGCGCTTTCAAGAATAATTGAACTTGAAGGTTATGAGGTATTTCAGGCGGAAACAGCAACCAAAGGATTGAAAATTTTTGAAAAAGAGACTGATTTTTCGCTTGTAATATGTGATGTAAAATTGCCTGATATCAATGGTTTGGAAGTCCTAAAAAAAATTAAATCGAAAAATATATTCACCGAAGTAATCCTCATTACGGCCTACGGAACAATCCATGATGGTGTATTTTCCATGAAGCAGGGTGCCTTTGATTACATTACCAAGGGAAATGGAGATGAACAGATTTTGGTAATAGTAGAAAAAGCGGTGGAAAAATCTATCATGCAAAAGCGTATCTTAGAGCTTGAAAATAAATTAGAAACACGCTATAGTTTCGACCGGATAATAGGTAAATCTCAAATTATAAAAGATACAATTAGTCTTGCTCAGAAGGTTGCACCGACTGATTCAACTGTTTTGCTTGAAGGTGAGACCGGAACAGGAAAAGAACTGTTTTCTCAGTCTATTCACAATGCAAGCCCGAGAAAAAACAAGCCATTTATTGCTGTAAACTGCAGTGCATTCCCAAAAGAGTTATTGGAATCAGAAATTTTCGGCCATAAGAAAGGGGCTTTTACCGGTGCAAATCTCGATAAAAAAGGATTGTTTGAGGAAGCCGATGAAGGTACGCTGTTCCTTGATGAGATTGGGGAAATGCACCCAGACTTGCAAGCCAAGTTATTAAGGGTGCTGGAAGAACAAACTTTTACAAAAATTGGTGATACCAAGCCTATAAAAGTAAATGTCAGGATTATTGCGGCTACAAATAGAAATTTACTGGAAGAAGCCCAAAATGAAAAGTTTCGCAGTGACCTGTATTACAGGCTGTCCGTTTTCAAAATACAAATACCGGCATTGCGAGAGAGAAAGGTTGATATTCCCTTGCTTGTTGAGAATTTCATCAAAATATATTCCTGTAAAACAAATAAAAAAATAACTGTAATTACACCTGAATTTTATGAAAAGTTGGCTGCTTTTAATTGGCCCGGAAATACACGCGAATTAAAAAATGTTGTGGAACGTACCGTAATTCTTTCAGAAAATGGAAAAATAACCCATGACTTGCTTCCCCTGGAAATACTTTTTCCTGGTGAAAACACAATATCAGATAATTACCAAACCCTTGAAGAAATGGAAAAGGTGCATATTCAGAAAATGTTATTGTTTACAAAAGGGAATAAGACAAAAACCGCTGAAATACTTGGAATCGGAGTACCAACCCTTTATCGAAAACTCAGACAATTCGGATTAAAATAGCCTCCCTTCTATTTTAGAACATCACCCTTCCAAAACAGAATGATTTCCCAACTTCAACTTTCTACTTGGTAGTAATAAAAGAATTATAACCTATTGTTTTTCTATTAAATAAATCAGAAGAAGAATAAACAGACTTCTTTTGGTACAGCCTTTGGTTACTTCTTACAAATTCACAAATATGGAATCACGGATAACACCAATTTTGCTCATTATTGTTATCATGTCAGTTTTGTATTTTATTGGCAGAATGGCAATTAACGTAATTGATGGAATATTAAAACAAAAAAACAATAGGTCCTATTAAAATGAACCCGTAATTTGCTTTTTAACAATAAAACAAAAATGATACGCATAAACCTAAAAAGTAAATTATTCCTTGGATTTGGCTTCCTGTTTTTCATGATAGTCCTGATATGGATTATTGGCGGGTATTTTATTTATGATTTATCCAATCGTTCCGCCGCTATGCTACGGGAGAATTATCAAACTGTCGAATCAACCAAATTCCTGTTACAGTCGCTTGATGAAATTAAAAATCAGCAATTAAGACTTTTCTTCGTTGAAACTAAAATGTTTGATGATAGTGCGTTTTTCCAAAATCATGAAATCTTCCGGGAGCACTTAATTGCTGTTGAAGATAATATCACCGAAAAGGGGGAAAAAGCTGTTATTGAGCGGTTGAAAAACAATTATCTGGAATATACAAAATCATTTGAAGGATTAAGAGATAATATTAAAGTTGATACAACCCTGTTTTTTAAGGAACTAGTTCCTAAATACAGCATTACAAGAAATCTCATTGTGAGTTTGTGGGATATGAACATGAATGCCATCAGTTATAAAAACACGCTTCTGAAAAGTACCGCTCACAGGGCATTTGTTTTTATTTCCATACTTGGTACAGTCTGTTTCATTATTTCAGCCCTGTTTTTTTTCCGTTATCCGCAGAATATAGCCCGGCCGATTGGTGAATTGATACGGGGGATTACTGAAATAGCAAACAGGAACTACACCAAAAGGTTAAATTTTCAATCGAATGATGAACTGGGTGAGCTTGCCAGGGCTTTTAATACAATGGCGGCCAAATTGGATGAATATGAACACAGTAACCTGTCAGAAATACTATTTGAGAAGAAACGAATTGATACCATCATCAACAATATGAATGACGGCATTATTGGATTAAATGATAAAAAGCAAATCATTTTCTCGAATACTTATGCCTGTAAAATAATAAACATGGAAGAACCCTCACTGATTGGCAAATCTGCACCTGATATTGCATTAAAGAACAATACATTTCAGTCTATAATCAGTGATGTACTGGATAAGCAGGCAGATGAACTCAAAGAGTTCAAGCCTATACGAATTAACCTGGATACAAAAATAAGATATTTTGCCAGAGAAGTACTTGAAGTAAACCTTACTAAAACCGGCGAAGACGAACCAGTAACGGCAGGAATGGTTATCGTTTTAAAAAATATAACCCATTTTCTGGAACAGGATGAAGCGAAGACCAATTTTATGGCAACCATTTCGCATGAATTAAAAACGCCCATCTCATCATTGCGCCTGAACCTAAAACTACTTGATGACACAAGGATTGGCAATCTGAACAAGGAACAAAAGGAAATTGTAACGGCCCTGAAATTGGAAACCAATAAAATGTTGAACATAACTTCTGAATTGTTGGACATTGCACAGGTCGAATCCGGTAACATTCAACTCAATTTTCAAAAAGTACATACTTCAACCATTTTTGATTATATTAGAGAAACGTCAGAAAATCATGCAAAATCAAAGAATATTACAATTGATTTTAAAATAGAAGAGGGTTTACCTCCGGTATATGCCGATTCGGAAAAGACTGCCTGGGTTTTGATTAATCTTATTAATAATGCAATCCAGTATTCTGAAAATGGAAGTCGTGTTCAGGTAGCCGCATCACATAACCGAGATGAAGTAATATACATGGTTCAGGACTTTGGAAAAGGAATTGAGGCACAGTATCTCGAACTGATATTTCAGAAATTTTTCAGGGTCCCAAACTCAACAGAGAAAGGAACCGGTTTGGGACTAGCCATATCAAAAGAATTCATAAGTAAACAATACGGCCGGATTTGGGCTGAAAGCAGTCCCGGAAATGGCAGTTGCTTTTACATTAGTTTACCAGTTTACAATAACTAAAAACACGAAATAATGAAACGCATGCGAAAAGTTAAAACAAGCCTTAACATAGGGGTATTCCTGATTTTTATAGTTTCTTTCGCTGTTTTAATGATTAACATTGGTGCTAACCAAAGGGTTGTAAATAAAGCACAATCGTTGTTAACCGATAATTATCCCTCCGTCAAATATGCATTTGAGATGCTAACTGAGTTGGATGAATTGAATGTTCAACTAATATACGCCCATCAGATAAAAATAGATAGCACTACCTTACAAGATAGTGGTAATGTTGATATACAAATTTTTCTTGAAAAGATTAAGGAGAATATGGCATTACAACAACAGAATATCACAGAACAGGGTGAAAAAGAACTCACCGAATCAATGCAGAAATCGTTAATGGTGTATCAAAAGAGTGTTTTTCAAAACGAATTCATACAAAATTTCGAGGCTTACTGGACAAAATACCAGAACCTGAGAGTTAATATTTTAAGCATTCATAACTTGAACATTGCACTACTTGAAAGTAAAAATGAAGAAATCAAGAATTCAACATTACAAATCAGTAATACTCAGGAAAAAGTAGGCATTGTGGGATTAGCGATGCTAGTAGCCTTTATTTTTGTATTACCCATGCTAATTATTAACCCGATTGACAGGCTCACTGAGCGAATGATAAATTTTTACAAAACAAACTTTAACAAGGAAATTGAAATTAAGACAAATCACGAATTAGAAAAGCTGGAAGAAATTTTTGAAAAAATTGTATTGGAAACCAAATCAGGCAGACCAGAATCAAATCAGAAATAAACATGACGGGTATTATCAATTTCAGAATTGCTCTCAAAGTACTTAACAGAAATTTATACATTATTGCATTCGCCTTATTGAGCAGTGTTGCAGTTGCTTTTATATATTCAGAATCCTTTATGCCATTTGTATGGTCGGCTCTTATTACTGTTGCAATAGCCTTTATTCTATCTCTTTTAACCAAAAATCAAAGTGAAGATGTTGTTATTGGTAAAAGGGAAGCATATATTGCGGTAACCCTTTCCTGGGCTGTAATTGGTTTAATTGGCAGTTTTCCATACCTATTTTCACATGCCATACCTTCCTTCAACAATGCCCTGTTTGAATCTGTTTCAGGGTTCACGACCA
Organism: Bacteroidales bacterium; assembly: GCA_016934395.1. Classification (GTDB taxonomy): domain Bacteria; phylum Bacteroidota; class Bacteroidia; order Bacteroidales; family UBA10428; genus JAFGSZ01. The sequence goes on from JAFGSZ010000022.1 coordinate 5,267, forward strand.
CTGGTTCTTCCATATTGACTGATATTGAAAGCCTGCCAAAATCAATACTCTTTTGGCGAAGCTTAACCCATTGGATAGGTGGTATTGGGATTATTGTATTGTTTATAATAGTTATGCCAACCCTGAAAATAGGTGGATACAATTTATTTACACTCGAATCGTCCTTGCAGGAAAAGATAAAACCAAAAATAAAATCAGTTGGGTATCGGTTATTATTCATATACCTGCTTTTGACATCTGTAGAAGTTGTTCTTTTACTTATTGGTAAAATGAATTTATACGAAAGTGTTTGTCATGCATTTGGTACGATAGCTACAGGTGGTTTTTCTCCCAAAAACACAAGTATTGCGGGGTATTCGCCTTACATTCAATACGTAGTTATGTTTTTTATGCTCCTTTCTGGGACCAACTTTGTAATTCATTACTATTTTCTGAAAAGAAAATTTACTGATATCAGGCAAAATGATGAAGTTAAATTCTACCTGGGAATCGTTGCAATCCTTGGTTTATTTCTGACCTTTTCCATGTATTATTACCTGGGCAAACCGTTGGAGGAATCTTTTAGGGAATCATTCTTCCAATTGATTTCTATAGTTACCTGTACCGGATATGCAACAGCCGATTATTTGCAGTGGCCGGCTTTTGCGTGGGTCATTATCTTTTTCGCCATGTTTCTTGGCGGCAGTACCGGTTCCACGGCAGGGGGAATCAAAATTGCCAGGCACCTGGTACTGATAAAAAACATCAAACGCATGTTCAGGCAGTTGTTGTCGCCACAAGCTGTAATTCCTGTACGATTGAACGGGAATGCTGTTGATGAAGAAGACAATAACTCAATTCTGACATTTATTTCGGTTTATTTTCTGGTATTTTTATCAGGAACTGTTTTAATGGTACTATTTGGAATTGATGCTAAAACAGCATCCGGTTCCGTAGCAACATGCATGGCCGGAATTGGCCCCGGCATTGGCACAGTTGGCCCTGCAAGCAACTTTGCACACTTACCGGAAGCAGCAAAGGCCCTTCTTACGTTTTTGATGCTGGTAGGGCGACTTGAAATTTACACGGTAATAATGCTTTTCACCCGTAGCTTTTGGAGTAAATAAAACTTGGGGACAACTATTCCCCAAAACGGTACCCAATCCCTGATTCCGTAATCAAAAGTGCAGGTTTTGAAGGGTTGTCCTCAATTTTTTTCCTTAACTGCGCTATAAATACCCGCAACGTTTGTGTTTGTTCAATGTATCCGTATCCCCACACTTCTTTGAGGATGTATTGGTGGGTAAGCACACGTCCCAGATTTTTGGCCAGTAGGCTTAAAAGTGAAAATTCAGTGGAAGTAAGTTTTAATATTTCATTGTTTTTGCGGGCAATATGGTTAATCAAGTCAATTCTCAAAGAACCGAATTCCAATATTTCTGCCTCTTTCCTGTTCTCACCCAACCGTATAGCTGCCCGTATCCTGGCAAGCAGTTCCCCACTCCTGAACGGTTTCGTAAGATAATCGTTTGCCCCGTTGTCCAATGCCATAATAATATCTTCTTCCGAATTACGTACCGATAATACAATTACAGGTTTAAAAAACCACTCCCTTAGCTTTTTTAATATTTCCTGTCCGTCTGTGTCAGGTAAACCCAGGTCAAGGATGATTAACGAAGGATGATGGGTAGCAGCATCAATCAATCCGTTAGTGCCATTTACAGAGTTGATAACTTTGTACCCGTTTGCTGAAAGTGTTATTTCAAGCAGACGGCGAATTTGTACTTCGTCATCAATTATTAATATAGTTTCATTATTGTTCATACTTTTCAAGTTGTATTTTATCAATTTTGGGGTTTCCTGAAGGTATCTTAATGGTAAACTTTGCCCCCCCGTACTTCCTGTTTTCAACGGTTATTGTACCCTTATGTGCCTCAATAAAACCTTTTACAATGGACAAGCCCAGTCCCAAACCACCCGTTTTGCTCCCGTCAACCCTGAAAAATTTTTTGAAAACATTTTTTAGAGCTTCTGAAGGGAATCCTGGCCCCTCGTCCATAATTTGCATAACAAGTTCGCAATCCTCATAAAAAACATTCAGATTGATGTCGGTTGAAGCAGGAGCATATTCACATGAATTGAACAGGAGGTTATATAAGACTTGTTCCATCAAGCCAAAATCAATTTTAACCAGGGTCATGTCATCCGGAACTGATACTGACAGGTTAAATGATTTTAATTCTTCATTTAGGTCTTCTGTAACTTTGTTGACCAGGTCGTTTATATCATACCAGTCCAGACGTGTGGATATTCTCCCGCTTTCCAGCCTCGACATATTCAGCAGGTTTTCTATAAGCCTGTTCAACCGAAAAGACGCTGTAAAAATTTCGTTGTACAAGGCCGTTTGTATATTTTCAGGGTGTGGTGCAGATAGGAGCGTGTCTACTGAGCCAAGTATGGTTGCAACGGGTATCCGTAACTCATGAGAAATTGAATTGAACAGCGTTTTATACAATTTATCCGATTCGTCTAAAAAACGGGCTTTCTGTGCCAATTCACCAAGAAATTCCCTTTCCAGTGCGTTGGCAATTTGTGTCAGGAATATACCCCAAAACACCAGCTTATCCCCTTTCATTGCACTATTGAGCCTTATTGCAACAACACCAGGGCTTACCCTTGTTCCGGCAAGCGGATAAAAGGTATATTCCTCTGAAGGAAATACATCTGTGTATTTGCCTGCTTTTTTCGCCGATTTGAACACTGTGTCGGCAATGTCATATTCTCTATGGGATAGAAGTTTCTCGGTCTGCAAACGTCCTGCAGGAAGAAGCACATTGTCCCCGTCCTGTAAAATAAAAAAAGATTCCGCTAAAAAATAGACCTGAATGGCTTCTTTGGCAACTACAAGCACTTCATCAATGCCTGCAGCTTTCGAGAGCTCCTTGGTCAACTGAAACAAAGCGTTTGAACGCAGCTCCCTCTCCCTGGCCAGTTGTTCCTGCCTGCGCACACGGGTTGTCAGTACACCATTTACCATGGCAATAATAAAAAACATACCGAACATAAGGATATCTTCAGTTTTATCGATATGAAAAGTGTAATGGGGTGGTATAAAAAAGAAATTCCAAACAAGGGCACTAACGGTTGAAGCAACCAGGACAGGGCCAATTCCCATAAAGGTGGCCTTGAACGAAACTACAAAAAGTAAAATGAATGAAACAACATGGTAGCTTTGCGTATTAGCAAGCGGGGCACATAGTAAAGCTGTTACCCCGATAATAATAATGGAAAGCACATAATTATTAATCCGTGAAGTTATTGTAGATCCGAATTTTAGTTTTATATCTTTCCTATTATTAATCATAATGACTATCCGTAAATATGAATAAATGAGCTTTTCCGTAAGCAACATTCCGTGCTTGACACAGAACAGCGCAGCCCTCGATGAAGTCAATCCAGTTTGTTGCACTGGATTCCTGCCTTCGCAGGAATGACAGTCCTTTTAAAAATTTAGATGTATAAATCCGGATAGTCATATTAATCATTCTGTTTAGAATTAAAATACAAATGTAAGCGTTAATCATTCTTTTTAGCTTACTGGTGATACAGAATTAAATAATCTTAGCCGACGTTCCCAGGAATATTACCCTTATCAATGCAAAAACGGGTAAAACCTCCAGCCTCCCCGCCCACATCTGAAAAATGTAAACTGTTTCCAGCACAGGAGACATATCAGGGTCTGTTATCCCTGCTGATAATCCAACCGTTCCCTGGGCAGAGGCCGACTCAAACAAGGCATCCGAAAAATTATAGTTGTTTCCTGTTAAAATATAAGTTATGATAGACGAACCAAGCATCAGTAAAAAAAACATAATGGCAAAAGAAGCCGCTTTTGTAAATTCTTCGTTCATTTCTTCAGGTAACAGCGATTTGTCATTAAACTTTATGGTCTTAACTGTATTTTCCGACAAAAAAGTTTGATTTACCTGCCACCTCAATCCCTTTATTAATATTAATGCCCGAATCATTTTAATTCCTCCGACAGTTGCCCCCGACGCCCCTCCTATAAACATGGCAAAAGAAACAATAAATAGAATGGATATCCAGTCCCATCCCCCAATATTTGAAGTCTGCCAGCCCGTTGTCGACATAGCACTGACAAATTGAAAAACGCCTTCACGAATGGGTGAAGGGACAACATCGGCGCGGATTAGTAAAATCGAAAGTACAAAACTGCCTAAAATAAAGGCAATAATCAGGGAACGGGTTTGAATGTCTTTCCAAATCTCATTGAATTTCATTTTATAAATTATTTTATAGAAGAAAGGAATTGAGAAGGCACCAAGCATCATGGGCAACAGGTAAAGCATATCCATATAGGGTGAGTTGTAAGTCGCAATGCTGTCGTCAAGCGTACTGAAACCACCTGTTGACTGGCCGGTCATTGCATGGTTGATGGAATCAAAAATATTCTCGCCTAAAGGATAGTCAGGTAGAATGAAATGAGTGCCAATAGTTAGGTAAACAGCCGAAAAAACGGTTACAATTAAATAAACCCACCAAATTGCTCTTGATGTTTCAATTACCCTGGGCCGGAGTTTCTCCCCACTTGCTTCAGATCCATACAATAGGATGGCACTTTTGCCTGATGTTTGTTTAAAAACTGCCAGCACCATTACAATAAATCCTGCCCCGCCTACCCATTGGGCCAGACTTCGATAAAACAAAACCCCTTTACCAACAGAAGGCTCATGAACAGCCATTGTAAGCCCGGTGGTGGTATATGCGCTCATGCTTTCAAAAAAACAGTGCAGGGGATCCCTGAAATACATAAGGCTTGAAAATGGGTATTCTGCCCCGAAAGGAATAAACTGGTCCATAACCTGCAATGGGGTGATATATGCAATAATAAGAAATGGCAAGCTACCCATAAATGTAATTCCCAACCAGCCCGAAGCGGCAACAATCAGTGAATTGTTGTAATGAGGTTCTTCTGCATGATAAAATATCCTGTATAAGAAAAAACCTATGCCCAAAATTACTATTGCCGACAACAGGAAACCTGCAACAGAATACCACTCGGCATATACAGCGGAAATAATTGCCGGAACAACTACAATAAAACCAAGTAAAATCAACAGGTTTCCAATTTGTTTTAGAACTACCCTGTAAGTACTACTTTTCATGCGTTTATTTTTTATTTTTCAATGGTCACATGTTCCTAACAACAAGCCATGAAACGATTATTAAAACTATGCTTTCCCGGTTATTTGATATGGATTCAAACCATTTTGTTGAAACAGAAATATTCCTTAAAAGAATGAGATTTATGCGGGTATGATAAACGGTTTTAACGGTTCATCATAGTGTATGACATAAGGGCCGCACAATAAAAATGACATTCCCACAAAAATTAAGATGAGAGAAACAACAATCAATAAGTTTTTAAAACGCATGATTATGAAAATGAATTTTTATTATCCATACTGTAAATATCCTTACCGGAATGAATGCCAATCCCATAAATTAATTTTGTATTCAGGTCCAACCACATTTATTTGTATTCCTTCATGTATTTAATCAGTATCCAATTTGCCTTAATAAACACATAAAGGAAAACCAGGACCAGGATAACCATACCATATATTTGCCAGATGGTAAAATCCTGAAGCCAATCTTGAATTTCCATGAGTTCATATTCTTATTCTGTTCAATACCAGCATAAAATTGCATAGGATATTGTAAAGGTTTTGTAAAGATTTACTGGGGAAGTATAAAAAATTTATAATATGATTATCCGCTTTGTTACCAGACATTTGTTGTAATATGCAACATTACTGCGTCCCGACATCGGGCGTGGAAACCACAAAGTGCGCAGCGAAGCTAATCCGGTATTTTAGCCCTGGTTCCGTGCCCCTGCCTTCCGGCTTTGCTCCGCTGAAGCTATGCGAAAGCGAGGACGGTGGTGCAAGCTTCACTGAAGTGATGCAGGCAAGGTAGTATTGAATTTAGTACTATTTACTTTTTGGTTAAGGTATAATAGCGGACATTCAAATTATTTAAATTAGGCCTTAAACTTTGTCATTTCGGCATTGCTTGAATTTAAGATTTATATTTGTAACCTTAGAATATATGATTATTAGCCATGAACATCTATCTCACCATAATAATACTCGGATTACTCATTTTTTTATCCCACATTTTTAATGAGCTGTTTGATAAGACCAAAATCCCCAACGTACTCCTATTACTGCTAATAGGTATCATTATCGGGCCGGTAAGCGGTGTGGTTACAACAGATTTTTTCGGTAAACTTGGTAATGTATTTACAACAATTACACTTATAGTCATATTATTTGAAAGCGGTTCAGGACTGAATTTCAGAGAGATTAAGAAAGCCATTGGTTCGGCTGCGGTACTCACCCTGTTGAATTTTATAGTTACCGTATTTGTAACCTCCTATATTTCGAGGTGGTTGCTCCCGGTTGATGTGATGAGTTCTGTTTTTATCGGGGCAATTGTCGGGGGCACTTCATCGGCTGTGGTTATTCCCATGGTAAAACAGTTGAAGATGGGCGAAAAAAGCACATCGGTTTTAATACTTGAATCGGCATTGAGCGATGTACTTTGCCTGGTTGTCGGGCTGGCTTTGCTTGATGGCATAGCACAGGGTGTGGTTTCTGTTGGAATGGTGCTTTCTAAAATGTGGAAAGCCTTTGTCTTTGCCATTACCCTGGGGTTGCTTAGCGGGTTCGTGTGGTCCGCTGTAATTGGTAAAATACGCAGTGTGAAGAATTCGATGTTTACAACGCTTGCTTTTGTGTTTATCCTGTATGGCATTGTTGAGCTACTGGGCTTAAATGGGGGAATTGCGGTTCTATCCTTCGGAATTCTTTTAGGGAACATAGAAGGTTTTGTAAAGTCCCGGAAATTCAGAAAGGTATTTTCCTTTGAAAGTTCGGGGTTCAACCCAAATGAACAGAACTTTTTTGCCGAGATTGTATTTATTATGCAAACCTATTTTTTTGTATATGTTGGTATTTCAGTACAGTTTGGTTCGCCTGTTATTTATGCAACAGGGTTTCTTATTGTATTATTAATCATTCTGTTCAGGGTACCGGGAATTATGTATTTAACGGGCAATGGAATTGCCAGGCCGGAAAAGGCCATTATGTCGGTAATGACACCGAAAGGACTGGTGCCGGCGGTATTGGCATCACTTCCCCTGCAACGGGGATTTGCACATGGGGAAATTATCCTGGACTTAGGATATTCTATTGTGTTGTTTAGTATTATTATTTGTTCTATGCTGGTTGTTTTGCTTAGTATCAGGCCAAATGTATTTGGCAATATTGTTAAAATACCAAAAAAAGCAAATTCCGGGAACCAATTAAATGATTAAAATTCTACCTGAATAAACCGGAACAATTATACGGAATACCATGTTAATACCTTGCTCAATTAGCAGTTAACAAATCAAAAAATTAGTATCTTACAATAAAATTTTGTTCTCCCAAAATGCTTCAGGAGGTATAGGATGGCTAAGAAAAGACATTTGCAAAAAGAATTAGGCTTATTTGATGTGTTTGCAATAAGTACGGGGGCAATGTTCAGTTCAGGCTTCTTTTTGTTACCGGGAATCGCGTCGCACTACACGGGCCCTTCAGTGTTTCTGGCCTATTTGCTGGCCGGTGTATTAATCCTGCCAGCTATGTTCAGCATTGCTGAAATATCAACTGCTTTGCCAAGGTCCGGGGGGGCTTATTTTTTTCTCGACCGGAGCCTTGGCCCTTTAATGGGGACCATAGGTGGGCTCGGCACTTACTTTGCCCTGATGTTTAAAACCGCTTTCGCTATTATTGGTATAGGTGCTTATACAGCTCTTTTTTGGGACGTTCCTGTGAAAACAGTTGCCCTTATAGCTACCCTGTTATTCATGCTTTTAAATCTGTTTGGAGCAAAAAAAACTTCTACCTTGCAAAAGATTTTTGTCACGTTTTTATTGGTAATACTTACTGCATTTATTGCCGATGGCCTGTATACAATTTTTTTTACAAACCTGATTGATAAACCGGCAAGAAACGAACATTTCACTCCTTTTCTGACCAATGGGCTCGAAGGCCTGTTCACAACGGCTGGATTTGTTTTCGTGTCGTACCTGGGGCTAACCCAAATTGCAAGTGTAGCGGAGGAGATTAAAAATCCGGAAAAAAATATCCCGCTTGGAATGATATTATCGTTGCTCGTTACAGGTTTAATTTATGCCCTGGGTGTTTTTATTATGGTGGCGGTTATTGAGCCCCGGGAATTTGCCGGTGAACTGGCCCCTGCCGCAGTTGCTGCCACAAAAACCTTTAAATGGCTCCCGGGCAATGTTGCATTGGTACTAATGACCATTGCAGCACTTGCTGCCTTTGCCTCAACCGGAAATGCAGGGTTGTTATCCTCCTCCAGGTATCCATTTGCCATGGGGCGTGATAATTTATTCCCTCTGGTATTTTCGAAAATTGGCAAGAAAGGCACGCCTACCGTTGCAATTCTGCTCACTACAGCTTTCATCATTATTTTCATATTAATTCTTACTGAAGAAGGCATAGTAAAGCTTGCAAGTACGTTTCAGCTGCTTATTTTCATGTTCATCAATTTTTCCGTTATCGTATTCAGGAACAGTAAAATCGAATCGTACGACCCTGGCTACCTTTCACCCTTATATCCTTTCATGCAAATAACAGGTATTTTAATATCCCTGGTACTTATTATTTACATGGGATGGATGCCAGTGATATTCAGCTCAGGAATTATTTTAATCGGGCTCCTTTGGTATTACTATCATGTTCGTTCAAGGGTTAAAAGGGAAGGGGCCATATTTCACTGGTTTGCACTTCTGGGTAAGTACCAGTACGATGAACTGGAAAATGAGTTTATGACCATATTAAAAGAAAAGGGGCTCCGGCAGGGAGACCCATTTGATGAAACTGTTATTAAGGCCAGGATAAGCATAAGTGACAAAAAAATACAGTTGGATAGGCTGATTGATAAGATTTCGGGGATTTTTGCCACTGAAATGAATATGAAAAAAAACACAGTAAAAGGTGCATTCATTAAAAGTTCTCCTTTAGACGGTCTCATCTCCATTCCTAATATTCTGATAATCTATGCAAAGCATAGTGAAGTAATTCATCCTTCAATGCATATAATTGTATCAAAAACCGGAATTTACAGAAGAATTTCCCTGCTGGGCAAAGATACAGAAACACCAATTAATGTTTGTTTTTTTGTTATAAATCCGGAAAATAATCCTAAACAACAATTACGTATGCTTTCAAGGTTAATTGATATTGTTGAAAAAGAAGATTTTACAGAAAACTTAATGCAATGTAAGAGCCATAGGGAAATTAAGGAATTCATGCTCCAGAACGAAAGGTTCATTACAGTGAAATTATTATCTGGAACAGCCCAGGGGGTCATGATTGGCCATCAAATAAAAAATATACAACTGCCTAAAGGAGTATTGGTAGCTCTAATTGAACGGGACAATGAGACTTTTGCCCCAAACGGTTCAACTGTATTATTGGAAAACGATACCCTCACTATAATTGGGGAATCAAATTCGATTGCTAAACTGTTTAAAGAATATATCAATATTACAGATATGGATTATAATTAATCTAATTCTCGCACCCTGGAAAATATACAATACCTATGAGTTTCACTTCCCTTCTCAGTATCCAATTCCCTTTTAGTGAGCCTGTAATTATTATTACTATGGTTCTGTTGATTTTACTCATTGGCCCGGTTTTTTTTGAAAGGGTGCGTATTCCCTCAATTGTCGGGCTATTGATAAGCGGGGCAATTATTGGGCCGCATGGTTTCAACCTGGTTTCGCCCGATTTGGAGTTCAGTTTATTGGGAACAATGGGTTTGTTATACCTGATGTTTTTGGCCGGATTGGAAATTGACCTCATAGATTTTATAGAAAACAAGGCAAAGAGCATTTTTATAGGTCTGGCTACATTCGTATTGCCATTTATTCTGGGCTATCTGGTTTGCAGGTATTTATTACATTACGAAGTAATTGCCTCCTGGCTGATTGCAGCCATGCTATCCTCCCATACCCTCATTTCATATCCGTTATTGGGGCGGTTGGGCATTGTCAGCAAACCTATTGTGACCGTTATTGTAGGTGCTACAATAATTGCCGATATACTTGCCCTGGTAGCCATGGAACTCATAACCAACTTTGCCGATAAGGGGTTTGAAATGGACAGCCTGCTGATGTTAGGCCTTCATTTTTTACTGTTGTTTTTTGTTGTTTTTTTGGTCATCCCCCGTCTTTCAAGGGTCTTTTTAAACAAGTACGAAGGGGATTTGGGCGTGCAATATATTTTTGTCCTTGTAATTCTGTTTGCTTCTTCGCTGGTTGCCTACCTGCTTGAAATTGAGCCCATACTGGGTGCTTTTTTCAGCGGACTGGTTTTAAACCGCTTGATTATCAATTCATCACCCTTGTATAAACGCATAGAATTTATTGGCAGCAACCTGTTTATTCCATTCTTTTTGATTTCAATAGGGATTTTGGCCAATTTCAAAGTGTATTTAAACCAGCCCGTGCAATTGGTTTTTCTGATTGTAATGATAATTACGGCCTTAGCAGGTAAATATTTGGCTGCATTATTATCCAGGTTGATACTCAAAACTTCGAAAACTGAAACCGACCTGATTTTTGGCCTTAGCGTCTCCAGGGCGGCATCGGCCATAGCAATTATTCTCATAGGTTTTAATATGGGCTTTATTCCGGAGGCCGTCCTGAACAATACTGTAATACTTATATTGGTTACAAGCATTAGCAGTTCGTATATTACACAGAAAGCGGGAAAAAAGTTGCTGTTTGAAGAAGATACGATAAACGGGGGGAACAAAGTTAAGCAAAAAATTCTGGTGCCGGTAGCCAATCCTTCCAATATGGAAAACCTGCTTGAATTCGCAAGCTTAATTAAGGTTGAAGACAACAATATCCCGGTGTACCCACTCACCATTTTCACAAACCAAACAGAGGTTAGAACGAATATTGACAAAACCCAGCAACGAATTACCAAAGTAATTGATTCATTGCAATCTGATGTTTCATTTGAAACCAGTTCCCGAATCGACAATAATGTTACCAACGGTATTGTAAGGGCCGCTGAAGAGGTAATAGCAACGGCTATTGTTATGGGCTGGAACAAAAGCAAAACCCCATTTCATATTCTTTTTGGCAACGTATTGAAAAACCTGCTTAACAAAACCGAACGCATGGTTATTGTACTGAAAACCCCATCAACCTTCAGGCAGATACGAAAGATTCACCTTCTGTGCCCTGAAAATGCCCAATATGAAAAAGGCTTTCACCTGTGGCTCGATACGCTTGGCTTTCTCATTAAAAAATTGCAACTAAAAGCAAGCGTCGATTGTAATTCGTCCCAAACCCTTGAGGCTATTCAATATTATACTTCCCGAAATGGCACACTGAAATACTTTGATTTACAACAAAATGAGGTCTCCCAACATATAAAAGAAAACATCCGGAACTCCTCGGCCGAGCTACTTGTTTTTATCCATTCCAGAAAAAAAACCATTTCCTATAGCAAGACTTTTGAAGGGGTTATGAACAGTACAATGGCCAGGTTCAATAAAAATAATATAGTACTTATTTATCCCGAACAATAGTGAATAAATATCACTTGAAATATGGGGCTTTATTATTCAGCTTTTTGGCTATTCTCACCGTATTGTTTGACATCGGTTATAGCCAGGGATCCGGAATTTTGAAACTCCTTAATTATTCCTATTTTATTTACCTGTTAGGTATCATCCTTTTTATACCTATAAAATATATTGTCGATTTTAAAAGTTTTCAAAAACTCAGGTTATGGATTATTGAGCTGCTTTTATGGGGCTTTTATAACTTCCTTTTGGTCAGTATTCCTTTTAGTGAACTTTCCAATGGTTCTGCTAACTATAAGGCATGGCTGTTCATAGCCTTTTCAATAAGCCTGATTCGTGAAATTTCAGGTTTAAGGCTTAATTGGCGCTATAAGCATACAAATCCCGCAGCGATTTTTGTAACGAGTTTTGCCTTGCTGATTATTACCGGAACGTTATTGCTCATGCTGCCTCGTGCAACCCATTCAGGCATTAGTTTTATTGATGCCCTGTTCACTTCAACTAGCGCTGTATGTGTAACCGGGCTGATAGTGGTAGATACGGGCACTTATTTCACGGTATTTGGACAAACCATAATTATGGTGCTTATTCAGTTGGGGGGAATTGGTATAATGACTTTTACCAGCTTTTTTGCCTATTTCTTCATGGGAGGCTCCTCCTATCAGAATCTTATTTTATTGGGAAACCTGACAAGTGAAAATAAGATAGCGGAAGTTATCGGCACATTAAAAAAAATACTTTTTTTCACCTTTCTTGTGGAATTAACCGGATTCGCCCTTATATATATTAACATCAGTTCCCTAACCGGTTATAACCAGACTGACACGTTGTTCTTTTCAGCATTTCATGCAATATCAGCTTTTTGCAATGCCGGTTTTTCAACCCTTTCGGACAGTTTTTACGATATTAATTTTCGTTTTAACTATTATTTGCACATCACCATTTCGCTGCTTTTTATTATTGGTGGTTTGGGATTTCCAGTAATTATTAACCTGTATACCTGGTTAAAGCAATGGTTTATTAATCGCTTGCTCCGTTTGAGTAAACGAAGGGACGTGGTCCATCAGGCCCATGTGTTTTCCCTGAATACAAAGCTGGTTCTTTATACTACTCTCTTTCTTTTAGCCTTCGGCACTGTTATGTTTTTTGCTCTGGAATATAATAATACGTTAGCTGAACATAATGGAATTGGGAAACTGATTACGGCTTTTTTTGGCGCGGCAACTCCTCGCACAGCCGGATTCAATACAGTGAATACATCCGGGATTTACATTCCAACGTTGATGATTATTATTTTGCTCATGTGGATTGGTGCATCGCCGGCATCCACAGGAGGAGGTATAAAAACCAGTACTTTTGCCTTGGCCATTCTCAATGTCGTTAGCCTCATGCGCGGGAAAGAGAAGGTTGAACTTAACCGCCGCCAAATTCCGGAAACATCTATCCGGCGTTCCTTTGCTTTTATGTTTTTAGCCTTGTTTATCATTGGTTTGGTTACCTTTCTATTGTTTAAATCGGAACCTGAGAAAAATGCCACCGACCTGATTTTCGAGGTCTTTTCGGCATTTAGTACGGTAGGTTTGAGCCGGGGGGTTACCGGTGATTTATCGGTTGCTGGCAAATACATTATTACCCTGACAATGTTTATCGGAAGGGTTGGCGCACTTACTTTTTTATCTGCTTTTATCAGTAAATCAACCGGAAAATTGTTTCAATACCCAACAGAAGGAATCTTAATTAATTAAAATATTTGCATATGAACTTTTTAGTAGTCGGACTCGGTAATTTTGGCGCTGCCCTGGCAATTAGGCTTACTCAACTCGGACATGAAGTTATTGGCGTGGACAGCAGCATGTCGAAGGTAGAAATGCTCAAAAACGATATAACCCATACTATTTGTGCAAACTGCACGGACATTCATTCAGCCAAAGAATTGCCCGTAAAAAATACCGATGCGGTTATTGTTAGCATTGGCGAACATGAAGGAAATTCAATAATGGCCACGGCCATCATGAAACAATTAAATGCTAATAGAATTATTGGCAGGGCGGTATCCGACACCCAGGAAACTGTGCTTCATGCTATGGGTATTAAAGAAATCGTTCATCCTGAACAGGATTCGGCTGAGAAACTTGCAAAAAATTTAACCACCGAGGGTTTGATAGATTCTTTTGAACTCTCTGATGAGTATAGCATAGTAAAAGCTGATGTGCCTGAAAGATATGCAGGGATGACCTTACGGGAATCAGACATCCGTACCGATTACAACATTACTGTTTTGGCCATGATATCGAAATCCTATAAAAGAAACTTTTTGGGGATAAAGCAGTCGAGTGTTGAAGTTAAAGGAATTGCCAAAGCGGATACAATTTTAGGTAAAGATGAAATTATGGTGATTTTTGGTAATGTTAAGGATATTGAAAAGTTTTTGGAGTAAATGACTATATGCACTTCATCTCCCTGGTAACTGCCACTTTTTACTAACCTTGTCACAGAACAAATGGCTTTTTTTGGAGACGAAAAATTCAAAGTGGTATTAAATCCAAGGAAAAAATGTCAGTTTAATTTGTATCCATTGTATTTGAATTAACACATGTAACAGCATGAGAAAGAATATCGCACCAGCCTTATCGAAATAAATACTTTAAATTACAGGAACAGTCTTTGCACACTTGATGGTCACGGATTTTAATAATGTCAAATAATCAACAGAAATCACAAAAGTCAACAGCTCTGCTTTCTTATATTTTTAACTGTCATCAAATCACAAGACATCTTTTTTCAATTATTTAAACCAAAAAAACGGATATATCCTTCACTTAAAGTTTTGGTTATCAAAGAATTTCTATGACAAAATGAATTGGAAACATCTTTATATTGTTGTGTCATGGGCTGAAGATGGGATTGTTAATGTAGAGAAGAATAGGTTTAGAAGATTGAAGAAAATAAAGTCTAATAAAATTCTATAAGCATTTAATCTTCTTGATAATTTCTAATAATTTATAATTTTATCATCTGAATAAAAACTGAATAGTTGAAATGGTAAAGCAAAAATCAGATATACTAATACCAGTAGATTTTAAGATATACTGTTTAAAGTCTATTGATTATGCAAAAAAGTTACAATCGGTTATAAAAGGCAAAATCCATTTGCTTCACGTTATTGAATCACAGTCATGGTGGGAAGGTTTCTTCAGAATAAATGAACTAATACAGGGAGCTAAAGAAAAGCTGACCCTGTTAAAGAAGGAGCAAGAACTACCAGAAGATACTGAATTAATGGTAATTACCGGGAAAAGGTATTTAGAAATTGCCAAATATGCTAATTCAATTTCTGCGCGTTATATCATAATGTCAGATAATTATCCTTTATCTAAAAACACTAAAATTCTGGGTTCTACCATTTCCCAGGTAATTATGAAAGCTGAGCAACCCGTGATTAGTATTACTGAAAATGAAGACTCGATTTTTAAAAACCTGGTGGTACCTCTTGATTTAAATCAATCATGTAGATTACAATTGTATAATTCTGTTGCAATTGCCTTAACTCATCAATCAAAAATCCATTTGGTTTCTGTTCTGTTTAGTCCTGATAAATTACAATCCAGCAGAATTCATGAAAAAATTGAAAAATATAAGAAAATGTATGATGACAATGGTATTGATTATACCGCAGAACTTCTTGTTAAAGAAGAATACCTTGCATACAAAGAAATTATAAAATACTGCAAATTAAACAAGGTGGATTCTGTTTTAATCATGACTCATAAAGAATCATATAAATTCGACAATTATCTTGGAGCTTTTGCACAACACATAATAAATGAAGCGACAATGCCTGTTGTCACAATAAACAATGCATCAGCTCAATACTGGGAAAGAGAATTGAGAAAACCTAGCGACCCTTTGGGGTTCATTAAATAAAATAAGAGCAGGTACCACTCACAATATTTAATAATCAAAGAATAAATTATACCGGCTTTCTCAGAATGTAGATGTTAACTACCTAAATCAAACATTCCTGCTAAATCATATTTCGATAGCATTCTAAATGCAATAATCGATTCAGTTTTTTTAATCCCTTCTACTGCATTGATTTTTTCAGTAACAATTTCCGAAATATCATCCATTTTTTTGTGTCGGATTATAGCTATCAGATTGTATTTACCACTTACCGAATACACCTCAGTAACACCATCGATAGCTGCAATTTTTTGCCCAACATCATTAATTTTAGTGTGCTTTGTTTTAATTAAAACTATTGTTGTTATCATAATTTAACCAGCTGATGTTATTCTTTATTAAAATCCAGTTTATCATCATTTAAATTAAATAATTTTACAAACAGATCTATATCAAAATGTAAAATTTATTTATTATTGATGTATTAATAATTCCGTCCAATACTCGTTCCATATCATTTTTCCCATCCAAAATTTATCCAAAATTTATGCTTATAATCAGAAAAAATGAAAAATGAAATTACTTGTTGTTGAAGATAATAAAGAATTGCTTGATATTATTGTAACAACAATGATAAAAGAGAATTATAAGTGTGAAAAAGCGACAAGTTACAATGATGCCGATGAAAAAATTCATTTATATACATATGACATCCTGATTATTGATATAAACTTACCCGGGGGCTCCGGACTTGATTTAATCAGATATATAAAAATAACAGAACCTGCAACCGGAGTGATTGTGATATCTGCCAGAAACTCATTGAAAAACAAAATCGAAGGTTTGGATTTAGGTGCAGACGATTATATCACAAAACCTTTTGATGTTGCCGAGTTGGTTGCCAGGGTTAAGGCTCTTTTACGCAGAAGAAAATTTAAAGGCTCAGAAAAAATTACTTTTAACGAAATAGTTATTGACACAATTAAACGAACAGTATCTGTAAAAAACAATAATATTGAATTAACAAAAACTGAATTCGATATCTTGCTTTTCTTCTTTTCTAATCAAGGAAGGGTATTGACAAAAGAAACCATTGCGGAGCATATTTGGGGTGATAATATGGATTTAGTTGATTCTTTTGACTTTATCTATTCACATATTAAAAATATCAGAAGAAAAATTACTGAGAAAGGTGTTAAAATCCCAATCAAAGCTGTTTATGGACTGGGGTATAAATTAGAGGAATTTAACGGTGAAATTAATTAAGAGAACATATTATCTAACAACATTATGGCTTTTGCCGGTAACACTTATTGGCAGTATCTTTTGTTTTTTTATGATTGAGTATATTTCCTATGAAGAAACAGATGAATTTTTAACATATGAAATGCAACGTCTAATAAGGTATTACGATGAACATAAAGATTTACCGGAGTTTCATAAAGTGGCAGATATAATTCCGGGCATTGTATATAATGAGCCTGTATTTAAAGACACAATGTTACTTGAACCAGGTGACAACGAAATGGTACCACACCGGGAATTATATTTTACAATAAATCATAAGGGAGAGAATTTTACCTTAGTACTAAGACATCTTCTTCTTGGCAGGGATGATATAGCTGAAGGCACTTTGTTAATTATTGTAGGTTTGTTGTTTTTGCTATCTTCATTTTTAATATTGGTTTTAAACTTAATTACCCGTAAGCTCTGGAAACCATTCTATGACACATTAAAGCGAATCTCAACTTATAAGATAGGTAATTCACCCCCTGTAATAAATATTAGCGATATAGACGAATTTAAATTATTAAACAATACCCTAAAAACCTTATTGACTAAAATTGATGATGATTTTAGACGTAATACAGAATTCAACGAAAACCTTTCACACGAATTACAAACGCAACTGGCAATTATCAGATCAACTACTGAAAATATGCTTAACCAGTTTGGTAATAGTACAAATACTAACACTATTAAAGGATTAAAATCGATTTATTCCTCCATAAATAAATTATACCAGGTACAGAAATCCTTAATGCTTTTGAGTAAAATAGGTAACCTTGAATATAATAAAACTACCGATATTAATTTTAAGGAAATTGCAGGACAGGTATTGGTAAAATACAGCGAAGCATTTGAATTAAGAAAAATTAAGGTTTCTGTGAACCTGGATGATTGCCCCGTATTAATGGATGAGGGGCTCGCTGAAATTATGGCAAACAATCTTTTTAAAAACGCATTGAAACACAATGTCACTAATGGTTATGTCTCTATAAAAATAACAAACCAAAATTTCATTATTGAGAATAGCGGACCCCCTTATAAAGGTAATACCGGACAATTGTTTCGGCGTTTCAATAAAGGTGAAACTGGTAATTATGGCATTGGATTATCCATTGTAAAACAAATATGCGAATTATATAATTACACAATTTCTTATACCATTGAAGATAATTCAAAACACATTTTAGTCATTTCCTTTCAGTAAAGCCCTTATCCCAAATCTCTCCAAAATCTGATAGTAAATTCGTATGTTATTAAAAATTACATGTTATGAAACTATTGAAGTATTATCTAGTGTTAATAGTTGCATGCCAGGCGTTATTAAATATGCAGGCTCAATACACAGGTCACGGAGCAACGATGGAATTGTCTGTTGTAAAAGACGTGATTGACAATGCTTCGAAATTGGACAAATCGGATAAGCAGGTAAAAGTAAAAGGATTTGTAATAGAACAAATTAATAACGATACTTTCTGGTTTAAGGATACAACAGGCAGGATCCGGGTTGAAATAGAGAAAAAACAAATGCCGGCAACTCCTTTTAATGAAAAAACAGAAGTCATTATACTAGGGGAAGTTGATTATGATTTACTTGAAGGGTGTGAGATTGAAGCTGACAGTGTAATAATAAAACAGTAAAGAAATATGCGTATCTTTTTAATGATTACATTTTGCACCTTTTTATTATTATGCAAGGCGCAAGGGGATAGAACAACATATATCAATAAGGTAAAGACTATTTGTCCGGATGCTGACATTATTGAGATTGAAACCAAAGATGATTTTATTGAGATTGAATACTTGTGTGATAAAAAAGTAGTTGAAGTCGGGCTTGGTTTTGATTTGAAAATTATATACCGGGAAAGCGAAACAACTATAGATAATAAAACACTAGAGAAAATTCACAAAAAACTGGATAAAAAGTATTTTGGATGGACAATAGATGAATTTTCTCTTGTTGAGACGCCTGATACAAATTTTTACAAGGCGGAAATTCTTCGCGATGGTATTGAAGAGAATCTTTATTTCACACTTGATGGTAAATATTATAAAACAAAAAACATTGTTTTAAATGAATCTTGGAATATCGCTTCCTTAGAAAAAAGTGAATTCTACAATAAGTCAAATTATAATTTAACCCGTCCTGACAAGACCTATGAGATGCCAGAAATATTAGTAGAAATTTCAGGTATTGCCGTTTTAAATGAAACAGATATTTTTTGCATACAAGATGAAGCAGGCATAGTTTTCAGGTATAACACTCAAAACGAAGAACTATCAGGGATGTATAGGTTCACAGATGTAGGGGATTTTGAAGATATAACAATTCAGAATGAAATGGTTAATATATTACGAAGCGATGGAACTGTTTTTAGTCTTAACTATGGTAATTATACCGGTAAATCGGAATTTAGAAATTTACCACTAAATTGTATGAATGCAGAAGGATTGTTCTACGACAACACCAACAACAGATTCTTAATTGTATGCAAAGACCAACTTATTAATCAAGAAAGTTCCCTGCGTCACGTTTTTAGTCTGAATTCCGTTAACTCTACTTTACCGGAAATAGAATTTGTTATCGATTTGAAAGAAATTAACGCCTTTATTTATGAGCATTACAAGGAAATTGACAATAAAATCATCAAATTAAATCCTTCATCAATTTCTGTTCATCCCATAACAGGGGAAATCTTTGTGTTATCTGCATCAAACAGATTATTGGCTATATATAAGAATCATCAGTTAAAAAATATTTACCCTCTGGCAGAAGAACTATTTTATAAACCGGAGGGAATAAGTTTCGGCCAAAATGGTGATATGTATATTTCCACTGAAGGGAATAAGAAAGGGTACGTTGGCGGGCAGATTCATTATTTTAAGATGATGAAATAACTTAAAATAAAGTTGTTATTTATATAAATGCTTTAATGAATCCATTAAATTGGAAATCTCAGGAAAAGGTTTGTCGTAATGATTAAGATAAATATTATTATGAAATTCATTAATCTCTTTTAATACGGGTATGGTTTTCTTCCATTTATTCGGGCTAATACAAGCGAGAAAAACATTTCTGGCTTCCTCCATTCGCCTATTTGCTTTTTTTAATAATTCATTACCTTCTTTTGTTAAGACAAGTATTTTTGCGCGTTTATCTTCTTTATCCTGTAACTCATTGATAAAATTGTTTTTAACCAGCCTCCTTATAGTATCCATTCCGGTTGTGTATTCTACCAAATGTATGCTTATCAGGTCAGTCTTTCTTGCCCTCTCAAGATTGTTAATCGTGTATAAAAAAAGGTATTCCAACCTTGAATTCAGCGGTAAATCAACCAGGTACTTTCGAATATAAAAATCTTCGAGCCTGGCAATTCTAAAGATATATTCCTGGAATAATGTTTTTGACTCGAGTTTACTTAAATATAGTTCTGTTTCTGACCTTAAATTATGGTCATACTTTGTTTCTGTTTTTGTATTAGATATAGATTTTTCTTTGATTTGCTCTACCATCCATTCCGAAAAATTTAAGAGATTATGGTCTTCAAAGACCTCATTTTCAAAATTTTCCCATAAATCAATTAATTGTTTTATTATTTTGTATTTGCCATCCATTAATGAGTCTCTTTTCAACAAATATAATTAATAACATCCATACATCGAAAATCACAATTTAAATATCGTAATCATCAAAAATGATGATTTAAATAACTTATTTTAATTGGTATATTAAAATAAATAATATAATTTTATATCGTATCCGATTCTTAT
>JAFGSZ010000023.1 GCA_016934395.1 Bacteroidales bacterium
AGATATCCGAAACCGGCTATTTTTGCCATATTTTTCATTGAATTAATCGTTGTGTCCATTTGATGATTTTTTAAAATTTTATATTATAGTTTTTTTTTATTCCCATACCCTATTTTTGAAGGACTAAGGATTAACATGTGAAACAATTATAGCAACATTTCCCTTTTTATGTCCCTTTTCTACATACCGGTGAGCTTCGGCAATTTGTTCCATTGGATAGCGTCTGTCAATAACTGATTTTAGCTTTCCCGCTTCAATAAGTCCTTTTAAAAAAATAAGATCTTCAATTTTTTCTCCATCATGGGAAGATGTGTGAACATTAAGATATTTTCCTTTCTTCTTAAGAGCTTTTTTTCCTTGTAAAGACGAAATTTTTGCCACCGTATCAAAAATGACATCATAGGTCTCACCACTTTGGGTAAAATCCTCTTTTGTATAATCAATTACCCTGTCAGCTCCAAGTGATTTCACCATTTCTAAATTTGTGGTGCTGCAAACCCCGGTAACTTTAGCACCAAAGTACCTGGCAAGCTGAACCGAAAATGTACCTACACTTCCTGAAGCGCCATATATTAAAACTTTTTGCCCGCTCTGAATATTTGCCTTTCTAAGTATACCCAGTGCTGTAACTCCCCCACAAGGAACAGCGGCAGCTTCCTCATAACTCATGTTTACAGGCATTGTTGAAACCTGTCCGTTTTCCGGCAGACATTTGTACTCGGCATATGCACCAAAATTAACACCGAATGAAGATGCAAAAACCCGGTCTCCTATTTTAAATAGTTTTACATCTTTACCTGTTGATTCAACTTCCCCTGCAAGCTCCATCCCCAGGATTGTTCTTTTTGGTTTTCTGATACCCAAATATACTCTTGCAATAAGCCATTGCCAGCGAGGTACTGTGAAACTTCGCATTCTACAATCTCCAATATGTGCAGTGGTCGCATGTATCTTCACTAGTATTTCATTGTCCCTGGGGATTGGTTTTTCTACTTCTTGCAGTTTAAGAACCTCAGGAGGCCCGTACTTTTTGTATACAATAGCTTTCATACAACTGAGATTTTTTAATTCTATTCTTTGGTTTCCACTGTAATAACCACTTTCCCCCGGGCATGACCTTCTCCAAGATAGGCCATGGCTTCGGCAGTATTACTGAGCATGTAGGTTTTGTCAACAACCGGGGCTAATTTTCCGGATTCAGCCAGTTCTTTTAAAATCAGCATATCTTTTTGATTTGGCATAGATAGATAGGGTCGGCCTTGCTGGCGCCTGAAGATTGATCGCACCATAGCTTTAATAACATACCCAATACCTGCATGTCCGCTGTTTGGAATAATAACTCCTTTGGAATTAAGGACACGTTTATACGCTGAAAATGACCGGCTCGCTACATTATCAAGAATAAGATCGTAATGTTTCCCGGTTTTTGTAAAGTCTTCTTTGGTGTAGTCAATTACAAAGTCGGCGCCGATTGATTTTATTAAGTCCACATTCCGGGTACTGCATACTCCCGTTACTTCGGCTCCGAGCGCTTTGGCTATCTGCACTGCAAAGGTTCCCACACCTCCTGATGCACCGTTTATTAGAACCTTTTGGCCTGGTTGCACCTTACCGGCATTACGCAGACCATGCAGGGCTGCAAGTGCTGAGGTTGGTATGGCTGCAGCCTGCTCAAAACTAAGGTTTGAGGGTTTTTCTGCCAGATTGTTTTCTTTGGCACAAACAAATTCGGCACAGCCTCCATTACAGGCGCCAAAAACCTGGTCACCGGGTTGAAACCGGGTTACATTTACACCAACTTCTTCCACCTCACCTGCTATGTCAAATCCCGGAATATAATTTTTCGGTTTGGGAAACCCGACTATCATGCGTGTCATAAATGGTTTTCCCTGCAGGCAAAAATAATCTCCTGCATGCAAAGCTGCTGCCCGGGCACGGACCAGCACCTCATTATCCTGTATTACCGGCTTTTTAATTTCTTTCAGCTCGAGTACATCCGGCAAACCGTAATTGTTTTGTATAATGGCTTTCATAGTTATTCGGTTATTTGTTTTAAGTTTTGATTAAGCGGGATTATCATGATTAACTTTTATTATTACATTTCCCTTTTTATGTCCCTGATCTACATATTGGTGCGCCTCAACAATTTCTTCCAGCGGATAAACCCGGTCAATAACAGCTTTTAAATGTCCTTTTTCAACCAGCTCTCTGAGAAAAAATAAATCATCAGGCTGAGAATTTGGACTTCCATTATCAACGGAAAGATATTTTCCTTTCGGCTGAAGTGCTTTCCTGCATTGTTCTTTTAGTTTTGAGCTTTTTTTCTTTCCTGCGGCATCAAGAATAAAATCATAAAGTTCAACGCTGTTGTTAATTTTTTCTTTTGTATAATCAATAGTTTTATCCGCTCCAAGAGATTTTACCAATTCAATATTTTTATTACTGCACACAGCAGTAACTTCGGCTCCAAAATATTTGGCAATTTGTAAAGCACTGGTACCTATGGCTCCTGAAGCTCCGTAAATGAGTACTTTTTTCGGGTACGATTGATCTCTTGATGAACCGTTATCTGTCTTGCGTTTAAATCCACCCTGCTTCAGAAAATACCACGATAAAAGTCCGCCATAAGGAATAGCTGCAGCTTCCTCGTATCTTACATTAGTGGGTATTAACGTTAACACACTGTTTTCCGGAAGGCATTTGTACTGGGCGTAGGTTCCCAATCGTATCTGTAAACCAGATTTGATTGTCCACCCAAAAACCCGGTCGCCGGTTTTAAATTGTTTTACATCGTTACCAACAGATTCAATTTCTCCGGCCAGGATCATCCCGAGTACCGGATTTCTTGGTTTTTTGAAACCGATTACCAGTCCCATCATTAATCCTACCGGGTTCCAGCAGGGAAGTTTAAAGCCCCGTACTATACAATCACTTGCGGTAACTGAAGTCGCGTGAATCTTTATAAGGACTTCATTATTTCCGGGAATAGGTTTTTCTACCTCGCTTAACTGAAGCACTTCAGGAGGACCATATTTTGTGCATATAATAGCTTTCATAAGCATTTCTCTAATTTGTTAGTTGTATAGGCTATTATTTATATTAAAAATCTTTTTATAAAATAATAAATCACAAATACCAAAAAACAAATAAACTCCAATAATTAAAATACAAATTACAAAAGCTGAAAATATTGAATATTTGGATAATTTTTCGAGCCTGGAAACTGTTGTTTGTAATTTATTTGTTATTTGGAAGTTGGGTATTGTATTTTGTAGCATAGAAATTTTTAAAAAAATCATCGCAACCATTTAGATTCTGCTGCTGTGCTCAAATGTAATAACTACATTCCCCTTTTTATTTCCTTCTTCCACATATCGATGTGCCTCAGCGGCTTTTTCCATAGGAAAGGTTTTATCAATAATCGTTTTAATCTTTCCATCTTCAATCAGTTCTTTAACGGATTTTAAATCTTTTAAACTTCCCGGTGCAAGGGCACATATTACTTTCTTTCCACCCCTGATTTTAGTCCACAACATTTGAAGAAGCTGTTTCATTTTAAAACTTGCCAGCAAATAGCGTCCGTTTTTAGTAAGAGCGCCTTTAATCTTGGAAAACCTGCTTTTGCCCAAAATATCAAAAATAAGATGGTAGGTCTCACCATTTTTAGTAAAATCGGTTGTTCGGTAATCAATCACCTTGTCGGCTCCCAGAGATTTAACGTATTCCAGCCGGGGCGTACCGCAGACCCCCGTAACTTCTGCTCCAAAATAATTTTTAGCAAGCTGCACTGCTATTGAACCTAAACTTCCGCTGGCCCCATTGATCAACACCCTCTGACCGGGTTGTATGTTTCCCTTTTCTTTCAGCAGATGTAAGGCCATAATGGCCCCCATGGGAATGGCAGCAGCTTCCGGAAAGCTCATGTTTGCCGGTTTAATCGTCACGCATCCGTTCTCGGGCATGCAGAAGTATTCAGCATAGGTCCCCATAAGCTGACCACGATATCCGAAAACCGGATCGCCAACTTTAAATTGTTTTACATCTTTTCCTATTACAACTACTTCTCCTGAAAATTCACTTCCAAGTATTTGTCTTTTTGGCTTTTTTAGTCCAAAGTCCAGTTTGGCAATTAAGAAAAAAAGTCCGAGCATATTAAACTCGCTAAGGGAGGTGTTTTTTATATTACGGGCTAACAGATCTCCGTAATTAATCGATACGGCATGTACTTTTATTTGTATTTCATTGTCCTTTGGTAGTGGTTGATCTAATTCTTTTAGATGTAATACTTCCGGCGGACCGTATTCGGTGTATACTATGGCTTTCATTCTTGCTGGATTTATTTAGTTATTATTATTTATTACAGAGAAATTAAAACCTTTATCTATAAGTGAATTTCCCGGAAAAAGTTCATTCAAACCCATTGAAATTTTGAGATATATGCCAAGATTAAAATTCGAAGCGACAAGCAAAACCTGATTAATCAAAACCATATAACCATCACGCTTTTAAATAAAACTCCGGTAATTCTAGCAGTATTTTTAACCGACTTTATTTTTTATGTTTTAGTGTTTAGTGGAAATCTTATTAAGAACAATTTACAAAATTAAATAGCTTTAGAAAAATTGGTTTAATTCTATCTGATAAAAATTGTACCTGCCAATCTCAGGGAATATGGATTAAAGTTTTATTTTAATCCAAAAAGCGGCCTTAAAAAACGCACTCTTCTGATTAACAGATCGTACATTACAAAACATCCAAAACCTGTAAAAGCAACAATCAAAATAAATTTAACGATCAACGGGATAGCAAGGGGTAAAATCAGGGAAGCCCCGAGGTATAAAAAAATCATATGAATAATATAAATCGGGTATGCCCCCTGGCTTAAATAACTTAAGGTTTTTCCGGGGCGGTTAAGGTATTTATATGCAAAACCAAATACGGCAAAGATCCAGGTATTCGATTCAACAGCCATAAGATAATTGGGCGCTTTCAGCTGGAATACGAAAAAACGAACAACAAATAGTATTACGGCCAGGGTTAGAAACAACCACCTCCATGTTAGCATGGTTTGCCAGAAGGTATTTCCGGTAAGCATACAACAAAAGCCAAAAAAGAATGCCAGCAGTCCCAACATAAAACCGTGAAATGTCATGGCATACAGTTCAAAGATTTCGGGCCTGACCAATACTGATTCCAGAACAAAAGCCACCACGATCAGGATCAATCCGAGTGGATTTTTAAATAGTCTGTTTAACCATCGGATTATTCTACCGTCTTCATTTTTTTTCAGGTATAAAAAAAGAGGAGTTAACAATACCACATAGATAAAAATATTGGCCAGAAACCATAAATGACCCGGATTGGGAAAATATACCATATCCTGGTTATAGTATTTTTGCCATATGAACAAATGTATGGGAACAATGAAAAAAATTCCAAAAATAAAGGGTAAAAAAATCCGTTTTGTCCGCTCCTTTACCAGTTGTTTCCAGTTTCTTTTTCTCATTGCCAAACTTACCCCCATTCCGGATACAAAGAATAACAGAGGTATTCTCCAGATATTAAGCATTGCCATGGGTATCCAAAGGGATTCCATGGGCTTATCGCTTTGAATAAAACCGATAAAAACTCCCCAGGGCTGAAAGACAATAGCAATATGATAAATCAGAAGTAACCCGATTGTTATTACCCTAAGCCAGTCTATATCGTATCTTCTGCTTGTTGTTGTCATTTTAATGGTTTTATATGGTTTGATTTAATTTTCTGTTCAGAATCATCAATTACGAATAACTATCGCAACATTTCTGCTATTACAGGACGGGTTTTTTCAAGATATGCATAATCCAATTTTAATCCCAGTGTCCCAAGGTCTTTGCTGATCTGATCATAAACCGGTTTAACCAAATCGAAAGGACCGGTAACAGATTCCAGCGGAGTTGACCCAAAGTTGTTCCTGAGATTTTTATCGGCGCCATTTTCCAACAGGGCTTCAACAATCTTTGTCCGGCAAAAAAATGCCGCGCTATGAAGCGCTGTTGAACCTTCGTTGTTTGTTACGTTAAGATCTGCACCGGCTTCTATTAATAATATGGCTACTTCGGTTTTGCCAAATATTACAGCAGAAATCAGGGGTGTGGATCCGTAATCATCCTTTTTATTAAGGTCAGAACCCGCATTAATATGCTGTTGAATGGCATTAAGATTTCCAAAAAACGCTGCTGTGTGGATATCCATAGCCGGAGCTTTAGTTTTGGTTTGAACCGTTTCGGATTGGTCTTTATCTTTTAATAAATGCTTTTGGCTGTCCTTGCAGGCAGTTACAGTTAATAAAGTACCTGCCAGTAATGCTGTTGTTACTCCTTTAAGTGATTTGATCTTTAGTTTTTTCATCATTTTTTAGTTTTAATTTAACATTTTTTTGATGGTGTAAAGTTCCGGCAAACGATGATGCACAGTTAATCACTCATGCAGCCAATACCATAAATTTTGTAGAAGGAATAAAAATTATGAAGCAGGAATATAAATTATGGCGCAGGTGTTCTGACTTGTTTAATGATGCAACACTATTTTCATTTTATTCTTTATATTAATGAACACCCTGTCAGGGTAATGTAGATTGCATTTTTCTTCATTATTCGTATCTTGGCTGTAATTTCAAATTCAGAATGTTTTATCAGGACTATGCCCGCTATTTATTCCAACGATAACGATTTTTTAAACAAGATCACTGAATTTATTAAGGAGAACATTTCCAACGAACAATTCGGGGTATCAGAACTTGCCCAAAAAACCGGCATGAGCCGTTCCAATCTGTTGCGTAAAATTAAAAAACTCACGCAACTTTCCGCCAGTCAGTTTATAAACCAGGTACGTTTACAACAAGCTATGGCATTATTAAAGCAGAATTCCTTAAACGTTTCAGAAGTTTCTTATGAGGTGGGATTTAGCAGTACATCATACTTTATTAAATGTTTCCGTGAATATTACGGTTTCCCCCCCGGGGAAGCCTTAAAAAGAGAGGTAAACGAAAATAATACCCTACAAACCAAACACCCCGGTAAAAAAAGAAGGATTGTATTTATCGGTATAACAAGCGCCGCTGTTCTTTTGGCAATGGGACTTTTTCTTTTTATCAACCCTCAAAATATCCGTTTTGACAATACTGAAAAATCAATAGCTGTATTGCCTTTTAAAAACGATAGTAATGATTCCACCAATGTATATATTATCAACGGATTAATGGAGTCCATATTAAATAATCTCCAGAAAATTGAAGATTTGCGCGTAATCAGCAGAACCTCTGTTGAAAAGTACCGGAATGCCACCAAAACCATTCCTGAAATGGGAAAGGAATTAAATGTGAATTATTTTATCGAAGGCAGCGGACAAAAAATTGGCGACCAGATTTTACTGCATATTCAATTAATTGAAGCAAAAAGCGATAAACACCTGTGGGCAGAAGAATATAGCAGGGAAGCAAAGGATATTTTTTCTTTGCAGATGGACGTTGCCAAAAATATTGCCGATAAAATACAGGCAGTAATCACGCCTGAAGAAGAAAAACAAATAAACAAAGTTCCTACTGAAGACCTTGTAGCCTATGACTATTTCTTAAAAGGCCTTGATTTGTTTCATTTGGCAACTCCTGAAGGATTAGAAGAAGCGATTGTATGGTTTAAGAAAGCTATTGAACAGGATCAGAAATTTGCACGTGCCTATGCTGATATTGCTATGTCATATTATTATCTGGATATCTTTCAGGCAGAAAAAAAATATTCGGATCAGATTAACCATTATGCGGATATGGCCTTGTTGTATGATTCGCAGCTCCCTCAGAGTTTACTGGCAAAAGCAATGTTTTACATGAATACCGGAGAAAATGAACAAGCTGTCCCCTATCTCGAAAATGCCCTGGAATATAATCCAAATTCCGCCCTGATCATTAATTTCCTGTCGGATTTTTATGCGAACCATATTCCCAATACGGCTAAATATCTTGAATATGCATTAAAAGGAATACAACTGGATATTGCTGCCAACGATTCCGTTACCGCAAGTTTTATTTATCTGCATGTAAGTAATGCTTTTATTCAAACAGGATTTATTGATGAAGCTGAAAGGTACATTAACAAATCACTGGATTATAATCCCGATAATTTATATTCGGAATATGTTAAAGCATATATACTCTATGCAGAAAACAGAGATCTCCTGCAAACCAAAGAACTCCTGATCAAGGCCTTTAGAAAAGATACTACCAGGCTTGATATTTTACAGGAAATCGGGAAAATCTGTTATTATTTGAGGGATTATAAAACCTCCTGGGCATATTATAAACCTTTCATAGATGTTAAGAAGGCGATGCATCTGGATATCTATCCTTTTGAAAATGCAAAAATCGCGGTGGTTTGCGATAAACTGGGATTGACAGAGATTTCTGAAAAGTTATTTCAGGATTATCTGCATAGTGCAGAAAATGACAATTCTGTGTATAAACATATTAGTCTGTCCGTGTATTATTCCTATAAAGGGAATACTAAAAAAGCACTGGAACACTTACGGCTATTTTCACAACAAGATGATTATTATTACTGGATACTTCCATTTTTAGAAATTGATCCCCTGGTGGACAAAATTAAAGAGTTGCCCGAATTTAAAAAAATCTTCCGCACCATAGAAAACAAATTCCGGAATAATCATAAGCAAATTAAGGCCTCACTTAAGAAGAAAAAACTGATTTAAATCCCTGGTTAGAGTCTTCAGACCTGGCTGCCTGTAAAAGGCCACCGGAAGCAGACAGGCTTAAATCCTAAATTTTAAAAACGTTATTCTGTCAGATCAAATCCAGACTAAACCATCTGACAAAGTATTCTGCGAATCACAACTTTCTGTTATTGCTTATACCTGTCAATTTAATTAAATTGCAGTAGATCAAACAAAAATTATCATGAAAACCCGAACCCTAATCCATTTATTGCTTTCGATAGTTTTATTCGTTTCCTGTAACGATAAAAAAGAAAATACAGAAGATGAAGAAGTTCTTCCACTTGTCTTTACACAGTCACCGGTTGACACGGCCAATATAAATGCGGTTACCCCTCTGGGCAATATAAATCCCCCGGGGCATACATTCCCAACCAATCATATTTATTTTTATATGAATGGTATTAACCTGGTAAACGTATATTCAATTGCCGGAGGAGAAATTATAACCGTTCAGTATCATGATGGATCTGATGATAACAGTATCGTAGTAGAATTTTCAGGTACAAGCAAATATTATTACGATCATGTTAGCAATATACCGGCATATATTGAGGTGGGATATCAAATAGAAGCCGGGGAGTTTATCGGGACCAGCAACCCGCTGGTGGCAGCGCTGGACCTGGGTGTTATTGATTTTGAAGTAACAAGGTCGTATATTATACCCGAACGCTACCTGGAAAATTTCCTGAATTGCGGTAATCCCTATTTATATTTTACCGATTCGGTAAGAAACATCCTGTATATGAAAAACGAAAGGACATCTGAGCCCCGCGGCGGGAAAATTGATTATGATATTGATGGCACCCTGGCCGGAAACTGGTTTTTAAAAGGAACGCCTGTTCACATTCTGAATGCCACCCATGAATATATGGAAACACACCTTACTTTTGTTTACGATATGTGGGATCCGGAAAAAATAATTATTGCCACAGGAGGTACGCTTGAACTAAGCCCATTTGTATCTTCGGTTGTGGATAATACCCCGGATCCTCAAAATATAACTCCCGCTTCCGGAATTATTAAATATGAATTTGATTCGTGGGGAGTGGACGGCACGATGCTGGTACAAATGCTGGATAACCGGGAAATTAAGGTAGAGGTGTTTCCTGATCTGACTGGAAATGAAGTTGAAAATTTTACATCAAATGCAAAAAACTATACCCGGTAAGGTTAACTTTCGCTGGAATGTGAGCCTGGTTTAAGTCTTCAGACCCGTCTGCCTTTATAAGTCCAACAGGAAGCAGGCAGGCCTAAATTTTCATTAACAATTAATTGGCTACAGTATCATATAGAAGCAGATCAGACCATCAATTCCATATTTTGTTGCGCTAGTGCCAGGAGTGATCGGGTGGATACTCCATAGCGACAGGCTTTTTCGCAATATCCGTCACAGCCGGTACATACTTCTGTAGGCTTTTTACTGTTAAGTCTGGCAAATTTACTTATAGCGCGTTTTTCCTGCTTTTTTACGCTGAAATAGTAATTGTAGCGTAAAATTTTATTGACCGGCAGGTGGTGCGGACAGGCAGCCTGACATTCGTTGCAGCCAATTCTGCACGAAAGGTGCCCCAGGTGCTTTTGATAACCTTTCAGTACCAGTGTGTCTTTTTTAGTAAGCTTTTCTCCCGAAAGCCTGAGCATGTTGTTGATATCATCGAAATTTCTGAAATCCCAAAGGGTGGTGTGGGCCTTTGTATTCGATAACACGTATTTCGAGGCGGCTTCCAAAATTTCCTTTTCTCCGCTTATTCCATATTCACTAAAAAAGTCCAGGGCATTATCGTTCATAATTTTGTATTTATCATAAAAAGCCCGCGTGTATTCATCTGCCTCTTTGCCTTCTTCAGAAAGTTTAGTCATACGGTCTTGCATAAGGCCATAAATATAAACCGGGTTCGACTTCATGATCATAGTGGCAATGTTCTTTTGCTCACAGGCATTGAGTATTTTTTCAGTAATTTCGGCATTCAAAAAATTGTAAGCGAATAAAAGCACATCAAAGCGTCCGTCTTCAATGGCTGACATCATTATCTTATCGAGCGATTCTTCCGTATCGTATGCCCAGTTGCTTCCGTGGCATGAAACTCCCAGATGGCGTACCTTGCCTTCCTTTTTTAACTGTTCCATGGCTGAATGAAAAGCTTCATCTTTGAGTATGGCAGTATTTTCGGCCGAATGGATCTGAATACAATCTACGTAATCAGTCTGCAGCCGTTCCAGGCATTGGTTTGTACGGTTTATTACCTCCTGTTTCGATGGGAATTGTTTCTCGGTATAGAGCTTTGAATTGATAAATATCGACCTTCGGTCAAAGTCTTTAATAACCCTGCCTATTAACCTCTCGCTGTTTCCGTTGTTATAAGCCTCACCGGTATCAATAAGATTAACACCACTTTTAAGCAGCGCTTTTAACACTGCCTCGTTTGAAGGATTTCCGCTGCTTATATCAGAAACTTCAAAACCTGTCCGTCCGAATTTCCGGTATTCCTTAATCCTGGTTTTTTCGGGAACCAGCTGTTTGGTTTCACCGGCAACGTTCAGGCCCGGAGCCAGACCTGCCCCAAGAGCTGTAATAGCGCCGGCTTTTAGAAATTTCCTCCTGTTAAACATTTTTTTATTCATAGCAAATGGGATTACATAAGCATACAAAATACAAATTTATTTGTGTTTTTTTGAAATCACAACCCGGTTAAGTTTTCAAACCTGTCTGCCTGCATAAGGCTAACTGTAAGCAGGCAGGCTTAGATCATCTCTATATTTAATTAAATCGATCCGAAAACAAAATAAAAAGCATTAGCTAAACATTTAAGTCACACATCTCCTTCTTCTTCTTATAACTGCGAAGGAGAAGCTTAAGACTTAAACGAGTTGGGGTGTTAATGGCTTACGATTTTATCTGTTATTTATTATGTTTCATTTTATCTTTCAACTTATTCATTAAGGCTAAATTCCCGTTTTTAACAGTCAGGTAACTCATAAAAACTCCAAAAAATAAAACTAAAAATCCTATTATAAAAAAATCATTAATCCGAAATCCTACAATAATGATAAATCCAATCACAGCAAGGTATCCCCATAAAGGAATGAAAGACTTGTACAATATTTTAGTTTTATAGTCTTCAGTAATAATTTGTAAAAATCCTTTTGAAATATGCGCCTTATAACTTGCAGAAGAACCGAATTCCCAAAAATTATTTCGAAACAGAACAGAGTCATTTATAGTCTCAATATTATCAAATCGACAATCCTCAAGAACTGATCGAATTTCTTGAAGAATGATTTGATTTTCAATCCTATTATCTAATTCTATTTTTGTCTTTAATCTTAAATACATATCAATTTATTAATGTAGTTGCCTTCTGTTTTTTTCGCTTGCCACTAAACGTACATGTACAAAGTGCGTTTTAATGCATCTTTGTACTTTGTTAGTTGCTGTTATTTATTTTCAATTAACTCTTTTATTATGGGTTCTATTTTTTTAAATCTATCTATAAATTCAGTGTTGTCTGGCAAATTTAAAATGAGATTATCCAAACCATAAAATACATATGATATTGACCTTATTAAAGAATTTTGCTCAATATTTTTAAAATCTACCAAATCCTTTTGAAAATCAAAAGCCAGCGCTCCAAAATGTTCAAATTTTGAAAATACATTATACAAATCATAAGCTATTGAATCAATAATATATCTGGGATCAGATGCTAATATCTTTGCAATTTTATTAGGCATTTGGTATTCTGATTTCATTAGTTTTCCAGAATCTTTATCAAAAAAATCAATATATAATTTTCGTATGTTATTCCAATCCTTATTTTAATTTTCATTTGAATCAATTGAATTTTGACATAAATAATCAAGCTCTTTTATTAAATACTTAATGTTATCAACTAAATATCCCTTTATTTTATTTTCAATTATATCTTGGGAATCCGCATTGTCTTTTATGATTTTATCAATGTATTTCAAAGTTAGGAAATCCGAAATACAAGATCTTAAAATAATGAAAAGGGGTAATTTAAAATTTTGATCAGTATAGTAATCATCAATTAATTTTAAGACTGATATTGAATTAAAATGAAATCTTTTTATAAAAAGTAGCCTTACATTTACCGGATTTATTATAGGTAAATCTATCTTATCATAATATCCTATTATATCAGATGTTATGGTAGTATAAGATTGAATAAGTTTTTTTAATATTTTAAGTTTATTCATAGATCTTCTGGTGATAATTACAACTTAACATCTGTACAACATCAATTGATTTTATAACTATTATAGCGCAACTTTTTTTGTTGTAACAGCTTGATTTAACGAATATATCTAAAATTATTATATAGTTGGTTATCAAGGATTGTGAATCTTTACTTTCCAACCTGGTTTAAATCCCCACTCTGGTTTAAATCTTCAGACCTCAATCACCCCCTAAATGTACCAAATACAAGCATAAAAATCAACAACATGGGTAATTATTATCGCACTGATAATGGTATTCGGATCAATATCGTTTAGTGAAGGCTTTCCCCATTATCTGCTTCATTGCGAATCCCGATTTTTCATCGGGATGAAGCAATCTGTTTTTCAAAGAGATCGCTTCGTCATA
>JAFGSZ010000153.1 GCA_016934395.1 Bacteroidales bacterium
AGATAAATCATATCAACAAGTTGTATGTCGCCCTCGAAAATAGGGTGGTCGTAATTGTCTGTAAAAAAATTCTTTACCCGATATGACATTTCAAATCCACAACTTTCATAAAAGGATAAGATTGTCGGCGTTTCGCCTGTCCCGACAAGCATTGTTTTGTAGTCGTTTTTGTAGAAATCAAAAATGAAATTTATCAATGCCCTTCCGTACCCTTTGCCTTGATATTTCTCGTATGTCGCTATGTTTTTCAACTCGCAGGTTTCGCTGTTTATCGGCGCTACAACGCAAACACTTTTCAAATCATCGTCATATAAAGCAAACAAGTCTCCACTCGGCAGATACCTGTCAATCATATTTTCCTGCTCGTCTGCCAACAACAATAAGTCAAGGAACTGTTTCTTATTTTCGATAATTTTTTCAATTTTTACCATATCACTGTTGTTTCCTAATTTATCAGTTTTTATGTTCCGTCGTATCACCCAGCATTACCGCTAACATCTGTTTACCGACAATAAATCTTATATCTATTATAGCGCAACTCTTTTTTCGCTGTAACTACTTGACTTAGCCAACATATCAAAAAACCGTTGATATTTGTTTATCTGCTTTGTTGAGGTAAGATAAGGAAAATATGTTAACCTTAATAAACAAGTATATAAAATGTATATTACGTAAGCAGATAGAGTCTTAATACCCTGTCAGGGTTTATGTGACCCTGACAGGGTATATGCCCATGTATTTTATACAGGAAGCGCTTTAATTACAGAAGCTATAAACTCATTAAAATCGATACTCTTCGAAGAAAACCCGGTTCTTACAATAACCAGCTTTTTTGAGGGAATAATAAAAACCCGCTGGCCCTGGAAACCATCGCAAAAGTACATATCGGCAGGAACATCCGGAAATTCTTCGGCATTGCTTAACCAGAACTGTGCGCCATACTTGTTATTTGAACCGGCTGCCGGTACAACCGTATATTTCACCCAGCCTTCAGGTAAAATCCTTTCGTTGAGCCATACCCCGTCGTTCAGGTATAACAGTCCAAACCTGGCCCAGTCCCTGAGTGTGGCATGCGTATACGAGGATGAAACAAAATTCCCGGAGGCATCGGTTTCAAAAGTCATGCTTTGCATACCGATTTTATAAAACAGGTGATCGTAAATATATTGGTAATAGTTCTTTTCATCCTGAAATGTATTCCGGATTATTCCCGATAAAATATTGGACGATCCGGATGAATAAAACCAAACGCTATCGGGCGGATATACGGCCTTCTTTTTTATGGCATACGCATACATGTTGCCCCGTTTATAAAGCATTTTTGTAACATCCGACAAATTAAAATAATCTTCGGTCCATTCCAGTCCGCTATTCATATGCAATAAATTATCGATGGTTATTTTGCTTCTCACATCCTTTGCCCATTCTTTAACCGGAGCCGGTTGGTTTATATCCAGTTTACCCTCCTTAACCAGCATCCCGATATACGCGCTGGTAATACTCTTCGACATGCTCCAGCCAAGAACCGGTGTGTTTTCTGTGATATCACCGGTATATTTTTCAGCCACTAAAGTATCGTTGTATATAATGAGCACACCGGTTGTTTTTTTAAATTTTTCTTCTCCCGGAAGATCAAAAACCTGATCCACGGATTCATTAAGTACTGAAATATTTACACCTTCAGGCATTTTGTCCGGTAACAAATCGCCTGCCGGCCAGGCCACGGTGTCAGGGTCATATGGAAAAGCAGGAAGTGAGATTGATTTTCTCTTTACTTTTTCGAAAGGATAATCGTTAACAAGGGTGCATCCCAATCCTCTGCGATAAACCGCTTTTCTTTTTGCCAGCCCAAAAATTGTAGTGGTTACGGATTTTTCTTCCCGGTTTATTTTAGACTTGGCTTTGTTTATCGGGAAAAAATTCAGGTCGTTCTGAACAACGGAAAGTGAATCTCTTTCGGAAACAAATATACAGGAGCACATGCCCTTTGCAGCATATCCTGAAATTATGGGCAAACGTAATCCGATATATATTCCGGCAAAAATTAAAACCCCCGCTATCAGGATAAAAAGAACACGTTTTGTAGTTATTATTTTCTTCATATTTAATTAATATTTGATTTAAATCGTATGATTTTAAAAGTATTATTTTCCGCATTAAGATCAGGAATCAGATCGTTTCCCAATTGAACTTCCTTTAATTGTTTTTCCGTGAAAACCTGTATACTCAACGAGTTACTATCTTTCCAAACTCCCGGACTGCGGGTAATTATTTCAGTGGAATCGTCAATATAGATCAATGTAAGATATACAGGAACCGGCAACTGCCCATGGTTTTTTATTGTAATCCGGTAACCGCCTTCA
Organism: Bacteroidales bacterium; assembly: GCA_016934395.1. GTDB lineage: Bacteria > Bacteroidota > Bacteroidia > Bacteroidales > UBA10428 > JAFGSZ01. The sequence continues at coordinate 2,364 of JAFGSZ010000153.1, forward strand.
ACAGGATCAACAGACAAAATCCCGGGATCGGGCCATCCCGGTTGAAAAAACCATCTGTTCCAGAACCAGTTCAGATCTTCCTTCAGCACCTCGTTAAACGTATAAAACAAGTCATAAGGAATGGGGTGTTTTTCTTTCCAGCGCAACATAAACTCTTTCAACGCAAGTTTAAATTTAGCTTCTCCCAGGTATTGTTCCAATACATAAAATGCAACCGAAGAACGCCAGTAGGTTTGAAAATTATAGCTTATGCCGGTCATTTGGCTTGATGGATACATCAAGGGTAATTCCTGCTCGTTACCCGAAAACTGGTTAAATATAGAAATATTCTTTTTGTATGGATCAATTCCGGGAGATTTATAAACTTCAAATTCTTTGGCAAGCAAGGTTACCAGGCCTTCATCCATCCAGGCATATTTTCTTTCGTTAGTACCCACCATAAACGGAAAATAACTGTGGGCAATTTCATGAGATGCCAGATATACGGTGCCCTGATAATAGCCATAATCCCCGTTATTTACCATCATGGGGAATTCCATCCCTCCGGCCCCGTTAAAAGCGGTTAAGGAACGAAACGGGAAATTTATACCAAACACATCCGAAGACAAATATTTGATACACTCTGCACCAATGCCGGCCATATCTTTAAAATCACCTGAACTTTCAGGATAAAGGGCATGCATAGTTACCGGGGTTTGGTTTATTGTATCGATAATTACCGTTTGCGCATCCCACAAATAACTATCGCTAACAGCAAAAGAAAAATCGCTAACTGATTTGGCCTTAAATTTAAAAATATTCTTTTTTGCCCCTTTTAATATGCTCTGTTCAGCATAATCCTCAGGAGTAAGTATATGAATGAGCTGATCTGAGTTCAGCGCTTTCTCGTATTTTTGTAAATAATACTTGTTGAGCACAGATGAGGGATTTTCCCAGTTTCCTGTAGCCCATGCCATAAATCCTGCAGGCACAGTTATTTCCACGTCAAAATCGTTAAAATCGTTATAGAATTCCTGCGCTCCCAAAAACTCAATAACATCCCATCCGTCAATATCATCATACACCGAAATCTGCGGATACCAGTATGCCACAAAAAATGAGGATTGATTATAGGTGCCGAATCTTGCCTTATTCCAAAATGGAAAAAGAAAGTTCCAGCCAACAGATACTTCAATATCCTCACCCGGCAACAGAACTTTGTTCAGTTTAACGATCAGGTTTGTGGGTGTTCGTGAAATGGCGTTTTTGTCGCTCAGATCGATTTCATTTCCATCGATGGTTATATAGTCAATGTCCACCCCGTTATGCACATCGTACATAGAAACCGCTTCATTTCTTGTATTTCCTTTTTTAAAATAATCCTGGTACAGACGGATGACCAATTGATTTAAATTATCCGGGCTTTCATTAATATAATTTATTGTTTCTTCGCCTTTAACTGTTTTTCTAAACGGGTCAAATTCAACCTGGATGGAATAATGGGCATAATTCTGAAAATAATTTTTCCCGGGTTCGCCGGTTTTCGAACGGGTTTGGTTTTCGTATGCTTTTTGAATATTATACGGGATGTAAAGTTCTTGTGAGAAAATGCAGCTTATCTTTAACCAGGCAAACAGAAGAAAAAACAAAAAGATGGCCGGAAATTTTAATTGACAGAATTTATTACATTTCATTGAAAAAGTTTTGGTTAGGTTTGAAATTTTATTTTCGAATGAAAAATCTTATTTAATTCCGAATTGTAAGGATAACGAAGTTAATAAAATCAGCAATCCCCAAGAAAGATTTTAAAGGTATTTTACATTTATAAAACAGAATTTGTATTTACTTCATAAAAAACCCAATATCTATAAACCGGGCTTATTCCTTTTATTTATTCTTTTTCAGGAGTAAGTAAATGGTATAAAACCGGCACAATAAATAATGTTAAGGCTGTAGAAGTAATCAACCCGCCGATTATTCCCCAGCCCATTGGCGCCCAAAGAGTACCGCCACCCAGCGTCAGCGGTAACAATCCTCCGATTGTAGTAAGCGAAGTAAGTATAATTGGAGTAAATCGTGTTTCGCCCGCAATCTGCAGGGCCTGGGTTTTTTTATTACCCGAAGCTATTAGCTTGTTGGTGTAGTCCACGAGAATAATGGAGTTGTTTACTACTATGCCCACCAGGCTTATTAATCCCACAAATGCAGTGAACGAAAAGCTGTTTTTTGTAATGAGCCACGCCCACACCGAGCCAATGAAAGCCAGAGGAACAGAAACAAATATAATCCAGGGTTGCGAAAAGGATTTGAACTGAAGGACCAAAACTGCAAAAATTGCAATTATGGCTATAATTATAGCATTGGTCATACCGCCATAAGATTCCTGGCGGTTCTCCAGTTCACCGGCTATTTCGTAAGAATATCCCGAAGGAAAATTGTAGATGTTTAAATGTTCAGCAATAGGTTGCAGCACATCATCAAGATTATAACCTTTTTTAATATCAGCAATAATTGTGGCATTTTTCTTCAAATTAAGCCGGGTAAGAATTCCATGTGTCTCTTTGAAATCAACAGACGCTACCTGTTTTAACGGAATCTGGTTTCCGCTTAACGAACGCACATAAATCCTGTCAAAATCTTTTAATGCCAATTTGTTATTAAAAGACAGGCGCATGGTTATTGCGTATTCTTTCCCTTCACTATTGCGAAATTTTGAAATTTCCATTCCATTAATGCAGGTACGAACGGTTTTATCGATTTCATATATCGGAATGCCCAACATGGCTGCCTTTTCCTTATTTATGGTAAATACGATATCTGTTTTTTTCCTGTTTAATAAATTTTCCACATTAATAACCCCATTGGAATTGTTTAATACGTCTTCAATATCTGTTGATATTTCCTGTAATACATCAATATTATCTCCCAATATGTTCACTTCAATCGGGGCTGTAATAGGTATTCCCTGTTCAAATTCTTTTATGGTTATTTTTGCCCCCGGAATTGAAGCAAACTTAACCCTTAAATTCGCGACCAGTTTATCAAATTTTTCCAACTCATATTCTTTTAACCTTACATATATTTCTGCAAAGTTCTTATTGTAGTTTTTAGGCATAACGTTATAATAAATCCGTGGATTTCCATGACCGATATTAATGGCATAATGTAAGATTTCCGGAATGGTATCCAGCATTTTTTCAACCTTCAGGGTCAGTGTTTCCGTTTTAACCAGATTTTTTCCTTCAGGTAGTTCAATTCTTATAAGAAATTGCGGCAATTCAGCTTTCGGAAAAAAACTGATCCCTACAAACCTGAAAGCAAACAGGGATATTAGTAATACAACAAAAGTCAGGCTTAAGGTTATAGCCCGCTTTTTTAAAACCAGGGCCAGCAGTTTTCGATACGGCCCTTCTATAAACTTATTCAGCAGTTTTGAAAAACCAAAAGATTTCGGTTTTTCCTGTTTTTTTATTATACGGCTTGCTGCAAGGGGCGTAATGGTTAATGCAATAACCAGGGAAAGGGACAGTGTGGCAATAATCGTAATGGGCAGACTTTTAATAAAATCACCTGCCTTATCGGGCATCATAATAAGCGGAACAAAAGCAAGTATGGTAGTTGCTGTTGCACTTATCACAGGCAGTGCAATTTCGTTGGCGCCCTTAATGGCTGCCTCCTTTCTGGAATATCCCATACTCATAAACCTGTTGATATTCTCTATCATAACAATGGAGTTGTCTACCAGCAAACCCAAAGCAACCACCAGTCCGGCTATGGATATTTGCTGAAGCCCGTAACCCGAGATATCCACCACCCAGAGCCCGGTAATAATTGATAAAGGAATCGTGATAATTACGATGAGCGAAGATTTAAAACCCAGGGAAATAAAAATAATAAATCCCACCAGGAAAATCCCCTGAAGCAGATTTCTTAAAAATCCATTAATCCTTTCCTTTACAAATACAGATTGATCGAACACATAATGTAATTCTATATTTTCAGGCAACTGACGGTCAAATTCCTGAATTTCAGGATAGAGACTTTTAACAATATCAAACAGATTAAGGTTTTCCTTTTGCTGTATAGCTATAAAAATTGCCCTGCGGCCATTAAACCGTGCAATATAATCCGGATCCTTATAGCCATAATCAACCGTGGCAATATTCCGTAAATAGATTAACCTTCCATTATAGGATTGGATTACCGTATTTCGTATCTCATCGAGATTTTCATACGATCCAGTGGTTTTGATACTAAAAGCAGAATTTCCCAGTTCAATCGATCCCCCGGGAATGTTGGCATTGTTACTATGAATGGCATTCATTACCTGGTCGATGGTAATATTCATATGCACCATTTTTTCCATATCGAAGGATACTAACACTTCCCTTTCCGGAAAAGCCAGAATACTTACTTTCCTGATACCTTCTGTTTTTTCAATATTTTCCTTTAATTGTTGTGCGTAATCTTCGAGAACATAATATTCGGCCGTATCAGATACCATGGCAAGCTGGATTACAGAAACATCCGAACTTGTCCAGCGGTAGGTTTCGAGACTATAGATATCTTCCGGCAGTTGACTTTTTACGCTGTTTACCTTCGATACCATTTCATCGTATTTTTCTTTGGCATCCGTATTAAAATTAAATTCAACAGCTATAGATACAATACCATCCTTAATGGTGGTATTCATTTGTTTTATGTTCTCGAGTTCATTAATGGATTCTTCAATGGGTATGGCAATGAGTTTTTCCAGATCGTTGGGGCTGCTACCCGGGTATATCACAACAACAGAACCTCCGGGAATGTATACCGTGGGATTCTCGGTGCGGGGCATGGTAAAAAAAGAAAATACACCTGCCAGCGTTAAAAGCAGAAAAGCCATCAGGGTAAACTGGTAATTTTCTATAGCATATTTTGGCAGTTTCATATTTTATTTTTAACGCGCTAAAAATTTAATACGATACAGTATGTCAGAGTACTTAAAATACTTTCGCAACAAGGAATATTAAAAACCGTATTCCGGGTATTCTTTTTCAAATTCCTGAGGTTTTAAATGTGGATTTACCTGAATATTGGAGTATATATATTCCTGAAACAATCCTTTTTCATCATATATTTCAAGGCCAAGCGGCAACAGTATATCGCGATCGATATACACAATAATTTTACGGGCATAATCATTGGGCACTTTAATGGTTAAACCGGGAGTAATATCTTCAAAACTTTTAATGTTTTTATTCATGGTGTAAATCATATAATCGTTCACTTTAAGCTTTCGCGAAAGAATTTCAAGGTTTTCACCAGGTTGTACTGTATAATCCACATATTTAAAATTCGGATCGTCGAAAACTATTTTATGACAATAAACATTATTATACTTTACAATTCCCTGGTTCAGCACCATTTTATCGTAAGAATCGCTGTACTTATTCAGCAAGTGGTCCAGTACGGATACCAGATATGCATACCCCGACTTAAAAATAGAATGATGCTGTCCTGCACGCATTGTATTTCCAAGCGGATCGAGCGTAAGGTTTATCCATGGAAAGCTGTTCGGATTAATAACAGCTTTTTTTCCGTATAAGGCTTCATTATATAATACCTCCATTCCCTTATTCGGATACTCTTGTTTTAAATAAATTTTAACGGGATTATAAGCAAGCTTAAAATCAGCTTTTTTATTTGCCATTTTATTTTCTACCCGCTCACTCATCAATACGGTAACTTTCAAAGAACTAATCTTACTGTTTATTTCAATCAACCGCTTTAATATTTGCCGGGATTCTGCTTCTCTGGTTGTGCTTTGAAGGGTTAAAAATCCCAACAGTGCGATACCTATAAGTAATAACTTTTTAATCATGGCATTCCAATTTTGTCAAATCACTTTAATTCACTATTTCAATTTTCGAATTTTCATTAATATATTTTACACCTTCGTAAATAATAATGGTACCGGGGTTCACACCTGTTTTTACTAAAACTTCATGATCTGATATTTCCGTAAAAATAATGTTCTTTTTTATAATTTCGTTGCCATTTAGTTCATAGATGTCCCCTGTCATTTCATTAATATTTACCACTGCATCAACGGGAATTGCAACATATCTATTAACAATTCCGGTATTGATGTCTGCCTTTCCGATTAAGCCGGCAACCAACCTTACATCATTTCCGGATAATAATGAGATTTCCACTTCAAAAGTCCCCGTATAGGGATCTGCAGCGGATGGGATTTCACTAACAAAAGCCCGGAAGATTAAATTCGGGTAGGCATCAAAACTTACGTTAACAGAATCTCCAATGTGCACCTGCACAATGTCTTTATCCGTTAAATTCACTCTCATCACCCAGTTGCCGGCAGTTGAACCAAAAAGAAACACCGGGGTACCCGGCCCTATAATTTCATTTTCTTCAACAATTTGTTTTAATATCCGCCCGTTTGAAGGAGCTGTAATTTTTGAATAACGGAGATTAAATTTTGCAATGTTTAAATCGGCTTCGGCAACTTCAGCTGCAGATTTAGTATTTTGATATTGTTCCAGTGTGGCCACACTGTCGTTATAAAGGTTGCTTACCCTTTCAAAATCCCGTTTAGCCTTATTCAGCGCCTCTTCAGCTTTATTAACCTGGGCATTAATTTCCTGCATATTCAGCCCGGCAAGCAATTGACCTTTTTTTATAATGTCACCCTCCTTAACATAAATTTTATCAATTACCCCACCGGTTTTAAAACTTAATTTTTGTTGTTTGCTTGTATTGAGAATCCCGCTGCCGTGAATAAAATCAACTACCTCTTTTTCCTTAAGTTGTACAGACGTAACCGGAATTTTTTGTTCTGAAGACTCAGGATTACGATTAGAAGTACAAGACTGAACCAGCAAAAGAAGCAAAAAGAATTTTAACAAATTTTTCATCTTAATGTACGTTTTAAAACCGGAATAATCCTACTGATTGCTCCAGTTCAGCATATTGAATTAAATAATCGTATTTTGAATTTATATAATTAATCTCTGCAGAGGTGACTGCGTTCCGGGCATCAATAAACTCAAAAAGGCTAACCTGTCCTTCCCTGTATTTTCGTTCAACAATTTCAAAGGCTTTTTTAGCATTTAATAATTGTTTCGAACCGGCATTAATCGTTGCTTCAGCTGCTTTTACTCCGAACCATTTATCGGCTGTCTGCAATAAAATCCGGGACCGGGTTTCTTTGGTTTTTAAGTTCAGTATTTCTTCTTTTACCCGTGCTTCCTGAATTTTTGTGTTGTTCCTGAATCCCTGAAATAATGGCCATTTGAGTACCAGTGAAGCGAGCATATAATCATCTTTTTCTGTAAAACTGTATTTCTCTCCCTGAAAACCATATTCCACAGCCCCGTATAATGAAGGGAATTTTGCAGACCGGCTCATACGTGTTATAGATGATGCAGCCCCACTATAACTTTCCATTTGTTGAAATTCTTCCCGGTTTGCAAGGGCCATGTTTTGTGTCTGGGTAAGGTCAAAATCAAAGTTTTCGATAACAATGGCGCTATCTACCTGTATTTCTTCCCCGAATGGCCGGTTCAGAAGAAAATTAAAATACGATGCTGCAAGATATTGTTGTTGTTGAGCCTGAATTTTCTGTTGATCCAGTTTTCCTAATTCAGCTTCTGCCCGAAAAATATGATCAACAGTGACTTTTTGGTTTTCATATAATTTTTTATTCACCCTCAGGTTTTCTTCCAGTAATATTTTTGTATTATCAATTAACTGGTTTACCTCAAGCGACTTTAAATAATTAAAATAGGCCTTCTTAATTTCAGCCACCAGGAACCGTTTAAAAACCATGGTATTGAAACGTTCTGCATCTGCCAGCAGCGTTCTTAATTGTCTATTAAAAACAAGTTGCGGAGCAATAATAGGTTGCACAAGCTGGATTTTAGTTTCCTGTTCCACAGGCCGGTAAAAATAAAACTCTTCGTTTTCCAGGTTTTCCGGAAAGGCGCCTGATGGTATTGATAACTGCTGGTTCAGATAATTCAGGTTTTGGTAAACCGGGTTCAGCAAATCACCAACAGGGAATTCAATTACACGTCCGCCTTGGGCAACCGTATAGCGGGCATTCAGGTTTATATCGGGTAAAAATAATCCTTTTGCTTCATCAAGTTCCAGAATACGCAGTTTTAAACTGTCTTCTGCCTGCTTTAAACCCAGATTATTTTCCAGCCCGGTGCGGATATAATTTTCCAATATTGAATGCTGAGCATTAAGTAAAACCGGAGAAAAAATCCCGCAGGTAAACATCCATAACAGAAAAAATAATCTGTTCCTTATTAACGCATGTTGTTTCATCATCGTTTCCCCCCGTGTATTACAATATTAAAATGGGTATCGATAATCTGATCTTCACTTATATTGTACAATTCATATATTCCCTTTTTGTTTTTGGCCACCACCACCACACCCATAAGCTGTGTCCAGAGTGCAAAGGCAAATTCATTTACCGGGATATCATTACGCAGGGATCCGTCATGTATTCCCTGTTTTACACACTGAGTAACCAGTGCAAGTGGTGATTCTTCAATTATATGGCTTTGCAGCTTTTCCCGGGGCATATTTAATCTTTCGATATCACTGGTTTGAAAATAGGTAAACAAATTAAAATAGTCCTCGTGATTTTTTGAAAAGGCAACAAATGCTTTCCCTAATTCTTTCAGGTTCTCCAAACCGGAATAATTGTTTTTTATTTGTTCCTGCATCATTTTTTTTAAAATATCCATTCCCCGCAAAAAAACTGCATACAATAAATCTTCCCTGCTTTTAAAATACAAATACAGGGTCCCTTTGCTTAGTTCGGCTTGTTCAGCTATACTTTCCATTGATGCAGATTCACCGCCCCGGCCAAAAAAAACTTTTTCTGCCGCTTCAATAATTTCAATTCTACGTCTTTCTTTTTCGCGTTCCTTGCGTTCTGAAATTCCCATTATTTAACATATGAACATAAAATGACTAATAGTCAGCAAATATATTCAAATTTTATTAATGTGTATGTTCCGCTTATATTAATTCGGCTTCCTGTACATATTTATTACTACTGCCCTTTTTAAAATATCAATTCATTGATAAAGATTTTGAAAACATTTGATTTTAGCCTACTTTTATTCAGGCAAAATTTAAATTAACCAACCCTTACAGTCGCAAATGAAACAGTATTTTCGAAGAATGCTAAAATCCCTTACAGCATCTATAATATTAATTGGTGTATTGCTGCTGATGGTTCCGATTATTACGGAACACAGGGCATTTAACGAAGTTTTTGCCGAGTTGATATCTACCGGCCGTTATACATTGCTGGTAGCGCTTTTGTTAATATTTTCATTTTCGTACCCAATATTGGGTTTTGGGAAAAAAGTACGCTATATCAATGGAAGTTTTGTTAAAAACCGCCAGGAAATTGAAATGGCCTTTGATGATCTGAATTATCTCCTGGAATCGGAAGAAGAAAATACGCTGGTTTTCAGAAAAAAAAATATTTTGCTGCGGTTTATTTATTACTGGGAGGATAAAATTGAAGTCGATACTAAAAATAATCCATTAATTATTTCCGGTGTTAGAAAAGAATTACGGAAATTAGACCAATTACTGGACAAACATTTGTTAAGTAAAGAATAACGACTTTTGCCAATTTTCATTATTTCTTTTATTTCGTTTTCCCGGAAGATTTTCCGGTGATATTTTTTATTTAAAAATTGCGCCTTTGTGAAAGAAACGATTAAACCAAACTATTTCACTACAACTTCTGGTCCTCACTCCGGGGAAACTGAAAATTTCCTGAATACTCAACTTCAACTGGCGCATCAGTACGTTGAGTTTACCAACAAAAATGTTTTTCTTACCGGCAAAGCAGGAACCGGAAAAACAACTTTTTTGCACCGGTTAAAAAGAAATTCACCGAAACGCTGTGTTGTTGTGGCGCCTACCGGTGTGGCTGCAATAAATGCCGGAGGCGTAACCATTCATTCATTTTTTCAGATGCCATTTGGGCCTCATTTGCCGAAAGAAACCATTGAAAGCAATGATACTCCATATGCTGCAGGATATACCAGAATTTCCAAATCCAAAATAGATATTATCCGCTCCCTCGATCTGTTGATTATTGATGAAATCAGTATGGTGCGGGCCGATTTACTTGATGGCATAGACGAAGTATTGCGGCGATACCGGCGAACCACAAAACCATTTGGAGGCGTGCAGCTTTTAATGATCGGCGATATCCGGCAATTATCACCGGTAGTAAAAGAAGAAGACTGGCAGTTGTTAAAGCCCTATTACAACAGCCTGTATTTTTTTGAAAGCCATGCTTTACAAAAGACAAATTATATAAGCATAGAATTAAAACACATCTATCGGCAGAGCGACGAGCGATTTATCGAAATATTAAACAAAATCAGGGAAAACCAAACCGACAACAAAACGCTTGAAGAGCTTAATAAAAGTTATAATCCGGCCTTTCTGAAAAAACAGGAAGAAGGATATATTATTTTAACCACGCATAATGCCAGGGCAAAGGAAATCAATCAGAGCAGGCTGGATATCCTGAAGAATAAAACATTTACTTTTAGCGCCGAGCAAACCGGGAATTTCCCGGAATATATGTATCCCACAGAGGCTGAGTTGGAGTTAAAAGAAGGTGCACAGGTAATGTTTGTAAAAAACGACCCTTCTGCGGAAAAACGCTTTTATAATGGTAAAATTGGGGTGATCGAAAAAATTGCTGAAGAAAATAATCTAATCTTTGTCAAATGTCCTGATGAAAATGAGTCCATAGCAGTAAATCCCGCCGAATGGGAAAATTGTATGTATACCCTGAATCCGGAAACAAAGGAGATTGAAGAAACCGTGATCGGCGTTTTTAAACAGTTCCCGCTGAAACTGGCATGGGCCATAACCATACACAAAAGCCAGGGCCTGACCTTTGATAAAGCCATAATCGATGCCCACGATTCCTTTGCTCACGGACAGGTATATGTAGCGCTCAGCCGGTGCCGGTCTCTTGATGGGCTGGTATTAAGTTCGCCCATTGTCGAATCGAGTATAAAAAGCGATACCGGGGTATCCCGGTTTTCGAAAGAAATTGAAGAAAATCAACCCGGTGAAGAAGCCCTTAAGCAGGAAAGGAACAATTTCAGACGTGATTTACTTTTCGAACTGTTCGATTTTAAAAACATACAATACAGGACCTTTACCTGTATCAAAAGGTTTAATGAACATGCCCAATCGATTCTTGGAGATCAGGCAGCTGTTTTTCAGGAAATGAATAATCTCCTGGAAACGGAATTAATTAAGGTTTCGGAAAAATTTCAACCCCGGTTACAGCTTCTGCTGAATGGTAATGATGTGCCGGAAAACCAACTCCTTTTGAACGAACGCATCCGGAAAGCCGTTGCTTACTTCAGCGAAAAGCTTGACATGATTGTAAATACGAACCTTTCCCGCATTAGTGTGGAAACCGATAACCGTCAAATTAAAAAACAGCTTACCGAAGCGCTGGAAAATCTGAATCAGGAATTTTTTGTAAAAAAAGAATGTCTGAATGTTTGCAGAGAGGGCTTTGATATGAAAAAATATCTCGATACCAGGGCCAAAGCATCTATTGAAAAAATTAAGATTAAACCGGCTAAACGGGCAGATGAAGAATCAGATTTCCGGGAAATTACACATCCTGAACTGTACGCAAAGATCCGGAAGTGGCGCAATCAACTGGCATCTCAACAAGGCATTCCGCCCTACAGGATTATCAGCCAAAAGGCTGTTGCCAGTATCGCTATAAATTTGCCTGCTTCTGTAGATGAATTGTTGCTGATTAAGGGCATCGGAAGAAAAAAGATTACCACATATGGAACACAAATTCTGGAACTTATTAACGCCTATTGCAAGGATTTTAATATAAAATATCAACCCGATTTTGAATTGGTTTTTAATGAAAAAAAGAAAAAAGAAAACAAACCTGATACCAAAAAAATAAGTCTGGAACTTTATCGGCAGGGGAAAACCGTTGAACAGATTGCTGCCGAAAGAGGATTGACTGTTAATACAATAGAAGGCCACCTGGCGCATGCTATTGAGAATGGAGAATTGGGCATATCGGGATTTTTATCAGAGGAACAGGTAACGGAAATAACAACTGCCATAAAAAAATCAGATTCACTGCAACTTACTCCCCTAAAAGATTTGCTTAATCATAAGTATGATTATGGAAAATTAAAAATGGCAGTAGCGCATTACCTATATGAAACAAGTATGAAAAGAAAATAAAACTTTATTAATCCGGGCTTATCATATAACTTCATTAATTTTCTTAGTGAATTTTTCCGAAATAAAATTCCAGTTCACTATATTCCAGAACGCATCTACATATTCAGCCCTGCGGTTTTGATACTTCAGATAGTAGGCATGTTCCCATACATCAATGCACATTATAGGAATACCCCTCTCGTCAACTATATCCATCAGCGGACTGTCCTGGTTTGGAGTAGTGGTTATTTTTAATTTCCCGTTTTGAATAATCAGCCATGCCCAACCCGAACCAAAAATTGTTTTTGCGGCTGTGGAATATTTTTCTTTAAAATTATCGAATGACCCGAAATTGCCGTTAATAGCATCCAGAAGGTCACCTCCGGGAGTTCCGCCTCCATTGGGAGACATTACATTCCAGTATAATTTATGATTAAAATAACCGCCTCCGTTATTTCGAACAGCTTCAGAATATTTTGATACATTCATTAAAATTTCCCGTGCATTTTTGGCCTGTATGCCTTCAGCTTTTACGGCAGCATTAAATTTCTGTGTATATCCTGCATGATGTTTTGAATGGTGGAGTGTCATGGTTTGCTCATCAATATATGGTTCGAGAGCATTATAGGCATACGGAAGATCGGGTAATTTAAATTCCGGTGTTCCCGACTTTTTAAATACACCAAATACAGAATTTTTTGCCAATACCGGGGCTGCGAACATTGCTCCGATTCCAAGAATACCTGATTTAATAAAGCTTCTTTTATTCATTTTATCGTTTCTCTTTTTAGTCTGAAATCATTGGAATTAACAAACTTAAAAATAAATAGTTCAACTTAAAAGAGTTTTGCAGATTATTATGGATTCAATATTTCCGCAATTAAATGCTCCAGGGTGGTCTTTTCCTGGCTCCCTGTAATCATGTTTTTAACGGTAATTTTTCCTTCATTTATTTCGTCTTCACCCACCAAAACAACGTAGGCCACACTTTTAGCATTGGCATAATTCATTTGTTTTTTAAGCTTTGCCGGGTCGGGATAAATTTCGGCGCTAATGTTATTTTTTCTTAATTCCGGGAGATAACTCATACAGATTTTTTCTTCCTTATTCCCGAAGTTTACAAAGAGCACTTTACTGCCACCTGAAACCTCCTGCGGAAATAGCGTTAATTGCTCCAGCACATCATAGATCCTGTCGGCGCCAAAAGAGATCCCCACGCCCGAAACATTTTTTAACCCAAAAATACCGGTAAGATCATCATACCTGCCACCCCCGCAAATACTGCCAATTGACACATCTTTGGCCTTAACTTCGAAAATAGCCCCGGTATAATAATTTAATCCGCGTGCCAGCGTAAGGTCGAGTTCAACGTCTGCTGTAATTTTGATATTTTTTAAATAATCAAGAAAGGAATTAATCTCTTTAAGTCCCTTTAATCCCGTTTCCGAACCCTGGAGCATGGATTGTAAAAATGTAAGTTTTGCTTCTGTATCCCCTATAAATTCAAGTACCGGTTTAAGCTTCGAAATATTCTCATCAGAAAATCCATTAGCCTTCAATTCAGCAACCACTTTTTCCAGACCCGCCTTTTCAAGCTTATCCATGGCAATGGTTAGCGGGATCAACTCGCCCGGCCTGCCAATGGTTTCAGCTATGCCGGCAAGTATTTTGCGGTTGTTGAATTTTACGGTAACGTTTATTTTTAACCGCTTAAATACCTCATCAATTATCTGTACCAGTTCAGCCTCGTTTATTTGCGAATTGCTTCCGATTACATCGGCATCGCACTGGTAAAATTCCCGGTAGCGGCCTTTTTGCGGACGATCGGCACGCCATACCGGTTGAATCTGATACCGTTTAAACGGAAATGTGATTTCATTAAAATGCTGTACTACGTATCTTGCAAAAGGCACGGTAAGATCGTAGCGCAGGCCCTTTTCGGATATTAAAGCCGAAATATTGTTTGAATCGCCATTTTCTAATTCACTTGCAGAAACCGAAGAAAGAAAATCACCTGAATTTAAAATCTTAAAAAGTAATTTATCTCCCTCCTCCCCGTATTTGCCCATAAGGGTAGACAAATTTTCCATTGCCGGGGTTTCGATGGGGGCATATCCAAAAAGCTGAAAAATTTCCTTTATCGTATTAAATATATAATTCCTCCGAACGGTTTCAATGGTCCCAAAATCGCGTGTTCCCCTCGGAATTGATGGTTTCTGAATGTCCATAAAAAATAAAATGTATTAATGTCGCTTCAAAAATACTATTATTTTGCGAATACCTGAAATCCGCAATAAATTTCTAAAACTCAAAACAAATAAACCCTGCGAGGATTTTTCTCATGTCTTTTTTGTTATTAAAATCCTCTAAGATTAATCCTCGTATTCTGCGGATTTAAAGGAATACTAAATTTTGAATGATCCGGACATACTTGTTTTTAAACTTAATTCTCACCGGTCAGACCCAGGGATTCCAGTATCCGGTTGTTATATGCCTGGCATTCTGCATCACCTTCCCGGGGCGCCCAGGGAGCAAATATTTTATCAGTCGCCACATCGTAGGGGCCGTCTTTCACTTCATAGATTACCGTTCCTTTAGTTAAAACCAGCAAGGAATGCCAGCTGCCGGGAGAAATTTCAGCGCCAAAATTTTCAGTAGCCGGATCAAGTATTATAGATTCGGAAATCTGACCTGAATTATTGAATTCAATTACCAGCACCCTGCCTTTTAACACGATAAAAGCTTCACGTTTATCCGGATTTTCATGTTTATGGGGTTGCAGGTAGGTTCCGGGTTCCATGGCATTTAACATCCTGTGCAAAGTATCTTCCGGGACTTTATGAAAATTTAAATTTTTTCTTTTTCTTTCTGAACGCACGGCCTGCCGGCTTAAGTTATCTATAAGATTTTTATCGATTTTTATCATATTCTTTATCTGGGCATATAGGGATTATGATCTGATGTAATTTTTTTAGACGAGGGTGGAGATTCCTCCATGGATTCTTTTTTAATCTGTTTTTCTAATTCCTGTTTCTTTTGTATTTTTTTTATAGCAGGAATTCCCTGAAACATTAGTAATACAAAAACCACCTTTACAGGAATTGAAGACAGGGCATTGTCCTGGTTTTCAAAAGTCAGGAATAACACATAAAGTATATCGAGCATTGTTAGGGACAGTGCAAGATACAGGGCCCATAAATTTAATTTATTAATCAGATACGAAAGAATAAGAAATATTCCTCCATAAAATACCGAAGCAATACCAATGCCGGCATCCAGTAAAGGTTTAAAATCCATTATTTTTGCAATTCCCCCGGCAAAGATATTCACCACGGCAATAAATAGAACCAGTTGGAAAACCTTTTTTACTTTAACAAACGGATCTGTAAAACTGCCGGGTACAGGTTCGCCATTTAAAAGAATTTCAGGATAATAAAAAACCCCGAGTCCGGAATATAATTTAATGCCTAACGTTCTTTCATAATCAATCTTGTATTCAAAACCTTTAAGTAAAGATTTCCGGTTTAGTGAATGAAAAATTTCCTTGTTATTTAGTTTAATATGACAAGTTTTAAATCCGGATTTCCAGAAAATCCAAAGTTTTTCATTTGTTTTTGTTTGTAAGAAATAAGTTCTGGATGGCATAATTGTATAGTATTAGAAAACAACCTGAAAATACAAAATTCCGGGATATTAAGAAATTTTAAAATCAAAGAAGCCGCTTAAAGGTTAAACGACTTCTTATCAAGGCATACTAAAAACAAGGATTAGAATTGTACCAGCAACTACTTACTGTAATACTTTTATTTACTTAAAAAAAATTAAAATTACGGGAAGTGATTGAATCCTCATATGTTAAATAACATATAGAACCATTTTTTTTCATGGTTTATCAAACAAATCTTCTAAGGAAATGGATTACCTGACCGGTTTAATAAAAATCGCAGGACTTAATAACAGCATGATAAGACTGATAACAATAATACTGGTGGCCACATCAAAACGGTCGGCCAGCAAGCCTATACCCATTGCCAGCACTGCCCCGATAAGATCTTTAACCTGTGATTCAACAGAAAGAATGGTAGCGAGAACTTTTTTATCAAACATTTCAGCGATACACGATACTGCGGCAGGACGCCGGGCATTCTCCACGGCATAAATAAAAACAAACAATACCACAGCCAGAATTACAAGTCCGGTTTTATAAAATATTCCGGATATTAATCCTGCCAAAAGACCAATGATCATTAACCAGTTCAGCGCAAAAGAATAATGTTTAAACCGTTCTACCAGTTTTCCTGAATTTTTAGAAGCTGCCGAAGTTATAAAATACAATATAAAATAGGTGATCCCGATAATTAAAGCTTCCTGTTTTTCTTGCCCGAAACTTAAAAACAAGGGTATTGACAACGCCATAGTACTTAATACCGGTTGCAGATAATCTTTAATAGCTGTAAAGTAGCCGCTATACGAAGATATGTTCACAACGGCCTTTAATACTCTAACATCTTTAAAAGAAACTACAATATCTACTATTACCTCTTTAAATTTCTTAAATATGGATTCCCTTTCTGCTGATTTAACTTTCCCATCCAGGTAACCCGGATATGTTGCCAGCAGAATTAATCCAATCAGGTAGGGAATCCCGGTATATAAAAATATAGTGCTGTAGTTTCCTGAAGAAAAAACCAACGCAGCGGCGATGAGTGATGAAATGGCCGAACCGCGTTGTGACCAGGCACGTGTATGCCCGTAATAAAATACTTTCTGATTTTCCCAGCCTTGAATTTTCAGATATTCAAAAATCAGGGCTTTATGGGTACCTGTTCGAAAGGCATCACCCACAGCAAAAATAAAGGTTGCTAAAAGTATCAGCCCGTAGTTTTTTGAAAGATAGTATACCAGAAAAGATAACAAATAGCAGGAATAAGAAAAAATCATTGATCCTCTTCTGCCCAACACATCTGCCACCACGCCACTGGGAATTTCGAAAAGCAGCCGAATAATCATCCGCACCGAATATACAGCTCCAATCTGAACATAAGAAAGTTCCTTTTCGAGCAAAAACAAAATAAAAAACGGATCAAAAAAACGTTGATTTTTCAAAAATCCATACAAACAAAACTTATAATACTGAAGGTCTTTTTTAAATTCCTGCGGCATATAGATATATTGTATACAATACGGGGCTGAAATTAGGAATTATCTGCTTATTTTAGATTCGGAAAACTAAAAAAATGCATTTTATTAACATTTTTACCGAAGTTAAATTCTTCAATTTGTGATACTCTGTTCTTAATAATCAATATTTATTGGTATATGCCCGGTACAAGAATTTTGGATTTTCAGGAAATAAATTTATCTTTCGCCTACTAATCAATTTGTAACCACTATGAAAAAAGTATTACTCGCAACAATTGCTGTAGTATTAACAGGCCAGTTATTTGCTGGCGGTATTGTAACCAATACCAACCAAAGCGCAATGTATACCAGACTGCTTGCACGGGATGCAACACTGGGACTGGATGCCGTATATTTTAACCCGGCCGGAGTATCGTTATTCGCAAACGACGGATTCTTTTTATCCTTAAGCAATCAATCCATTGTTCAAACCCGCACTATTACCAGTGACTATCGTTTTCTTAACGAATCTGAGTATATCGGAAATGTATCTGCTCCATTATTTCCTAGTGTATATGCAGGATATAAGATGGGAAATCTTGCAATTTCTGCCGGTTTTAATCCAATCGGCGGTGGCGGCGGAGCAAAATATAAAAAAGGGCTTCCAACCCTTGAGTACACACCTTCAGACCTTGTTCCCGCCCTTTCAGGATTAGGGCTTCCGGTTACCGACTATTCGGTTAACGCTTCTTTTGAAGGTACTTCCGTATTTTTCGGATACCAGGTAAATGTGTCCTATAAAATTAATGATCTGTTATCTGTGGCTCTTGGCGGCCGGCTGGTAACTGCAAAAGAAACTTATAATGGTTATATGAGGGATATTCGTTTAACCGTTAACGGGTACACCAGCAGAGCTGATGATTATTTTAATGTATTAGGTGATCAGGCTACTGCAGGTGCAGCAGCTGCTGCTGGTGCTGTTACAAGTATGCAGCCAATAATTGACCTTGGTGCAGGTGTTTATACCTTAGCTCAATTAGAGGGTTTGGGATATATTGATGCTGCTACTGTTGCAATGCTTGAAGGCGGACTCGTTCAACTTGGTGTTGATCCTGCTGGGTTAGACGCTGCAACTATACAGGCAACTTATGCTGCTTATGCAGCTGCACTGCCGGTGCAAGCCGCTGAATCCTACGCAAAAGCAAGCTTACTGGGCGACCAGGAAGTGGAAGCAGAAAAAACCGCTACCGGTTTTGCCCCAATTATCAGCGTGAATTTCTCGCCCATGGAAAAATTGAATATTGCCCTGAAGTATGAATTTGCAACAAAATTAGAATTCACCAACTCAACCACAAAAGATGTGATTACAGGCCTTGATCCTGATTCTGGTTTACCCGTCACCATGTTTCCCGATGGCGCCAAAACCCATCTGGATATTCCGGCTCAGTTAGTAGTAGGTGCAACATATCAGGTAATGGATCCTTTAATGGTATCGGCCGGTATGCATTATTATTTTGATAAAAATGTTGACTGGGACGGACGAGAAGAACTTCTTGATGGAAATTCTTATGAATTGGCCCTGGGACTTGAATATGCTTTGAATGATAATCTGCTTGTCAGCTGTGGATACTTGTATACCACTTCAGGAGCTACCGGTAATTATCAGAACAATATGAGCTACAGCCTGCCTTCGAATTCTGTTGGCGCCGGTTTTGCCTATAAACTTAATTCAAAACTCGAGCTTAATATAGGTTGTTCTTATACCATGTATCAGAAAGGTGATAAGAATTTCAGCCACGACCTGGCTGGTTCGGGAACATTACTACCGGTTCTTGAGACCTATGACAAAGATGCGCTTATTGGTGCAATCGGATTAAACTTCAATTTCGGTAAAACTACAAAAGTTGTGGAAGAATAAAATAAATCATCCTGCATTTTAATAAATACTAAAATAGCCCGGGTAATTATCCGGGCTATTTTTAATTAGTTATTTAGAGTAATCTTTTTAATACAAAAAGTTCAATCCGATATATAACCCGCTTTCTCCGTCGCGCGGATCAACAGCCCGGCCATAATCTATGGCTACAATAAAATTTTCATTCAGGGCAATATGGATTCCGGCGCCATAACTAACGTGGAGTTTTTCTTTTTCATCCGTTGGAAAAAATATTGCCTTTTCGGCCAGGGGAACATTATCTGTATTAACTTCATATTTGCCGGTTACCATACCCATATCGGTAAATGTATTTAATGCAAGATACAGGTTCTGGTTCCATAATACAGTGCGGAGGAATTTCCACCTCACCTCAAAATTTCCATACAACAGGTCTTCTCCCACGATACGGTTTCGCAAAATTCCCCGTATGGTTTTTGCACCTCCCAGTCCGTCGCGTGTAAACGATGGCGCAGTATTAAAAACAAACGGGAGCATATAAAAAGGCATATCCCCGCTAAGCTTGGCCTGGTAACCCACACGATAAGCAAATGAGAGGGTTTTATCAACTAAAGTAAAATATTGCCGGTGAGTAATCGCAAATTTACTATAATGATAATCCTTGTTCCCTAAAAAAGAAGGTGCCAGCAAAAACTGCATTTCAGTCCAGATGCCATGCATCGGGTTGGGTTCATTATCACGGGTATCGTAAACCAAACCCAGTTTAAGAAGTGTTGTTTTCCCTCCGTCTGTAACATTATCCGGAATTACTCCCCATTTTACATAGTCTGCATATAATCCTCCAACTTCAGGCAGTTTATCAGCATCATCTTTTCCTTTGTTTAATTTGTTATAATCAATACTGTCCAACCCCACATTATAATGTTCAATGCCGGCAAGCCAGCGTAGTTTTTCACCAATTATATTTCCCTGAAAATCGGTCCGGAGACGCAACATTTTTCTCTCCTGCCTGAAATACAGTCGCGAAACATAATCAGCATTAGCGGGGTCATCATCCTCATAAGCATGATCATAAAATGCTTCATATCCGTTAAACCCATAAAAATCCAGTGATTGTTCCGTAAGATAACTGGCTTCCGCAGTCATCCTGATATTGGGAATAAGATATTTCGAATCGTAAATAAACTGGTTTATCCCGCTGCCCTTGGTGGTACGCGACCATTCGAGGTATATGGAATGTTTGTATTCGGGATATATGGTGCCATCACCATAATCGTAAAAATTCACCACGGCCCCGTATTTAAATCCAATGTCCGAATCAAACGCAATGGCCGGTACTCCTCCAAAACTCCATCCCGACTTGGTCTTTTCTTCCTTTTTTACTTTTGTATTTGTTAAACTATCCGTGGGTGTTGTTTCACTTTGTGCCATAGCAGATACCGTGATCAAACTTAGTAAAACAACAGATAAAAAGAGTAGATTTTTCTTCATAGGTTGGTTATTAGTTACAACGAGAAAGATAATAATTATTTTTAAACCCGGACAAGTCATTTGAATTTTTTGTATACAGCACAAAGTTCATCATGTTGTAAATTAAGGCTTCAAAGCAAAAAGAATAAAACTATAATCTTTCTTATCTTTCGCAAGATATGTGAAGGAAGTCCTATTTTTGTATACCTGAAAAAATATCAACCAATAAAAAACTGAAATTTCGATGAATATATTACCTGAATATTTTTCCAGAACATTGTGCGTTTTTAGTTTAATCCTGCTATTATTATCGTGTATGAAAAAACAAGAAGCTGATCTGGTAATAACAAACGGTAAAATATATACAGCAGATCCGGAATTTACTATTGTTGAATCGTTGGCAATAAAAAAAGGAAAGATTATTGCTTTAGGAACCTCTGAGGAAATTTTAAAAACATTCAGCGCAGCACAAACTATCGATCTGCAAGGCCAAACAGCATATCCCGGTTTTATAGATGCCCATTGCCATTTTCTGGGTTATGGCCTCAATCTGCAGCAGGCCGATCTTACCGGAACCCTTTCGTTTGACGATGTGCTGAAAAAATTAGAAGATTTTTATAAAAAAAATCCTGCACCCTGGATAATCGGGAGAGGCTGGGACCAAAATGACTGGGAAACCAGGAAGTTTCCACACAAATCAAAACTTGATGCTGTTTTTCCGGATGTTCCTGTATTTATTACCAGAATTGACGGACACGCGGCCCTGGCCAACACTAAAGCAATAAAAATGGCCGGAATCACAGAAAACAGTTTTATTAACGGGGGAACATTTGAAAAAGATGGTTTGGGTTTAACCGGCATCCTGATTGATAATGCCCAGGTATTCATCCGAAATATTATTCCAAAAGAAACTCCGGCATTAAAAACCAGGGCCTTGCTTGAGGCGCAAGAAAATTGTTTTGCTGTTGGCCTCACGTCAATAGCCGATGCCGGAATGGATAAAGAGGATATTTTGCTTATAAATTCCCTGCATGAAAATAAGTTGTTGCAGATGAAAATTTATGCCATGCTGAACCCTACCCTTGAAAATTTTGAATTTTTTGTGAAAAAGGGAATCTACATCACCCCTAAACTTTCCATTAGGTCGATAAAGCTCTTTGCCGATGGCGCCCTGGGTTCACGGGGAGCTCTTTTGTTAAAACCTTACTCTGATGACCCGAAAAACTCAGGTTTATTACTTCATGACAAAGTCTATTTTTCTAAAATATTCCAACTTGCATTCGATAATAATTACCAGGTAAATACACATTGTATTGGTGATTCGGCAAACCGGTTATTACTGAACTGGTATGGTGAATTCCTGAAAACAAAAAACGACAGGAGATGGAGAATTGAACATGCACAGGTTGTATCGGAACGTGATCTGGAATTGTTCGGCAGGTATTCGGTTATACCAAGCGTTCAACCAACACATGCTACCTCAGACATGTATTGGGCAGAACAACGACTGGGGGAACGGGTAAAAGAAGCATATGCGTACAAGCGGCTTCTTGATCAGAACGGATGGATAGCCAATGGCAGTGATTTTCCTGTTGAATCTATAAATCCCATTTTAGGTTTTTATGCTGCCGTTGTGAGAAAAGATCAAAAGGGATATCCGCCCGGAGGGTTTCAATCCCGGGATGCCCTTTCGCGCGGGGAAGCACTTAAAGCAATGACACTGTGGGCTGCAAAAGCCGCGTTTGAAGAAAAGATAAAAGGCAGCCTTGAACCGGGAAAATCGGCGGATATTGTTATTACCGACCAGGATCTTATGACTATTTATGAAGAAAAAATTCCAATTGTACAAGTTGTTACCACTATTTCAGATGGAAAAATTGTCTATTCAAAGAAATGAACCGATACTTATATCAACCAGCACCATGAAACATATTAATAAAAAAGTTCTCCAAATACTTACCGGAATGTTTTTGGCAGTTTTGCTATTTTCTCAATGCAGGAACCTGGAAAAAAGTTCACCTGAAGATTATGCCAAAGAATGGCAAAACTGGAAAGAAATGCGGGCAGAGCGGCTTAAATCTAAAAATGGCTGGTTGAATCTTGCCGGGCTTTACTGGTTGCAGGAAGGTGAAAATACCTTCGGGTCCGATTCATCCAATCAAATAATTTTTCCAAAAGAAAGCCCCCGTTTTGCAGGAATATTTGTCCTTCAACAAGGTGTTGTAATCTTAAATGTAAGTGATAAAGTACAAATAAAACATGAAGATCAACCCGTGTCTTCATTGGTACTCGATGATGATTCAAAAGGAAAACCTACTGTACTGACAATGGATTCACTGAGTTGGTTTATTATTAAACGTGGTGAACGGTTTGGCATACGCCTGCGTGATTATAACCATCCGCTGGTGAGAAATTTTAAAGGAATCGATTATTTTCCCTGGAATATGAACAACCGGATTACTGCAAAATATACTCCTTTCAGTACCTCTAAAAAATTTTATATACCTACCGTAATTGGCACTGAAGAAGAAATGACGGCTCCCGGCATCCTGACTTTTCAATATAACAACAGAGAATTGCAGTTGTATCCTTTTGAATCGGGCGATACGTTTTTCCTGATTTTTGCCGATCTCACCAATGGAAATACCACGTATCCCGCTGGAAGATTTTTATATTCCGAACTTCCTGATAAAAACAATGAGGTAATCCTGGATTTTAACAAATCTTATAATCCGCCCTGTGCATTTACACCCTTTGCAACCTGTCCTCTGCCGCCGAAAGAAAACTTCCTGTCCGTTAAGATTGAAGCCGGGGAAAAAGATCCGCACATTCCGGGGCATGAATAATTTACCTTACCTTGAAATAAACTAAAACGAAGAGTAAACAAGGATTAAAATGTAAATCCAAGATTTACATACCATCTGAGTTTTGAATCGGTAGTATTTGATCCTACAATAAAGCTAACCGGTCCCAATAATGTTTTGGCGGTTATCCCTAAACCGTATCCGAAATAATGGCTGCCATCAGTCCATTTTGTAATTCCTTTGTACAGTTGTTCTGGACTATCGCCACCGGCTACACCATTTACAATTGATGTAATATAAAGATTGGTGATGACCTGATAATCGAGGCCGGCTTTTAATTTTAAAAAATTATTGATGGAAACCTCGTTAAGGCCAAGTCCTACAAAAGGAATATGGTTTTGTCGTAAATTAAACCGGTATCCTCCAATAAAATAATAATCTGTAAGAATAATATCCGGAGAGGTTAATCCCAGGGTCCATCCTGCATTTACAGATACTGTATTTGTAATGGGCACATATTGCTCAGCATCAAAAAAGAATTTCCACGAAGGTTTTGGGTCCAGATCAAGGTTACTATAGTTTGAACTGTCAGAATTTTCTCTTTTAATAAATATTTCGCTGCCGAAATTACGTTTAAGCGACATATCAATCTTTACTCCTTTGGAAGGATACGATAGATTGTCTAATGTATTTACATTAAAAAAGAAATTTGCACCGAGTGCACCAAAACCATATTCGTTAAAATCAATCTCAGGATAAAGCTCTTTGGCCGACTGGTTAGGTTTCACAGTTGAAACTTCATAAGTAAAAGACATCCCCAGTTGCCGGCAAATATCGATGGAATACCTTGAATCCACGCCAATATTTAAATAACTCTGAGTATAAAAACCAACTGATCCGCCATTCAGGTATATTGGAAGTTTATTTCGCTCGGTAAGCAGAAACAATGAACTTACAATCTGCTGGCGGGGCCCCATATATTTATGGTAATAAAATTTAAACCTGGGATATTTACTGATATCAAGCGTACTGGAAAACCGTGTTCCCTGAAGAAAAAGATTTTTTTTGGTAAAGTTTAAAATTATACCTGCATCATAATAATTGTCATAATGTAATGACCCTTTTACATACGTCTGTGGTTTTTCCTTAACACTAAAAACCAAAATGTACCCTCCTTCCGATGGCCGAAAACTATAGGTAATTTTATCATAATTTAAAGTTCCATATACTTTATCGATTGCTTTATTAACCAGTTGGGGAGTAATCCATGTTTCGGGCACAAGTCCTGATTTACGGATAATAAATTCTTTTTTCGTATGCACTACGTTTTCAACCTCAATATCTACAATAAAAATCGAATCGTTTTGCGGAAGCTTTCTCCGGGGTTTATGTGAATTCAGTGAATTTAGCGAATCTGAAAGTTGTTTTAACCGGTCAAACTGTTTTCGGGCAGCTTCTTCACCCTTTATTTCAATTTCTTTGCCGTTGTTAAAACTTGAAGTTGAATATTCGGATAATTCAGGTTCAATAAGAATATCCACCTTTTTTTGCTGTTCATAGGAATCTAGCTCGCCATAAAAACTTGCTGTACGTGCCAGAATTTCAGGAATGGAATATAATTTATCCAGTGTTATTTTTTCAGTAAATCCCACTTTAACGCCGATAACAATATCTGCACCCATCTCTATTACATCATCCACCGGAAAATTCCGTAGCACGCCACCATCAACAATAAGCATTGTGGAATCTAATAAAACTGGAGTAAAAACGCTGGGTATAGCCATACTTGAGCGCATGGCCAAAGCCAGGTCGCCATCACTAAATATCACTCTTTTACCCTGAATAATATCAGTTCCCAGGCAACGGAAAGGAACCGGGAAATCATCAAAATTTTTTATGCCTGCCGCACTCCAGGTAAGCTTAGAAAATAACTGGGATAATTTCTGACCTTCGATAAGCCCTGAAGGAAGGCTGACTTTTCCATTAACAAAGGGCAATTCCAGCGCAAAACGCTTATAATCATATTTCTCTTCGGTAGCAATATTTCTTACCGAAATTTCATCGGTAAGCACAGCAGTCCAGTGGATCGATTTGTTTAATTCCGAAAGTTGTTCCGCATTATATCCAATGGCATACAGGCCACCGATAATACTTCCCATACTGGTGCCGGTAATATAATCCGGCTGAATGCCTGCTTCTTCAAGTACTTTTAACACTCCGATATGAGCCAATCCCTTTGCACCGCCTCCGCTCAATACCAGTCCTATTTTTGGACGTATTAGGGTATCCGTTTGTCCCAATATTTGCAATCCTGATGTGATCCATATCAAAAGTAAAACTATAAGAAACCTGGCAGGAAAATAATTCTTCATGAAAATACTTTTATTATTTTATAAATTTAAACAATCCGTTGATGAGTTTGAAATATACAGACTTTATTCTTCATTAGTTTTGACTATTTTATTTCGAAAAGTTTAATGTATAATACTATAGCCAGTATACCGGCCGGTTAGTAAAGCAATATTCTAAAAAATGAAACTTATCGTTCAAATTCCCTGTTAAAAGTATTATATTTGACGCCTTTCGGGGGCTGTTAACTCAGTTGGTTTAGAGTGTCACCTTGACAGGGTGGAAGTCACTGGTTCGAGTCCAGTACAGCCCACAATTTAAATGGCATTATAAAAAGGATATTACAATTTTACAAGTCATTCTGTATTTTGCACAATTTTAAAAAACATAGCGCTTATATTTTTTTATGGATTGCAACATTCATTCTGCTTATTCATATCCTGATTCCCCATCATCATCATATTGAATTTCAGGAACATCATTATGTTTCAGAACTTATCTGCGAATCTGAAATAACATGCGGGAACCCGGAGCAAATAAATCCTTTTGAATCCCACAATTGTCAGCATAAGCACCAGGAATGTCTGGATTGTTTCTTAAAAACCGATGTAACTTTTACCCAGTCACAAATTAGTATAGATTGCCCGGTTTGTTCTGATAATTTATATCCTAATCATTTTCTTACCGGAAAACCTGTAAGTCGGGTATTTTATTTTAATCCTGATTATTCCAATCCGGGTGTTTCTTCCCTCTCATCCAGGGCTCCTCCAAAAATTTCATAATCCTTTCAGGATTCCAGACAAATTTCCAAAAATAGTATTCTAAATACCTGTCTTTTGCTTGTATCAGGCATAATTATTATTATTTAATTCATTCAAGATGACAAAAAAAATTATTCCGTTTTTTTTATTTTCCGTTTTTTTATGGAATTGTGATTTTCACAAAAATAATTCTCATGCTGAAAGTGAAGACCACTCCGATGATCATACAGAAATTTTCGAATCATATACCTTATATTCCGAAAATTTTGAATTGTTTTTTGAATATCAGCCTTTTATTTCCAGAATGAAAAACGAGTTTCTGGCTCATTATACCAGGCTTAAAGATTTTAAACCGGTTACTGAAGGTGATCTTACAATCAAGATTTTTCAAAATAAAATGCCGGTTTTCAACAATACATTTCATCTTTCAAAACCGGGAATCTTTGAACCTGAAATTATCCTTGTGGATACAGGCATCTGCAGGATTGTATTTGAGTTGCAATCAAAAAATATGCGTGAAACGATTACTATAGACAGCATAAAAGTTTTTCTGGATGAAGAAAGCGCTGAAGAGAATCAAATAGCAACAGTTCACCACGAAGAAATCTATTTTTCAAAGGAACAATCATGGAAAATTGATTTTGAAACACAACCCATATCAAATCAGCCTTTTGAAGATATTATCCGTACCTCCGGGCAAATAATATCCGCTCAGGGAGACGAACAAATGGCAACAGCTAATAATCAGGGGAATTTCTTTTTCACTACCCTTAAACTTACGCCGGGAAGCAAGGTTAAAAAAGGAGATATACTGGGTTATGTTTCAGGGAACAGGCTCCTGGGCAGTAATACTTCACAGCAATTCCTGATAGCTAAAACCGAATTCGAAAAAGCTGAGGCAGATATGTATCGGGCTGAACGGCTAATCAGAGATACGATAATAACTCAAAAGGATTATCTGCAATATAAAATCAAATATGAACAGTCTAAACAGGCTTACCAACTTATTGCAGACCAGTTTTCACGTGAAGGAATAAAAATTATTGCTCCAAAAACCGGACTGGTTAAAGAACTCTATGTTTCGAACGGTTTATTTCTTGAAGCCGGATCTCCCATATTAAAAATAGCTGAAAATAAACGACTTTTATTACGCGCCGATCTTTCGCAGGAATATGCCGTCCGGATACCGGAAATTATTTCGGCAAATTTCAGGCTTTCTTTTTCAAAACAAATATTCGAAACCTCTCTTTTAAATGGCGAAATATTGTCCCTTGGAAGAACTATTTCTTCAGGGTATATGATGCCGGTTTATATCGAAATAGACAATAAAGATTTCCTGGTACCCGGAAGTTATGCAGACATATGGTTAAAAACAACCTCTAAAAAATACGCACTTCTTGTTCCGGTTTCATCCATTTTGGAAGAACAGGGAAATTATTATGTTTTTGTACAATTATCCGGCGAGTCATTTGAAAAAAGATACATCACCGTGGCAAAATCAAACGGCAAAAAAACCGAGGTCACAGGTGGTTTATTTGAAGGGGAACGGATTGTTACCAAAGGGGCCGTAAATATTAAACTGGCCTCAGCTTCATCGTCATTACCATCAACCGGCCATGTACATTAGATAAAAATCTATGGCTGTTCTATTCAAAACTTAAAGAATAAAAAATGATTAATACCATTATAAAGTATTCACTGACTAACCGGATGATTATCGTTGTGGGAAGTATTCTTTTACTTATTTCCGGTATATATATCAGTTCTTCAATCGAGGTGGATGTGTTTCCTGATTTAAATGCACCTACAGTAGTAGTTATCACAGAGGCTCATGGCATGGCTCCAGAAGAGGTAGAACGATTGGTTACTTTTCCAATAGAAACGGCCGTAAACGGGGCATCCAATATCCGCCGCGTACGATCCAGTTCTGCCATGGGATTTTCTCTTGTGTGGGTGGAATTTGACTGGGGCATGGATATCTATGATGCCCGACAGATTGTGAGTGAAAAACTGACTGAAATTACTGAAAACTTTCCGGCAGGTGTCGATAATCCGGTGCTGGCCCCCCAGTCTTCGTTGCTAGGTGAAATTATGATTTTCAGTATTTCAAGCGATTCGGTAAGTGCTATGGACCTGCGTACCTATGCTGATTGGACAATACGTCCCCGGTTGTTGTCTGTAAAAGGGGTTGCCCAGGTTGCGGTTCAGGGAGGCGATATTAAAGAGTACCAGGTGATGGCCGATCCCCATAAAATGAAATATTACCAGGTAACTTTTCCCGAATTGATAGCTGCCTGTGAAGAAAATAATACCAATGCATCGGGTGGTGTAATTAACCAGTATGGAAATGAATATATTGTCCGTGGAATTATGCGTACTTCCGACACAGAAAAACTGGGACAAACGATTATCAAACATATTGATAAATACCCGGTGAATATTGCTGATGTTGCCGACATTAAGATCGGAGGGGCGCCACGAATCGGCACAGGTTCTTTTAACGGTAAAAATGCGGTTGTACTGACTGTGACCAAACAACCCAATACCAATACCATTGAACTGACCAGGGATATCGATGAAACCATTAAAGAAATTGAAACAAAACTTCCGGAGAACGTCGACCTGAATACAGGAATTTTTAAGCAATCAGATTTTATACAAACAGCCATTAATAATGTAATACATGCTTTGTTCGAAGGGGCAATTTTTGTAATATTTATATTGTTCCTGTTCCTGATGAATTACCGGACTACCATTATTTCGTTACTGGCTATTCCGTTATCACTGATTGTTTCCATAATTACCCTTAAATCTCTGGGATTTACAATAAATACCATGTCGCTTGGAGGTATGGCAATTGCAATAGGCTCTATAGTTGATGATGCCATAATTGATGTAGAAAACGTATATAAGCGGCTAAAAGAAAACCGGGAGCAGATAAAAAACGGAGTAAAAAAACCCCTTCCCATTATTTACGAGGCTTCTAAAGAAATCAGGGCTTCCATATTAAATGCCACATTAATAATAATTGTTTCATTTATTCCCCTGTTCTTTTTAAGTGGTATGGAAGGCAAAATGCTCAAACCCCTGGGGATTTCATTTATCGTTTCACTTTTTGCCTCATTAATTGTGGCCATAACCATAACGCCTGTACTATGCAGTTACCTGCTGGTAAGCCCGAAACAACTTAAAAAACACGAACAGGGAAGCTGGTTGTCAAGGAATCTGACCACATGGTACGGAAGATCGTTGGAGAAAGCGCTGAAGAAGAAAAAATTATTACATTCCACTGCCCTGTTGATGTTTCTATTCTCTGTTGCCTTGTTTTTTACTTTTGGGCGAAGTTTTCTGCCTCCGTTTAATGAGGGCAGTCTGGCGGTAAATGTGGCCACCTTGCCCGGAATTTCACTCGATGAATCGGACAAAATCGGGAAACAAGCCGAGGAACAGTTACTTTCGCTGCCAGAAGTAAATATTACTTCCCGGAAAACAGGACGGGCAGAACTGGCAGAACATTCCTTTGGCGCCAACGTTTCGGAAATTGAAGTGCCCTTCCGGCTTAAAGATAATTCCCGGGCGGTATTTCTGGCCTCGGTACGGGAAAAATTGTCAACAATTCCGGGTGTGATTTTTTCTATCGGCCAACCGATAAGCCACCGCATTGATCATTTACTTTCCGGGTCGCAAACTAATATTGCTATAAAATTATTCGGTACCGACCTTAAAAAAATGTACGATCTGGCCACCGATATTCAATACAACATCCTGGAAATCGAAGGCATTGTAGATCTGAATGTAGAACAACAGGTGGAAATACCCCAGTTACAGATAAAACCGAAAAGAGAAATGCTGGCGAAATACGGCATTTCACTTGCTGATTTTGCCCGAAACATTAAGTACGGCTTCGGAGGTAAAATTGTGGGTGAAGTATTCGAAAACGAAAAAACATTCGATATGGTAGTGCGTTTTAACGAAGAAAACAGGAAGAATATTGAAACTATCGGCGATTTGTTAATAGATACCGGCGATAGTAATAAAATCCCCCTGAGATATGTGGCGGAAATAATTTCATCCACGGGACCGAATACCATTACCCGTGAAAACGTACAGCGTAAAATTGTGATCAGCGCCAATGTA
Source organism: Bacteroidales bacterium (assembly GCA_016934395.1). GTDB lineage: Bacteria > Bacteroidota > Bacteroidia > Bacteroidales > UBA10428 > JAFGSZ01. Next base: position 33,155 of record JAFGSZ010000153.1, read on the forward strand.
GCAGAACGCGATTTAAGAAGTGTGGTAAACGATATCCGGAAAACAATTGATGATAAAATAACATTGCCTCAAAACTACAGGGTGGAATACGGCGGGCAGTTTGAAAGCGAGGCCAAAGCCTCACGTATACTCTTTATTACTTCGCTTATGGCCATGCTGGTGGTGTTTTTAATTCTTTTTCAGGAATTTAAAAGTGCGGCTGTAGCCGGTGTAATTTTATTAAATCTGCCCCTGGCATTAATCGGCGGTGTGGTTGCAATTGCCTTGGGCTCGAATATAATAAGCATTCCATCAATCATTGGTTTTATTTCTCTTTTTGGAATTGCTACACGCAATGGTATATTGTTGGTTTCCAGATACCGGAACCTGCAAGAGAACGGGCTAAACCTTTACGATACTATTCTGGCCGGATCGAAAGACAGGCTTACTCCAATTTTAATGACTGCATTAACAGCAGCCCTGGCGCTGATTCCCCTGGCACTTTCGGGCGATAAACCCGGAAATGAAATTCAAAGTCCCATGGCCATAGTAATTTTAGGTGGCTTATTAAGTTCTACCCTGCTTAACATGTATGTTATCCCAGTAGTATTTTATGTGATCAATCAAAAAAAGAAATAAGATGGTACGCTATATACTTACAATTTTACTTTTTACATTGCTGCAAAAAGTTACTGCACAGTATTCTTTACCGGCTTTCCTTGATTCTGTGAAAAAAAATAATCCAGAATTAAGACTGGCACGCGAAAATCTGGAATTGCTAAAAGCCGGATACAATACCGGTTTAACTCCTGCAAATCCTGCTGTGGAATATGGGTATTTTCCCGGAAACCAATCTCAAATAGGTATTAAAGAAGTATTCAGTGTTTCACAGTCATTTGATTTCCCGTCAGCATATGTCCATAAAAGAAATATTGCCAGACAAAAAGGAATACGTTCCGAATATGATTATAAATCTTTTGAGCAGGAAGTTTTGTGGCAATCAGTGCAATTATGGAATGAAGGTGTGTTTTACAGCAAAGAGAAGGAATTGATCCAACAAAGAAAACAGGATATTGAAAAATTAAAAACTGCTGTTAATAAATCTCTTGAACTTGGAAATGCCACAGTAGTTGAAAAAAACAGGGTGGAATTATTACAGGTGGATATAAGCAACCAGCTAAACAGTATTGAACAGGAACTATCTGATATCCGTCTGGCAATAATATATATGAATGGCGGGAATTCCTCACCGGTGCATTTTACAGATTATGTTCTTACAGACGGATTACCACTGGACAGCCTTCTTACTGAACAAAACATCCTGCTCCCTGAAATAAAAGCACAGGAAACAGAAATACAGGTATCGCAAATGGAATTAAAACTATCCCGATCCTTGTGGTTTCCCATGTTTGAGGTTGGCTACGAAAGTGAAACCATCCTAAACGACAGGTATGGTGGAATAAAAATAGGGGTTTCAATACCACTTTGGGAAAAAACCAATACGATAAAACAAGCCAAGATTAATATGCTGGTTAAAGAAAATTCAAAACAAAACTACAGGCTTAAGCTTGAATCGGAAACCATTCAGCAATATAACAGGGTTAAAACCCTGGAATCGAACCTGGAAAACCTGAGGCAGGCAGTTATGAACTCGGGGAATAAAACACAGCTCGATAAAGCGCTTGATGCCGGCCACATTTCAATAATTGAATATATCTTTGAACTTTCGGCTTTTTATGATATGAAGTTTCAGTTTATAGAAACCGAGAGAAATTATTTTCAACAACTTGCCGGATTATATCGTTATAAACTATAAATATCAGCATATGTCGAATCACAAGCACGAGCACGAAAATAAAACCATGTGGGTAGTTTTACTCACGGCAGTGACTATGGTAGTTGAAATTATTTATGGTGTAACTACCAGGTCTATGGCTTTGCTTGCCGATGGTATTCATATGGGTTCTCATGTGCTGGCGATTGGGTTGAGCTGGATGGCTTACATCATCATCAGAAAAATTTCCGGGAGTGATAAATTTTCAGGGAATTCAGATAAGATATTGTCTTTATCGGGTTACAGCAGTGGTTTAATGTTATTGATTTTTGCAGTAGTTATTATGATAGAAGCTATTGAACGGTTTTACAACCCGGTAGTTATTAATTATCGCGAAGCCATTTTAGTGGCCTTTATCGGACTATTTGTAAACATTGCCAGTGTTTTTCTTTTACATCACGATCATGAACATACTGATCATAATATAAGAGCGGCATACCTGCATGTAATTGCAGATGCACTGACAAGCCTTTCTGCTATTCTTGGCCTTACGGCTGCCATGATTTGGGATATTGCCTATATTGATACAATTGCAGCAATCCTTAGTTCGCTGGTTATTATCAGATGGTCTGTAGGTTTAATTAAAGATTCAGGCCGGGTATTGCTGGATATGAAGAGTTCCGGCCATTTTAACCATCATCATGAGGACCATATGTAAAACCTAAATGGTCATTTACTGCCCGGTAAATTTCACGCCTTATTCATGAGTAACTGTCCGGGATTGTTTTTTGATCGTTCCCTTGGTCAGAGTCTGATGCTCGGCTGTAGGTTCTTTAAAACTCCTGTGATAATACTTTTCAGGATCTTTCCGGATTTTTCCGGCGGGCACATAAACTTTTGTTTTTTTAACCGGACCAAGCCTGATCCTGGTAGCGCCCATACCGGATACAAAAGCTACAATAATTTTTTTGAACCATCTGCCTGTAGCAGATAATGCTGTTTGACTAGGCTGATTGGATTTCATAGATTTTGTTTTTAAAAGCTTTGTTATTGCAAAACAAAATTATACAGGCTAATGTTTTTAAAAGTGTGTTCTAAATTCACAAGCCGGACTAATTCGGACACTTCGGCAGACATATTGGTAACATAAAATTCAATATTTCTTTCGGCAGCAAAGTTTAACAAGCCAATTAAAGCCTGAAAGGCAGCAGAATCAATAAACTGAATCTCATCCAGATCAAGAATAATGTTGCGATCACCTTTCTTAATAAGATCGAAAATCTCAGATTTAATCTGGTACATATTTAAGATATCCAATCGGGAAATATTTTTAAATTTTAGTATCAGATTATTTTTATACTCTATAGTTTCGTACATAAACTTTTTTCTTAAATCAGAATTATTATTTTAGTTACAGGTTTTAATACTGAATTTAGGATTATGACGGAAAAACAGATGAAAGTCACGCTTTTTGGTAATTATTTTAAAAAAAACCGCATCTTCGTAACGGGTGAATCTATCTGTAAACCAGTAAATAACGGGGGTTAATGCTTTTTTTAAAATTTATCTGCAACAATTTGATTCTGTGAAAGTTTATTTTTTATATTTGCCGTTCATTTTTTTTAAATGAATGACCGTTTTTTTAGATGTATATGTTAACTTTATTTTGAGTATTTTTTTGCAATAATATGTGACCATTTTGTATTTTTTAGTCTTAAAATAAATTAAATATTAAACTTAGATTTATATGTAAATTAGAAATGAAAAGATTAGCAATTAAAACCAACCTTTTTGTGAAAAAACAAAAACCAGTCCAGTCTCTACAGGGGATTGTAATAGGTAACAGAATACCTAAGGATTATTTTGTAACAAAAGGCGTAGGCGAAAGTGATATCGCCATACATGCAGGTTCTTATCACCTTGCACTTAAACAGGCCAATATTGAGATGGCAAACATAATGACGTATTCATCAATATTACCTGGGATAGCACAAAAAATATCACGACCAGAACATATTGAACATGGGGCTGTAATGGAAACCATTATGGCAGTTGCCAATGGTAAAAAGGGAGAAGAAATTAGTGCTGGTATTATTTATGGTTGGCTTTATGACCGGAAGACAGGAAAAAAATTTGGCGGGTTAGTTTGTGAGCATAACGGGAATTTTTTCGAAGCCGAATTAAAAAACAAGCTTCATGCTAGTCTTAACGAATTATATTATAATGGATTTGAGGAAGACTACAAACTCGAGGATATCGAAATCCTGACTGAGTCTTTCGTTGCAAAAAAGAAATACGGAACAGCGCTTGTTGCGCTCTGCTTTACCAATTATGTTATCCCCGTAATGGGTAATTATAATTAAGTTCCGGAATTTAACTTTCCGGGAGACATTCCCCATAAATTATATTCGATGCAGATAAAAGGCATCGAATATTTTTTGGTTTTGTTCGCCATATTAAAATATTAGTGTAAATTACAACCGACTATTTATTACGTTTACTTCGGCTATTATCCCAGGTGCAGGGCCGGCGGATTATTTCCGATACTGAATATTAAAAAATTTGAAAAATTAATGCAACAATGAAGAAAAAGGAGTTACTAAAAGAAACCATTGAACATATTGATATAACTACCTTTGATGCTACTCCCATCATCAAATCGATGGAAAAAATGTCTTTCACCTCAAGGGATACTGCCACTGCAGCCGATTATCTGCTGAAAATGGTAAAAGATAAAGCGTGTACAAATATTCTCACATTGGCAGGAAGCACCAGCGCCGGAGGTTGTATGCAGGTATATGCCGATATGATAAAATACAATATGATTGATGCCGTGGTAGCCACGGGAGCTTCCATTATCGATATGGATTTTTTCGAAGCTATAGGTTTTAAACATTATAAAGGCCGCCAGGATATTTCCGATAACCGTTTACGTGAATTCTATATCGACCGAATATATGATACTTTTATTGATGAAGACGACCTTCAATTGTGCGACAGCGCCATTAAAAAAGTAGCCGATTCGATGAAACCCGGTGTATATTCTTCCAGGGAATTTATTGCCGAGCTTGGCAAATACCTTACAAAAAATGCAGTAAAAAAAGATTCACTGGTACAATTGGCATATGAACATAATGTTCCTATTTTCTGTCCCGCGTTCTCTGACAGCAGTGCAGGTTTTGGCCTTGTTCGCCACCAGTGGGAAAATCCGGATAAACATGTTTCTATTGATTCGGTTAAAGATTTCCGTGAACTCACAATGGTGAAGATAGCTGCCAAAACCACCGGCCTGTTTATGGTTGGCGGGGGTGTGCCTAAAAACTTTGCACAGGATACGGTAGTTTGCGCCGAGATTCTGGGTGAACCTTCTCCTATGCACAAATATGCTGTCCAAATTACAGTAGCCGATCCGAGAGACGGCGCCTGTTCTTCTTCAACTCTTCAGGAAGCTTCCTCATGGGGTAAAGTGGATACACATTTCGAGCAAATGGTATATGCAGAAGCAACCAGCGTGTTACCCCTTATTGTAAGTTATGTATATCATACCCAAGCCTGGAAAAAAAGGGAACGCCACGAATGGAGCAAATTATTTGAATAACCAAAAAAGCAGGATTTTTATCTGCCATTTTATTTTAAATTTTACGTTAAACCTGTTTGCTGAACATGGGAACCGAAGCTACTATTGAATTAAGAAACCTGCAATTCAAAGATTACCTTGGGCTTAAATCAGCCATGAAGGAAGCCTATGCGCAAATTGGAGGAACTTACTGGAAAGAAGATGCCATTCAAAAGCTTCTTAATTTTTTTCCCGAAGGACAATTATGTATTTTACTCAATGGCCAGGTTGTTGGCAGTGCATTATCAATAATTGTCAACTATCAAAAATATGGCGACAACCATACTTATAAGCAGATTACAGGCAACTATGAATTTGACACGCACGATCCGGCGGGTGATGTACTATATGGCATTGAAGTGTTTGTACATCCAAAATACAGGGGCATGCGCCTTGCCCGTCGACTGTACGATGCACGCAAGGAGCTTTGTGAAAACCTGAACCTGAAAGGGATCATGGCAGGCGGCAGAATTCCGAATTATAAAGATTACTCCGAAACACTTTCTCCGCGCCAGTACATTGATAAAGTGCGCTTAAAAGAAATTTATGATCCTACCCTTTCCTTCCAGTTTTCAAACGATTTTCACGTTAAAAAAATATTAAAAAACTATCTGCCCGGCGATACCGAATCGATGGAATATGCCACCCTTCTGGAATGGAATAATATTTACTATCAGGAAAAAGAAAATCTTATAAATGCTCAAAAAACAGTTGTGCGCATGGGCATTGTTCAATGGCAGATGAGATTGTTTAGTTCTTTTGATGCCCTGGTGGAGCAAATTGAATATTTTGTGGATGCCGTAAGTGATTACAAATCGGACTTTATTCTTTTCCCCGAATTTTTTAATGCTCCGCTTATGGCCACTTACAACCACCTGGGAGAAGCAAAGGCTATAAGAGAGCTGGCAAATTTTACGGAACCCCTGCGGAAAAAATTCCAGGAATTTGCCGTATCCTATAATGTGAATATTATTACAGGCAGTATGCCTTTGGTTAAGGATAATGATTTATTAAATGTATCCTTTATTTGCAGGCGCGATGGTACCTGGGATTCATATTGTAAAATTCACCCCACTCCTTCTGAAAAAAGCGCCTGGGGCATGACCGGAGGCCGGGAAATCAAAACTTTTGACACCGATTGTGGAAGAATTGGCATCCTGATTTGTTACGATATAGAATTTCCTGAACTGGCCCGCTTATATTCCAAAGATGGGGTTCAAATACTTTTTGTCCCTTTTTTAACAGACACACAAAACGGTTATTACCGGGTGCGACGCTGTGCACAGGCACGGGCTATTGAAAACGAATGTTACGTGGCTATAGCCGGATGCGTGGGCAACCTGCCCAGGGTAAATAATATGGATATACAGTATGCCCAGTCGGCAATATTTACACCTTCTGATTTTCCCTTTCCTACTAATGCTGTTAAAGCCGAAGCCACACCCAATACCGAAATGACACTTATTGCCGATCTCGACCTGTCTCTTCTCAAGGAACTGCACGAACATGGAAGTGTGCATACCCTTAAAGATCTCAGAGATGATTTGTATGATATTATTATCAAGTAATCCGAAACATAAAAACATCCTTACTTTCCTAAATAATTTTACTTAAAAAAGGTGACTTTTTGTAAATCCACAGTCACAATAATGTAAAAAGTTAAGAAAAGTCTGATTCTGATTTATGGGTAAAAATAAAATATTAGTCGCTTTAGATTTTAAGACGCAATCAATACCATCATTGATATTTGCCGCCGGTTTGGCCCGTTTAATTAACGGAAAGCTTACCTGCCTTTATGTTATTGAAGAACCGGGATATGTTACCAATATGGTATTATCTGATGATTTGAAAATAAAAATAAGACGTGAAGCCGAAAAAAAACTTGCCCAGGTAGTGCACGAAAATCTGTCCACTTACGACATTCCATTTGAAATTATTGTCGGTAAAGGTAAAGTGTATAACAAGATAATTGAGACTGCAGCGAGCATAAACGCGCAGTTTATTGTTATGGGCAAACACGAAGCTTCAGGTTTTAAAATGAATTATGCAGGTACCAATACCCTGCATATTATTGGTGAATCAAAAATCCCTGTAATTACGGTGAATTATCCTTCGGAGGTGCATTCCGGTCCGCATATTGCCCTGGCTCTTGATCTTGAAGCCCCGGTAAAAGAAAAAGTGGCAAAAACGATAGAAACTGCCCGTTTGTTACAAGCCAATGTTAGTGTGATATCTGTACTTCGATCTGATTGGCAGCACCTGGAGAATAAATTTAACCGCCGATTGTCTGAGGTTCAGAAAATCTTTGAAAAATATAATATTAGCTGCTCAACAAAACTTCTTAAAGAAAATAAAGAGAATATTGCAAAAGAAATTGTATTGTATGCCCAACATTTAAATTGTGACCTTATAATGCTGATGACTCAGCAGGAACTGGATATTCACGATTATTATGTAGGCGAAACTGCTTTGGAGATTATACACCGCTCCCAATTGCCGGTGTTAAGCATTATACCCCATCCCGATATTCGGGATCAGATTTCCGATACAACACTGGAATCGCTAATCGATCCAATAGGCGTTCTTGAGGTATAATTTTTTAAATTTTTTTGAGCAGAATAAAAATTATTGTATTGTGTTCCCTTTGTAAACTTTTCCGTCTATAATGGTAAATAAGCTGTTATGATTATTAATATTCTTTTGCTTATTACCGGTTTTGCCCTGGTAATCAAAGGCGCCGATTTTCTGGTAGACGGCGCCTCATCCCTGGCAAAAAGATTTAAGGTATCGGAACTGGCCATCGGACTTACGGTTGTTGCCTTTGGGACTTCAGCACCCGAGCTTGTAGTAAATGTTATTGCATCGTATCAGCACCACGATGAAGTGGTGTTCGGCAATATTATTGGAAGCAATATTTTTAACCTGCTGATGATACTGGGCATTTCGGGAATTATATATCCCATTGTTGTGCAGGTAAAAACCGTGTGGAAAGAAATTCCATTTTCTTTGGCTGCGGCATTAATTCTTCTGGTGTTGGTAAACGACTCGATTTTTTTCAGCAACAAAAGTAATCTGCTTCAGCGAACTGATGGAATAATATTACTGGTATTCTTTCTGGCCTTCCTGGTTTATGTTTTTTACAATATGAAGGAGGAACCACTGCAAAACCTTAATGATATAAAGGTAATGTCTGGCCTGCGTACAACTATCTATATACTGCTCGGGCTGGCCGGGCTGATATTTGGCGGCCGGATGGTGGTGACCTATGCCGTTAAAATTGCAACATTATTATCGGTAAGTGAAAAATTAATCGGCCTAACCATAGTTTCGGTGGGTACCTCCCTTCCGGAACTCGCTACCTCGGCTGTGGCGGCTTACAAAAAAAGAAGCGACCTTGCCATGGGTAACATAATAGGTTCAAACATATTTAACATTTTCCTGATTCTTGGTGTAAGTGCACTGATATCCCCGGTAAAATTTAATACCGTATTAAATACCGATATTTATGTATTAATTTTATCCACATTGTTTTTGTTTCTGGCTATGTTTACCGGAGTGCGGAAAAAACTCGATCGCTGGGAAGCTGCCCTGATGTTGCTTTTTTTTATCGGCTATCTGAGTTTTTTAATCTGGAGAAAATAATCGGTATTTTTTTTAAGGAAAAGGCAACCCCGTGAAAAAATGAATACTTCATTTAAAAACACAGACGACTATATTAAAAGTTTTCCCAAAGAAACTCAAAACCTACTGAAGGAAATCCGGTCGATTATAAAAAAATCAGCGCCTGAAGCAGATGAAGGTATCAGTTACAACATGCCGGCTTATAAATTACAAGGCAGGCCGCTGGTATATTTTGCTGCCTTTAAAAACCACATCGGATTTTATGCCACACCTTCCGGACACACAGAATTTGCCGGGGAACTTTCAAATTATAAACAGGGAAAAGGCTCTGTGCAGTTTCCACTGGACAAACCATTGCCTCTTGATCTGATTACATTGATAGTAAAATTCAGGGTTGAAGAAATTAAAGGAAATGTAAAACCTGTAAGAAAGTAAGCATTATATCAAAAAAAAAAATTGCTGAAGACTTCTTGCGACTTTTTTCAGAAGGAAAATCGCGTGAAGCATTTAACTTATATACTTCAAAAAACTTCAAACACTTCAATGCTTATTTTAAGGGTGATGCAGAAACATTAATTACTGCAATGGCTGAATCTGCATCCTGAAAAAGAATTTAGCCATAAACCAAATCCCGGTCTATACTCATCTCCCCTCCTGCCAGGAGGGGCTTGGGGAGGTTGGAAATATGCAGGAATTTTAATTTTTAAGTTCCTCATTTAATTTTAGGTTTCACTTCCCAAACGAATTTCCCCTTCCAATAGCACAGGCCTGAGTAATGGGGAAAAATATAAAACCTTAATACGTTTTAATCTTCTGCAAATACAAACATAAAATCTTGATAATACGCACCACTTTTTTTACATTTAGCGAAAATTCAGGATTAACCTTCAGTATGTAATTGGAATAATTATTTAAAAAATAAATAAAAGGAAATAAACTGTTATAAAACAGAGATCTCCTTACTACTTATAGACTAAAATATTTAGAGCTAGGTATTAAAATTACTATTGTTAGACTTAAAACAAAACAACTATGATAGGAATAAAGGATTTTGGATTATTTATTGCATTATCCTGGATATTAATTATAACTCCTGGACCTGACTTTATTTATGTGTTAACAAGAGGAATATCGAATGGTAAAAAAGCCGGATTGATATCTGCCTTTGGCGTAACTTTAGGCATATTTGTGCATACAATTTTTGCAGCTCTGGGATTATCAATTATACTGAAAACATCCGCAATTGCATTTATGATTGTTAAATTTTTTGGCGCAGGGTATTTAATTTATTATGGAATAAAAACAATAATGGATAATAAAGAATTGAAAATAAATAATACCGGAATTATAAAAAGCAATAAAATTTTTACACAAGGTTTTCTTTCGAATGTATTTAATCCCAAAGTAGCTTTGTTCTTTATTGCTTTTCTTCCTCAGTTTGTTAATTCTGGTAAACACGAAAGTACAGCTATCCAGTTTTTAATTCTTGGGGTTGTTTTCGCAGTTTTTACGATAATATTTCTTTCCGCGCTTGGATATTTCTCGGGTTGGATCGGGCAGTATCTTACAGGAAAAAATAACCTGTTTTCCAAAAGACTAAAAAGTATGTCCGGGTTTATTTTAATATTTCTTGGAATTCGTCTGGCATTAATACGGCAAAAATAAAAACCGGATGTTTCTTATCGACAAACCCTTTATTTCAGACTTTCTGATAAACACAATACGAGACAATAACTACCAGGTTGTTTCAACGAAAGAGGCCAAAGAATTAATTTCAGATAACTCATTAAACTGGATATCTGAAGAAAAAGCTATCAGCATATTTGAAAAAGATTCAAACACTCCTGTATATACAAATTCTGAAAATGCCATTGCCTGGATGGTAAAAAATCCTGTGTTTTCAAAACTCCTACATCAGGTTCAGCTATTTAAAGATAAGGCCAGATTCAGGGAACTTATAAAAAGCTCATTTCCTGGTTTTTTGTTCAGAACTGTAAAACTGGAAGATATCCAACGCTTAAGCCTTGAAGGAATACATTTCCCTTTTGTAATAAAACCTTCTGTAGGGTTCTTTAGTTTAGGGGTTTTTATTGTCCACAATACAATGGAATGGAATACTGTAAAAAATGAGTTGAACGCTGAATCCTTGCAAAATATATATCCTGAAGAAGTATTGAATACCTCAACCTTTATTATTGAAGAGTATATAAAAGGAGAAGAGTATGCAGTGGATTGTTATTTTAATAAAGCAGGCGAAGCAGTGATATTAAATATTCTCCACCATAATTTCTCTTCCGGGAAAGACACCAGCGACAGGGTGTATTCCACATCAAAAGATATTATACTGAAATATAAAAACAGTATTGAGGAATTTTTAGGGGGTATAGGAAATAAAAGCGGATTAAAAAATTTTCCGGCACATGTTGAAATCAGGATAGACGGATCAGGAAGCATACATCCTATAGAGGTAAATCCTTTGAGGTATGGAGGATGGTGCACTACCGGTGATTTGTCGTGGTATGCCTATGGGATTAATTCGTATGAATATTTTATAAATAATCAGAAACCGGATTGGGAACAGGTTTTTAAAAACAGGAGCGACAACATATTCAGCATCATTGTGCTCAATAATAATTCCGGTTATCCCTCTTCAGAAATCAAACATTTTGATTATGACCTGCTGGCTTCGGATTTTGAAAATCCCATAATTATAAGAAAATTAGACATAAAAAAATACCCGGTTTTTGGCTTTGTATTTTCAGAAACAAGCCCCGATAATCAGAAGGAACTGGATAATATCCTGATTTCTGATTTAAAAAGATATATTCATACAGAATAGGTAGCCTCCAACCGGCATGCACCGGATATATAAATAAATTGTTTCACCCTCCCTTGAAAACCTTGTCACGTTGTTACCTTTGTTAACCTCGTCACCCTGTTAACCTAGTCACCTTTTTACGTTGTTTACCCTGTGCTATTGTAACCTTGTTTACTTCATCGCGTAACAAATCTCGTTACCTATATTTAAACCCTGCATACATCAATTTTTAATTATTCCGGAAGGGCCAATCAAGGCCAGGTTTTTTTTGTCCATGAAAATAACCGGAAAAAATTAACTTTGTATATTGCGATTATATAACAAATAAAGATACCTGAGAATGATAACAGAAGAAAGACTCCAAAAACTCCCCGGCTGGATTAGAAGAATTACACGATACTTAACTGAAATCAAAGTTCCGGCAAAAATTGTATACCTCCTTATTTCTATAATTGCAACCCTCTGGTTTTTGTTTAGGGTAATTCCAAAACCTTCCAGGGCATTATATCCTTGCATGCAGGTAGCTGCACCAATTATGTCTAGTTTTTTCATTTGGGTACTGACCCTGTCAGGTACAGTGGTTGCTTTTAGAAAAGCAAAACTGAAATTTTTTGAAGCCAAATATATAGCTGCTTTTGTATTCCTGATAATAGGGTTGAGTTCGGCCTTCTTTTTTTCTGCGCGGTATTCAACAACATCAAGTGCAAATGAGCTTGAAATCTGGTACAAGCCAAATATTCCGCTTGGAGTTGCCAGGGGGATTTTTCCCGGAAGAGTAGCCTGGGGTCACAATCCTAATGTGGCATCCTGGGATGGTGTTACGGGTTTTTGGTGGGAAGACCGGTTTAACAATCAGAAAGAAACAGACCAACTTCTTTCACAAACCCTGTTCAGCCTTACCAATAAAAAGCAGGAAAAAAAAGCCTGGGATGTTTTATTCAGGTTTTATAACAAAAGCAGGCATAATTTGAATAAAGGGTATAAGGCCGGAGAAAAAATCGCTATTAAAATCAATCAAAACAATACCTTCTTGCACGAAAGCTCCAATGAAATTAATGCCAATCCACAATTAGTTCTTTCCTTACTGAGCAGTTTGATCAATGAAGCCGGAGTTCCCCAGGAAAATATTACGGTAGCCGACCCAAGCCGATTTATTACCGACAACATATTCGATAAATGTCATGCTGTTTTCCCAAAAGTACATTTTGTAGATCATGTGGGCGGTGACGGACGCGAGAAATCCACTTTTGTTGAAAATGGTTTTATTTATTCTTTTGATTTTGATGGAATGACCCGGGGACTCGCTACCTGTTTTGTCGAAGCGGATTATGTAATTAATCTGGCGCTTATGAAAGGGCATGTAACCCAAGGTGTAACACTGGTTGCCAAAAACTTTTTCGGATGCACCAGCATTGAAACCGACTGGCGCAAAAACGCCCACTGCAGCGGCTTTAGCCAGAGCCAGGAAGGAAAACGGCAATACTCTGTATATCCAGATTTTATAGGACATAAAGACTTAGGTGAAAAGACTATACTTTATCTGGTTGATGGGATTTACAGTAATAAATCGCTGGATGGAATTCCAAACTCAAAATGGGCATTAGCTCCTTTTAATAACAACTGGCCAAACAGTCTGTTTGCTTCACAGGATGGGGTGGCTATTGAATCCGTAGTACTTGATTTTGCCCTTGAAGAATGGCCTGATGCTCCCGATATGATGTACAGCGATTTTGCCATGGAAGAAATGGCCCTGGCCAATAATCCGCCTTCGGGAACGGTATACGACCCCGAACGGGATGGTACCAGACTTAAAAGTCTTGGCGTTACTGAACACTGGAATAATGCCAAAGACAAACAATACAGCCGGAATCTGAAAACCGGCGAGGGCATTGAATTAGTGTATACATTAATCAACAAATAATCTTTTTTTCAACATACATACTCCCGGTCCAATTGGATCGGGATGTATCTTATTTCTCAATTTACCCAATAAAAAATCGGACTGGAAAGTTTCGGGTTTATTTTTTTTGGGTAAACCAGTATATACCTATACTACTTTACCATTGTCTACCTTGTAACCTTGTAACCTTGTAACCTTGTTACTTTGTTTACTTTGTTTACTTTGTCAACTTATCTACCCTTAAATCTGAATTCCCTTCAATCAAAAGCTGGCTCACAAATTTACCATGCGATCATTATTTTTCTAAAATCACCCCTGCACAGTTAATTTTTTCCGGTAAAATTTTTTTCCCACCCCTCTGAACGTTTCACTCCCCAGCGTGTATTTTAATAAAACCATTATTAAAGCACGTGCGAATTCTTTAATTTGTATCACTTAAAAATTCTAGCAATGAAACGATCTATTATATTTATCTTTTTAGCAATTGTCTGTTTTTACTCTGCCCGGGCACAACAGCCTGAAATTGTCTATTCCATTGCCAAAGAAGAAAGACCCCATTCATTTTTTGTAGAACAGGCCGAATTGTGGTGGAAGGAAATTGAAAAAAATAACAAAAATGAAAAAGCCTGGTTTTATTATTATAAGGCCAACCGTTATGCAAAAATGACCTTCCGGCAAGGCAGTACCTCCACCTTTAAAACCTGGACCGACGAAAGCCTGTATTTAAAAGAAGCGGAAGAAATAACGGGTTTAATTTCAAAGGCCATACCGAACACTTTTACCTATTATGTTATTATAAAAGAAGGATATCCAAATAACCGGGAACGGCTGGATGCCCTAAAGAAAGCCTATGCCCTTGAACCGGATAACCCGGATACCTACGATGAATTTGTAGTGTATTACGAAACGAATAATAATGAAGATAAAAGAGCGGAGTTTAATAAAATATGGTACCGGTCCAACGACCTTTCTGCGGGTATTTTAAATTATAATTACAATGTGCTTATGAGTATAAGCGAAGGTGGTATGATCTTAACCTTTGGTGATAACGACACCTTCCCCATCTGGATGCTACAGGATGTATTAAATATCCGGCCCGATGTAACAGTTTTAAATGTGCATCTTCTTTCAATTACCGAATACAGGAATACGTTATTTAAAAAACTGAACATCCCGGCATTATTAAAAGATTATCCGGAGGGCGCGAGCGCTGAGAATCAGAAGGAGATTATAAACCATATTATTAAAAACAAACCTGAAAATTTACCACTGTATATAAGCACTCCCGCCTGGAAACAATTTTTGGAATATGAAAAAAATCTGTATATAGTGGGCCTGGCGCTGGAATTTTCAACAGAAAACATTGATAATATTGCCCTGCTAAAAAATAATTTCGAAAATAGATATGCCCTGGATTATATTTATAACCAATTTACTTTTGATATCAGCCGGGGAATCGTAAACCGGATTAATGTAAATTATTTACCGGGAATTATAAAATTGTATCAGCATTACAGACTTAGTGGTGAAGAAGAAAAAGCGGCAAGCATAAAAAAGCTGGGGTTAATAATTGCAGATAAGGGTGGCGAAGACTGGAAACAAAAAGCACTTGAAATACTGGAATAAATTCATGCAAAGATTTTCAGACGAAAAATTAATACAAATTTTCAGAAACACAAATGGCAATCAAAGGTCTAAGGCTTTTGATTGCCTGTATTTACGGCATGTGGAAAACCTGAGAAATTATTTCTTTTTCGCGTTGGGACGGGATAATGAAAAGGCCAATGATTTTGCGCACGATTTGTTTGTGAAAATTCTGGAATCGCCTGAAAAGTTTGATGCCAGTCAGCTCTTTAAACCATGGATATTCAGGATTGCTTCTAACATGTGTAAAAATGAATACAGAAAACAGGAAGTAGTAAACAAATATGTGAACCATGTTCAACAAACCAATCCCGTAACTACAGCACTAAGGGAAAACGAAATCAGACTGCGCGAATGTTTAAAAAAATTATCGCCGGAACACCGCTCATTAATTGTATTGCGGTTTAAAATTAAGCTGAGCATTAAAGAAATGGCAGAAATTTATACAATTCCCGAAGGCACCGTTAAGTCGCGTTTATTTTATGCCACCAGAGAATTATCGAATTTTTATAAAGAATAATACCATGGAAAATGAACAGGAATTTGGAAAGCTTTATGAACTTATTGAGCAATTTAATTTTACATCATTGCCGGAACCGGAAAAAATGTTTGTGCTGAAACATTTATCAGAAAAGGAGTATAATCGAATGCGTTTAACCATTTTGGATACGCAACAGTTATTTTCAAAATATCCGGAATACGACAAAAAGGATCAAGCATCCGGATTAAAAAGAATTCTCACCTTTCCGGTTGAATTGTACAAGATAGTTGCCACCCTGCTTATAATTGCGGGAATCGGATATCTTTTTTCGAGGTTTTCACCCTCCGGCCAAACGGAATTATTCGCTGTGGCTGATACGGTATATATTGAAAAAACGGATACTGTGGTAATTGAAAAAACAAATACCATCGAAGTAATAAAAGACAGAATTGTATATAAGGAATACAGAACAGATAATTACCGGGCCATTCAAACCGGTACATTACCCGAAGATGCGAATATTCAACAAGATTGCCTAAAAGAGATTTGTCCCGAAGATATGGTACTGTTCAGCAATATAAAAAACAAAAGTGATTTGTCCACAGACAGTGCACTTAAAAACTTTATTGTTGCAGTAAATTAATGCAAAAGTATGTTTTTTTCACCCTTAAGGGAATCCAAATAGGCAGGCAGCAATTTATAATATTTTGTACCTGTCTTTAAATCTTGTATGAATCCCAGATATCAGCGCCGGTCCTGCGTTCTTTCATTTGAGCCATTATTATCTGCTTCCCGTCGGTACGGCAATTGATCATCCCGTAAAGTACATCGCCGGCAGAGTTAATGGAACGTGCCAGTTCAGTAGAAAAGACTTTCGGACGCTCACCGCGGCTGTATTTTCCGGCACATCCTATTGCTTCTGCCCGCGGGTGGGCATAAGATTCGTTATCACCTGATGAGATTACAGTGGCAAACGGTTTTACCCTGTCCATGTATTCCACCAAAAAATCAGATGATCCGTGATGACAACTTTTAGCCACATCAACCATAAACGGATTTGAATTCCCATAGTGTTGTATCAGGTACGCTTCTGCCTCTGTGTTCAGGTCGCCACCCAACAGAACAGTTTTTCCCTGCTGACCACCCTCCGAGTAGTTGAGTTTTAATACCAGGCTGTGCCCGTTGCGGGTATGCGAAGAATCTCCAAACCAGGGCCAGTGTACCTGTCCACCCACAAGTTTTGGTACCGGACCAAGTACTTCAATGCTCAGGTTTTTATCCTTTTCGTATCCGGGTACCGTTGCCTGCTGGGTAGTTAACCGGCTCAGCGAATCCAGACGGCCCTGATCGTGTGCGTTCACCACAGCTTCAAGAAACCTGCGGAACATAGCTTGCAGACCTCCTGCCTGAAGCATATTTCGCGCATCATTAATGTCGCTGAATGTGGTACTCAGCAGATCGTTATCCATTTTTCCAAGGTCGGTGTTGTACCCTGCAGGCCGCTCTCTTTTTAAATTATGGAATCTTGCAATACCATTATGATATACCGTCCCGAATTCAAACTGCTCATCATTAAACAGGGCAATTAGTCCGTTATAATGGTCTGCATCAAAATGGGAAACCAGCACGGTATCGATACGTACACGTTCATTTTTCCTTAAAATATAGCTGTACTGATATCCCCTGAGATATCTCCTCAGGTTGGTGTTTGGCCCGCCATCGATAAGTAATCGTTTATCAAGGGTTTCTACCAGCATGCCGTCTCCCTGGCCCACATCGACAAAGAAAATTTTTAAACCGGGATTGTCGCGCAGTTCATTTCTGCGAATCCAGCCATCTGGTCCGGCAGTTATCACCCTTACCCGTTCACGGCCATCATCCTTTACCACTCCGGCCCAGGTTCCCAGAAGAATTTTATTAATCGGACGGCCACCTTCCGCCTGTTGATAGACGTTAGTTTCAGGTTTTGCCGCGTACTGAACTCGAATAATTTCGTTACTCATAACTTAGACCTCCATCTTTGGTTATTATTTGGTTTACTGAAAAATACGCTATTCTCAAGCAATTTTAGTTCCCGTCTGCCTTAACTGATTTCAACCTGTAGGAACCAGGGTATTCATCTTCTGCCCTCAGGCAGCATATTGCCATAATCCTTTAGAATAACAAATTCGTGAATAAGTTGGTTCTAACTTTAATTTCTATATTTAAAATTAATAAAAATAACAAAAAATTAAATCCCACTTCTATATCCCATTCGTCATGAAAAATGCTTTATTTTGCATTCGAATTCTTTTTTGAATTTAACAGATTATGCAATGGGTATAAAGTATAAAATATTTTCGGGGTTTATGATGCTGGCCATAATGTTGCTGGTCGCCGGTTTTGTTTCCATCCGTGAGTTTATGAATATTGGTCAGTCGGTTAAAAAGCTACTGGATGATAACTACCTCAGTATTGATGCTTCCCAAACCATGCTTGAGGCGCTTGAGCGAGAGGACAGCGGAATATTATTATTGCTACTGGGTAAGTGGCAGGAAGGCCGGCAGGTAATCCAATCTGCAGACAGTCTTTTTTTGGTAAATTATGCTATTGCAAAAAAAAACATTACCATTCCTGGTGAAGCGGAACTCGTAAACAAAATAAAAATCAACTACGCGAATTATAAAAGTTTATGGGAACGGCCAATAGTTGGTACGGATAATGAGGGGGATTTTGAAATGTATTACAGTCAACACCACCAGCTGTTTCTTAATGTAAAGCATGAAGTGAAAAATCTGATGACCCTGAATCAGGAAACGATGTACCAGACAAGCACCGAATTAAAAAACCGTTCACAAAGAGCCGTTATGCCGGGGATTATTGCCATTGTAACTGCTATAGTTTTTTCTTTATTGTTTGTATATTATATTACCTATTATTTTGTAAGGCCGATAATTCAAATAACCAACGGTATCGAAAATTATCAGCGATCGAATGAAAATTTTGACGTGGAAGTGGATACCCGGGATGAGATAAAAAAACTGGCCGACTCTGTGAAACGTTTACTTCAAAGTTTATCATAATAATGGTGAGACTGCATACCATATCCAGATATGTAGGCTTACTCCTGCTGGTAAATGCACTATTTCTCGGCATAGGAATGATCATTTCTATTATTAACCACGATTCGGGTACATACCCCCTGATGTATTCCATGTTGGTAACTGTTATCTTTGGCTGGTTTCCCATGATTTATGTCCCCCCGGCACAAAACATCTCCAAGAACGAAGGATTTTTGATTGTAATTTTTGGCTGGCTGATTACCTGCCTGGTCGGGGCTTTACCCTTTGTGTTATGGGGCGGTGAATTTACCTTTACAAATGCATGGTTTGAAAGTGTTTCAGGATTTACTACTACCGGCTCCACCATTTTAAATGATATTGAGGCTCTGCCCATGGGCCTGCTATTCTGGCGTTCGTCCACACATTGGCTTGGGGGAATTGGTGTGGTAATGTTGTCCCTGGTTATTCTTCCGAATATAGGGCATGCCCGGTTTGTTTTGCTGCGAACAGAGATGAGTGAGGTGGCAGAAAGTAATTTCAGATACCAGACAAAACGGGTTTTAAAAATCCTTCTAATTGTATATGTAGGACTAACCGTTGCTGAAACTATCCTGTTATGGATTTTTGGAATGGACCTGTTCGATGCGCTTATGCATTCTTTTGCTACCATTGCCACGGGCGGATTTTCAACCAAAAACCTGAGTATATATTATTATCATAGTGTGGCTATTGAAGTAATCATTATGGTTTTTATGGTACTATCAGGTATTCATTTCGGATTGTTATTTGCTACCATTATTCGCCGATCAACAAATATTTTTAACTCGGTTGTGGTTCGATATTATGTACTAAGCATGCTTGTGGGGATACTTTTTGTTTCTCTGAATGTACATGGAAAAGTTTTTCCCGGTTTTTTCGAATCTTTACGATATGCATCTTTCCAGGTGGTTTCACTCGGCACTACAACAGGATTTGCCACCATTGACACAAAACTCTGGCCGGCATTTTCACAACTGATCTTAATCTTTTTTACCCTGCAATGCGCCTGTGCCGGTTCAACTTCAGGGGGTATAAAAGTCGACCGTATCGTAATTTTGCTAAAATCCATACAACTGAATATTAAAAGAATTCACCATCCCAGGGCTATTTTTACGCTTAAATTAGAAAACCATATTATTGAAGACGAAATAATAAAAAACGCAGTGGTTTTTATTGTGCTGTATTTGCTTATTGTATTTTTTTCGGGTGTGGCATTAACATCACTGGGTATGGACAGTATGACTGCTCTTTCAGCTTCTGCTGCCACCATGGGCAATGTCGGACCTGGATTTGGCGGAGTAAGCTCCATGGGAAATTTCCATAATGTTCCCGAATTGGGAAAATGGATTCTATCGGCAAATATGCTTCTTGGTCGTCTTGAAATTTATGGATTTATCGCTCTCCTGTGGATGCGCAGAACTTAATATCTACTCGATTTCCTTCTGAGTGTGTGAATTAACAAACAGGATAGTACCCAGGTTAGTATATCCTGAGAATATTTTTGCGCCCTCATGTTTCAGATGGTCACCACGAAATCCTATCAGGGTTAATCCGGCATCACCAGATCTGGAATTAATAAGAGACCTGATATTGGTGTCGTCTTTTTCAGCAATTATTTCAATATTGTTAAATGTAACCGGCAGACGGCCGGAAATCACCAGATTTTTCATCAGGGTTTTTGTTTCCTCTTCTTTTTCGGGTTTACACACTTCAAAAATTTTTATGTTTGATTTTTTCCAGTCGGGATACCCGGAAATAATAAAACTTAACAAAATCATCAGGTTTGAATTTTCATGATCTATGGCCCTGATCCAGATATGTATGCCCTGGTTAAAATTTATTGGTCTTTGAGAGCTGGCCAGGATACAAATATCAAAATTACCGGCGTGCACCAGGGCATAATTTTCCACGATATCCGAAAGATTTTGAGGATTTTCTTTATCAAATTCAAAAACCACCATATTATTT
This sequence comes from Bacteroidales bacterium, assembly GCA_016934395.1. Lineage (GTDB taxonomy): Bacteria > Bacteroidota > Bacteroidia > Bacteroidales > UBA10428 > JAFGSZ01. The sequence continues at coordinate 54,036 of JAFGSZ010000153.1, forward strand.
TCCATTCCGGATATCCCGGGTAATTGAATAGCCTGTGCTATTGCCGAGGTATATGAAGGTGATATAATAGTATCGATGTACACATGATTTTCAACGTTTCCCGTTTTTTCAAGCAGCCGGTTAAACTCATGTAAAGATTGCTGGTAGGTGGCTTTTGAATAATATCCCTGAATACGGTGAATATACGTGCCAAATCCATATTTATAAGAAATCCAGTTGAGCAGGTTAAATGCTGTATCGCGCTGAAAAGAATCTTCGGAAATACAAATAGCGCTGGGACGCCACTCTTTTTTGGTTTTACTTTTACTTGATTTTTGCAGAAAAACCTGTAGATTCCTGTTGATCTGAAAAAGAGCGTTTGAGAAAATGGCTTCCAGACCTTTTCGGTTTTTATGATAAGTGGATATGTAGAGGTAAAGCGCAGAAATAAGTATCGTTGCAAAAAGGGCATACAGGGCATTAATTTTAAACATTACCCACACAGCCACTAAAAATCCGGTTAAGGAGATATACCATTTCGATTTGAAATAGGGCCGGTAGGCCGGAGAAGAGCCGAAGTGGTTTAAAAAAGAAATGAGGCTGAGCGCTCCGTAGGTAACCATAAAAAACATGGAAATAATTTCAGCAACAGCATTTACGCTGCCAAGTGCCACAAAAAGTAAAGCAATAGCAGAAGTTACCAGCGTGGCATTATAAGGTTCCCCATCCTTTTCGCGGCCTTTTGCCAGTATTTTATTTATTTTTTTTGAGGGGAACGACTGGTCAACAGCCAGCGCCTGCAAAGTCCGGGGTGCCACCATAACCGAGCCAAGCGCTGAAGATAAGGTAGATGCGGCTAATCCTAAAGGAATAATAAAAGCCCCGCCCAGAGCAATGTTACGCATAATAAGCTGGTCGGCTAATAAATCATCGGGACTTGCCGAATAGGCAAGCTTCCATACTACAAACATATAAATAATCCCTCCTGTAATAGTTGCTGCTGTGGTACCGAATGGGATCGATTTAGACGGGTTCTTCAAATCTCCTGACAATCCAACGCCTGCAGTCATCCCTGTAAAAGCCGGAAAAACAATGGCAAAAACTTTAAAAAAATCATCAGAATTCCTGAACTGGTCGTTAAAAATAGAAAATCCGGATTCACCGGCGTATCCGGTTTTCCCAAGAAAAAACAGGATTAGGGAGATAAATAAAACGGCAATAACCAGATATAACGCTTTTACACCCATATTTGCCCCTCTTTTTGATATCAGGAAGGCCAGAATTAGCATAGAAGGAATGCTGATAACCTGCCGGGGCAAATCAATAAAGTATACTTCGCTAAAATAATTAAAAACAGGTTCAAAGGCTTCGGTAAATGCAATAATGTAAAAAGCCACGCTGATAGCCTGAGAAAGATACAGGGCCATACCAATTGTGGCTCCGATATTTAAACCGAAAGAACGGGAAATAATAAAATATTCACCCCCACCCTCTACCCTTTTGTTGGTGGCAATTTCAGAAATAGCAAGTGCGGTAGGAATAGTTACCAGGTGCCCTAAAAGAATGATTAAAATAACTCCCCAGAAACCTAATGTGCCAACCGCATAACCGAAGCGTAAAAAAAGTATAGCCCCTAAAATGGTGGATATGGCAGTAAAAAAAACGGGAGCAGTACCAAATCTTTTTTCAATATTCGAAATCATACACTGGTATTATTGAAACCGGTTTCCGGGATTTTGTTATAATATTCTTTCCGCCTAAGTCTTTTGACGTAAAATTTACAAAAAGTCACTTAACAAAAAAAGGATTATATTATTCTTTGAAATGCTGATATCACATATATTCTTAAATGAATAAAAGTTCCCGGTGTTTTATTAAAAAATAAAAGACAACCTATACCTCAAAATTTCCCGGGTTATTTTTCTTTACCGGCATATTCAACCTTAACCGGAAACGGTTTGGTAACATCACCGGTATAAATTGTTGTATGCGGAAAGGGAATCTCAATTCCTTCTTCATCAAAGGTTTTCTTTATGGTTTGAAAAATACTGTTTTTCGTCTTTACAAAATTTGGTTTTTCAAACCACACCCCTAATAGTATTTCTATGCCGCTGTCGCCAAAATTCTGAAATAATATAAGGGGTTCCGGCTCATCAAGACAAAGGGGTTCTTCGGCACAAATTTTTTTCAGAATATTCATAACTTTTCCCAGGTCTTCTTTATAGGCCACACTTAGATTAATTTCCATACGACGGATAGGAAAGCGTGTAATATTGGTAACTTCTGTGCTGATAATTGTAAGATTCGGGATGCGGATAAGAAGGTTATCCAGGGTTTTTAATTTTATCGACAGCAAATCGATGGAATACACATGTCCAAGTTTATCACCCACACGAATTAAATCACCAATTTCAAAGGACCGTTCAGAGATAAGAAACAATCCGCTGATGGCGTTCCCAATGCTGGTTTGCGAAGCGATACCGACTACTATACCCAACACTCCTGCTGCTCCAAGAAGTGTAGTAATTTTTATGCCCAACTCAGTAAATACCAGAAATCCTATAATAAATACCCCGCTGTAAACAATCCCTTTATTCATAAGCATTTTGGATTGCTTACTCATATTCTTCCAAAATAATCTTCGTATAATAAAGGCCAGCAACTGGACCATTATGTAACCGATAACAATAGTTAGTAATACATTTCTTGCTGTAGCCCAGGTTTCGGGTGAAATATTTTTAAAAAAGTCAACATTCATAGAGGGTAAAATTTGCAGTTTTACAATAAAATTCATTCAATTCCCGTCACTTTATATATTCAGTAATGTGTGGATTATTCTAATATTGAGTTATTGTTTTAATGAAATAGAAACCACGGTTCAGAATATTTTTTCTGGCTGTTTCTCGTGGCGAATTAATGCGACGTAATTTTTCATTGGAAAAAGGTTTGCTACCCGAAAAAGTAATATCACTTGCCCTGTCTTCGCCTTTAAACTTTACCTTAACTTCATTTGTAAATAACTGAACTTCGTTAGTATATAAATCAAGTTGTTCTACATGCAGGGCCAACCGCTGAAAATTAAGTATCTCATTTGATTCATTGATTATTTGCAACGGACACATGGCCTCGTAACTAAGTATCTTTTCCGTGTCTTTTATTGTTTGAACAGGATTATTTAACGAATATGCAGGTATTCCTATATCTGGTTCTCCAAACCAGGTATTTGATAATTCCACGCTTGAAAAATCGGATATTAAGTTTTCATAGCGATGGCTTCCTGCAAATAGTTGTATCCATAAAGGTATTTGAACAAAAAGCTGAATATTTGTGCCCGGCATAATCTGAAAATTGCTTTCAGGTCTTAAAACCAAGGGTTTATCGGGTAAAGCAGGTACCAAATAAAGCATCACCTTTTCAGTAATAAATTTATCCCAATCCAACGTTGATTCCGGAATACAACGCTCTATTGAGAAACCGGTGCCTGTCTCTGGTAAAATGGATTTTTGGATATTCCATACATTTTTTTTTCTTATCAGTTTAAACTGGCGGTTACCTATGTGCCAACGGTAACAAGTATCTTCTTCTATTTTAGACTTTATCCATAACCCAGTTTTCGTTTGTTCATCCATATCCAGATAATATTAGATCATTACGATTAATTTACAAAAATATCAGCAGCCTTGAAATTATAGAATTAAATGGACAATTACAATCAGAATAATTTCTGTCTTCAGTAGATTTTAAATTTCAGAAATTGCTACTTTAAAAATTCCCGGCCTGTTTATATAAAATACATTCTATAGATAACAGAAAATTATAAAATAGATTTCTTAATTGGGATTAGAATATTATACATCCAAGGTTAAACCTGAGACGATCAAAAAACTCTATAATATAACAAAGATGTATTTGAAGGAAATCAAATACTTTGCAACATTTTAAATACGCAAAATGGTATAGAAAAGCAATCTATTACCGAAATATTTTCGAACACCCGGAAGGAGAATAATTTTTCTCCGCCAGAACTAAAAAATGAATACCCGCAAACTTATTTTACTCCGTTTAATTCTTTTTCGGCCTGCAGCCAGTCAGATTCTGCATTTCCCGGAGTACCTTTATTAATTCTTGATTCGTAAATTTTTTGAGCCAGCTTACGAACATGTTCTTCCGTGATTTTCTTTTTACCGGTGGCAGAACTTTTTACCTTAGAAGTTGGACTTGCCTTTTTAGTACCCATGTGTTTTAGTTATTAAATTATTCACTGGAGAAGATAACAAGACTGACTTTAATAAACCCAATACGAAAAAAAATGTTCAATTAATACGAAAAATTGGAATTATAATCCTCCTCATCATCCTCTTCAAACTTGTTCCGATACTTAATCTTATTTTCTTTGTTCATCTTAGGATTTCGGTTTTTCCTTTCTTCCTGATTTTTCTTAAATGTACGTGCCATTCCAAATTAAATTTAAGATATTCATTAAATTTTTAATATGTATAATCAATATTAACTATTAATAATTAATTTTCTGAATTAAATTAGAAATCGTGTACCCTAAGGTCAACCGTGCAGAATAAAATAGTGGGAGTTTGAAATGAAAAAATATATCCCGGAGTAAGCCCGGGTTTAAATGACTAATATTTGAATAAGCAAACATTCTGAATTGTATTAAAACAAAATAGCGCTATTTTTTTTGAAGTATATTTTTAAAATTATAATCCTTTAAAATGATCAGATCATTTTTACAAAAAAAATAAATTTTCTTAAATAAAAGTATAAAAATCCGTTTAAATTTCATATAAACTTTTCTAACAAATTCTGCTGATTTTTTAATAAAAACAACAATTAATTGTTTATCGGATTTTGAATAAATAAATTTGTTTTCTTTGAAATAATATTAACGACTGTATATGTTCATATATTTTAGAAATATTTTTTTCAATTATTTATTGCACGATGAATTTGAATGAATTATCTTCTGCCAAAACCATAAATATACTTTCATCTTTTATAAGCAGTGCACCCTATGGTATTATTGCAATTGATGTTGACGGTAATATTATTATTTCAAATAAACTCACTGTACAATATCTCAATTTGAATTGTGATTATAAAGAGATTACTAAAAAACATATATTGGAATGTGTTCGGGAAATACCTGTGATTGAGCAAAAACTACGCTTATGTCTGTCGAAAGAAAGAAAAGCGTTTAATGTAGAAGCAATTCCATTAAACGGTAAATATTTATCCTTCAGGGGAAGAATTATTCAAAATGGTTTTGTAATTACCATTGAAAATATTACCCGGCTTAAAGAAATGGAATCGGCCAATTTGAATGCTATGATTGAAATTCAGGAGCAGGAACAAAACCGGTTGGCCAAAGAAATTCACGATGGCCTCGGTCCTTTGCTTTCTACAGTAAAACTGAATTTAGAGGCAGCACTTTCTGATCTCGAAAATGATGAAAAATCCAGCAGCGTTGAAAAATTACAAACAGCAATTCAACTTATAGATTCACTGGCTACCGAAATGCGCAGCATTTCGCATGCACTGATGCCCGCTGTTCTGGAAGATTTTGGATTAGTAGAAGCTCTCGAAAACCTGTGCGCTAAAATTAACAAAACAAATAAAATACATATTAACTTTTTAAATACAGGTATAAATGATCGTTTCGACAGAATTATTGAACTGGGACTTTACAGAATTTGCCAGGAATTGATTAATAATGCTCTTAAACATTCAAATGCCACAATAATAAATGTTCAACTTATACAACGCACTGATGGTGTTGTTTTAATGGTTGAAGATAATGGCCGGGGATTTGATATCCAAACTGTGAAAGAACAACAACCCGGTATAGGTTTAAAAAATATCGAATCGCGAATTACTGCCATTGGCGGGGAGTTTTATATTGATTCATCCGAAGGTAAAGGGGTGACAGCCACCGTGGAAATTCCAAATCTTGAAAACTAAAATCTTAAAACTGCTGTTTAACAAGTCTCAATATTTTAATAATGGATAAAATAAAAGTACTAATTGCAGATGATCATAAAATTTTCAGGGATGGAATCAAAGCATTACTGGAAAAAGTAAAAGATATTGAAGTAGTTTGTGAAGCTGAAAACGGTGATGAAGTGCTGCTCCGGCTTGAATCGAATGAAGTAAATGTTATTCTTATGGACATTGACATGGGAACAACAAATGGCTTTGATACAGCTGTAAAAGTTAAAAAGCAGTTTCCCGACTGTAATATTTTAGTTCTTTCCATGCATGGAGACCACAACTACATTATTAAAATGCTTGAAGCAGGCGCTATAGGATATATACTTAAAAATGCAGGTAAAGAAGAATTGCTTACCGCCATTCGGAGTGTAGCCGGCGGGGACAGCTATTTCAGTAAAGAAGTATCCTCAAGGTTAATCGAACAAATAAACCGGCCACAATCATCATATAAAAAGAAAGACAAAGATGTTCCGCTCACCGAAAGAGAAATTGAGATCCTAAGGCTGATTTCACAGGAATATTCAAATCCTGAAATTGCAGAAGAATTATTTATAAGTATCCGCACTGTTGATACACATCGAAGAAACCTGCTTGACAAGCTGGGAGTTAAAAATACAGCAGGCCTTGTAAAATATGCAATAAAAAAAGGCATCATCGATTAAGCACTTATTTTATAAGATTTAATATCACTCAACCCCTATAGAACTATTAATGTATAATATAGTATATTACATTTATTCATCTAGGTAATTTACCTATACCATTTCCTGTGTAATTCTTGCGCTTAACTGCGTAAAAGTATCCTGAACTAAGTAAAATGTCTGTCGGTTAAAATACGGCTTTTTACGGTTTATGCGGAGATATTTTCAATATACATTTACTTCTTTATTCAAACCTGTAATAAATAGTATTGCTATTATGAAAAATGCTGCCGTTTTAATGGTTTCCGACGAACAGTTAGTAAACGAATATTTAAGTGGGAATAATAACAGTCTTGGAAAGATTTATACCCGGTATTTTAAAAAGGTATATTATAAATGTTTCTCATTTACTAAAAATACTGATGAAGCTTATGATATGGCCCAGGATATTCTTATGAAAGTATTTAAAAATATTCATTCCTTCAGGGGGCAATCCAGGTTTTCTACATGGTTGTATGCGGTTACTAGCAATCATTGTATTGCGTATACAAGCAAAAATAAAAATTTGCATATGGAAGAAATTGGCAGCCATCATCAGTTGTACGATGATTATATGGATATGGAAGAAAGAACTTTATCTGAGCAGAAAGAATTGATAATTGATACGCTTTTAAATGAAATTTCAGACTCAGATAAAAGAATGCTTACTAAAAAATACCAGGAGAACTATTCCATTAAACAATTACAGGATGAATTCAACCTGTCTGCAAGCGCCGTAAAAATGCGGCTCCAGCGGGCAAGACAAAGGATTGGTAAATTATATGATATACAAACTGATTGTATTTCAAACTAACACTTTTATTGCAAAAGAGCAGGGTACATTTCTGTAAAAAACTTTCAAAAAAAGGAAAAAGGGTTAGACGCTTAATCTAACCCTTTCGTATTGGTGGGCACCACCGGGTTATTCACTTCGCTCATTAAGATGTACGTTCGAACCAGTGATGCTCTGCCCCCGGATACATTAATACGATCTATTTATTCGTCGTTTTGATAAGATCAATAATTCGTTGGCGGCTTCTCCACTTTTTAATTTGTCTTTCCCGTGCGTAAGCATCTTCTTTAGAACTATATGATTCTGTATAGACAACGCTCCAATCATTATATGTGCCGGTAAATCCCTTATGATTTGTG
>JAFGSZ010000154.1 GCA_016934395.1 Bacteroidales bacterium
GATTTGGGATTTGGGATTTGGGATTTGGGATTTTTCAAATAAATAATTTCTAAATTCTTACTAAGTACTCCTTCAAAAGCCCCAAGTCCAAATAAAGCAAAATCGTATTTTACCGGGTCTTTGGGATCAAATACGCGCAGGTTATTTGTTAATTCTTCCACTGCATTCCAATCATCCTGTTTCCGGGTAAGTAATCCTAACTTCCTGGCTACAGTACCTGTATGGATATCGAGTGGGATATATAATGCTGAAGCCGGAATATTCCACAAGCCAAAATCAACACCCCCGTTATCTTTTCTTACCATCCAACGCAGAAACATATTTAACCGTTTTGCTGAAGCTTTTTTCTGTATATTGGCGATGTGTTTCTCAGAACGAGGCAAATGAGGGAGTTCAAAAAATATCTTTCGAAATTCAATCAGGCAATTTCTTATTTCTCCGGTTTCCCGGTATTTTTTTTCAAAAAAAGTTCCCGGTCCCCCATGATACAAATACAAATTTTTTAAAGAACTTAAAAAGTAAACAGCATCATCACCATTAAAAGTGCGATGTTTAAAATCCAGGAAAATTTCAAAATCTTTTTCATTAGCATTAACAATAAAATCATGGGGATGATTATCCATCAGAAACATTAACCGCGTTGCATTATTAATAATGGTCTTTCGTTGTCCCCAGGCAATGATAGCTGTCAGAAATGCCGAAATTTCAATATCTTCTTTTCGGCTAAATCTATGAGGAATCTGCACCGGATCGGAAGTTATAAATCCGGGCTGGTTGTAAAATTCATATTTTTGGTCAAGAAATTTTTTCAAATCATTCAACATCATCCAAATAATATATAATTGCTAAAAATAGCTATATTGCATAACATGTAAAACCCAAAACTTATTTTTCCATGAATTTAATCGGCAATATCCTGTGGATATTCCTCGGCGGAGGACTGATCCTGTTTATTGAGTATATTATTGGCGGTATTTTCCTTTGCCTGACCATAATAGGTATTCCATTTGGAATACAGAAATTTAAGCTTGCCGTATTGTCCCTTAGGCCTTTTGGCCTTAACGTGGTTGAAACCGACAGGGCTTCAGGTTGCCTGGCAATTATTTTGAACATCGTTTGGATTCTTACCGGCGGTATCTGGATCGCATTAACTCATGTTGTGCTGGCCATTATTTTTACAATACTGATTATTGGAATTCCTTTTGCACGTCAACACATGAAACTTGCTTCTCTTGCTCTAACCCCGTTTGGGAAAAACCTGGAATAAATTAACGGTTGGCGATTTGCGATTTGCGATTGGGGATTTACGAATTGGGGAAATTACCCGGACACTTTTTATGAAATATTTAACCTACAATTTTGCCATCCTGCATTACCAGCATCCGGTCTGACATGTGGGCCAATTCTTTATCATGTGTAACAATAACAAAAGTCTGGTTATATTTTTCACGAAGTGAGAAGAATAATTCGTGAAGTTCTGTTTTATGTTTAGTATCAAGGTTTCCTGAAGGTTCATCGGCTAAAATAACCGCTGGATTATTAATCAGGGCACGTGCTACTGCTACCCGTTGCTGTTCTCCGCCCGATAGTTCATTGGGTTTATGGTCAAGCCTGTCCTGCAAATTAAGAAATGATAATATTTCCTTTGCCCGTGACTCTGCCTCATTTTTATTTTTTCCAGCAATAAAAGCCGGTATACATACATTTTCAAGGGCTGTAAATTCAGGCAACAACTGATGAAACTGAAATACAAATCCGATATTTTGATTTCTGAAACGGGCAATTTCCTTTTCTTTCAGCAGATGTACCTCGATATTGTTAATATTAATTTTACCGGAATTCTGTTTCAGGAGGGTTCCAATAATCTGAAGAAGTGTAGTTTTACCCGCTCCGCTGGGGCCGACTATCGATACGATTTCACCCTTTTTGATAATTGCATCAATTCCGGAAAGCACTTCAAGCGTTCCAAACGATTTATGAATATTTTCAATTACTATCATCTGCCGCATTAAAAAATAAATAAAGAATAAATATAGGCACAATACGCAACAAATAAAACTGCTCCTTTAACGCGGGTAAGCCGTCCACCTTTAAAAGGCAAAATAAACAGAAACAGTAATATGGCAATTCCCAGCATCCAGAAAATATCTATACTTATAAATTTAGACGCTATCGGAACAGCTTTTATCATGCTGGTAATACCCAATACTCCGAAAATATTAAAAATATTCGATCCGATAATATTCCCGATGGATATATCCATTTCTTTCTTAAATGCTGCAATTACAGAGGTTGCCAGTTCTGGCAGACTTGTTCCAAATGCCACCAGCGTAATGGCAATTATCCTTTCACTTATTCCGAATTCTTTTGCTATAATGGTAGCATTATCCACAAGAAGTTTGGAACCATATGATAATCCAATGGTCGATACCAAAATCATAACTGCTATAATAATCCAGTGCTTTTGTTTTTCTGTAACAACATCTTGGTTTGCTATATTTGTCTTAATACTGTAACGGATTGAAAAAAAATTATAACCCACCAGCATCAATACAAACAGCAATCCTTCGAAAAAACCAAGAATTCCGTTAAGAATAAAAACATATAATAAAATACTTGCAAGCAACATCATTGGGGCATCTATCTTAATTGAATTCCCCTTAACAGGGATTGGAATAATTATCGCAGTAAATGCAAGAACAAGGGCAATATTGGCAATATTTGAACCAATAACATTACCTATAGTTACTTCAGGATGATTATTAACGGCCGCAATAAGGCTTACAAATAATTCGGGAGCGGATGTTCCGAACGAAACTACAGTTACTCCGATTACAAGCTTTGAAATGTTAAATCGTTGCGCCAGTAAAACACTACCTTTAACCAAATATTTTCCGCTATAAAGTAAAAGGATAAATCCGGCAAAAAGTAATATATATTCCATATAAGAAGGCGAGATAAATATAAACAGTCGGTAGCTCAGGATAAGAATACTATATACTGATTAGATGTCTTTTTTAATATCGTTTATATCTTTTTTTATTTCCTTGGTTCCTTCATTAATCTCTTTTTTAATATCTTCGGTGGCTTTTTTAAATTCACGCATCCCTTTGCCCAGGCCTCTTGCAAGTTCAGGGATTTTCTTTGAACCAAATAATAATAATGCAACCAGCAGTAAAACTACTATTTCAGGCCCGCTAATAAATAATATGCTCGATACCATTATTTTTAAATTAAACATCAAAGATAAAAAAAAGCCCCGACATTTTGCCAGGGCCTATATGAATTTAATATTTCAAAATTTTCTTATTATTTTGCTTTTTGTAACTTTTTATCTTCTGCTTTTTTTACGGTATCATAAACAATAGGTGAAGCAATAAAAACCGAGGAATAAGTACCAACTAAAATACCTATTAATAAGGCAAAGGTAAATCCGCGTATTACTTCACCTCCGAAAAGGAATATGGCCAGTAATACTACAAATGTACTGAACGATGTACTAAAAGTACGGCTTAAAGTGCTGTTTAATGCAAGATTAATAATTTCTGCCCGGTCACGTTTTCGATACAAGCCAATATTCTCCCTGATCCTGTCGTAAATAACCACCGTATCATTAATTGAATAACCCACAACCGTAAGTATAGCCGCAACAAAAGCCTGATCAATTTCGAGTGAGAAAGGCAAAATACCATATAATAATGAAAATAATCCCAATACAATAATACTATCATGCAACAGGGCCACAACAGCACCAAATCCAAACTGCCAGTTTCTAAATCGCAGAATTATATAAAGAAACATAAATACCAGTGCAATAAAAATTACAATAACTGCTTCCCGTTTTATATCATCAGCAATAGTAGGCCCTACTTTCTGGTTACTCTGCCAGTAATTGTTATAAAAATCGTCATAGGTTAAATCGTCACTGATAAATTGTTTTAAGCCCGTATACAGTTTATTCTGAATTTCTTCATCAACTTTAGGATCGTCGCTATCAATCATATATCGTGTAGAAATCCGCACCTGGTTATCATCTCCGTATATAATTACGGTTGGGGTGCCACCCAGTTCATCAGTAAGGGCCTGGGCAATTTCCTGTGTATTTACTGGTTTATCAAAACGGATAATAAAATTTCGTCCTCCGGTAAAATCCACACCATAATCAAAACCGCGTACTACAATTGAGGCAATACTTATAACAACAACAATTGTAGAAAATATATAAAATGCTTTTCTTTTCCCGATAAAATCGAAATTGATTTTTTTAAAGGCACCTTCAGTAAGTTTTGTTGAAAAAGAAACTTTAAATCCTTTCTTCAGATACCATTCATACACCAGCCTGGTAATAAAAATGGC
>JAFGSZ010000155.1 GCA_016934395.1 Bacteroidales bacterium
CCCCGTACCGTGTTCGGGTTGGTGATCGTGAAGACTGCATCACCATCGTAACACAGCGTGTCATCTACACTGACTTCGATATCCGGCAGGGAATTAACAAATACAGCCAAAGTATCATACCAGGTACATCCATTACCATTGGTCTCTGTAACTATAATGGTATCATACCCATTATATAAATCAACTGTAATTTGGTAACTACCCTGTCCACTTTTAAAATTTCCTCCAATTAATTCCCAAAAAAATGTATTCCCTGTATTTGAAACACTAAAAACTATATTAGTTGTATCCGCCCAACAATAAACAGAATCCCCTGTAATTTCGGGTAAAGGTGCTTCAAAAACAGAAACATTATAACTGGCTGAATCACTTTCTCCCCCCTTTTCAACTTTAAAGAAAATGGCCTCACTACCCAGTGCTGTATTCCACCGTACATTAACTGAATCTCCTATATTAAAAACGATTTCACCTCCGGTGGCCTTCCATGTATAGGAATCAAATATATCCGGAACAGAATACCCAATTGTATCATATTGGCAAAATCCGTCAAACTGATAATATGAATGTGGACTTTCTAAAGAAACAGCATAAAATGTCGAATCCGGGTGTTGGTTTGTATATTCGGTTTTAATCCAATTATCTGATCTTATAGTATCCGATATCCTGATTTCATCAATTCTTCCATCAAAATAGGCAGAAGTTCCAAATGGTTCTTTTCCGAATTTTAAGGTATTGTTACTAGATCCTAAAACCGAATCAGTAGGTAAAACGCGATCTTGTAGCCCGTTAACATAGGTTTTAATAAAATTACCAGATTCTGAAAACATCCCAGTAACATAGTACCAATTATTTTTATTAAGCACTGTACCTCCAGAAACTCCCCGGTTCAGTATATGTTGGTTATTGATAGTACGAATTTCAAATTCAAATTTATTATTTGTATATATCCCCATTTTATATCCGCCATCTCCAGATGTATTTGACTGATTGCCAGCAATTTTTTGATCAATATTAACAGAATCTAAATTAATCCATGCAGAAATGGTTACATTACCAATTATATCAAGCTCTGATGAATACGATGAAACATCAATATATTGTTGTGAAGGATTAACAAAATTTCGCCCTCGAAATATTTGTCCGATAGTATCTGTTGTTCCGATATTTGTTGCGTCATTCCCAAAACCTGTAAAATCGGCAAGAGTCGCATCCAAATGCCAGACACCTTTGTAATGGCTATCCCAGACAGTAGTTACTGAAGGATCATTACTAATTTGCGGATTACCATATAATATTTTTATTTCGGTATCTACTGAAGCTGATAATACCGGTATGCGAATCCAGGCAATATATGTTCCGGTGGTGGGATCATAATATTCAATTTGATGATCGAGTTTGTAACCAGCATTATCAGTAAAAACAATATCATATCCTGATGCATTAAAAACTTTACCTCCAGATCCTGTTATAGCAAGATCGGCATCGATTAAATTGATAAGCATCGGAAAATTTAAAAGATCTGTGCCACCCGAAATTTTTGTATGATCGATGGTGATGGTTTTTTCGTAAGCATAACCCAGCGAGGAGAAGGGTAAGGGTGATTGGGAAAATATGTTCATGGGTACCCAAAACAACAGGCATAGCAAATACAACAGTCCATGCGTTTGTTTCATGGGAATAGAGGAGGCTTTTGTCCGGTTTTCTTGTATAGTCCTTTTTTTATACAAGTGTGGTCTTACGTTTAGTAGTATGTAAAAATAATTAATGTGCGATTAACCGCGAATACATTTCTATTGTGCAATATACTAATTTATCGGGGTCAATCGATCTGTAACACTATATTTTCATACAATCCCAATCTAAAAATTACCCTCAGTTTTTTCAATAATCCTTTACCTGCTTATAAAATTCGGCACCTTGTTTTTTACGCCGATTTCAATAAAAAGTTGCAGATTATCAATTCATTAAATTAATTAGATTTACAATATTTTAAAAACGGGAGCATACAGGACAGAAAAATTGCCATTTCTGAAAATAAAATAACTCTAAATAAAAAACCGGGGTGCTGATAAAATGTATTTTGATTTGAAATTCACATTTTGTATTTTGCCCCGGAAAGCTTTATTTATACATCTTTAAATATATGAATTTACCAACTATAACAATAAAGCACTTCTTAAATACCAGCCTGGAATCAAAAAATCATAATTTAAATGAATTTTATCCGCTGTATATTCAGGTAACAGCCGGCCAAAAAAGCATAACTATAAAAAGCAGTGTTTCTGAACATCTTGATATATACCGGAGTGATATTGTTCGCATTTCCCAAAATGACCCTTTACTTTTTGAAATGATCTTATCCGGATTTTTTTCTGAAATCCTTTTTGAGAAAATTCTCCTGGAACAACTTTTCCCGGTTTTTCATTTGCTGGAAGACGAAAAAAATGTTATCAAAACAATTGTTGAAGAAAAAGTAAAGGAAAACCCGCAGGATTTTGATCTCACTGATCTTAATGATGAATACAAAAAAAACCTGCTTGAGATAACCGAAATACTGGATTCGCATATTAAAACCAGATACAGGGAAGAGTTAAATAATCTGTTTTTAAAATCAATTGATAAAGCAGAAAAGGAAAAAAATATCTTCAGGATCTCTAATTATTTTATTCATTTTATAAACTGGGAAAATACTTTTTATAATTTTTATGAAGCTACCTATGAAATTAATCCGAGCAAACTGAAAGCCATAGAAAATCATCTTCCCCCGGATCTCTTAACTGAAATAAAAGCCTACCTGGCGTATTATTCGCAGATAAATCTTGTTACCCGCTTTCTAAATAAACGTGAACAGGGAAGGATTTCCACGATTTCTTATCTGGATTGGAAAAATACCATTTATGATATTTTATGTAATCAATTCAGAAAGCTTTTGGGCGGGAAAAAAACCAGTGAATATATGTCTGTTCTGGATACCATCCTTAAAAAAAAGATTCAGAATAATATTGTTAATTCCTGATTACATCAGGCTATTTAAGCACTTTAAGTATTTTAGTCACTTTAGTCACTTTAGTCACTTTAGTCACTTTAGTCACTTTAGTCACTTTAGTCACTTTAGTCACTTTAGTCACTTAAATTAATTTACCAGACATTAAGATGGTATTTTTTCATTTCCCTGTCGAGAAGTCTTGCTTTATTTCCAGTAATAGTATTCAGCTTATTCCAAAACTCTTTACCATGATTTTTATGCACTGTATGTGTCAATTCGTGCAGGATGATATAATCGGATAACGATTCCGGCAGGCGCATTAGCTGTAAGTTAAGGTTAATATTATTTTGATGTGAACAGCTACCCCACCGGCTTTTTGCATTTTTCACCGAGATTTTTTGATATGTAAAGCCATATTGTTGCGCTAATTCTTTAACCCGACCCGGTAAATATTGTTTGGCTTCCATCCGCCAGGCTTCCTCAACAGCGTGCCTTATACCCTGTTGAACCCTGTTATCCGTTATATCGACAAATTCCGGATAATAGAAATAAATAAAGTTTTTCTTAATTTCAATTCTTAATGTTTTTTTGTCGTGTTTTTTAATTACTAAGGAATGATACTTTGTAGTAAAATTTGATTCTCCGGTAAAATGAGTATATTGATTTTCTATGTTTCTGATTTTTTCAAGACTTTTATTAATCCAGTCTTTTTTCTGCAGTACAAATTTTTCGGCCGATTTAAGGCTTAATCCTGCAGGTATGCTGACCTTTATCGATTCAAAAGGCCGAAGAGAAATCCTCAGACTTTTGTTTCTGGCACCACTTTGCATTTCTACAGCGCCAATACCGTTTACATATATTTTTTTACCTGCCATTTATCCTGAAAAAGAATAATTTCATTATTAACAGAAAAATAGTAATTTGAATGTTCATTTATATAAACCCTTCGATTTATATAAAGAGTTTCTATACAATTGTAAAAGAATATTTTATTAATAAAATAAAAAATACTTACTTCGTTTTTTTATTCACAACAAACGAACAAAAATATTTTAAAATATGAATTCAAAAAAAATATTAAGGTATTTACTAATTGGTGCTGTAATATTAATTGTTTTTGCAGTTATTGGTAAAAAGGCCGGTTGGTTTGGAAAAGCTACCGTTTATGATGTGGCCGTTGAAAATCCCGAACTAAGAAATATTACTGAGGTAATCATAGCAAATGGGAAAATACAGCCTGAAACTGAAGTAAAAATTACGCCTGACGTATCCGGTGAAATTGTTGAATTAAGTGTAAACGATGGGGACCAGGTAAAAAAAGGTCAGTTTTTATTAAAAATAAAGCCCGATAATTATATCTCAATGCGCGATCGTGCTGAAGCTGCCGTAAATACGGCAAAAGCTAATCTTGCCAATGCCAGAGCGCGGCTTGCACAGGTACAGGCCCAATTTGATCAGACCTCACTTTCGCATGACCGGAATAAAACATTGTTTAATGAAGGTGCCATCTCAAAAGCAGACTGGGATGCTTCAGTTGCTGCATATAACATGGCCAAAGCCGATATTGATGCAGCAGAACAATCGGCACGTTCTGCAGAATACTCCATTAAAAGTGCTGAAGCCTCATTAAAGGAGGCTGAAGAAGACTTACGGAAAACCACTTTGTTTGCTCCTATAGATGGCACAATTTCAGTTTTACATGTAGAAAAAGGTGAACGTGTTGTAGGTACTTCAATGATGTCGGGTACGGAATTGTTGCGGGTTGCTGACTTAGACAGAATGGAGCTTCTGGTAGAGGTTAATGAAAATGATATTGTACGGGTAAAGTTGAATGATACCGCCCTTATCGAAGTTGATGCCTATTTAGACAGAAAATTTAAAGGATTGGTTACTGAAATTGCAAACTCTGCAAATTCCACCGGATCTTCCACAGACCAGGTTACTAATTTTGATGTAAAAATTTTAATCCTTAAAGATTCTTACAAGGATCTGATTTCAGATGCCAAACCTCATCCCTTGCGTCCGGGAATGTCAGCTACTGCAGATATTCAAACCCAATCCAAGTACAATATCCTTACAGTTCCAATAGAGGCCATTACTTCCCGGGCGGATAGTATTTTGCAATCTGATAGTATTGCTCAAAAACCCTCTGATGAAAATAAAGAAGTAGTATATCTCTATAATAATGGATTTGCAAAGCTGCAACTGGTAAAAACCGGAATACAGGACAGTTATTATATTGAAATTATTGAAGGTATAAGCATTGAAGATAAGGTAATTGTAGCACCTTTTAATATAATTTCTAAAAAACTTGAAGATGGCATTGAAGTCAATCAGGTAACTAAAGAAGAATTATTTAAAAATAACTCGAAAGAAAAGAAATAAACAAAATATTCATACGGTATATCCATGGCATTAATTCTAAATATAGAAACAGCAACACATGTTTGCTCTGTGGGTTTGTCTAAGGATGGAAAAACTATTGCGCTAAAGGAAAGTATTGAAGAAAAATCACATGCAGCAAGCCTTACTGTGTTTATAGAAAAAATTCTTCATGCACAAAAACTTTCCATTCAGAATCTGGACGCAATATGTGTAAGCAAAGGTCCGGGTTCATATACCGGTTTAAGGATCGGGGTTTCTACTGCGAAGGGGCTGTGTTATGGATCAGATAAGCCTCTTCTTTCTGTTATTACTTTTCAGAATATGTGTATGGCTGCAAAAGAAAGTCCGGCTATTCATAAACTTACCGGCAACTTTTCTGAAGAAGTGTTATTGTGCCCTATGATTGATGCGCGCCGCATGGAAGTTTTTACTGCATTATATGACTGGAATTTGAACAAAGTTAGTGATATAGAAGCTAAAATAATTGATGAAAAATCCTTTGAAAAAACCCTACACAAAAAACAGATATTATTTTTTGGAAACGGTGCCGATAAATGCCGGCCTTATTTGAATCATCCAAATGCCGGATTTCTTGGAAATATCAATCCATCGGCTCAATATATGAGCGCCATTGCCGAATCTTTATTTCAACGCCGTTCGTTTGAAGATGTAGCATATTTTGAACCCTTTTATTTAAAAGATTTTATCCCAACCGTTCCAAAAAAAAACATTCTTAGATAATCATTTGTTACAATATGGATTTCTAATCAACACCGCTTTAAAGAAAATAACTGAATCCAATACACATGCAATTACTAAAAATTTTATATGTTGGAATTATTTTGGTTTCAGTAATGATCCCGGTCAATGCCCAAAAAAAATGGGAATCGAAAGTTTATAATTCATATAAAGCAGGAGAGGTATTAACATATTCCATGAGATATGGACCTATTCATGGTGGTGATGCTGTGTTAACTTTAACACAAACTGTCTTTAAAAATAAGGAGGTTTACCATGCCAAAGTGCTGGCAAAAACCGTCGGAATTACTGATAAAATTTTTAATGTGAAAGACATTTATGAAAGTGTTTTTGATCCGGTTTCCGGTTTACCTTATAAATCGGTAAGAGATATTCGGGAGGGAGGTTATACCTATTATAACGAAGTATATTTTTACCATTCGGAAAAAAAAGTTTTCAGTAAAAAAAGCGGCTATTTTGAAGTACCAGAGGATATCCTGGATATGGTTTCATCCTTGTATTATATCCGGGACCTGGATTTCAGCAAGATTAAAAAGGGTGATGTGATTGAAGTTGTTACCTTTTTCGGAGACGAAATTTTCCCTTTTGTATTGCGTTTTAACGGTACTGAAACCATAAAAACCAGCCTGGGAAAATTTGTTTGTTATCGTATAGACCCGGTTGTTGAAACCGGTCGCGTTTTTAAATCAGAAGACGATATGACCATGTGGTTTACTGCTGATGAAAATCTTGTTCCCATACGTGTAAAATTTAATTTAATTGTAGGATCTGTAAAGTGTGACCTGGAGAAATATGAGAATCTAAAATTTAACCTTCAAAAGGTGGATAACTAGACTATTATCCCTTCGTAACCACCTAAAAACCAACTTATTTTTCTTATTTCAACAATTAAATATTAGGTATTTAATTGTTTTCCTTTATTTTTGTAGCAAACTAAAAGAACGAATTATTTTATATGGCGACAACAGCAGATATCAGAAACGGATTGTGTATGGAGTTTAATGATGACCTCTATACTGTAGTAGAATTTCAACATGTAAAACCGGGAAAAGGCCCTGCCTTTGTACGTACCAAACTTAAAAACATTAAAACCGGGAAAGTTATCGATAATACATTTTCTTCAGGACACAAAATTAATGTGCAGCGGGTTGAAAGGCGGCCGTATCAATATTTATACAAAGACGACCTTGGATTTCATTTTATGCATAAAGAAACTTTCGAGCAAATGAGCTTTGAAGGTGATTTGATAAATTCCCCAGAATTGCTGAAAGAAGGCCAGGATGTTGAAGTTGTTTACCATGTGGAATCCGAATCACCTTTATTCTGTGAATTATCCGCATTTGTTGTGCTTGAAGTTACTTATACCGAGCCGGGTATTCGCGGAGATACTTCTTCTTCAACTTCTTTAAAGCCGGCCACCATTGAAACCGGTTCTACAATTTATGTCCCGCTGTTTGTAGAAATCGGGGATAAAATTCGAATAGATACACGTTCTAAAACCTATGTTGAAAGGGTAAAAGAATAAACAAATTTTATATATAATGCATACCAAGGCTTCTATTAAAAGGCTGAAACAAACCAATTTTAAATTGAATTCCCTCCTGGAAATCACTAGGGCAATTAATGAAAATCCTACCCAGCAAGATCTCATTAACCGATATGAAAGTCTGCTGAGAAAAAATTTGAACATTGGAAAGGTGTTGGTTTTTAAATTTGAGGATGAATGGAAATGCATTTTATGTTCAGGGTATTCAAATATCTCTTATGAAGAGATCAATGTAGAGCGCGACCTTATCCCCATTGATGAAATTAAATTTGTTTCGTCCTCTGACAATGAATTATTAAGCAGGTTTGATATTGTTATACCGGTATATAACAAAAATGTTCCTGTTGCCTTTGTGATTATTGGTGATATTGATGAAGAAGGAGAAGGTGTGAGCCCTACAATTAAACATTTGAATTTTATACAAACCCTTTCTAATATTATTATTGTTGCCATAGAAAACATCCGGTTATTTAACGAAAGTTTAAGGCAGGAGGCTATTAAAAAGGAGATGGAACTTGCCTCAAAGATGCAGAATATGCTGATACCGGACAATTCTATTCTTCCAAAGAACGATAAAATATTCATGACGGCCTTTTACCTGCCACATTTCGATGTGGGTGGTGATTATTATGATTATATCGAATTGGATAAAGATGAAATTGGATTTTGTATATCCGATGTTTCCGGAAAAGGAATTTCTGCCGCTATATTAATGTCGAACTTCCAGGCCAATTTGCGGGCTTTGTTTACTCACGAGATTTCACTTGTAGCGCTTATTGAAAAGCTTAACGAGAGAGTATTACGCTCTACAAACGGGGAAAAATTTATTACGCTTTTTATTGCCAAATATAATTTTAAATCCAAAGAACTTGAATATGTAAATGCCGGGCATAACCACCCGCTGCTTTATTCGGTTACTTCAAAAAAAATGCAATTTCTCAATAAAGGTTCTGTGGGTATTGGTATGCTCGATGAAATTCCTTTAATTCAAAAGGGCACAATACATATAGAGGAACCAACAAAAATTTTATGTTATACAGATGGACTGGTAGAACTCATGGACGAGAAAGGTATTTCTTTTGGTACTGAAGATATTGAGAGTTGTATTCAAAATAAAGAAACAATTGAAAATAACATATCTGAAATTATCAATAAGCAAGGAATTCTGAATAATAATATATCCGTATTTGATGATATCTCAATTTTAGGTATTGAGTTTTATTAGCCCTCCTTATTATTTTTCCTAGAACTCCCATTTTCAGCGGAAACAGGCATTCTTTTCGTTTGTATATCGAGTACCACCAGAATAGCAATAAACCCCCAGAATAAAGCTGAAGCTTTATCCGTATCCAGAAAATTATTAAACACACCATGCACAAAATAAGTAATCAGACCTAAAAGTACGGACAACGCAAGCACTTTTATCGTTGTATCGCTATTGTTATAATAAACCTTTAATCCGGTGAATATTGCGAATACTACAATAAGTATAACAGTCAGCATACCCATTATACCCGATTCGGCAAGCGGACCCAGATATTCACTATGCGCGTTACCCCGGTCTCCTGCATTGGTACTATCGGGTGTTTTTTCACGGCTAATCTGAAACGGGGCATACTGGAACATATAGGTCCCCGGACCCCAGCCAAATACCGGACGTTCCTCAAACATTCTTAAGGCGCATTTCCAGCGGTTAAATCGTTCTACATTGGAATAATCGCTGGTAATATTAGAAATAGACTGTACATGTTCGGTAAGGTCAGACGAAGATTCGGACCGGTTTTGTTCCATCCGGTAAGAGATCTCAGACAGGTTGGCAAAAAGTATATACCCGGCTATACCCGATAAAATAATTATATAAACAAATTTTACCTTTAAACGGATCAGCGCTAAAACTGATACTGCAGCTATAAGACTTATCCAGGCTGCCCGGGTATAAGATAAAATTAATGCAAATACAAGCAGTGGTAAAATCAGAATTGCCCAGGTCTTGGCTGGTTTTGATGTATTTTGATTTAAAATCATCCCGGAAACTACGGGAATTAGGAAAGCCAATATAGCCCCATAAGAGGTGTGATCGCGGTAAAACGGGTTCATTACATAATGGGCGGCTTCCTTATCGAATAAACCTCTTGAAAGGTGCCGGCCAATAGCATAAGCAATAACTATCAGAAGAGGTATAATATATGCCCAGAAATACCGGTTTATATTTTTTTGGTTTTTAAAAATTTGAGTGGCCAGAAAATAAAAAATCACGACAAACCAAAGCCGTGCTATAAAATACTTAACAGATACCAAAAACATAGTACTGGTAACAGCAGTAACGAGCATCCAAACCAGATTAATATAAATGGCAACAGAAACGGGATGTTTTAAAACACGGGAATCAAACCTGTCACCCAGTAAGATTTTACTAAATACAAGCAGCAATCCGCCGGAAATTAACAATTCGGCCGGAAGGGAAATATTTACATCCACCCCTTCAACAAATTCATTCAGGGGTATGGATAACGGAACCAGGAAAACCAGTAAAAGAAAAAAGTTATCGATACGCAAAAACGCTACTAAAACAATACCCAGGGCAAACGGAAGAAGACTGATAAAATAAAATTCGCGATAGATAAAAAAACTGTTTACCAGAACAAATAGTATGGTAATCAGATAAAATTTTACGCTGTCGGATAACCTGGTCAAAGCCTATTTTTTTGATGATTTCCGAATGATATCCATAATAAGTAACACCAGATAGGCAAATAAAAATGCAGCGATAGTAGACCCGGCAACAATCACTGATTTTTTCGGGTATGATTTTCGCTCTGCAGGTGAAGCATAGTCCACAACAAATTTATGAGGCAGGCTTAATTCTGCTTCAACTTTTGCTTCAGCATATTTGGCTTTTAACTGGCTTAAATGTTCCTTTTCATATTCCAGAAATTTGGTAATGGACACATATGCCCCTCCGTATTTTGACAGCACATCCAGTTGCTTTTTTAATGAATTTATTGCCCGTTCATTATTCGATGCAAGAGCAGTTACATATGCTGAATTTAATACCTGGGCCTGCGATTCATAATCTGTAATTCCATAAGACCGCAACACATCGAGTGAATCTTCGAGTTTATTAATCTGGTCAGAGAGGCTTACATATTCATTTTCAACAGTCTCAAAAGCCTTTATTGCCCGCTCTCGTTGAATGTTATTCATCGTAGTATCAATAAGACCGGCAATATCGTTGGCAATGTTTGATGCTGTTTCCGGGTCTTTATCCATCACACTTACAATAATGGACATATATTTTGTACGCTTAAACGTGATCTGCTTTTTATACTTTTTATCGAGCAGGGTGTATTTATATTTATGATCCGGTTTAATATCATAATGATTTAACAAGTCGTATTTTTCAATGATCCTGTTTTTTATCTGGTCCGAATATAATATCTGCAACAATTGCTCAGCCTGTTCTTCTTCACCGAATGTAAGCAACCCCTGTCCGCCAAATAACTGGTTCGACATCAGGGCCTGCGAAACACTGATATTGGAAGCCGGGAATAATACCACACTGGACTTGAACAATTCCGTAATTTGAAAGGATGCTATTATTGACAGCACTGCAGCAATAATGGTTATTATTAAGAGCTGCTTTCTCTTTTTCCAGGCAAATTGTATCAGTTCTACCGAAGAGAGCTTAAATGTGTTATTGTTTTCTGTTGTCATGATAACACTGGATTTTGTTTATTTAAGTGTTAGGATAAAATAATTCTTTTTCCCTTTCTGACCAAGGATATATTTTGAATTCAGAAGATCAGTTTTAGTCAAAACCGCTTCCTCATTCTCAATTTTTTGTTTATTAATACTTAATCCTCCCCCCTTTATCAGTCTTCTTATTTCCCCTTTGGAAGGAAACACCGGAGCAGCATCTACCAGAAGATCAATTACCGGGGCTTGTGAATTCAGTAAAGATTCTTCAATTTCAAATTGTGGGACCCCTTCAAAAACAGAAAGAAATGTTTTTTCATCAAGCTTTTTTAAAGAATCGGTAGTGCCCTGTCCGAATAATATTTTTGAGGCTTCCACAGCATTTTCAAAATCTTCCTTTGAATGAACCATAACCGTTAATTCTTCTGCCAGTTTTTTCTGTAAAAGCCGCATATGGGGTGCCTCCTGATGTTCATTAACCAGCTGCAGGATAGTTTCCACCGGGATCAGAGTAAAGGTTTTGAGGTATTTTTCAGCATCTTCATCTGAGGCATTCAGCCAGAACTGGTAAAAAGCATACGGACTGGTCCTCTCCGGATCGAGCCAGACATTTCCAGACTCTGTTTTCCCGAATTTTCCTCCGTCTGATTTGGTGACTAATGGTATGGTAAGCGCAAAAGCTTCGCCCCCGGTTTTACGGCGGATTAATTCAGTACCCGTTACAATATTTCCCCACTGGTCTGAACCTCCCATTTGTAACCTGCAATTATTGTTTTTATAGAGGTGCAAAAAATCGTAACCCTGCACCAGCTGGTAGGTAAATTCGGTAAATGACATACCTCCGCCGGATTCTTCACCCAGACGTTTTTTTACACTGTCTTTGGACATCATATAATTAACCGTAATATGTTTCCCGATATCCCTTATAAAATCAAGAAAAGAGAAATCTTTCATCCAGTCGTAATTGTTGACCATTTCTGCCTTATTAGGACTATCCGAGTTAAAGTCAAGAAATTTCGATAATTGATTTTTAATTCCGTTCAGGTTTTTTTGGAGGGTTTCTTCATCGAGTAAATTCCGCTCCTGTGATCTGCCTGACGGATCACCAATCATACCGGTAGCGCCGCCAACCAAAACCAAAGGTTTATGTCCGGCCAACTGGAACCGTTTAAGCAACATGATCTGGGCAAAACTTCCCACATGCAGCGAATCGGCTGTTGGATCGAATCCAATATAGGCAGCTGTTAATTCATTTTTAAGCTGTTCTTCCGTACCAGGCGTAATATCATGAATTAAGTCCCGGCTTTTTAAATCTTTAACAAAATCCATATAAAAAAATTTTCACAAAGATAACATTTGCAGCTAATAATATATTAAAAAATGAAACCTGTTGAATGAACCTTACCTTAATAAAATTGAATAATTACAAAACCCAAATTCCGGTTTTTATACTACTATTCCCGGGGCAATTTCTTCTTTTTTTGGTAGCTCAAAATCTCCAAAACGCAGGTAAGGAAAAATCATGGGAGCAAATGATGAAAGCGGTTCATAAAGAAGAGAATTATTCATCTGATCTTCCGGAAGAAAATGGGTATGCCGGTTTGCCCCGTTAATAATCACCAGTACGATGCTGATTAAAAATGCGGTTTTTAATAATGCAAACAGTACACCGGCAATGCGGTTGACAAAACCCAACGCTACGGCCTTTACAAGTTTATCGAGCAAACGGGCGAAAAAATGTACGCCGATAACTATAATCACAAAAGTTACTGCAAATGCTATTAAGGACAGGTATTGGGAGGTAAAATGAAGTTTTTCAGTAAGCACCCCGGCCGTAAAATCAGAGAATTTTACAGCCCCGTAAATGCCTAAAATTAATGCTGCCAGGGAAGCTGCGTGAATAATAAAACCTTTGGAAAAACCCTTGTAGGCGGCCCATAAAAAAAATACAGCAAAAATCAGATCAAAATAATTCATTCCCATGGTTTATATTCCGGTTTTAAAAGTAAAGAATTTGAAATAAAATGCCGATGGAATCGATAAAATCATATTAACAAAAACATAATTTACCGAATGTTTTGATTCATTGCTGAATTTCAATATTTTTGTCGCCACATTTTGGCCCCATAGTTCAAGGGATAGAATAGCAGTTTCCTAAACTGTAGATCTGAGTTCGAGTCTCGGTGGGGCTACATTGAGCCGGGAGATAAGTTTCTTCCGGCTTTTATTGTTTATTAATACAGATAAGCATAATACCGCGAGACGAGAAGCCTGTGCTGAACACCAAAGGTGATTCAGTAAGTCTCGGTGGGGCTACACTGAGCCGGGAGAATAGTTTCTTCCGGCTTTTTTGTTAGTCTATTGTCAGGTTTAAAATCTTCAAAAAATAAAAGGCACAAGAGAATCCTTGAATCAATTTTAATTTTTAAAGATTTTGAGTAAGCTAACTATATAATAACTATTTCGCTTTCGACCCCAGGTTAATAATCGGAATATCAACCATCAGGCTAATCCCGTACCGGTAATATACATCCGAAACTTCGGCTTCGGTATCCGTAATTTTATGCAGTCGTGGTCCCATTTGCGCAAATGCGGAAAGGGCAACCGGCAGTTTTGGGAAACCATATACCAGGAATACACCGGGAGAAAAAATATCGGAAAGTTTAATCAGGGGCAAGGTTTCGGTCTTGTCATCTTTAAACCTTAAAGAAGTTACCGCGCCAAGATCAATTACAGAAAACATAAGGGATATTGAACTGTTATTTTTTGCTGTATTACACCAGTCAACTGATTTATTAAAGGCAATCCCAACAGGACTGGAAATCCCTGCACCGTATTCATAATTAGTACTATTTTCTACAGGCAGGTTTTCGTATGCAAAATACGGGCCCACAAAGGCATTCAGCGAAACACTGCTCCGGGTTTCTTTTTTTATTCTTGAGCTTCCGGGAGGCAGGGCTATGGCTTCAATAGCCTGTTGTACCTGTTCACTGTTTTCGGCTTCCACCAGGGAAGCGCCAAAACTTCCGTATTTTACAATGGCATTCATCATCCTGTTTTTGGTATCGAACAATTGTTGTTGCGTTTTTATTTCTTCTTTTCCGGCGTTGGCAATTTTTAATTCCTCAATTTTTTTATCAAGTGGTTTTACAAATGCTGCATTATAAATTCCTGTAAGATTCATTACGGCCATTGCGTAATTCTCCTGGTAAACATTAAAAACCAGGTTTGCTGAATTGTCGGTAATGGTTATAAAATCTTTTAATCCTGCTG
Organism: Bacteroidales bacterium; assembly: GCA_016934395.1. GTDB lineage: Bacteria > Bacteroidota > Bacteroidia > Bacteroidales > UBA10428 > JAFGSZ01. Next base: position 14,646 of record JAFGSZ010000155.1, read on the forward strand.
TTTTAATTTTTCCTTCAGAAGTAACATCAGCAGTTTTATCAATAAACTTAATCAGGTTCAACCCTGAATAAAAAAGTTTATAATAATCTTCAAACCCGGGTTTCAAGGTATCGCTGTCCATTTTAATCTTAAGGTTTGTAAAATTCCTTTCTATATCCGTGGTGTTGTGAGAAAATCCGGTAATTAAGCCAATATACGGCGTAATATCACCTTTTATGGTTATGCCGCTATTTTTGGCCTGTTGCCAGATTAAACCCAGATAAATTTTAAATACCGTGGTATCATTTCTTAACATGTTAATTGAATCGGCTGGCACCCAATATTTATTTTCGGTCTCCGACCTCAGGGATTGTGAAAAAATATCTACAAGCCTCAGGTAGTTATAGGCATTTTTATCGATATAAATTAAATTTTCAGGAGTGGCCTGCTCTGTGGCAAAATTATGAAGTACGTCCCCCGGATGGGCGCCATCGGCAAATTCTTGTGCAATAAATGCGGCATGAAGCAGCATATTATATAACTTCAAATTGTCTGTAAATTGTGCCTTAATACGGTCGTCTTCGAGCAATTCGCGATAGTGGGGAAGCATAAGTGATAAATCAAGATTAAACGACTCTCTAAGGGTTCCTGTATAGGCAGAAAACCGGTATATTTCCTGGTCGATGGAATTAAGCACACTATAGGTATTAGGAAAAAGCGTTTGAAGCTCCCAATATTCAGCAAGCTTATCTCTGAACTCTGCAAAAAAGCTTATGGACAATTCTTCTTTTACCCGTGCCACCAGGAATTGCGACAGGCCATCGGCAAAGTTGGTAACGTTTAGCCCCGGAACAGAGCTGACAATATCTGAAATGCTTCCTATTATTTTTGATGACTGCACTTCATCAAAACTCAGGTTATAATCTTTTCCCAAAAACGGGTTTGCTTCAAAAGCGGCAACATAATAATCCTCCGGATTCTGGCCAACGGGAGGAGTACCCAGATAGAATTTAAATATTTTTATTGACTCATCATCATTCCATATATTCCCGTTTAAATTACTTTTTAATGTTTGCGCATTAAAATACCCAATCTGGCAATTGCCAGGAGCAATCATTCCAATTAGTACAATTAAGCTTAAGGATAACTTTTTCATATTGAAAAATATTTTAAGGGTTCTTCTGAAGTATAATTCATTATATCCTCAGCATTATTTTTAAGATCGGCAAGTAATTGTTCCTTAGTAATATCGGTATAAATCCCTTTGAAACTAAAATAAAGAGCGGAAATTCCGGTTATCAGGGCTGTTGCCATACTGGATCCTTCGAGTTGTTCATAATTATTTTTTTCACTTGTAGAAGCTGACCACAGTAGTTTTTTTGGCAGAATAAAATCGAGTTTTGTATTATACTTTTTAGTGTTGGATTGATGAAAATCAATATCCACAGCTCCCACTGCAATCATTTCTTCAAAGAATGCAGGTTTATTAAACTGATCGTACTTAAGAAATTCATCGTCACCGGCAGCAGCAATCATAATACAGTTATTCTCCTTTGCTTTTTGAATCGCATTTTTAAATTTCACATCATCAAAATAGGATAGTTTAAAACTCATGTTAATTATTTTGGCTCCTGATTCAAGCGCCTTTTCAATTGCCACGGCAATCTGCTGAGGATTAAATTTTTTAGTTTCATGCCTTGCTTTAAATATGTAAAGCTCTGCCTCAGGAGCCACTCCGGTAATCCCTTTAATCCCTTTTATTTTAGCATCGATTAAACCGGCAATATGGGTGCCATGCCCAAGCGTATCATTATATCCAGAGTCACTATTACATACATCAAAAACATTGGATTGGAGAATATGGAGGTCCGGATGGTTCAGGTTAATACCGGAATCAATGACTGCAATTTTTACACCTCGTCCCATAGAATTTCGCCATTCATCCGGAACATTATTAATTAACCGGTTATAATTAATATGATCAATAACAATTTCACGAATACCTGATTCAATCTCTGTAACTATTTCTACCCCTCCACTCCACACAAATCCCCCTATGCTAAGCTGGTACCACTTGTCATTCCCTTTATATCGGTCTCCTTCAACCGTATTTTTAATTTTTATCTCATCACCTGGCAGATAATAACGTGGGTTAGGAGCATTAACGCTGGGGCTTTCGGTCCTCACATTCAGGTATGTGGTAACAATCCCTTTTTTCATCCCTCACGGTTTAACGGTGGAGCGGTTGTTGTGGAAGGGCCCTGTTTTTTGACCTGACCTGTCAGCTCCTGAACTGAATTCCGGACCTTTACCAGTTTATTTAACAAATCGAACCAGAATGGCGCCCCCAGGGAAACTGCAAGCGCCGTGAGAATATAACCCCAGATATTTGCCAAAAAAGTTTTATAAAAGTATAACCACTTGTCTAATGAAGCATAATATACTTTCTGATCTTCAGGAATATTTATATTACTATTGGAAGGTTCCCCTCCGGAAGATACAAGCTGGTAAAATCCTTTATTTTGTTTTGCCGTTTGCGCATCGGGAAACTGGATGATAAATGTATCTTTATCACTAATTAAACAGGAAATATTTGCGCCTTTTTTATTTAGTTCTTTTATGGGTTTCACTCCGAGGCTATCCGGTAATTTCCAACCGGCCCCCAGTAATTCTCCGGCATTATTGATATCTTCCTGCACTAATCCCTTTATAGCAAGTAAGGTGTCCAGGCGTTCCTGAAACTCAGCCGGCAGACTATCATAATTGGCTATTAATCCGGCATTATTTTCAGAAAAAGATGACGCCAGTTGTACCATTTGTTCACGCGCATTTTTATCCTTAGAAAGCATTTTTGCAATTTCTATTGTTGAAGCATTAAAACTCACGGCAAGTATAAATCCAATACCAACCAGGATAATCTGAAGATTACTCTTATACCAGCTGGTTGCGCGGTCCATGGTATCATCATACCATTGCTCAATCAGCGATTTAAATTTTACGAGGTCATTTTGAGCATCGTCTAGCAACGATTTTAAAAATCCGCCTGTTTCAGTATTCGATAGAACATTATGCGTATTTTTATTTCCCATTAAGCTTTTAACCGATGCCATTTGTTCGCTGTCTGTCAATTCTGTTTCTGCCAGCAAACGTTCAATGGCTTCAAGTTTTTCAGCTTTGTTTTCCATACCTTCTAATCCCGATTTCACTTTTTCTATTTCCGCATCTCCCTTCCCCAGTTCTTTTAGGATATCCAAAAGGCATTTTGAAAAATTACCGGGCGAGATATAAGAGGGTTTTTTAAAAAAATTTCCGGGGGCCAGGTATTTAATTAGTGGATGATTGTAAAACTTCCGGGTAAGTTCACCTTTATGGTTATCATCTTCAAGCATACGCGAAATGGCTTTTGACAGGTTTCGGGCACGCAAGCCAAAAAATGTTGCAATTATTTCAGCAATTACAGTGGCCAGTAAACTATATAAAAGAAAAATAAAGATCAGGCCAATTACAATATCAAGAGCAGTTGATCCAAACATAATTTATTGATTTAATAAGGTTATCAAATAATTTCTTGTGTTTTTACCAAAAATTCCGTCAATATTCAGATGGGTTGATTTAGCCTGTAAAGCCCTCACTGCAGCTTCGGTTTTAATTCCAAAATCTCCATCGATTTTACCACAGGCAAACCCGGCTACTGATAATGCCTCCTGCAATGCCCTTACTTCCTGGCCAGTATCACCAAACCGGAGCTCTTTGTCTGCCAAAGCAGCAATTGTTTGAGGTCCCAGCCTTCGAAATCCTAATACCATATTGGCAGGATATGAAGCTATTGATACGCTGTTTCCCTGATTACCTCCCAGTGTAAATACGTTTTTTAGATTTGCAGAATATCCGAAAAATATTCCGACATGCCCTTTCCATGATTGCGGGCTTTCTCTCCAGAAAACAACTACATCTCCGGGTTCAGGCGATCCATCTGATTTGGTCCCGATCTTCAGCCACGAACGTGCATCGGCTTTTTTACTTCGTTTTAAGCCGGCTTTTAGGGCAACCCAGTTCATAAAAATACTGCACCATGCGGTTTCATCATCATTTACCCACGTAAAACCGGCTTCCTTAGCATAATTGACAATAGTGAGATTATGTTCCGGTCCTGAAATTTCTTTCTGAGCCAGCTCGTTTGCAGCAATTTGAATAATGTTTTTCATAATTGCAGTTTTTAAAGTTTTCACCCAATCCGGCATCTTTCAGGCTTTGCCTGAATGTTCACCTTAACATATAGATATATATTCTAAATTATTCTTAAAAAATAAACGCTCACAATTCTTTTAACATTGAAATTAATTACAGATTATACTCAACAAATGACCAAATAATCTTTATTTAAACAATAACACCATTTATATAATCTGTATTTAAGAATGATCTTAAACCTTATAAAATTAAATAATTCAGTACAGAAAAAAAAGTAATCATTTTTCAGCTTTTGAATTATTTAATCCATTTAAATTATTAGTTTTTTTTTGAAATAAGACTATTCCGGCCTATAAAATGAATGAACGTTAAAATCTCATCTTTTCGATGAGTGTAATTAATTAAAAGTCATTAAAACAAAACTGCCTTTCGGTTGATTTTCTGTATGAATAGTTGTAAATTTATATAGAGTCACTTTCCACTATTTATTTTCTCATTTTTTCATTTCCGGATCTTCAAAATAAGAATTTATTATTCAAACTACGGAGGTAATATGAGCATTTATAAAGTAATTGAATTAATAGGGACAAGTCCGACTTCATGGGAAGAGGCAGCAAAAATGGCAATTGAACAGGCAGGCAAAACATTAAAAGACCTAAGAATTGCCGAAGTTGTATCTCAGGACCTGAAACTTGAAAACGATAAGGTAGTGGCTTACCGCACTAAAGTAAGGCTTTCATTCAGATTTCATAATGAATAGAAAGCCTTGAAGTAAATGGTGCCTCAAAAGATACGGTAAAAAAAGTTGGTGGTATAGTTAAGGAAATTGCATAGAAGCGGTTGATACTTTTGAGGCACTTTTTATTACTTTAATGCTATTATGTTAATAACTTATTGCCGATTTACAAAGAATTAACCTGATGTTAATGTCTGTTTAATCCTTCCGGTATATTTTAGCCTAAACCATTGCTCCGTTAAACATATGCAAACTGAAAATTTTAATTTACCGGTGGCTATTCTGGATTGGGATGAACTGATTCACGACTATAGCTTTGAATATTTAGTTTATACCTCATATTACCCTGCTCTTTCCCTTAAATAATCGATGTTTGGTTTATTATTCTCAAAATTGCAGCTCCAGATTTTCTTAGAATACTAAGAAATCCGGTACCTTTGGTTTTTTTCAATAAACTCCGGCTATAAAATGAAAGTACAAAGAAGATTTTCACAAGGAGAGGAAATTGCTAATGCAATATCGCACGGTTTGGGGGCAATTTTTGGAATTGTTTCGCTGATATTACTGGTTATTTTTTCAGCCAAATACGCCACAGCCTGGCATGTAGTAAGTTTTTCGATATATGGAACAACCCTTACAGTATTATATCTTTCTTCAACTTTTAATCATTCTCTCAAAGCAGGTAAAGCCAAAGATTTTTTTCACAATTTCGATCAGGTAGCCATCTATCTTCTGATTGCCGGTACCTATACTCCCATAGCCCTTGTTGTGCTTAAAGGTGATTGGGGATGGGTGATGTTTGGCATTCAATGGGGATTGGCAGCAACAGGTATCGTGTTGAAATTATTTTTTACCAATACTTTTGAAAAAGGCGTAGCCATTTTTTTTATACTCTCTTATATTTTAATGGGTTGGTTGCTATTATTTTTTCTAATTCCATTATTTAAGCATATGCCCGTAATGGGAATGATGTTCATTTTTATTGGGGGTGCATGTTATACGCTGGGAACTGTATTTTTTAAACTCGAGAAAAAAATTAATTACAGTCATTTAATATGGCACTTATTTGTAATTGCAGGAAGTGTGATGCATTTTATAGCAATTTTTAAATATGCTATAAAAATAAATTTACAATAAACACCTGTTTACTTTGAATAATAACCGGCTGGGCGGTTGGAATTAATTTTCTGTTTTTTGATAACACCTAACCCAGTCTATTTCCATTTCAGTTGGCAAGGTTTTCCCGTTTACCTCGGCGGTTATTCCGGAACAAAGGTTAACATACATCGGATCGTGCGGTATATGTTCTGATAAAGTAGCCACAGTTACCCCATTAATTTTCCACCGAATTTTTTTCCGGTTCCATTCCAGGGTATAAATAAAGAATTTATCCACAAACCGATCTGATTTCAATCCCGACATTTTCTTTTTAATCCCGCGCTTCGATTTGATATCACCCCAGAAATAATTAAACATTAATTTTTTATCGGTTTTCATTACATCAATATGAGGCATAATATGATCGGATAACATCCAGAAGGCATGCCGTACCGGATGCATACTGCTAAATCGAATCTTGGCTTCAAATATTCCGTATTTCTGCCTGAAACTATTTCCGGAGCTTATCAATCCGGATGTATAATTAAATTCTTTAGGGAAAAAACCGATTTTGGGATTCCAGCTTTTCCCGCTTTTATTTTCTTTTCGAGTAATAATCTTTAATATACTATCTGATATTACAAGGTTTTTGCCATCGGTATAAAAATGTTTATCGCCCGGCAGTGAATAACTTTCCTGTAAAAGGGTCTCTCCCCAAAAATACCGGGTAATCCATTTTGACTGATCCAGTTCTTTCTTGGTAAAATCGTCTTCGAATGTAACTTCCCATTTTTTAAGTTCATCGAATTTTTTAGAACCGGATACTTTATAATACCATTTTATTTTCTCCGATTCTTTGAGCTTAAGGTATTCCTGCTCCTCCTTGTATTCTTCAGACAATTCATATTTTCGGGCAGGAGACAGTGCCATATATTCCTTTACATTCAGAAATTTTTCTGATTTTAAAAACTTTTCCAGCTCTTCAAGATATGTAATACGTTCTGAGCCCTCGTGCCGCTTATAATTGGCAAATTCTTTTGATTTTTTAAATTTAAAATATGATTTAAACGATTCTGAAACTTTTAAATCTTTGTATTCCTGTTCTTTTTGATATGCTTCTGTTTCATTATAGTATGCGGCCTCAGTTGGTTTTACAGTCTGGCGCTCTCTTTTGCGCTGGGACATTTTCATAAAACTCTTTACCCTTCTAAACTCAGGGGATTTCAGATATTCTTCAAGTTCATAAAAGTATTTCAATTCACTGGAAGAATGCAGCAATTCAAAATCCTTTAGTTGCAGGGAATCTTTAGTCTTATAATATAGTTTTATATCTTTTGTATTAATCAGATGGGTATATTCCCGCTCCTTTTTGTACTCATCAGTATCTTTGAATTTTTGTTTTTGGATTTGTTTTTTCCTTACTGCAAATTCGGGTGAGGTAACCCTTTTTTTAAGATCAAGATATTCTTTCAATTCATCGGACTCTGAGAATTTATTGAATTCATTGAATTCTTCAATTAATGCAGTGCGTTTTTCTTCAATATCCGAAGTTTCGGGAAACATCCCCAGTAAAGCGCGTAAACTTGCCATTCTGATTAAAATTTTATTTTGCCCTAATGATTAAAACTTAAAAATAAGTGAATCATTGTACATAAGTACAAAATTGTTTAAATATACAAAAAAACTAAGAGCTGTTGTGCAAACAAACATCCAAGAAATCAACATAAAAACGGATGATTGTCAAACAGAAAGGTGTACGAAAAAGAAAGATGGATAGTTTCTGAAATATGGGAAAAGTTTTTGACTGGGATTTTTATAATGAATTCAAGTCTGTATGGCTATCCACTGCCGGATTTAATAGACCTTAAAGCCGGCAAATGTTGCCAAACCAATTTCAGTTGGGTCAATGGATTCATTACGAATTATAATATTTACTATATTGCCTTGGGTTAAATATCTCATGAAAGAATATCTATAGGTGCCGACTAAAGTGCTGGTTTCAAATGTTTCAACATTAGTATTATCAATTGATAATATTATTTTATGAGATTTTTGTGCATGATAAACAAGATAAAAAGAATATAATCCGGTTTCTGTAGCAACAAAATTTCCGGAACTGCCATTAAATGCAGTGCCAACATTTGTTTTTATATCGTCAAATTTAAGTACGTAATATTCACCTGTACTGGGGACATAAACAGTTGTTCTATTTGCATAAAAATAAACACTCTCCGGATTTTTTAAAAGTGAAATATCTACAGCATTCCCTCCTGAAATACGCAAAGAATCTGTTTCCATTGTTAAGCGCTGTGCATCGGTATTGTCATTAAAGCGGCTGAGATCAATGGTATTGCCATTTGTAATTCCAATACTGTCACTTTTATTATACAATGTCTGTTTATCAGTATTATCAAGATAACCCGCCAGATTAATATCATTGGCATCGGGGTTATTGGAAATTTTTAGAATATTGTTACTCAGGGACAAATCCTGGATTTCGTTTTTCGGGTCAAAATCATTTTTTAACGAAGACTGTGTGGTACCGTCATTATTAATTAGCAGCAGAAGGGTATCGGTTTGCGACAAATTTTGCCGTTCGTTAGTAGGGTCCTTGTCAAAGTCATCAGGATCGCCTATACCTCCCGAACCGCCGTTACCTGCATATTCAGCATACAAGGCATAGGGCACGGATAACAGCTGGGTAGTACCCATGTTCATTACACCATATTGATCATCAAAATCGATTTCAACTTTTAGAAAGTGTGGTGATAATCCCCAATGTATTTCCGAGAAACTTTCTGCCTCCCCGCTTTCCCTGGTTCCCTGACCTATTACCAGGTTAAACAAACCAAACTCGTTGGTTGAGGTGGTATGGTTTTCACGCCATTGAACTTCACCTCCTGCATCACCGGAAATAATCGTAAACCACACTGTGATCTGTTCATTCCTTTTTTCCTGCCCGTTATAGTCCCTGGCCACAGCCTGGTAATTTAATCCCATAGGCGCTCCCTGCGAAAAAACAGATGACCAGTCAACACAAAGGATTAAAACAACTACTAATATTCCTGCTTTTTTTATCATAAACAAATCGTTTATAATTTTTCAATTTTCTCTGTTAGTATCATTTTCCCATCCGAAGAAAAGACGTGCACAATATACGTTCCCTTTGAATAATTTTGAAGATTAATTTTCAACACCTGTCCGTTGAGTACATCGGTGAGTTTCTTCTGGTCCATTCTAACTCCCAGTATAGAATATACTTCCACTGTATAGTTTGAAATATCTTTTACTTCGAATGTTATATTCAATAAAAATAAATTCATTGAAGTTACCGGATTTGGTCCTATACTGATAGTATTCGATTCGGAATTGTAAGGCAATAACCGTAAAGGGGGCTGATGAAAACCCTGGGTAAGATAAAAATTCAGATCAGATTGAAATGTGGCTACTACAGTTTCTCCCACGGTATTTGCCACATAGATAAATCCATCATTATACGCAGTGCCATAGGAAGAAATTACCGAATGGGTAATCTTTTGACTATATGAACTTGTGGTACATAAAATAACAGAGGCGAATATTAGCAAAAGCAGTCTCATAAGCAATCCAAAAAAACCCCATAATTGGCCAAATGTAATTAAAAATCCAAAGAAATCAAGTAACTCTCAATAGTTTAGAATTAATCTGACCGGGGAATTTATTGAATTATTGAATACTGCAACATATTAATCTGCAATTCCCAGGATTTAGATTACATGTGCAATAAGTTATTAAAATTAACGGCCGTTAATGTAAATAATATCTGACTATTATGCCGTCTTAAAAAAATTATTGAGAATTTGCACTTTTAACGATCTCCGATATATCCAGATCGTTCATACATCTAAAATGTTTTTTCGGACATTTTTCATATCCTATTTTTGAGCAGGGACGGCACTTTAGGTTTTTTATTTCAAAAATTTCAGCCTTTCCCTGTTTCAGGTAAGGGTACATTCCAAATTCCGGAATAGTATTTCCCCAAATAGAAATAATTTTTTTATTACAAGCCGCTGCCACATGCATCAGTCCGGTATCATGGGTAATTACCAGTTTTGAATTTTTAACCAATGAAGCTGATTCGTTTATGGAATACATTCCACAAAAATTTAACACCCTTCCCGTTGATTGTTTAACAATTATTTCCCCGATCTGCCGGTCGTTGTTATCACCCAAAAGGACTACAGGAAATATTAATTTATTACAAATGGAAACGATTTTTTCTAATGGCAGCCTTTTTGTGGCATGTTTAGCTCCGATTACAAAAGCAATATAACCCTTGTGCAAATCGATCGGCAGTTTTTCAACCGGAATATTTTCATCTTCGGGAATAAAATAATCCAAACCTTCCTCATCGTTTTTTACATCAAATATCGATAAGGTTTTCATATATCGGTCAACAATATGGACCTGGGGAAGCTTATTCAATTTAAAATTTACAATAAGCCATTTTTTAAAATTAATCTTATGGAAAGAAAAATCGGTTACCCGTAGTTTATTTTTAACAACGGCAGATCTTAAATTATGATGTAAATCAATAATAAAGTCAAACTTTTCATTCTTAAGCTCCTGAATAATATTGTTTAAGCTGTTATCAAGCAGATGAATTTTGTCGATATATGGGTTCTTCTTAAGAATAGGATAATATTGTTTTTTGGTTAGATAATGAACTTCTGCACCTTCAACCTGCTTTTTAAGTCCACGAATCACCGGGGTAGTTAAAACGATATCTCCAATGGAACTAAATCTGATAATTAAGAATTTAACCACGGTTTTTTGGATTTTTTAAAAACGAATATAAATGAAATTCCGGAGTATTTTTCTAACTGTCTTTTATCTTTTTAAAAAATCTAATTAGTTCCATCCAGTATTCTCCGTTGTATTCATTTTCGTCCCATAATGCTTTGGCACCATGAATCCCTTTCCCTTCATAAGGCTTGAATATCGTTTTTTGCTTTGAAGGAACGGAAGAAAACATATCAAGAATATAAGTGTATTCCAAATCGGATGAAGATACAAATACCGGTTTATCAAAACCGTCCAGTTCATCTTTAACAATGATTTCCGGACGAAAATATTCTCCCGGGCTAAAGGCAATTACGGCTTTTACTTTTTCATTATTCTTAGCTGCAAGTATACATAAAGAAGCCGAAAAAGAACTGCCAAACAGCACCATTGGTTGATCTGAATTTTTACTTACATAATTAATTGCTGCAAGAATGTCTGATTTTGCGTCAATCATTTGATGGGGAATATTGTTTTCATGTGCTCTTTGGGCTGTCTCATTACGAACATAATTTACCTTATCTCCTGCACGTAAGTCAACTGCCAGACAGTTATAATTAAATTTCATTAATTTTCCGGCTATTTCACGAAATTCTCCGCGACTAAATCCCCCCTGGTGAAAAAGTAGAATATAAGGCAGGCTATAATCTTTTAAAAAAAGATCGGCAGTAATTTTCAGGCTATCAGCTGAATAAAAATAAACCTTTTGCTGATTATATGATTTGTTAATGAATAAAAAACAAAATACAACCAAAAATCCATACTTCATATTTTTAAAAATGTTCCCCAATCAAACGATATCTGCAAGTACAATAATATGATTTCTTTTTACTTCAATAACACCGCCTAAAATTTCAATAAATTCCGGTTTATCGAGATTATCAATAATTTTTATGGTTCCTTTATCAAGAGTTGATATTATCGGGGCATGGTTATTTAATATTTCAAAAGAGCCTTTTGCTCCCGGAACCTGAATAAGTTTTATCTCACCCTTATAAAGTTCCTTGTCTGGTGTAATTACTTCAAGTTTCACAATAATTGTGTTTCAGAAATACATTAGTTTTTTGCATCTTCCAATAATCTTTCACCTTTGGCAATAGCATCGTCAATTGTACCCACCAGGTTAAAGGCAGCTTCGGGATATTTATCCACATCGCCGTTCATAATCATATTAAATCCTTTAATCGTGTCTTCAATAGAAACCATAGCACCTGCAATTCCGGTAAATTGTTCGGCAACATGGAACGGTTGTGATAAGAATCGCTGAACACGTCGTGCTCTGTGTACAACCAGTTTATCCTGTTCAGAAAGTTCGTCCATACCCAGAATAGCAATAATATCCTGAAGTTCTTTATATCGCTGCAGCAGTTCTTTTACTCGCTGTGCAGTCTCATAATGTTCTTTTCCTACAGTTTCTTCATTAAGAATTCTTGAAGTCGAATCCAGTGGATCAACAGCCGGGTAAATACCCAACTCAGAAATTTTTCTGTTAAGTACCGTAGTAGCATCAAGATGCGAGAATGTAGTAGCCGGAGCAGGATCGGTAAGGTCGTCTGCAGGAACATAAATAGCTTGTACGGAAGTTATGGAACCCCGTTTTGTGGATGTAATTCGTTCCTGCATCAACCCCATTTCAGTAGCAAGTGTAGGTTGATAACCAACTGCAGAAGGCATTCTTCCTAATAATGCGGATACTTCTGAGCCAGCCTGGGTAAAACGAAAAATATTATCAACAAAAAACAGAATATCCCTGCCTCCGCTTTTTTCATCACCATCACGGAAAGATTCGGCAACTGTTAATCCGGACAGAGCAACTGTAGCACGAGCTCCCGGAGGTTCGTTCATCTGACCGAATACCAAGGTAGCCTGGGATTCTTTTAAAGCCTCGTGATCAATTTTTGAAAGGTCCCAACCACCGGCTTCCATACTTTTTTCAAATTCTTTCCCATATTTGATAACACCGGATTCAATCATTTCCCGAAGCAAATCATTTCCTTCACGGGTACGCTCACCAACACCTGCAAATACAGAAAGCCCCGAATATTTTTTTGCAATATTATTTATAAGCTCCATAATAATTACAGTCTTTCCTACACCGGCTCCACCAAATAATCCGATTTTACCACCTTTGGAATAGGGTTCCAGTAAATCGATTACCTTAATACCCGTAAATAAAACTTCCGTTTCGGTAGATAAATTTTCGAATATCGGAGGGGCATTATGAATCCCGTATCCTCCCTTTTTATCTAATTTACCAATACCATCTATCGGTTCACCAATCACATTTAATAATCTTCCTCTGATTTGTTCTCCTACCGGCATTTTAATGGGACTCCCCATTGCTTGTACTTTCATTCCTCTTTGAAGTCCGTCTGTGGAGTCCATGGCAATAGCCCTTACTGTATTTTCCCCAATATGCTGCTGGCATTCTGCAATAAGTTTTTCTCCATCTTCTTTTTCAACCTCAAGGGCATCGTGAATATTAGGCAATTCAACACCTGAATTTTCAAAACTTACATCAATTACGGGTCCGATAACCTGAATTATTTCTCCAAAATTTTTTGACATTTTTTATCGTTTATCATTTAAGTTTACAAAAATACGATTTCTGAATAGAAATGGTTTCTATATTTTAATTTTAACAAATTTCATTTTTTGAACTAAATAGATAAATCAATGTTATGAATAAAATTTGATAATTTTATTAATTTTAAACCCTTATTCACAACTTAATCTTTTTAAACAATATTTTTAATCCATTTAAATTTAACCCTATGAAAAAAAATTCATTATTACTCGCTCTTGTTTTTGCTTTAGGAACTTTTATCCTGCCCATGACTACTAATGCTCAAATGTTTAATCAGGGAGATAAAGACTTAAATCTGGGTATTGGTTTGGGAAATGCATTGTATACCGGTAGCTATTATAAAACTACCCTTCCACCCATTTCTGTTTCTCTTGATTATGGATTCAGGGATGATATCGGTCCGGGTGTTCTTGGATTAGGTGGATATGCCGGATTTTCAAGTTACAAATATGATTATAGCGCTTTTTTGAACTACAGTTGGAAAATAACAACCATTATTATTGGTGCCAGGGGAACATACCATATGGAATTTATGGATAATCTTGATACATATGTAGGTTTGTTACTGGGAGCTAAAATTGTCAGCTTTAAATACGATGATCCTGCCTGGGAAGATTATAATACTGCTGCAGGTTCCGGACTTGCCTATTCATTTTTTGTAGGAGGAAAATATTATTTTAGTGATAATATTGCTTTAATGGGAGAACTTGGTTATGGTATTGCCTGGTTGACTCTAGGTGTAACTTTTAAATTATAAAATAATTAACAGGAAAGCCTTTTTTTTGCAGGCTTTCCTGTTTTTTTATCTAACAACAGGGGCATTTTATCAAAAAAAACAGCGCTCAAGACAAAGTGTAACATTACTTTTTTTGATTTTACGTATATACTGATAAACTTTAACCTGTTAAACTATTAAATTCTATTGAATGAAAAATAAGATGATATTTTTTGTTGATGATGACAAAATGATGTTAAATCTTATGGAATATACCTTTAAATGCAGGGACGGATTTAACGTGGAATCTTATTTTTCCGGTGAAGATTGTGTTAAAAACCTGAACCAAAATCCTGATTTGATAGTATTGGATTATATTTTAGGAGAGGATGATTCTAAATTTATGTCTGGTTTGGAGACCTTGAAAAAAATTAAAAAATTTGACCGCCATATACCGGTTATTATATTAAGCAGGGAAAAGGATGAAGGTTTAATCGATGAATTTATAAAGCTGGGCGCTAAGAAATATGTTGTAAAAGATAACTTTTTTATCGATACCCTTATTGAAACTATTGAAAACCATTTCACTGCCTGATGTTGAATATTTTTTACTATTTATAATTAATCCTGCTGAATTAAATCACCCTGTTTTTAAAACCTTCAATTATTCTTCAAAAATTAATTTTTCTTTTTTTATTCTAAGAATTTTATAATACTTTTGCACGACCAAAATTTAGGCATACTTGAAATTTGGTAATCAATATATTATCCCTTTTAAAGGGCTGAATGAAGGAAAACATGAATTTGTTTTTGAAGCAAATCATAAGTTCTTTGAAGAATATAATGCGCTTGAAGTAACCAATGGGAATGTAAAAATTCAAGTATCCTTGACAAAAAAAACACAATTACTGGAGCTTGATTTTTTTTTGGAAGGCACAATAGAAGTGCAATGTGACAGATGCCTGGATTACTTTTCGCTTCCAATATCCTATAAGAGTAATTTGTTTGTAAAATTTGGAGAAGAAGATTTCAGTAATGATATTGATATTTTAATTCTGCCTCCAAATGAACACGAGTTAAATATTGCGCAATATATTTATGAATGCATTGGATTAAGTATCCCGTATAAAAAAATTCATCCCCCGGATTCATCAGGTAGATCGGGATGTAATCCCGAAATGATAAAAAAACTGGAACAGTTTGAAATAAAAAATACAGATATTATTGACCCGCGTTGGGAAAAACTTAAAAATATATTCGATAACAAAAATTAAAATTTATTCATATGGCTCATCCGAAGAGAAAAACTTCAAAACAAAGAAGAAATAAGAGGAGAACGCATTATAAGGCAACTGCACCGACTGTAATGAATTGCCAGAATTGCGGAGCAACCGTGCAATACCACAGGGTTTGCCCGGAATGCGGACATTATAAAGGAAAATTAGCTTTAGAAAAAGAAGTATCAGCATAGGTAAGGTATTCTTTAATGATATTCCTGCTAATTTTTTTATAAAATGAAAATCGGAATAGACATCATGGGAGGAGATTTTGCTCCTAAAGCAACAGTTTTAGGATCAATTCTGGCCCATAATCAAATTGAAAGCGATACAACCCTTGTATTAATTGGCGATCAATCCAAAATTCATGAGATTTGTGAGGGTGAAGGATTTGATCATTCGCAATTCGAAATAGTACATACTGAGGAATTTATTGGTATGGGAGAACATCCTGCCAAAGCTTTCTCAAAAAAACCTGATGCCAGTATTGTTATTGGTTTTAAATTATTACGAACAGGTAAAATTGATGCATTGGCCAGCGCCGGAAATACCGGGGCAATGCTCGTTGGAGGTATGCAAGTAGTAAAATCAATCCCCGGTGTAATCCGCCCTTGTATTACCGCTGCCATTCCCAGATATTCAGATACTCCTACTTTATTACTTGATGTGGGAATCAATCCCGATTGTAAGCCCGATGTACTTTATCAGTATGCCATATTGGGTTCTCTCTATTCTAAATATGTGTTAAATATTGAATCTCCCCGGGTGGGACTTTTAAATATCGGAGCTGAAGAAGAAAAGGGAAATCTGCTTACCAAGACTACTTTCCAGGCAATGAAAGACTCCAAAGATTTCAATTTTACAGGAAATGTTGAGGGTAATCAATTATTTGACGATACAGTAGATGTTATTATTTGCGACGGATTTGTTGGGAATGTAATGTTGAAAGAAGCTGAAGCCTTTTACACATTAATAAAAAAACGAAAGATAAAAGACACCTTTTTCGAAAAATTCAATTTTGAAAATTATGGTGGTACACCTATTCTGGGTATAAATGCTCCCGCAATTATCGGTCATGGAATTTCAAATGACATTGCCATTAAAAATATGTTATTACACACTGTGGATGTTGTTAAGGCAGAATTAACCCAAAAAATAAAAGAAGCTTTCAATAATGACAATGATTAGAGCTGCCATTACCGGAGTTGGAGGATATGTTCCTGAAGATGTTCTCGATAATTTTGAATTAAGTAAAATGGTAGATACCTCCGATGATTGGATTATGCAACGTATTGGCATAAAAGAGCGGAGAATACTAAAAGAAAAAGGAAAAGCTACTTCCGATCTGGGCGCAAAAGCCGTTGAACAACTATTTGAAAAAACAGGAACTACACCAGATGAGATCGATTTTTTAATTTGTCCTACCATTACATCTGATATGGCCTTTCCGGCAACTGCCAATCTTATTGCTCATAAAGTTGGTATAAAAAATGTATTTAATTTTGATATAAGCGCCGCATGTTCCGGATTTTTATTTGCTCTTGAAACAGCATGCCGGTTTATTGAGAGTGGGGGTTATAAAAAAATTGTGGTTGTTGGTGCTGATATGATGTCATCAATTACCGATTATACCGACCGAACAACCTGCCCTTTATTTGGCGACGGAGCCGGAGCCGTATTACTTGAAGCTACAAATGAAGATTTTGGTATTATTGACCGTATTCTTAGTGTAGACGGTTCAGGAGAAAAGTATCTTCATATGAAAGCCGGTGGATCTTTGAAACCACCTTCTCATGAAACAATTGATTCCAGGGAACATTTTGTTTATCAGGAAGGACAAGCGGTTTTTAAAGTTGCTGTTTCTAATATGGCAGATGTATCCGTTGAAATAATGAAAAGAAATAATTTAAGTCCCGATGAATTAACCTGGCTTGTTCCACACCAGGCGAATATGAGAATTATTGAAGCCGTTGCCCGTCGCATGAATATTTCCAAAGAACAAGTAATGATCAATATTCACAAATTCGGAAACACCACAGCTGCAACCATCCCACTGTGTTTATGGGATTATGAACATATGCTGAAAAAGGGAGATAATCTTATTCTTACTGCATTTGGCGGTGGATTTACCTGGGGAAGCATTTATCTTAAATGGGCCTACGACGGTTCAAAAATATATTAAAAAAAGCCTGGGAAATCTCAGGCTTTTTAAGTAACAATTCTCCGATTATTCCGTTAAAGTTTTACAAAGTATTTTATCTTTGTTTATAAGGTAATACTTTAGCATCTTATAATTATTACAATTACTAATTTATTGAAACTTATAAATAAATGAAGGGTACAGAACTAGAAAGTAATACGATCAACCTTATTGGTTTGGGAACAGACATCACGGGTGATATCAACTCAAATGGAGATCTGAGAATTGATGGAAGTTTAGCTGGAAATATTAAAACCAAAGGTAAAGTTATCATTGGAACTACCGGATCTGTAAAGGGGGAAATTTTTTGTAAAAACTCAGACATCGAAGGTAAAATTACAGGTAAAATTAATGTGCAGGAATTATTATCACTCAAAGCTACCTCTGTAATAAATGGTGATATTATTGCAAAACGACTTGCTATTGAGCCTGGAGCCAGCTTTTCAGGAAATTGTAAAATGAGTAATGAATCTACTCTTGAAAACTTTAAACAACCCGGATCAGAAAAAATTCAGGAAAAACCTAAATAGTTATGCCAAATATTCTTCCCTGGCTTTCCAGATGATTTTTATTATTCTGGCAGGAACATTTGGGGGAATAAAAATAGATCATTGGTTAAAACTGGAATTCCCGATATTTACAATATTACTTTCATTTTTATCCGTAATTCTTGCCATGTATTATGCTATAAAAGATATTATCAAATTTAAATAATGTTTAAAGAAATAAAATCTTACGGAATTAAAAGCCTGGTAGTAGCTGTTTTGACAGCTATTTTTTCTTTTCTCCTTTTTAAGACTAAGCTTTCAAGTTTTTATTTGCCGATCTTCCCCTATTTGCTCCTGATTTTTTTTATTGTATACCTGTTTACCCATATCGTTCTGGTCAAAACCCATGAAAAGAATAAGAAAAAATTTATTCCAGCCTTTATGTTAACCTTTGCTTTAAAATTTTTTTTGATTTTAAGTATTATTCTTATTTATTTTTTCCTTGACAAGGAAAATATTATCAACTTTGTTTTGGGTCTTTTTATCTTATATATAATTTTCACCATCTTAGAAGTAACTTCTTATATCCGATATGTAAAAAGAAATCCATAGAAACAACCATGATATATAGTTTTAATATACTTTTGGTTTGTGGTTATTTTGAGCTGTACAATTATGCAACAAAAACAATTTAATTTAAAAATTTTAATATTAGTAGTATTTATTATTCATGGTTTCGTATTTAATTTATCAGCAAACGAAATCCAGAATACCAAAGCTTCCGAACATAAAAAGAAAGCGGAGAAAGAATCATTTAAACCCGGTGATTTTATTTTTGAACACATTGAAGATTCGCACGACTGGCCCATATTCACAGTGGGTGAAAAACATATTAATATTCCACTTCCTGTAATTATTTATAGTAAAGAAAAAGGCCTGAATATATTTATGTCATCTAAATTTCAACATGGCCATGATGAATATAAAGGTTTTCGGTTAGAAACAGAAGGAGAAAATAAAGGATTAATAGTAGAAGTTTTGCAAGATGGATCAACGATTTTACCTTTCGATATATCGATTACAAAAAATATTGCTTCGCTTTTTATTGGAATAGCGCTATTATTATGGATATTCTTATCTATAGCGAAAGCTTATAAAAATAATCCCAATAAAGCACCTAAAGGAATACAATCTGCATTTGAGCCGATAATTATTTTTATTCGGGACGAAGTAGCTAAATCATCTATTGGTGAAAAAAAACATGAAAAATTTATGCCCTTTCTTCTCACAGTATTTTTCTTTATCTGGATAAATAATATGCTGGGGCTAATTCCTTTTTTTCCCGGAGGAGCTAATTTAACCGGAAATATTGCAGTAACACTGGTATTGGCCTTATTTACATTTTTAATTACAACAATAAACGGAAATAAAAATTACTGGAAACATATATTCAATACTCCTGGTGTTCCCACATTTTTAAAATTACCCATCCCATTAATGCCTGTAATTGAATTTATAGGAATATTAACCAAACCATTTGTGCTTATGGTACGATTATTTGCCAATATAACCGCAGGACATATTATAGGATTGGGATTTTTATCACTAATTTTTATTTTCGGTCAAATGAATGTATTTCTAGGTTATGGGGTTTCTGTGCTGTCAGTTGCTTTTGTTATCTTTATGACCTTTCTCGAATTGCTGGTTGCTTTTATTCAGGCTTATGTATTTACATTCCTTTCTGCTCTTTATATTGGTATGGCAGTTGAGGAACATCATTAATATAAATTTAATTTTATCTATTATGCTTTTAAGTATTTTATTACAGGCTGCTGTTGGAGCAGGTCTCGCCAAACTTGGCGGTGCAATTGGAGCTGGAATTGCTGCAGTTGCTGCTGCTTTTGGTATTGGCCGAATAGGAGGTAATGCTATGGAAGCTTTGGCCCGTCAACCGGAAGCCGCTGGTGACATTCGTTCTAATATGATTGTTGCTGCTGCTTTGATTGAAGGTGTCTCGCTTTTTGCTGTTATTGTCTGTTTATTGGCAGTTGTTCTTTAAAAATTGAAAATCCGGGTTTAGCGGTTGGCTAAACTCCGGATTTTATCTGATTTAAAATTAATATTATGGATTTATTAGTACCGCATACCGGAACGATTATTTGGATGACGATTGCATTTTCAATCTCATTCTTTATCCTTGCTAAATTCGCCTGGAAACCTATCCTGGGGTTTTTAAAATCGAGGGAAAATTCAATTAAAAATGCACTGCGCTCTGCTGAGGAAGCAAAAGAGGAAATGTCGAAATTAAAAGCTGATAATGAACAAATAATTGCCGAAGCTAAAAAAGAAAGAGATTTGATTATTAAAGAAGCCCGCGACTTAAAAGACTCTATTATTAACGAAGCAAAAAATAAAGCTACTGAAGAAGCAACCCGAATATTAGAAGCAGCAAAAGAAAATATCAAGAGTGAAAAATTAATGGCTTTTAATGAAATTAAAACTCAGGTGGCCCTTGTTTCTGTTAAAATTGCTGAAAAACTTTTACAGGAAAAGCTTTCTGAAGGTTCTGAACAAAAAGAACTTATCGAAAAATTATTACGCCAGGTTAAATTAAATTAAAGCTTAAAAAGAAATTCTGCCAGGATAATGAACGAAAGTAAAATATCGGTTCGATATGCCAAAGCCTTGTATGCTTTGGGAAAAGAAGAAAAAATTACCGAATTTTTAAGACTGGATATGGAATTGTTTCTTGAGTGTGAAAACTCGATGGAAGATTTTCGTAATTTTTTAAATAATCCCGTGGTCAGACCCTCAAAAAAACAAAAGATATTACGTGAAATTTTCGAGGGGAAAGTTAATCCGACTACAATTTCATTTTTTAACCTCGTGTTGAAAAATAACCGCGAACAATATCTTCCTTCCATAGCAAGATATTTTATTGAGTTATTTAAGCTGGACCAGGGAATAAAAATGGCTACTATAACCACATCTAAACCGCTGGATGATGAAGTTAAAGATATGGTTGCTAAAATTATTGCGAAGAGATTTAAAACAAAACTGGAGTTGAAAGATTTCACGGATGAATCCCTTATTGGTGGCTTTGTGCTGCGTATAGAAGATCTTCAGATTGACGCCAGCATTTCATCATCATTAAATAAAATAAAAAGAGAATTACTGAGTGCATAATCGTGTTAAAATTCTATAAAAATGGCAGTTATTAAACCATCGGAAGTTTCTAAAATATTAAAAGAACAGCTTAAAGGAATCAGTACAGAAATAGAATTGGAAGAAGTTGGTACTGTGCTGCAAATTGGAGACGGAATTGCAAGAATCCACGGATTATCAAAAGTGCAGTCTAACGAGCTGATTGAATTTGAAAGCGGGGAAACCGGATTAGTATTGAATCTGGAAGAAGACAATGTAGGTGCGGTTCTTTTTGGTCCGTCAGAAAAAATAAAAGAAGGTGATTCCGTAAAACGACTTAAAAGGATCGCTTCACTTAAAGTTGGTGAAGGTATGCTAGGACGTATTATTACCACGCTGGGTGAACCTCTTGATGGAAAAGGCCCAATCCCGGGTAAAACCTATGTAATGCCATTTGAGCGAAAAGCTCCCGGAGTAATTTTCAGACAACCTGTAAGTGAACCCTTGCAAACCGGAATAAAAGCAATTGATGCAATGATCCCTATTGGAAGAGGGCAACGTGAATTAATCATCGGAGACCGTCAGACGGGGAAAACTGCCATTGCTATTGATACTATTATTAACCAAAAAGAATTTTACGATCAGGGTGAGCCTGTATATTGTATTTATGTAGCTATAGGACAAAAAGGATCTACAATTGCCAACGTAGCAAAAACACTAGAAAAATACGGTGCAATGAACTATACCGTAATAGTGGCTGCAAATGCATCAGATCCTGCCGCATTACAATTTTATGCGCCGTTTGCAGGTGCTGCAATTGGTGAATTTTTCAGAGATACCGGCCGTTCTGCATTAATAATATACGATGACCTCTCAAAACAGGCCGTTTCGTATCGTGAAGTTTCTTTACTATTACGCCGCCCGCCCGGACGTGAAGCCTATCCGGGTGATGTTTTTTATCTTCATTCAAGACTATTGGAACGAGCCGCTAAAATTATAAATAATGACGAAATAGCTGCCCAGATGAATGACCTTCCCGATTCTATCCGGCATAAAGTAAAAGGAGGGGGTTCACTTACTGCTTTACCGATTATTGAAACACAAGCCGGCGACGTATCAGCCTATATTCCCACTAATGTAATTTCAATTACCGACGGTCAGATTTTTTTGGAGTCTAACCTTTTTAATTCAGGTGTGCGTCCGGCTATTAATGTGGGTATTTCCGTATCCCGCGTGGGAGGTAAGGCTCAGATCAAATCCATGAAAAAAATTGCAGGAACCTTAAAACTTGATCAGGCCCAGTACCGTGAGCTGGAGGCATTTTCAAAATTTGGATCCGATTTGGATGCTGCCACACATGCCGTTTTAAACAAGGGAGCAAAAAACGTTGAAATTCTTAAACAGGGCCAATATTCTCCTGTACCTGTTGAAAAGCAAATTGCTATTATATATTGCGGGGTAAAAGGACTTCTTAGAGAAGTTGCCCTGGATAAGGTAAAACAGTTTGAAACTGAATTTTTGGAATTTCTGGAACTCAAACATAAAAAAGTACTGCAAACACTCAAAGAAGGCAACCTGAACGAATTGGTTGAAAAAACACTGGAAGCAGTTGCTGAAGAAATTGCAGAGAAATACAGATAAGGATAATATCGATGTCGAATTTAAAAGAAATACGTACACGGCTTGCATCCATTAAATCTACCATGCAGATTACAAATGCCATGAAAATGGTGTCTGCTGCAAAATTGCGTAGAGCCCAGGATGCTATTATCCAAATGCGCCCCTATGCGGATAAGCTTCATGAAATTCTTGAAAACATCAGTGCTATGATTGACACTGAACATGGAAATCCTTTTGGGGATGAACGTGAAATAAACAGGGTTTTGTTAGTGGTAATTACATCCAACAAAGGATTATGCGGAGCTTTTAATGCTAATGTGAACAAAAAAGTTACCGAACTTATAGAATCAAAATATCAGAAACAGTTTAAAAGTGATAACATTGATTTTATTTCTATCGGCAAAAAAGGAGCTGATTTTTTAAGATCAAAAAAACTAAAAATTAAAGCAACACACCAGGATCTTTTTGACCAGCTGACCTTTGATAATATATTACCCATTGTAAATGAAATAATGAACGACTTTATACATGGTAAGTATGATGTTGTTGAACTGGTATATAACCAGTTTATGAATGCAGCAGTTCAGGTACTCATCAATGAACAGTTTTTGCCAGTTGTACCAAAAGAAAAAGAAGAAGACCGATACGAAACAAAAGTTGATTTTATTCTGGAACCTTCAAAAGAACTTATTATTGACGAATTAATTCCTAAATCATTACGGATAGTGTTTTACAAATCATTGCTGGATTCTTTTGCTTCTGAACACGGGGCCCGTATGACAGCCATGCATAAAGCCACGGATAATGCCAGCGATTTAATAAAAGAATTGCAGCTGCATTATAATAAAGCACGTCAGGCTTCAATTACCAACGAAATACTTGAAATTGTAAGTGGCGCCGAAGCATTAAAGGGCTAATATTTACTACAATTTGAAAACATCTGAAATTACAAAAAAAGAGATTATTCATCTTTTTCCCTTTTTTGTATTATTTATAATTCTAATCATTTCAGTCCTTCAACACTCTTTCTTCTGGGACAAAGATATTTTGGAATCCAAACAAGCTTATTGGTATCTTAATAATGGTTTTTCAATAATCCCGCCAGCAGAACTTGATGCAGGCCATCCCCCTCTAATGGGATTAGTCCTCGCCTTTTTATGGAAACTATTTGGGAAAAACCTGGCTGTAGGACATTTATTAATGTTACCCTTTGCGTTGGGAATTACCTGGCAAATGTACCGTTTTTTAAAATTTTTGTTTCAGGAATCCGACTGGATTTATACGGCATTATTGCTCATACTCCTTGATACTTCCCTGCTAACCCAAATGGTTGTGGTTTCAGGTGATCTTATACTGGTATTTTTCTTCTTTTTGTCTTTAAATTCAATTTTAAGTCAGAAAAAATTTATACTTGCCCTGAGTATGGTTGGCCTTGGTTTGATTAGCATGCGGGGAATGTTATCATGTGCTATTATTGGGATATTTCATCTGTACTATACATTTCTGTTTAAAAAAGATAAACTTAATTTTTCGAACCTGACTGAAATAATCATCTCTTATATTCCTGCCTTTGTTCTGTCGCTTGCATATCTTATATATCATTATTCTGTGAGGGGCTGGATAACTTTTGATCCTGAAGATTCAAATTGGGCCGGATGCTACGAGCGTGTAGATATAAACGGTTTTATCCGTAACATTTTTATCCTTATATGGAGACTTGTGGATTTCGGAAGATTGGGACTGTGGCTTATTGGTTTTTATTTTTTGATTAAATTTTTTCACAACAAGATTATGCCAGACCGAAATATAAAATTATTACTGGTTTTATTTCTGATATCATTGGTGGTTTACTCACCAGGCATGCTTTTTTATAAAGTGCTTTCTGCACACAGATATATTCTTCCGGTTTATATGATATTTGGAGCCCTTATAAGCTATTTGATCTTTAATACAGGGTTACCTGCTAAAACTATGAAGATTCTTTTTTATTTTGCCCTTATTGTGCTTTTAAGCGGAAATTTCTGGGTATATCCTGATCACATTGCAAAAGGCTGGGATGCAACCCTTGCTCATTTGCCCTATTATTCCCTTCGTAATAAAATGATCTCTTATATAGATGAACATCATATTCCGATCTCTGAAATTGGCTCGGATACACCAAATAACAGTGAATTTAAGTATATCGACCTTAAAGGAGATGAACGGGCATTCCCAAAAAAAGATCTTCAGGCTCAGAAATATATTTTTTATTCAAATATTTTAAACGGATTTACGGACGAAGAGCTTAAAAAACTCAAAAATAGCTGGCAGGTTGTTCAACAATACAGGTTCCTTCAGGTAAGGGTAACGCTTTATAAAAATCCCTATTATTCCAAATAATATCAGAAGTTCCATTTTAACCGAATAAAACCAAATTGTATTTTTTGTTCAAAAGTACTATCTATAGTTGCTTTGTCTTTTATTTTAAAACCAAATATCTGAGCAAAAGCAGAAATATCTAGATTGTCGGATAAAGAAACCGTAACGCTTGGCCCTAAATAATAGCCGTTAATTTTTTTAATATCGTCGTTATCATATAAATACATAAATGCCATGGAAGCATTAATAAGAGGGGTAACAGGGTAACTTGCCTGTGTAAAAAAATTGTACCGTGTAAATGTCATATTTTTAACAGACATCGGCCCGGAATAAAATTGCATAAAATTAGTAGTCCCCATATTTTTAGGGATATCACTGTAAAAAAATTCAGCATTTACCCCCAATTCACTTGAGAACATATAGTCTGCAGAAAGACTGGCATAAAATAATCCTGAAGTATCGTTAAAATTGCTCTTCGGACGAAAATAACTTAATTCACCTCTAAAACTAACATTTAGTATACTCCCCGACCAGCCCATTCCGGCCACATAATCCACAGAATGAAAATAACCGGAATTGAGCAGGGAATAACTACTGTAATATCCTGTAATCAACTGTATATCGTAACCCCATTTATTAAACATATATTTTGCTGCAGCGGTAAGGTTACTTGCACTATCAAGCTTAACAGCAAATTCAGCCGAAGAGGCCATCCCGGTATAATATTGCAGCCTTAATGCATCACTTCCCGGACGCTCAGCATAATCGAAATCGAAAAAATTGTATACATTAAAAAGGTCATTCGGATTCCATACAAATGTTTGCGACCAGTTAATCCGTTGCCGCCCAGCAGTAATTTCGAGTTTATTCAAGGTATATTTTAACCAGGCCCTGTCTACAGTAGTATTTAATACATAAGCTCCACCCGAAAACCAGTTCACAGACAAATCCATAAAATGCGGTTCATTGTTAAGTTCATCTTTGTAGTTGTCGATATTTTTCACAAAATCCCCATAAATTAACCTGTTTCGTAACTGGAGAGAAGCTGTAAATTTATCGTCAGGGTACCAAGAAAAATTTAAACGATTATGCAACAAGGTTTCAAATAATGAAGTATCCAAAGAAGATTCATGCATTAACCAAGACATAGCAGAAAGATATCCGCTAAAGTCAGTTTTATTCGATTCCTTAGCTTGTGATTTTAAGGGTTGGTATATTATAATTATTAAACCTAAAACCCATAAATATTTCTTCATAATTTTTTCTTATTTGAAAAATATTTTCGTGTAAGCACCAAGGGTAAAAAAATTATAATAAGTAATACTGTGTTTAATACCACATTAAACGTAACTTTATAAAGCGCTGATGTAAGTGTATCTGCAACATACCAAACCAGTAATGAAACAAGAATACAATACCATGACCAAAGGCTAAGATCCCGAAAGGCATTTGTAATCAGGCAAAAAAGCATGATTCCCCAACCTGCCATAACCGCACCGGTAACCCCGTATACCCATCCCTGAAATTGTTGTATATTAATGCCGACCGTATCCGAATTAAAAAATACAGAATTTATATTCCGGTTCATTAACGAAAAAGCAGACGTATGATTAAAAGTTGTCATCAGCAATCCAAAAAGCGTAATAAAAACAGCGCTGATTTGAAGCCACCTAAACCAAAACATATAGTTCTTTACCGGAAAAACCGGATTCTTAATTACGCCTTTCATCACTTATAATTTTTCCATCTTCAATGGTAATTACCCGTTTTGCCTTTTTTACTACCCGGGCATCGTGTGTTGAAAAAATAAATGTAACCTGCTCTTCCCGGTTAAGCTTCTCCATTATTTCGAGAAGATTTTCTGTGGTTTTTGAATCCAGGTTGGCCGTTGGTTCATCAGCCAGTATAAACTTGGGTTTGGATGCCAGCGCCCTTGCCACCGCAACACGCTGTTGCTGGCCACCGGATAATTTTGCCGGCCGGCTGTCAATACGATCGATCAGGCCAACAGCCTCAAGTAATTCTTTAGTACGAGCATCCCGTTCCTTTTTTGATTTCCCCTGGAGCAGCATAATAAATTCAACATTTTCTTTAACAGTTAATACAGGAATAAGATTATAAGCCTGAAAGACAAATCCAATATTATGCAGTCTGAAGTCTATTAATCTCGAAGATTTAAGCGTTCCAACCGAAGTATTATCAATAATTATTTCTCCTCCGGAAGGTTTATCCAATCCTCCAAGAAGATTCAATAATGTGGTTTTACCAGATCCTGAAGGGCCAACAATTGCTGCAAATTCTCCTTTTTCAAATGAAAGGTTTACTCCGTTTACTGCATGAACTTTGACTTCAGAATCATTATATATTTTTTCCAGGTTTTTTATATCTATTATTTTCATGATTGAAGATTTTTATTATTCGTCTATTTTTAATTTTTATAATTACTATAATTAAAATATTTAAGCTCATAAATGATTACTATCAATTCAAACTACATATCAATCCTCAGCGCTTCTGCAGGTTTTAAATGCAATGCTTTAACCGCGGGATATATAGCTGCCAGTAATCCGGTAATAATTACCAGAATGGTAACTTTTACAGCAATATTTAATTTCAATACCGGGTAAATTACAGGATCGTACCCCATTCGTTCGTATGCTTCACTAAATGCAGACAAATCAATTCCGGTACGCATAAAAATTAAAGCAGCAGCATATCCCAATAAAATACCAAGTACTCCGCCAGTAAGGGTTAGAAATACGGTTTCAAGCACAATCATTGAAAACACCCTCCTGCGGTTCATACCTACAGCCATTAACATTCCCAACTCCTTAACACGTTCAAGAATAGCCATTAGCATAGTATTAATAATGCCGAAACCCAATGCAAACAAAATAATTATGAGAATAAAATACATGGAAATATCCATGGTCTCTTCTACGAGGCTGACTTCAGGTGAAATTTCACGCCACGATTTTACGTCCAGATCTGGAAATTCTGTTTTTAAATCTGCCAGTGTGCTTTCTACATCCTGGTTATTTTTTAATAAAATAGCTATTTCATGTCCGGCAGATGCTTCAAAATGTGTTAAATTCCTTAGGTCTTCAACCCGTATAAAAGCATTCATTTCATCGTACATAGAATTAGTTGTTTTATAAATTCCGGCAATCCTGAATGAACCTTTTGTCATGGTACCATCCATCTGTTGCATAATAACAACTACTTTAGACCGGACTTTCACATTCAGTTTTTCAGCAAGTTTTTCTCCGATTAAAATAGGATTTCGCTTTATTCCTGTTAAATAGGTTCCATCAATGACTTTGGTATAGATATCCGTTATTTTTTGCTCTTCTTCGGGATTAATCCCAACAATCCGTAAACCCGAACCGGTTTCAGCAGAAGTTATCAATGCATTTTGCACAGTCCGGCAACTTACTGCAGATACTGAAGGCAGTTGTTCAATTTTGGTTTTTACTTCCTGAATATTGGGTATAAAATTTATCATATCAGGATTAACCATATATTTCGGATTATGCAATTGAATATGAGATACTTCAGTTTTAATTGCAGTTTCCAGGCGTTGGTCCACCATTCCGTAATAAAATGCCCAGGTAAATACACCGGCAAATATTCCCAGTGCTATGGCAATAATAATTACAGCGCTACGGACTTTGCTACGCCAAACATTTCTCCATGAGACTGACCAGATCATAATTTCAAATTTTAAATATTATTTATGCTCTTAAAGCATTACTTACTTTTAAATTTATTATCTGTATTACCGGATACACAGCGATACATAATGTAATTACAAATACTGTTATTAACTGGTTTAATACAACCTTGGGAACAAGGCTAAAATACATTGCCGGTTCAAGTCCAAACATTTCATAAGCCTCACCAATTTCTGCCGGTAATGGGATAGGATTATTTACAAAAATTGAAATAATAGGAATGCTTAATACAAAACCAGCAATTACTCCGACTAAACCAATTAACAAGGTCTCGTAAAACAACATGGTTTGCAAGCGATATTTTTGCATACCTATAGCTATCATAATGCCATTTTCACGTTTACGTTCAGACATCATCATAATTATAGTCCCCAGTATTCCAAAACCGATTACGATATACAATATCGCTTTCATTACAACTCCGCCTGCCCGGTCGCCTTCAATCATCTGAACAATTTCCGGCTGCATCTCATCCCAGGTCATTATGCTGTATTTATCTCCAACCTTTTCCTGAATGGCATGCTTAATTTTCTGAACATGGTCGTAATCGCTAACTAACAATACCATAGAAGTTACCATATCGGGAACGGAAAAAAAATCACGTGCAGCGTCAAGATCAATATAAGCTCCAAAATTATTCAGATCGGGAGAAGGGAATTTCAGAATACCTTTTATTGGAAAAAGTCCTGCAGCGCTGGCACCATGATATCCCTGGCTAATAAGTACCAAAGTATCACCGATTTCAGCTTTTAATTGTTTTGCAATATTTACGGCAACCAGAATACCTTTATCACCTTTTGAAAGATACTCACCAGTTGATACCCACTGTGATAAATTGGTGATTTTATTTTCCTCTTCAGGATCAATACCAATAAGGGCGGCCCCTTTTGTTACATTCCCCGTTGAAAGTAATGTAAACGATTCTATTCGCGGAACATATAATTCAATTTCATCAGTTGAATTTAGGGCATCCTTAAGATCCTGACCGGGGACATAGCTGTCGTCAATTGAACGGGTTTCCCAGTAATCATTATGATGAATCTGTAAATACCCCGAATAAAATTTTACGATATTATCAATCATTTTAGAATACGTACCTTCTTGCATAGACGACATTAATGTTGAGAAAAATACAGCCAGGGCAACAGCAGCGGCAGTTATTAGTGTCCTGCGTTTATTTCTCCACAAATTTCTCCAGGCTATGGTTAAATTTTTCATTTTTCAAATTTTTAATTATCGAACCTTTTTCATGTTTTGTTGCGAAAAAAATGCATCATTTATCGGCTGATTAAATTTTATTTCATCTAGAATAACAATGGTTTTATTCCCCTCCTCATCAGCAGGTATTAACTCAAATCTACAAGGAATAATCCTTCCATCCATATTTTTAATATCATGCCCGATTTCGGTTTTAATTAAAAATTCATCTTCATCGTAATACTCTGTCTTTATTTGTAAATAATCATTTTTTGTTATCCAAATTATTATTTTCCCCCATACTACTGCAGCATCTTCGAGTGGAATTAATTCGATTTTATAACAATCCCTGTCTTCAATCAATTCATTTCCAATTATTTTATGTGTATAATCTTTTACAATTGATGATTCATTTAATAAATCGTCGTTGGTAAAATCAGAGCCCATCCACCCCTGTGAAAGCATGGAAGGCGGCAATTTGATCATACGGTTTATAGTTGGATTCCAGTTCCACATTTCATTTTGTCTTTTTAAAAATGCTTGTCCCTTTTCTTTAGCAGGAGCAGTAATTAAGGCCAGGGAATTTTCTGTACCTTTTGTCCATGATTTAAAAACGATTGTGCGCTCCCATGTTGGCCGGACAATTTTCATAGTCATTACACTATAACTCGATTCTTCGCCACGCATTTTTGCGTCAGCTTTTCGTACAATTTCTTTTGCATCTTGTGACTGTACATGGATAGTCGCAAATACCAGTATTGCCGAAAGATAAATTGTTGTTTTCATTAGTTATTAATTGTAAAAAGTTTAAAAATCCGTTCTTTAATATCATCCAGAGGAAAATCTTTTGGATCCAATACATAATGGAGACAAATACCATCCATTAGAGCAGCAAATAACCGTACATCAACCAGGGGATTTTTAGATCCTTTCCACTCCAGGTAATTTTTTAAAGTCTTCATTAAAGGGATGATTAATTTTAAAAACCGCCGGCCTACTAATTTGTAAACATTCGATTGCATAAGAAGACTAAAGTATAATCTCCAGTAATTGGTATTAGATTTTAAAATCCGGAATGTTTCTCCAATAAAAAATTCAAGTTCATCATCCGTTAAAATACCATCTTTATTCGGATCAAAAACTTCAATAAAAGTATCTATACCATCAAATACAATTTCTTTTATTAAATCTTCTTTACTTTCAAAATAGTTATAAATTAATCCCTTCGAAATTTTTGCTCCCCGCGCAATTTTACTTATTGATGTGTTATAATATCCTTCTTTTGCAAATAATTCAAGAGCTACAGATTTAATTAAATCTCTTTTTTCCTCTCGTATTTGTTCAAACTGTTTTTCGGTTCTTGGCATAATTAAAATTATTAAGCTTTTTGACTGACCGTTTAGTCATTTAGCGTATCGATAAAAAACCGTTTTTGACTGAACGGTTGGTCAAATATAATAAATGAAACTTCATTTGTCAAGATTTTTTTAACTTTTTTTTTTGATTTGTAACTTTTACATAACTTGTTCGTCCCAGAAATACATTAAGCATTCGAATGACCACTTCTGAATATAATCTTTGTATTGACCAGCATGCGGATAAGATCTATCGTTTTATTCTTAAAAGTACAAACGATGAAGAGTTGTCTAAAGATATTATGCAGGACACTTTTGAAAAACTTTGGGTAAAAGTTAACCTTGTAGATTTTGAAAAAGCAAAATCATACCTTTTTACTACTGCGTACCATTCAATGATTGACATGTTTCGAAAAGAAAAGAGAAAAAGAGAATATGAAAATAACAATTTCGGCACTGAGTCGCACCACGATCAATATGTGGATTTGAATGAACAGCTTCATGCCGCCATTAAACTGTTGCCGGAGATTCAACGAACAGTGATATTGTTACGCGATTATGAAGGGTATTCGTATAGTGAAATTACTGAAATTACAAATCTTTCAGAAAGCCAGGTAAAAGTATATATATATCGAGGGAGAGTATTTTTAAAAAAATATATTGGAAGTATTGAAGCAGTAATTTAAATAAACGACTATGATTACCAGGGAAAATTACGAAATATTTCTGATCGATTATATTGACGGTAAATTAGATACTGTGAAAGCTGCAGAGCTTTTAGTTTTTCTTTCGGAAAATCCGGATATTGAAGATGATTTTAATAATCTGGAAAGAATAAATATCACTCCGGCTGAACCTGGCTGTTTTAATACATCCTTCTTAAAAAAAGATCTCAATGATGTAAAAGAAATTACTTCCAAAAATTATGAAGAATTTATAATTGCCAAATTCGAAAACGACCTGAATCCAGATGATATTAAAAGAATTGATGAGTTTATTTCGAATAATCCGAAATATGAACAGGATGTAATATCATTTAAAAAAGTATTCTTATCCCCGGATAGTACAATTCAATATAAAGATAAACACAAGCTAAAAAAATCAATTCCCGTTTTCAGGGTGTATTCAAAATATATTTACCTGGCAGCCTCTGTAGCTGCTGCTGTACTATTACTTTTTACCGTATTAAAGCCATTTGAACACCAATCTGCACCGATACAAGCAACCATCTTTTCTGATACTGAGCCAGATTCAGAAAATAAACAGGAAAAAGTTCAAACAAAAATAACTATACCGGATAATCCAGATCATTTTACAGAGATTCAGTCTATTAAAAAAGATATTCCAAAAGTTCCTACCCTTCAGGAAAAGGATATAACATTAACCAGGCAAATTATTTCGGAGCGCGAGGAAATACCGCAATTTCTGGCCATTAAAACTGAACTCATCCCGGTGAATAGTGCAGATAATAATGAAATCATCTCTATGTTAACACAGCCGAAAACAATAGGCCAGAAACCAATAATTGAAAACAGGAATAATCCATTATCAAAAATCAACACATTTTTAAATGACAAGAATATTCTTACAATAGAAAAAGTTGATTTCTGGTCTGCAATAAATCTGGGGTTAAAAGGATTTAATAATTTAACGGAAGCCGGGGTTGAACTAAAAAAGGAAACTGATAATAATGGCATGGTTACCGCTTATGCGCTGGAATCTGAAAATTTTAGTGTGCGTTCAACTTCAAAAAGTAAATTCTGAAAGTAACTTTTTAAAATCATGAACGTCCTACTCGAAAACAATCTAAAAAAAAATAACATGAAACAATTAATAGTATTTTTTCTGGTTATGTTCATTGGCTTTGAACTCCAGGTATTCACGCAAGAATCCGATACCACGCTAATTAAACAGGACGAAACGGATACTGTATATAAAGAAACAAAAAATTCCGTTTCTATTGGCAAAAGTGAAATGGTAAAAATTGTAGAACATCAGGATACAACAAAAATTAAAGTCGGTAACAAAGAAGTAAGTATAATAGAAGAAGAAGATGGAACCTCCATTAAAGTTAAAGAAACTAAGGTAACCGAGGATTCTGAAACAAAAATAAAAAAAGGGGGGAAACATTTTAAGGGACACTGGGCAGGTGTTGATTTAGGTTTAAATAATTATGTGGATAATAATTTCTCACTGGCCCGTAATTCTGAAAATGAATTTCTTGATTTAAATACTGGTAAATCCTGGAATGTTAATGTAAACTTTGCACAATTCAGTATTGGATTTGGTACCGACCGGGTAGGGCTTGTTACCGGTATGGGTCTTGAATTTAATAATTACTTTTTTAGCGGAGACAGCAGTATTGCCAAGGTCGACGGTAAAATTTCAACAAAAGGATATGAACAGGATTTAATAAAAAACAAACTGCGTGTTACATACTTAACCGTGCCTTTATTGCTGGAAACACAATTTGCAGGACCCAAACGTTCAGATAGAGTGCATATAGCAGCAGGAGTGATCGCAGGTTTAAAAATTGGTTCCAGAGCTAAAGTAAAATATGTTGAGGATGGAGATAAACAACGGGATAAAACAAAAAGTGATTTTTATCTGTCTCCTTTCCGGTATGGAGTTACAGCCAGAGTGGGATATAAAATGGTAAATCTTTATTGCAATTATTATCTTACTCCTTTGTTTGTGGACGGACGTGGGCCGGAATTATATCCGGTTTCAGCGGGTATTGTTTTTTCACTATAATTGAATTTCAACAATTAATAAAATTATTTGTTATTTACAAAGTCTTAGCATTACTATGCTAAGGCTTTATTTTTATTTATAATTTTAAGTTTCAATTAATTTAAAGAGTATGTTTAATTAGCTTAAATTCAGCATCACCTTAATTTACCCTAACAATGAATACATCAAATTTAACCGAACGTGAATTATGTAAATATAAAGATCAAATAAGCTCACCGGCAATAGGGATTGAAGGTCAGGAAAGGATTAAAAAATCTAAAGTGCTGGTAATCGGAGCTGGAGGTAAGGGAACCGTTATACTACAAAACCTAGCAACAGCAGGAATAGGTAAACTTGGTATTTCTGATAATTATCTGGTTGATGAATCTTGCCTGCCCAGACAACATTTATATGGCGATATTGATCTGGGAAAACAAAAAGCTATAATTTCTCAACAAAAGTTGGTTAAATTAAACCACCTGGTAGAATATGAATTGTATAATGTATGTCTGTCAAATAAAAATATTTTAACAATAGCTGAACCTTATGATCTGATAATTGACGCGACCGATAATTTCCCGGCGCATTATCTTATAAACGATGCTGCTGTAATTCTTGGCAAACCTTTTATTTTCGGTTCAATATTTAATAATTGCGGAGTACTTTCCGTATTTAATTTTCGAAATGGCCCGACATTGAGATGTTTGTATCCCGAAAAACCAATAAAACCGGAAGCTCCGGCAAATGAAGGTATTATTTATAGCGGATTTCTTACTGGTATTGTTGGAATGCTAATGGCTAACGAAGCCATAAAAGTCCTCCTTGATCATCCCCAATCTATAACCGGACAACTACTTACGTTTTATGCAGAAAATTATTCTTTTTCAAGAAATCCGATTGAAAGCAAGAACGAAAATTTAGCAATCAAAGAATTTCAAGATTTTGCTTAATAGAATTCCCATATTTAGCCCGACCATCCGATAAGTTCTGAATATTTTCTTATTTACCTCCCCTGATTTTTAAAATAAATACAAAAACTTTTCAATACCTGTTATAAACGGGAATCTAAAATTGTGTATAACTTTTAAAATTTTTATCAGAATAGTTTTCAATTTATACTTATTTTGACTGATTGCATTTTGTTGTTTCAGAATATGCTTAAATCGTTGCGATACAGGCTTTTAATAACCTTTTTGGCTTTTTTGCTATTTGCCATTATGGCAATAGTACCTTATAACCTGATCTATCGCCAAAAAGAAAGTACAATTTCTAATTTTTCTTCAATTGTTAATTCCCTGCAATTAAATTTAAACAAAGATTTAAAGCTTTCTGAAAGTTTTTTAATCTATGAAACAACCAATCCAAATTTTTTCATTACCGGTGAAAGCACTTTCCTTGATCAGCATTATGCCATAAAAGATAGCATAGAAAAAGATATATCGCGACTCGGTTTTTATAATTCGAATTCTTTAATTGGAATTAAAGGTGAAATTAATCAGATAATAACCGGATTTAAAGACTATAACAGGGTTTTTGACAGTTTGATCTTTTTTATCTATAAAAGGGGATATTACAATTACGGTCTCGAGGGTGAAATGATGAGTTACATAAATCGTTTCGAAGACCTTTATTCATTAGATAAAACGCTGTTATTTAAAATAAGGCAGAACGAAAAAGATTATATAATCCGAAATGATTCCGGGTATATTGCGAACCTTTTAAAACTCAGCAATGCTTTATCGGCGCAAATATCCGGGTCAAAAAATATTAATTCGAAACAGAAAAATAAATTACATGAATTACTGAATAATTACATTTCTTCTTTTCACAATATCGTATCTACTGACAAAAAAATAGGATTTACACAAGATGAAGGATTAAAATTTTTATTAAATCAAAAAAGTAAGTTTATTGAAAACCAACTATTAATCTTACGGGAAAAATCTGAAGAATTCCAGCAAAACTATATGGCAGAATTAAATCGCTATTATTTTGTCTTTTTGATAATCTTATTGGTATTCTCAATTGCGATAAGTTATTTAATTTCAAAGCATATTCTGCATCATCTCGAAAATCTTAATTCTTATATTTCCAAACTTACAAAACATAAGTTCAGGTATCATGAAACCCTGGATTTAAAAAATGCCACCCGTGAAATTGCCCATATATACATGAATTTCAGGAATCTTGTAGCCACTTTGGATGTATGGGAAAAGCAATTAAATGAAGCACTTGCCAATGCTGAAAAAAATGAAAAAAAGTATCGTGAACTTGCCGATCTTCTTCCACAAAGTATTTTCGAAACCGATGAACTCGGAAATTATACCTATGTAAACAGGGCATGGTATACTTCATTTGGGTTTGACCAAATAGACCTTTATGAAGGATTAAATATTATTGAGACCATTATTTCTGATACAAATACAGATTTATTGGGGCATAATAAGATTGAAAATGCACATTTTATTGCCAAAAGAAAAGATGGTACTCAATTCCCGGCCTCCGTATATACAGATAATATAATTCAAAATGATAAAATTACCGGACGCAGAGGAATAATTATTGATATTACTGAACGAAATCAATATATTGAATCGCTACAACTACAAAAATCCAAAGCAGAAACTTCAGATCAGTATAAATCATCGTTTCTTGCAAACATGAGCCATGAGATTCGAACTCCTATGAATTCAATTATCGGGTTTACTAATCTGCTATCCAGCAATACTGTGCCTGAGGATCAAAAAAGTGAATTCATTGCATATATTCAGTCAAGCGGCGAAATGCTATTAAATTTAATAGACGATATTATTGATATTGCAAAAATTGAAGCAGGAGAAATTAAAATTACCAAAATTGAATGTAATATAAATGAAATATTAAATGATCTTGAACGGACTTTTGAAGGTTTAAGAAATAAATTAAATAAACAACATTTAGAATTAACACAAAGGGTCCCTGAGAAGCAGGAACTCCATTTAAGAACCGATCCGTTCCGGCTTAAACAAATCTTTACTAACCTTATCGGAAACGCTCTTAAATTCACGGAAAAAGGCTCCATTGAATTTGGATATATATTTAAAGATTCTGCGATTGAATTTTTTGTAAAAGATACAGGTGTTGGACTGACCAGTGATGAACTCATCACAATTTTTGAACGGTTTAAACGAACTAAATCTTCTGAAGAACAAAAAATCAGCGGTACCGGTTTAGGCCTGTCCATATCAAAAAATCTTGTTGAACTGCTGGGAGGGAAAATGTGGGTGGATTCAACTCCCGGAAAAGGTACTGTCTTTTATTTCACCCTGCCATATTTAAGAGTTGCAGCACCGGTAAAATCAAACAAATTAACACTGGCAAGGTTGCAGGATTATAATTTTTCCAACAAAACAATTCTTGTTGTTGAAGATGATCTGCATAGCTTCTCTTATTTAAAGGAATTATTAAAACGTGCAGGGGCAACTGTTGTGTGGGCTCAGGACGGTGAAACCGCAGTTGAAATGAGTAAAAATAATACCAATATCGATTTGATTTTAATGGATATTCAATTACCGTCGTTAAACGGTTTTGATGCTACAAAAGAAATACGGAAATTCAAAAGTAACCTTCCCATTATTGCTCAAACAGCTTATGCTATGGATGGAGACAAGGAAAAAAGCGTATTGGCCGGATGTGATGATTATGTATCCAAACCCATAGAGCCACAGAATTTATTTGCGAAAATAAATCAGTTCTTTCGAACTGAAATTAATGGAAACACACCTGTTAAACCTGAAGACAAATCCCCTTCTCAACCAACAACCCTGGAAAAATTTAACATTACCCGTAATTAGATAAATCCATGAAATTATTGCTGTTGAGTAATTCAACAAATGCCGGCGAAGAATATCTCGATTATGCTAAAGATTACATTAGAAGTTTTTTAGGAACCAAACCCAATAAACTGGTATTTATTCCTTATGCGGGTGTAACCATTACATGGGATGACTATAGTAATAAAGTTGCTGAAAAGTTCTTGGATATAGGATATACTATCTTTCCTATACACAAACAAAAAAATGCTGCGGAACTCATTAATCAAGCCGAAGCTATTGTTATAGGAGGAGGCAATACATTTAGTCTGCTTTATCATCTTCAAAAGAAAAACCTTATTCAACTTATTTATAAAAAAGTGTATTCAGGAATGCCGTATATAGGATGGAGTGCCGGATCTAATTTAGCCTGTCCAACAATTCGCACTACCAATGATATGCCTGTAATAGAACCCGAGAACTTTGCGGCATTAAATCTTATCCCTTTTCAGATTAATCCGCATTATACCGACGTTAACCCCGAGGGTCATGCCGGAGAAACCCGTCAAATGCGGATCGAAGAGTTTATTGAAATTAATCCGGATATTTATGTTACCGGACTCCGGGAGGGTACTGCACTCCAAATTAGTGGATCGCACGTAAAACTGCTTGGCAGAAAATCTTTACGTATATTTAAAAAAGGGATCCAGCCATATGAACTTTCAAATGAAAATAATTTGGATTTTTTAATAAAATAAATGTGAATTATTCCGTTTCTTTTGTGTTGGAATGTTGATTGGGGAGTATGAAAAAAAGTAAAAAAATTATTTCGATTCTGTCTGTTGTTGCAGGAATAATAATTATTGTTAGCATTTTGTTGTCTGTTTTTTTCAAACCTGCAGCCATAAGTCTTTTAAGAAACAACCTTGACAATTATCTGGTTACTGAAATTGAGGTTGATGATATTAACTTTTCTTTTATCAAAAGATTTCCTTTTGCCAGTATTGAATTAAAAAATGTGTTGGTTAAATCAACCCTTAATTTTGCAGCTGATGAATTTAAAGATACTAATACGGATACTCTTCTTACAGCACAAAGAATATTTCTTGAATTTGACCTGTTTTCCCTGATAAAAAATAAATATAAGCTTAAAAATATTCTGATTAAAAATGGAGAATTATCAATTTATCTGGATAAATCTGGTCTGTCAAACTACAAAATTTGGGATAGTGGCGGAAAATCGTCAACTGATTTTCAGATAGCCCTTCAAAATTTCGATTTAAATAAAATGCAGCTAAATCTTACCGATCTGGCTAAGAAAATAAAAGTATCTGGTTTATTGAATCGTTTTAATTTAAAAGGCAATTTTTCACAAGATTCATTTCAGCTTTCTTCAGATTTTGAATTTTACATTGAGAAATATATACAAGAAAAATCAACATTAATAGAACAGAGATCGATTATTGCATCACTCAGCCTCCTGAAAGAAAATAATACATATTTTATTCAAAAAGGAAAATTGATTTTTAGTGACTTACCATTTCAAATTGAGGGAAAAATTCAAAAAGATAAGCAGTTATACCTGGATTTTATTATTCATTCCGAAAAGCTTAAAATAGATCAGGTTTTTAAACTGATTCCGGAACAAAACCAGGCATTTATTAATCAATATAGCAGTACTGGGATATTATTGCTTAACGCAACAATTAAGGGCTATTTATCGGGCCATTCCATGCCGCATATTGAATCTTCATTTGAATTGGGAAACGGAATACTTATAAACCGAAAAACTAAATTTAGAGCTACGGATATTTTTATTAAAGGCCGATACTCAAATGGTAGTAAAAACAATTTAAGCACTACAGAATTAATTATCGAAAACATATCAGCCAAACTAGGTGAAAGTTCTTTTCAAGGACAATATTCTGCTAAAGATTTTACACATCCTTTCATCAGATTTGCTATTAAAGGAGAATTTAACATCAATGATCTCACCGGTTTGTATCCGATAAAATATGTTAAAGAAGCCAGCGGTAAAATCAATTTTAATTTAAGTTCATCGGGTACCATTAAAAATCACAAAAAAATCTCTAAAGAAGAATGGGGAGCGCTTTCAAAAGATGGAACCGTAAGCGTTTCCGATGTTTCCCTGGTTTTTACAGATTATCCTGGAACCATTCAGAAAATCTCAGGAAAATTCCATGTGGATAAGATCATCACATTTCAGGATTTATTTTTTACAATAAATGATAATGATTTCCTATTAAATGGTTCTGCTGAAAATCTTATGGATTATTTAATGCTGAAAAATTATCCCCTTATCCTTACTGCAGAAATACAATCTGAAAATTTAAACCTGAATTCGCTGCTTAATTTCAATAAGACTAAAAATAAAACAGATACTGTTTTACTCGTTTTCCCAAAAAACATACAATTATATTCACAACTTAAAACAAAACATTTTAAATACAATCGGTTTCAGGCAGATGACATTAACTGCATTTTGAACTATCACACCAAAATATTGTCTGTGAATCAACTACAGATGAATACCATGCAGGGCCGGTTAACCGGAAAAGCAACATTAAAGCTTCTTGAATCAAATGAATTGGATGTACGTTGTGAAACTGTATTGAATAATATGGATATCCGGAAACTGTTCTATTCTTTTAATAATTTTAATCAGAAAGTAATTGAAGATAAACACCTGCAGGGAGCTTTGAGCGGTAATGTAAACTTTTTTGCATTATGGGATAATGAGTTGAATGTAAAAGCTCAAAGCATAACTGTAGATAGTGATATCAAAATCAGTAATGGAGAGTTAATTAATTATGCTCCTCTTAATAGCCTTTCGAAGTTTATTGATCTTGAAGAACTAAAAAACATTAAATTTCAGACTCTCGAAAATAGTATATCAATTAGAAATAAAACTGTTTTTATTCCCTATATGGATATTTCGTCATCAGCCTTTAATATTTCAGGTTCAGGCGAACATCATTTCGATTTAACCTATACTTATCGCATAAGAGTATATCTTTCTGAAATCCTATCAGGCAAAGCCAGGAAAAATAAAAAGGAAAATATCGAATACGGAATTGTTGAAAGTAAGGATCCGGGAAAAATTAATATTTATTTACTAATTACCGGCGATGAAAAAGATGTAGCGGTTGTTTATGATAAAAAGCGTGCGTTTGAACAGATGAAAGTAAATATGAATGAGGAAAAAAAGGAATTAAGAAATATTTTACATGAAGAATTCGGCGCAGCCAGTAAACGCGAGAGGACAAACGATGTTCCTCGCAAGCAGGGGGAATTTATTTTTGAATGGGATGAAAGGGATGTAAAAAAAGATAGTATTTTTGAATCACAAAATAAAATAAAAAACACTAAAACAGATAAAGAAAACAATGAAGAATTTGAATTTGAATGGAATGAAGAAGATGATTCCATTGATAATAATTAATCATAATTAATCATATTGTGAATATCTACTCACGCAGGCTACGTTGGAAATATTTTCTTTTTATTACTGCAATTATTATAGGCGTAGCTTCTTTATTGTATACCAATAAACTCGTAAGAAAACTTGCCTCCGAAGAACGTAAAAAGGTTGAACTTTGGGCAAAGGCAACTAATTTAATTGTGAAAACAGATATCAGTGGTGAATATCTTGATTTTCTGCTTAATGTAATTCAATATAATGCTACAGTTCCTGTAATAGTTGTAGATACAAATGACAATATCCTTTTTCATAAAAACCTTGATACATTAAAAATTCAAAATGAAAAATATATCAAGCGAAAGCTTGAAAAAATGAAACAGGAAAATGAGCCTATTGAAATAATTATTTCTGAAGAATTTAGAGAATATCTCTATTACGATAGGTCTACTATACTAACAAAACTTATTATTTACCCTTATGTTCAGCTGGCTATAATTCTGCTATTTATACTGGTATCCTATTTTGCCTTTAGCTCATCTCGTAAAGCAGAACAAAACCAGGTCTGGGTTGGTTTATCAAAAGAAACAGCGCATCAGCTTGGCACACCAATCTCTTCATTATTGGCATGGCTTGAAATGTTGAAACTTAAAATCGAAAACAAAGAAATTCTGGAAGAGTTTGAGAAGGATATTAAGCGACTTGAAGTAATTACAGAACGTTTTTCAAAAATAGGATCAAAACCCAAACTTAAGAAGCAAAATATTATTTATATAATAAACAATGTTGTAAATTATTTAAAAACCAGGTCATCCAATAAAATCATTTTTAAATTAGGGTTTCCTGAAGATGAAATACTGGTTTCTTTGAATTCATCACTCTTCGAATGGGTTATTGAAAATGTATGTAAGAATGCCATTGACGCAATTGAAGGATCAGGTACCATTGAAATATCAATTGCAGATCATACCCAGGTTGTTTACATAGATATTACCGATTCAGGCAAAGGAATTCCAAAAAGCAAATATAAAACCATATTTAAACCGGGATTTACTACCAAAGAACATGGATGGGGTCTTGGATTATCACTCACCAACCGGATAATAGAAGAATATCATGGCGGGAAAATTTTTGTTCATGAATCAGAACTTGGAAAAGGGACAAAAATAAGAATCGTACTAAAAAAATAAACTAATTGCATTCTTTATATGTCTGTTACATCAAATAAGTTTACAAAGAATGAACGTCTTTTTCAACAAAAGATCATTACAAACTTATTTAAAAGCACCAATTCTATTCACATTTACCCTATTAAAATAATATGGTTATATTCAGAATCTGAAGATGTCTTTCCCGCCCGTGTTTTATTTTCTGTACCTAAGAAGAATTTTAAACGAGCTGTTCAGAGAAATCTTCTTAAAAGGAGATTGCGTGAAATTTACAGACTTTACAAACATAATCTTTATAGTGAATTAGACAAAAATAACAAAAAAATTGCTCTTGCTATTATCTATAACAGTGCCGATAAGTATAGTTATTCCGAACTTGAACCCATAGTTTTAAAGGCATTAAAACGATTAGAAGCAAAACTTACTGCCGAATAAAACAATGTCCCATATAATATTATAATTCATATAAATACATATTATATATTAATACATAGGTGTTTATATTTATCTTATAACCAATGTCAGGTAATTGAAACGAATACTTCAGATTAAATTTTACATCCGGTTACCTGGTGGAATTTGTTATAATATTTTTAGTTAAACTTAAATATATAATTGATTTGTAATATATTCCAATGTTTAATTAATTTTTTATTTTAAATAAAATACAATTCTTTTATTGTATTCCAAAACAATGAACATTTGTTAAAATAAACGAAATTAAATAGAATACGAAGCTTAAAAATAAATTATGATTCTTATTAAAGAAATATGAAGTAATCTTAATTCAAGAATGATCGAATTAAAGTATAAATGTAATAGAAACCGGTAAATCATTAATTTACAAAAATATTAATCACAAATAACATTTTTCTCAGGATTTCTGAGATATTCAAACATAAGCTTAATTTGCGACTCCGTATTCCTTAACTCAGATAAAGTAGGTATTTCGTTTTCAGCAAACCAATTTACATCAGTGGTTTCCATGCCGGCTTTTAGTTCACCGTCAATTTCAATACACAGAATAAATAATTTATAAACATGATATAGATCGGGAGGATGCGGGTGTTTATATTTATCGAGAACAGCTAATAATTTTACAGGTTTTACTATTAATCCGGATTCTTCCTGTATTTCTTTTGCCGCAATTGTAAAAGGGCTCAGTCCGATATCAGCCCATCCACCCGGAATAGACCATTTTCCATCTAACGATTCCTTTACCAGTAATATTTTATTTTCCCTAAACACAACTCCCCTTACATCCACTTTAGGGGTTTGATATCCTTTCTCAGAGGCAAAAAGATCTGTAATCTTTTCAATTTTCTCATTAGAAATACAGTGCAGTAATTCAACACTTAATTCGCGGAGCTGCTGATATCTTTCGGTATCATACTTGCTTAAAGAATACGTTAAACCCGTTTGGGCTAGGGCTTGTATTTTTTTCGCTATTTCAAGCAGCGTGTTATCCATATTTCAAAGGAATTATTTATATTCATCCCAACTCTTAATAGCAATTTCATCTATTCGGAGCTTACAGACAGCCGTCAAAAAGGCACTGGCCAGACGGGCATTGGTTATCAGGGGAATATTAAAATCCACGGAACTTCTTCTAATTGTATAGTCATTACTTAATTCCTTTGAAGATAAATCTTTTGGAATATTTACCACAAGATCAATCAGTCCATTCTTTAAATAATCCAGCGTATTCGGTTTTTCATCCTCATCAGGCCAGTGCAACATTGTAACGTTCATTCCGTTCATTTCAAGAAACTTGGCAGTACCCTTGGTTGCGAAAAGGTTATAGCCTTTTTCTGCCAGTAATCTGCAGCTATTTACCAGTTCAACCTTAGATCGCATTGGCCCTGTTGATAACAATATGTTTTTCTTTGGAATACTATAGCCAACCGAAAGCATGGATTTAAGAATAGCCTCATAAAAATTTTCCCCTATACATCCCACTTCACCTGTTGAGGACATATCCACTCCCAGGATTGGATCTGCCTTCTGGAGCCTTGAAAATGAAAACTGGGGCGCTTTAACACCGATATAATCAAGATCAAAAATAGATTTATGTGGCTTTTCTACCGGGACATTAAGCATAATCTTTGTGGCAATATCTATTAAATTAACTTTTAACACTTTAGATACAAATGGGAAACTTCTTGATGCACGGAGGTTACATTCAATTACTTTAATATCATTATCTTTTGCCAGAAACTGCATGTTAAAGGGACCTGAAATATTTAAGGCGCGGGCAATTTCTCTGGAAATCTTTTTTATGCGCCGTACTGTC
This sequence comes from Bacteroidales bacterium, assembly GCA_016934395.1. Lineage (GTDB taxonomy): Bacteria > Bacteroidota > Bacteroidia > Bacteroidales > UBA10428 > JAFGSZ01. Next base: position 59,571 of record JAFGSZ010000155.1, read on the forward strand.
TCAAAATATATTTTTTGAGGAGGAAAAGTCATGGTAGCATCTCCGGAATGAACACCGGCAAATTCAACATGCTCTGAGATAGCATAGGTAAATAATTCGCCATCGCGCGCCACGGCATCAATTTCAATTTCCTTGGCTTGTTCTATAAATTCAGAAACTACAACAGGGTATTGTTTTGAAACATTTGTTGCAAGATTTAAAAAGTGTTCCATCTCATCTCTGTTGGAAACCACATTCATTGCTGCACCGGATAAAACATATGAAGGCCGCACCAAAACCGGAAAACCGACATCTTCAACAAATTTATAGATTTCGTTAATACTCGTTAATTCCTTCCAACGGGGCTGATCGATTTTCAATTCATCACACAACATGCTGAATTTATGCCTGTTTTCTGCATTATCTATAGATAAAGGAGAAGTTCCTAAAATGTTTACATTCTGGTTAAAAAGTCGCATGGCCAGGTTATTAGGAATTTGCCCACCCATTGAAATAATCACACCTTTTGGCAATTCAAGCTCTATAATATCCATCACCCGTTCAAAAGAAAGCTCGTCGAAATAGAGCCGGTCACACATATCATAATCCGTACTTACGGTTTCGGGATTATAATTAATCATTATTGACCGATAGCCTTGTTGGTTTACAGTATTTAATGCATTTACACTACACCAGTCAAATTCAACACTGCTCCCTATACGATATGCTCCTGAACCCAATACGATTACTGATTTATTATCATGTTGAAATTCTATATCGTGGCTGTTGCCGCAATATGTTAAATACAGATAATTTGTTTTGGCCGGGAATTCTGCTGCCAGTGTATCAATTTGTTTAACATAAGGAATAATATTATGTTTTTTGCGAAATTCTCTAACTTCAAGAAGCCCTTCTTCAATATGTTCATTTACATCTTTAAGAATAAAACGCGCCAGCTGAAAGTCTGAAAATCCGAATTCTTTAGCCCGCAATATTTTTCCTCCCGGTGTTTCTTCTAATGTATTGTATTTAGAAAGTTCGTTCTTTAACTCAAATATATTTTTTAATTTATGTAAAAACCAGGGATCAATTTTTGTGAGCTCATGAATTTTTTCGATGGAATAATTTTTTTCAAAAGCATCCGCAATAACAAAAATCCGCATATCAGTTGGCTCGTTAAGCTCCTTTTCAATATTTTCAAATTCCAGGTCCCGGTTACCAACAAAACCATGCATACCTTGTCCAATCATTCGCAATCCTTTTTGAATCGCTTCTTCAAAAGTACGGCCGATAGACATTACTTCTCCAACACTCTTCATGCTGCTTCCGATTTGCTTGGAAACACCTGAAAATTTATTCAGATCCCAACGTGGTATTTTACATACAATATAGTCCAGGGCGGGTTCAAAAAATGCAGGAGTGGTTTTTGTAATTGAATTTTTTAATTCATGCAAGCCATAACCCAATGCCAGTTTAGCCGCAACAAATGCCAGGGGATAACCGGTGGCTTTAGAGGCAAGTGCACTGGAACGTGATAATCTGGCATTTACTTCAATTACACGGTAATCTTCAGAAAAGGGATCGAGAGCATATTGGATATTACATTCACCAACAATTCCGATATGTCTGATTATTTTAATTGCAAGCTCACGTAATTTATGATATTCTGTATTGGTAAGAGTTTGCGAAGGCGCAACCACAATACTTTCTCCGGTATGTATCCCCAAGGGATCAAAATTTTCCATATTACAAACAGTAATACAGTTATTATATTGGTCTCTTACAACTTCATACTCAACTTCTTTCCAGCCTTTAAGTGATTTTTCAATTAATAATTGTTTTGAATATGAAAAAGCTTTACCGGCCAATTTTCGAAGTTCCTTTTCGTTGTTGCAAAAACCGCTTCCCTGGCCTCCAAGAGTATAGGCAGCCCGGATGATAATCGGATAATTAAGCTTTTCAGCAGCCAGTACTGCATCCTCTACAGTAGTTACAGCAATGCTTTCAATGGTACTGATATTGATTTCATGTAATTTTTTTACAAAAATATCACGGTCTTCAGTGTTAATAATAGCCTGAATTGGTGTACCCAGTACCCGCACATTGTTTTTTTCTAATATACCCTCTTTAAAAAGGTCTATTCCACAATTTAAAGCCGTTTGCCCGCCAAATGATAATAGAATTCCGTCTGGTTTTTCCTTTTCAATTACCCGTTTTACAAAATAAGTGGTTACAGGCAGAAAATAAATTTTATCTGCAATTCCTTCGGATGTTTGTACGGTTGCAATGTTGGGATTTATTAAAACAGTTTTGACCCCCTCTTCCCTCAACGCTTTTAAAGCCTGCGATCCTGAATAATCAAATTCTCCGGCTTCACCAATTTTTAATGCTCCTGAACCTAAAACAATTACTTTTTTTATAGATTTATCCATGTTATCCCGATGAAGATTTATTTTTTTTATCGGGCTCAAAAGTACAAATTATTTAATTAATTTTTATTGGAAATTTCCAAATAATGTATATTTTTGCAGTTGAAATGAATATTTATTCAAAATGAGGAATCGTACCGAAAGACTATTGGTTATTAAAAGTATAATTTCGTCTCAAAAAATTTCCAGTCAGGAAGAACTGTTAAAACTGCTGGAAGCAAAGAATTTCAATTATACACAGGCTACTCTTTCACGTGATCTTAAATTTTTAAAGGTAAATAAAATTGCTGACCCCGGAAAGGGATATATCTATAAATTACCTGATTTACCGGTTACCGAAACCAGTGAGATTGCTGAAAGCCATGCTGCTAAAGGCTTTGTCTCTATTCAGTTTTCGAATAAACTGGGTGTAATCAAAACATTACCGGGTTATGCAAGCAGCATTGCGATGCTAATTGATTCTGCCAATCCTTTCGAAATTATAGGTACAATCGCAGGTGATGACACAATTCTGGTGATACCTAATGAGAATATTACAGAAAAAGATGTAATAAACTCATTAGTGTTAATTATTCCCGAACTAAAAAATAAACTGGATTAGGATTGGCTGGCTAGTTTTTATTAATAGGTTTAAAATTTTAGAGATTTAAATCGCCAGCCCTCCTTTTTTTATAAAATTATTAAATAATAAAACAATGAAAGAAAAAGTAATTCTTGCGTATAGTGGTGGTTTAGATACATCGGTTATTCTTAAATGGCTGATCGATAAAGGATACGAGGTAATCGCCTATGTTGCGGATGTTGGTCAGGATGATAATTTTAGCGAAGTACGCGAAAAAGCATTAAAAATTGGAGCCTCAAAAGTTTATATTGAAGATCTGAAAGAAGAATTTGTAACTGATTATATTTTTCCGGCAATTAAAGCAAATGCCATTTACGAAAACAGATACTTACTTGGAACGGCTCTCGCCCGGCCATTAATTGCCAAAAGACATATCGAAATTGCTCGAAAGGAAAATGCAATTTATGTTTCTCATGGTGCCACAGGAAAAGGAAACGATCAGGTTCGATTTGAATTATCGTTCTATGCGCTCAATCCAAAGATAAAAGTCCTGGCCCCATGGAAGATGCAGGAATTTCTTGATGAATTTAAGGGCCGCACGGATATGCTGAATTATGTAAAAGAAAAAAACATACCTGTTAAAGCCACGCTTTCAAAACCATTTAGTGAAGATGACAATTTATTACACATTAGTCATGAAGCAGGCATACTCGAAGATCCGGCATTTACGCCCGATAAAGACATTTATACTAAAATGAAATTGCCTCAGGATGCTCCTGATAAAGAAACCAAAATCGAAATTTATTTTAAAGATGGTGTTCCGATAAAAATTGTAAACAAAAAAGAAAATATTACTAAAACAAAACCTTTAGAATTATTTCAATATGCAAACCAGATAGGTGGCGAAAACGGAATTGGCCTGCTGGATATGGTAGAAAACCGATTTGTAGGAATAAAATCACGTGGTGTATATGAAACACCCGGAGGTACAATTCTTTATGCTGCACACAGAGATATTGAAGGTATTGCCATGGATCGCGAGGTAATGAAATTAAGAGATATGTTATCCCCAAAATTTTCAGAACTGGTATACAATGGTTTTTGGTTTAGCCCCGAAATGGATTTTTTAAGTGCGGCCATTAATAAAAGCCAGGAATTAATCGATGGTGTGGTTTATCTCACATTGTATAAAGGAAACATTTTTGTTGATGGACGTGAATCACCCAGTTCCTTATATAATAAAGAACTTTCGAGTATGGACATCGAAGGAGGATTCGACCAGAAAGATAGCGCCGGATTTATTAAAATTAACGCGATTCGCCTGATGGCTCATCATGCTATATTAAAACAACAATCCAGAAGCAGGATATAAAGGCCTGTTTTGGTTCATTCTAAATTTGAAGTAAGCGCTGATATGAAACTCTGGGACAAGGGCATAAAAATAAGTAAACGTATTGAGGATTTTACGGTGGGAAAAGACCGTGAACTTGATTTGTTTCTTGCCCCATACGACGTTATTGGGACTCTTGCCCATATTACGATGCTGGAAAGTATTGGTTTACTGAGCAGTGATGAATTAAAAATATTGAAGAATGAACTTTTGGCGGTCTATAAAAATATTCAGAAAGGAAAATTTATTATTGAAGAAGGAGTTGAAGATGTACATTCGGAAATTGAATATTTATTAACACAAAAACTGGGAGAAGCTGGCAAAAAAATCCATAGTGGCCGTTCGCGAAACGATCAGGTTTTAGTTGATCTTAAATTATTTTCGAGGGATCGTCTTGAAATTATCGTTCATGCTGTAAAAGAATTGTTTGATGCTTTTATTGCGCAAAGCGAGCAACATAAAAATATTTTATTACCCGGATATACTCATTTACAGGTTGCCATGCCCTCCTCATTTGGGTTGTGGTTTGGGGCATATGCAGAGAGTTTGGTTGATGATCTTATTTTTATTCAGGCTGCGTTTGAAATTGCAAATCAAAATCCATTGGGTTCTGCAGCCGGTTATGGATCATCATTCCCCCTCAACCGGCAAATGACAACTGATTTACTTGGATTTAAATCCATGAACTATAATGTGGTGTATGCACAAATGGGCCGAAGTAAACTGGAACGGTCTGTTTCTTTTGCTTTTGCTTCACTGGCCTCCACCATATCCAAATTTGCCATGGATGCTTGTTTATATATGAGTCAGAATTTTGGATTTATAAGCCTTCCCGATGAATTAACCACTGGTTCGAGTATAATGCCGCATAAAAAAAACCCGGATATTTTTGAACTTTTAAGAGCCAACTGCAACAAATTACAAGCTCTTCCTTCAGAAGTTATAATTTTAACCAATAATCTGCCATCTGGATATTTCAGGGATTTCCAGTTACTTAAAGAATCTTTTTTACCAGCCTTTTTCAGAATGCAGGATTGTATTGAAATATGCACCTTTATAATTAAAAATATTCGTGTAAACGAACAAAGTATACATGAAGAAAAATATAATTATTTGTTTAGTGTAGAAGAAGTCAATAAATCAGTCCTTCAGGGAGTGCCTTTTCGTGAAGCATATAAAAAAACCGCTGAAGATATTGCATCCGGCAAATATACCCCGGAACGTAAAGTAAACCATACGCACGAAGGAAGTATAGGCAACCTCTGCAACGATAAGATAATACATAAAATGGAAGAGAAAATATCAGGTTTTGAATTTGATTCGATTCATAAAGCAGTGGAAGAATTATTAGAAGAGGATGAAAAATAAACAATACAGAATTGTTGTTCGGGTAGAAATTACCACCTTATTGGATGATAGGGGTAAGTTGAGCCACGATAAAATGGACCGGCTGGCGATGGTATTATCCAACCTGAAAAACAGCGGAAAACAAATATTACTAGTTTCTTCAGGAGCTATAGTTTTAGGCACTGAAAAATTGGGATTATCAAAGCAACCTGTTGATTATATCGGTATGATGGCAACAGCTGCTGCCGGACAAGCTGAATTAATAAAAATATACCAGCATCATTTTGGTGAATATAACCAGATTGTGGCTCAGGTTCTTCTTACTGCCGATATTATTCATTCGTTAGAAAGGGTTGAAAATGCAAGAAATACATTTAATACTTTATTGGAGATGAATATTCTTCCGATTATCAACGAAAATGATGTGGTTTCCACCTCCGATATCGAATTGAATGATAATTATCCGCTTGCATTAAATGTAGCCAGAATTGTCGAAGCGCACATGATACTCGTTAAATATGATAATAATGGGAAATTTCTGATTATTCCCAGAGGTAAAAATTCATTACAGCTGGTTAACGATGAAAAGGAATTATTGAATTTACTGGAAAATTTTTATAATAAAATGATGCTCGATGAGCGCCTTTCGGAAGAATTTCCTACAACCCTTGAAAATGTTGAAATTTGAAAAGAAGCAGATGATGAGAAGCAGGGAAAAAATAAAATATGCCAAACGTATAGTGTTTAAAATAGGAACATCTACACTTTCATACCCTAACGGGCGTCTTAATTTTCAACGAATACGCCAGCTTGCAGAAGTATTGAGCACAGTAAAACAACAGGGAAAGGAAGTAATACTGGTAACTTCAGGGGCAATTGGAGTAGGCGCCGGACGATTAGGTTTGCTTGAAAAACCGCTTAACCTGGCTAAAAAACAAGCCCTTGCGGCAATTGGTCAGGCCGAATTAATAAAAATTTATCAGAAATTTTTCGAAGAACATCATCAGATCGTAGCGCAGGTATTACTAACAAAAGATATTGTAACCAGTCCGCTAAAACACCAGAATGCAAAAAATACGCTTGAAAAACTGCTCTCATTGGAAATTATTCCAATAATAAACGAGAATGATACCATTTCCACATACGAAATTGAGTTTGGAGACAATGATTCTCTTTCGGCAATGGTATCTACTGCGGTTCAGGCAGATTTACTCATTATGTTATCGGATATCGATGGTTTATATTCTGCTGATCCCAAAATCGAAAAACACGCTACTATTATAAACACGGTTGAAGAAATCACTCCCGAATTAGAAAAACTTGCTGCAGGCACTGGTACATCATTTGGAACTGGAGGAATGAAAACAAAACTGACCGCCGCCAAAATGTGTTCCGATGCCCATATTGATACCATTATTACAAACGGAAGTAATCCTTATATCATATTTGACATTCTTGAAGGACAAGCTGTTGGAACGCATTTTTTATCTAAACAGGAACATCCGGTAAACTAATTGACAATGAAAGAAGCACTATATGAAAAAGGCCGGCAGGTAAAAGCTGCTGCCCGCGAACTGGTAAAAATTTCTCCTGAAAAGAAAAACAAAGCGTTGCAAATAATTGCTGATGAAATTGAGCAAAACCGTGAAAGAATTAAAAAAGAAAATCTGCTTGATCTTAAAAACGGCGAAGAAAAAGGACTTTCAAAAGCTTTTATAGACAGACTTACTCTAACCGATACCCGTATTGATGGTATGATCCAGATTTTGGAAGATGTCCAAAAGCTTCAGGATCCGGTGGGAGAAATTATTGGAATGAATACATTACCTAATGGACTTAAAGTAGGACAGATGCGTATGCCTTTGGGTGTGATTGGAATTATTTTTGAATCCCGTCCCAATGTATGTGTTGAAGTAGCAGCATTAACTATAAAATCAGCTAACGGAGTTATACTGAGGGGAGGATCTGATGCAATTCATTCAAACATTTGCCTGATAAGCATTATTAAACAAGGTTTAAAAAAGGCCGGGTTGCCTGAAAATGCGGTTGAAATCATTGAAAATACCGACCGGGAAACAGTTAAGATATTATTAAAAATGAAAGACTATCTTGATGTTATTATTCCAAGGGGAGGATTAAACCTGATACGTTTTGTGGAAGAAAACTCTGTGATCCCGGTAATACGGCACGACCTAGGGATTTGTCATACCTATGTTGATAAAGATGCCAACCTGGAAATGGCCGTATCGATCTCATTTAATGCCAAGGTACAACGCCCGGGTGTTTGTAATTCAATGGAAACACTACTGGTACATGAATCTATTGCTGCCCGTTTCCTGCCAAAAATTGCTGTTAAGTTGCAGGATGCCGGAGTTGAAATTCGTTCTTGCAGTAAAACTAAAGTTTTGTTGCCAGATACAAAAGATGCTACAGAAGAGGATTGGAGTACGGAATACCTCGATTTAATTCTTTCGGTAAAAATAGTGCGCTCCATTGATGAAGCTATTGATCATATCAACACATATGGATCGCATCATTCAGATGCCATTGTAACTGAAAATTATACAAATGGAATGCAATTTCTTAATGAGGTGGACTCAGCAGCCTGTTTCATCAATGCTTCCACAAGATTTACCGATGGAAATGAATTTGGGCTTGGCGCAGAAATGGGGATCAGCAATCAGAAACTTCATGTTAGAGGCCCTATGGGATTAAAAGAATTAACTTCTGCAAAATACATAATATTTGGAAGTGGCCAGATACGAGAGTAATTCTGGTGTATACATAAATTTAAATATATATATCTATTTAAACTTATTTTAAAATAATGACATTAATCATATAAAAACAATTTTCGTGTATCTTTATGCCCTCTAAAAAATTAAAACTATGAATATATTAGAAAAATTAGACGAACTATCCATAAAATCTGCAGGTATCGATAAAGAATTATTTACCCGCTATAGTGTCAAAAGGGGGTTGCGTAATCAGGATGGCTCGGGGGTTTTGGTGGGTCTTACAAATATAGGTGATGTAGTGGGATATGAAAAAAAAGGAGATCAAGTAATCCCTGCTCACGGACAATTATATTATCGCGGTATTAGTATAAATGATATAACTCGTGGATTTCAAAAAGATGGAAGGCATGGATTTGATGAAACTGTATTTTTATTATTATCAGGAAAGTTACCAAATCAGAATGAGCTTCATAATTTTTCTTCGTATCTGGTAGGGTTGCGGGATCTGCCATCTTATTTTACCAAAAATATGATTCTTTCCCTTCGAGGAAAAAATATTATGAATATGCTGGCACGTTCCGTACTGGTATTATACACAATGGATGAACAGGCCGAAGATCACAGCCATATGAATGTGCTTCAGCAATCGTTAAATCTTATTGCAAAATTTCCGGTAATTACTGCTTATTCATATTTTGGATTCAGACATTCATACCAGAGAAAATCTCTTATTATACGGCATCCTGATCCGGCGTTAAGTACTGCAGAAAATTTCCTTTATATGTTAAAGGGTGAAAACTATAGTCGTCTTGAAGCCGACATTCTTGATCTTAATCTGGTATTACATGCAGAACACGGAGGAGGAAATAACTCATCCTTTACTACCCGCGTTGTTAGTTCTTCAGGTACCGATACATATTCAGCCATTGCGGCTGCACTGGGCTCACTGAAAGGTTTCTTGCATGGTGGCGCAAATATTCAGGTAATTGAAATGATGAAAGACATTAAAAAGAATGTAAAAGATTGGAATGATAAAAAAGAACTTTCAGAATATTTATTAAAAATCCTAAAAGGGGAAGCCGGTGATGGTTCAGGTAAAATTTATGGCATCGGACATGCTATTTATACATTGTCTGATCCAAGGGCTGTACTGTTAAAAGAAAAAGCACGCGAACTTGCTGAAGAAAAAGGCAGAACCGATGAATTTAAATTGTACGAAAATATTGAAGAGCTTGCACCTGAAGTATTTGGAAAATTTAAAAGTGAAAACTCTAAAACGATTGCTCCCAATGTTGACTTTTACTCAGGTTTTGTATACAAATGTATTGACATTCCAAAAGAAATTTATACGCCAATATTTGCTGTTTCACGAATAGCAGGCTGGTGTGCACACCGGTTGGAAGAAATTACCTTCTCATCAAAACGAATTATCCGCCCGGCCTATAAAAATGTATTTGGAAGGGCAGATTATGAACCTATGGAAGAACGCTCAGAATAAAGTGTTGTATTAATGTTAAAAATAAAGACAATACCCGGAATAAATGAGAATTATATTATCTTTGTTCGTTCAAAGATATATTACTATGGTCCTTTCAATTAATAATATGAACAACGTGATAAAGATGAATAATACCGACTGAGAATGGTATATTTATATATAATGAAGGCAGCCATTCTCAAATACAGAATGGCTTTTTTTACGAATAAATATTAAACATAAATTGTTTTACAATGATTAATCGATTTCCGAAAGCACAGGGATTATACAATCCAAAGAATGAACATGATAGTTGTGGTATAGGATTCGTCACACAGATAAAGGGAATCAAATCTCATGATATTGTATCTAAAGGTCTTGAGGTACTTGTAAATATGACCCATAGGGGTGCCGAAAGTTCTGATAATGTTTCAGGAGATGGAGCAGGTATTTTAATTCAACTACCCCACAAATTCATTCTTTCTCTGGGTATTAAAGTCCCCGAACCAGGACAATACGGTTCAGGTTTGGTCTTTTTACCACAGGATGAAACTGAAAGAAAAAAATGCGAACAGATCCTTATAGATTGTTGTATTTCCGAACATCTGGATGTAATTGATATTATCGATGTGAAAACCGATAGCAGCGTATTGGGAGAGATTTCAAGAAGTACGGAACCTGTTGTTCGTCAGATATTTGTTGCAGGCCATTTTGAACAGGATGAGCTGGAAAGAAAACTTTATATTGCCCGGAAACAGGCTGAAAAAAGTGTGAGGGAATCAAACATTAAGAACAAAGAAGCCTTTTATTTACCAAGTTTTTCTTCAAAAATATTTATATATAAAGGCATGCTCACACCAGACCAGGTTGAACGGTATTTTATCGACCTGAAAAATCCCAATATGGATAGTGCAATAGCCCTGGTACATTCAAGATTTAGCACAAACACTTTCCCTACCTGGGATCTCGCTCAGCCTTTCCGGTTTTTAGCACACAATGGTGAAATTAACACTATTAAAGGCAATCGTATGTGGATGACCGCCAGGGAATCTCTTATGAAATCTGAATTGTTTGGAGATGACCTTAAAAAGTTATTTCCAATTATTGAGCCCAATAAAAGTGATTCTGCATCGCTTGATAATGCGCTGGAATTTCTGGTTCTTACAGGAAAAACGCTGCCACACGCATTAAGCATGCTTATTCCGGAATCCTGGAATGATAAAAACCCGATTCCGGAAAGTCTGAAAGCCTATTACGAATATCATTCCACTATTATGGAACCCTGGGACGGACCAGCTTCTATTGTTTTCAGCGATGGACGCTACATCGGCGGTACCCTTGACAGAAACGGATTAAGGCCTTCTAGATTTGTAATTACCCATGATGATGTAATCGTTATGGGATCTGAAGTCGGGGTGCAGGTTTTTCCTCCCGAAAAAATAAAAGAAAAAGGACGATTGCGCCCGGGAAAAATTCTGCTTGTAGATACAAAATTTGGAATTATTGTTCCCGATGATGATGTAAAGCTTGGGTTAACAGAACGGAATCCATATTTTAACTGGCTAAAAGAAAATCGGATTGAACTCAAGGATATTGAAGTAAAAGAGCGCGTACCTACCACTCTTGGTGACCAGTATGATACTTATCTTAATGTATTCGGATATACAAAAGAAGACGTAGAAATATTAATTAAGCCTATGGCTCTTCAGGGCCAGGAACCGACAAATTCGATGGGTAATGATACCCCACTTGCTGTAATGTCGGACAAGCCACAACGCTTGTTTAATTATTTTAAACAGCTTTTTGCCCAGGTTACAAATCCTCCGATCGATCCAATACGCGAAGGGCTCGTGATGGCGCTTACTAATTATATTGGTTCAGTTTCAAAAAATATTCTAATCGAATCACAGTCGCATTGTAAACTGATTAAATTCCGGCAACCTGTAATAACGAATACAGAGCTTGGAAAAATCACCATGCTCGACCAGAATGAATTTTCCTACGAAAGGCTGCCCATGTTGTTTCCCGCTGTTGGCACGGGTAAAGGCAAAGCTCTTGAAATGGCTCTTGAAGATCTTTGTAATAAGGCAGAAAAAGCCGTAGATAAAGGACGGAATTTTATTATCCTTTCCGATAAAGGAATCAGTAAAGATATGGCCCCAATCCCATCCTTGCTTGCAGTTTCAGCAGTGCATCATCACCTTATAAATGCAAAAAAACGAATGCAGGTTGGCCTGATAGTTGAAACGGCAGATGCCCGCGAAGTGCATCATTTTGCATTATTATTGGGTTACGGCGCAAGTGTTGTAAATCCATATGGAGCTTTTGCAATTATTGAAAAATTAACTGAAAACAGTGATCTGAATATCGATTATGTAAGAGCCCGTGAAAATTATATTAAAGCCATTTCAAAAGGATTATTAAAAATCCTTTCAAAAATGGGAATTTCCACGTTGCGAAGCTACCATGGTTCTCAAATATTCGAAGCCCTGGGAATAGATGAAAAAATAACACAAAAATATTTTACCGGAACCGATTCCCGAATTGGAGGAATTGGAATGGACGAGATTGCTCTGGAAGCCCTGATTCCGCATTCAGAAGCCTATACAGAAAGTAATAAACCTCGTGAAGGATTACATTCACAGGGTATTTACAGTTACCGGAAAGACGGGGAGAAGCATAGCTGGAATCCTGAATCTATAGGACTTTTACAATGGGCTACCCGTACCAACAGTTTTGAAAAATATAAAGAATACAGTAACCTGATTAATTTTGAAAACAGGGAACCTCATTATATAAGAGGATGTGTAAATATTAAAAATAATAATCCCGTTCCACTCGATGAGGTTGAACCCGCTTCAGAAATTATGAAGCGCTTTGTTACCGGGGCTATGTCATTTGGATCCATTAGCAAAGAAGCTCACGAAGCGCTTGCCATAGCCATGAACAAAATCGGGGGCAGAAGTAATACCGGCGAAGGCGGTGAAGATCCCAACCGTTTTATCCCGCGCCCTGATGGAACTTATGCCAGAAGCGCTATTAAACAGGTTGCTTCCGGCCGTTTTGGTGTTACCATTAATTATCTGGTAAATGCAGATGAAATTCAGATAAAAATAGCCCAGGGCGCAAAACCTGGTGAAGGAGGCCAGCTTCCCGGACACAAAGTGGATAAGATTATTGCTAAAATCCGGAATTCAACTCCCGGAATTACTTTAATATCTCCACCTCCTCATCATGACATATATTCGATTGAAGATTTGGCTCAACTGATTTTTGATTTAAAAAATGCAAATCCAAACGCCAAAATAAACGTAAAGCTGGTTTCTGAAAATGGGGTAGGTACTATTGCTGCGGGTGTTGCAAAAGCACATGCAGACAGTATTACTATTAGCGGTACTGAAGGCGGTACCGGAGCAAGTCCTGCCAGTTCGATAAAACATGCAGGCCTTCCGATGGAACTTGGAATTTCTGAAGTGCAACAGACTCTTGTTATGAATAACCTGCGAGACCGGGTTGTTTTACAAACAGACGGACAGATAAAAACAGGAAGAGATGTGATTTATGCAGGTTTACTGGGCGCTGAAGAATTTGGTTTTGCCACAACGGCTTTAATCGTACTCGGTTGTGTAATGATGAGAAAATGTCATCTGAACACCTGTCCGGTTGGAGTAGCTACACAGGATAAAGAGCTCAGAAAACGTTTTAACGGAAACTGGGAATATATCGTTAATTATTTTCAATTTGTCGCTACTGAAGTACGTGAGCTTCTTGCTGAGATGGGTTTCAGAAAATTCGAAGATATTGTAGGCCGTACTGATTTACTGGAAATGCGAAATGACATCACTCACTGGAAAGCCAAAAAATTAGATCTTTCACGAATCTTGTATTTGCCTAAAGAAGCCTCAAAATATGCTACACATTGTGTTTGTATGCAAAAGCACAAGATTGAAGACATTATGGACCATAGTCTGATCAAACAGGCTAATAAGGCAATTAAGAATAAAGAAAAAGTCTGGATTGCTAAAAATATCAGCAACACAGACAGAACCACCGGAACCATGTTATCAGGCGAGGTTACTAAAATTCATGGTGCCAATGGACTACCCGACAGCACGATCAACTGCAAATTTACAGGATCTGCCGGTCAGAGTTTTGGCGCTTTTCTCACTAAAGGAATTCATTTTACATTAGAAGGTGATGCCAATGATTATCTTGGCAAAGGACTTTCTGGGGGCAGAATTGTTGTAGTTCCTCCAACCGGCTCCACTTTTAAACCGGAAGAAAATATAATCATCGGAAATACGGTACTTTATGGAGCAACAAGTGGCGAGTTATATGTTCGAGGTGTTGCCGGTGAACGTTTTGGTGTGCGTAACAGCGGGGCAAAAGCGGTAATCGAAGGTGTTGGTGATCATTGTTGCGAATATATGACCGGAGGACGCGCGGTTATTTTGGGCACCACAGGTAGAAATTTTGCTGCCGGTATGAGCGGAGGTATAGCATATGTGCTCGATTTAAAAGGCAACTTCTCTTATTTCTGTAATAAAGGACTTGTTGAATTAACCTCAGTTGGAGACCATGAAGATATAAGCGAACTCCAGGAATTAATTAACAACCATTATAAATATACACAAAGTGTTCTGGCTGAAAAAATACTGGTAAACTGGGATGAGTATCTTCCAAAATTTGTAAAAATAATTCCATTTGAATACAAAAAAGTATTGGAAGAAAATAAACTTAAGGAACTGAGGAAGAAAATCAAAGCCACTGAGGACGAACCTCATTTTCAATATTAAGATAGAAATTTAAGTATAGAATTGTTTTAAAATACTTTCATTATGGGAAATCCAAAGGGATTTATGCAGGTAAAAAGAAAACCTGCCGGTTACCGGCCTATTACTGAGCGGGTATATGATTATGGTGAAGTGGAGCAGACCCTGAACGAACAGGATAGAAAACGGCAGGCTTCGCGATGTATGGACTGTGGAGTTCCTTTTTGTCAATGGGGATGCCCGGTTATGAATAATATGCCCGAATGGCAGGATGCTATATATAAAGGAGATTGGAAAGCTGCCATTGATGGTTTGCATGTTACCAATAATTTTCCTGAATTTACCGGAAGGATATGTCCTGCTCCCTGTGAAAATGCCTGTACATTAAATATCAGTAAAGACCCGGTTACCATTCGGGAAAATGAGTGCGCTGCAGTGGAGAAAGGATTTGAGCTGGGCTTTATCGTTCCTAAACCACCTAAAATCCGCACCGGTAAAAAAGTCGCGGTTATCGGATCGGGCCCCGCGGGTTTAGCTTGTGCTGACCTGTTGAATAAATGGGGACATACAGTAACTCTTTATGAAAAAGATGAAGCAGCCGGTGGATTATTACGATTTGGAATTCCGGACTTTAAACTGAATAAAAAAGTTATTGACCGACGCCTGAACATACTTACTGCCGAAGGATTAAATATTCTGGTAAATACAGAAGTAGGTAAGGATATTTCGGGTAAAGATTTGCTTAAAGAATTTGATGCCGTATGTCTTGCTATTGGGGCCATGCAACCCCGCGATTTGCCCGTAGAAGGAAGAGATCTTAAGGGAGTATATTTTGCCATGGAATTTCTTACTCAACAAAACAAGATTAACCGGGGTATTCAGATTCCGGAAGAAGAACGTATTCTGGCCAAAGATAAAAATGTAGTGGTAATTGGCGGAGGTGATACCGGTTCCGATTGTGTGGGTACCTCAGTGCGCCATGAGGCTAAAAATATTTTACAGGTTGAAATTTTACCCCAGCCTCCGTTGGAGAGAAAAGCAGATAATCCCTGGCCATACTGGGGTAATATCCTCAGAACATCCAGCTCTCATGAAGAAGGTTGTGAACGGAAGTGGAACATTGCCACAAAACGGTTTATTGGCGAAAACGGTCAGCTTAAACAAATTGAAATAGTGGAGGTAAACTGGGTAAATGAAAATGGTAAAATGACCATGGTTGAAAAAACAGGTTCTAAAAAGATTATTGATGCTGATCTTGCCTTTCTTTCTATGGGTTTTGTGCATCCGGTTCATGAAGGACTGGCTGATGCTTTTGGATTGGAATATGATGGCCGTGGAAATATTAAAGTGGATAAAGATAACCAGACTTCGGTAAAAAAAGTATTTGCAGCAGGTGATGCAGTAAGTGGAGCCAGCTTGGTTGTTCGTGCCATATATGCCGGAAGAAAAGCAGCAGAAAACATTGATGCATTTTTACAGACAAAATAATTTTTTTGATTTTTTACCGGGCAGGCTTTTATTGCTTTTCCCGGTTTTTTTCTGTGTTTTCCCTTGATTTTTAGGATAAAAAAAAACCTGGCGCAAAAATTTTTTGGCTTTTTTATTTTTTTCACCACATGCCAATAAAGTATTCTACATTAAAAAACTTAAAAATAAAAGATTTACCTCTTAAAACATGGTCGTATAGAATATATAATTGAAGAAGTGAAACAATCTTTTTAATTGATTTATTACCCACCGGTCAACCATTATTTTTTCTCAATGTTTTCCTGGAAGCCCGGTCCACAAGGGTAAAAAGCCTGTCGATAGTATCTTTTTGTTTGGAGACCATATGTCCGTGTACCTTAACAAATTCAAAGTCTAAAAGATCTGCTATTCTATAAAATTCCGAATACAGCTCAAAATTGCTGATCCGCCTGTTATTTTTTGTGCGATAATCATTTTTTTCAAAACGTTCTCTTCTGCCCGGCAAACCCATGATGTTCTGGGAATCCGTGTATATAATTATTTTATTGTCCCGGATCTGAACATCGTTAAGCGCCCATAACAAGGTTTGCAATTCCAGTTTTGATGAGGAAGTATTCTCAAAGGATTTCACCTTTACTTTTGTTTTTAAAACATCCAAATCCTGTGAAATTTCATCTTCAATTATAGCCAGATATGCCCCGTATCCAATTTTTGATTGAGTATTTACACTTCCATCCGTAAAAAGTAAAAGTTTATTCATTCTATTCGCTCACTAAATTTTGATGCCAATCCCGACATTCTTATAAAAATACAATAAAATAGGTCATGCGTTTTAAGATTCCCGCCGGTCAGTAAAAATAAAAACTGATTCAAGGGTCCGCCTGAACCTTGTTATTTTACCTATTATATATTAATAGCATTTAGTTAAGGATTTTTCCGTCATCGTGATCGAGGAACGAGAGAAGCAATCTGCTAATTTTAAAGAGATTGCTTCATCCCGAAGAAAAATCGGGTAATGACGCTCTCTGTTGCAGGCTTAAATAAACGACATTGAATTACATATCCAAATAAATAAAATAATTTATACTATCCCTATATTTTCATTATCAGCATTGTAAGAATTATCTGTTGAACAGCGTGATGGAAAAATTAAAACTCTAATGACAGAAGATACCCGGCATGTTTTCTTATATTAATCACATTCCCGTCTTCAAATAAAAGGTATTGCCCTTTTATACCCGTCAAAATTCCGGAAAATACATCAGTCTTGTCCAGGTTTATACTATTTACTTTTGAAGGATATTTTAATACCGGATAATGCAGGGTTAAAATTTCATTATTCCCGGTTACAAATTCGCGTAAATCGAACGGTAATACATCTTCTGCCCTTCCTTTTTCCTCTTCCAGGTCCACATCTGCAATATTATTGGTAAGCATATTTCTCCAGTTGGTTTTATCGGCAAAAATATCTTTTAGCGCCACTTCGATTAATCCTGCCGTGTATCGGTTAGGAGTCCGTGCAAGCTGAATAGCATAATTTGCTCCCTGATCAATCCAGCGGGTGGGAATTTGTGTATGCCTGGTAACTCCTACTTTTAATCCGCTGGATACAGCCAGGTAGACAATATGATCGATCAGACAATGTTCACGTGCAAAATCCATATCCCTGGCCACACCTTCGTGCGCTTTACATAACTCAGGCTTCAACACACAATCTTCTGTTTCCGGAGCTGACATAAAACAAGGATAACAATACCCCTGAGCAAAAGAAGTTTTGGTTTCACGTCCGCATTTAATACAATTTATTTTATGCAGATAATTTAATTGTATTCTTGTTCCCAGCAAATCATTAAGAAATAAATGATCTGCCCCGATAGGTAAATTATACTCAATCTTATCCCTATTAACAGCAGACATTTTTAAAATATTACCTGAAAATCTCATCTTTCAATCTTTTTTTATAAAAATAAAAAAATTTTTTAAATGTATTGGTTTGATTTCCTGACTATTAATTATTTTATCTTTAGAATACTAAAATATTTTTACTACTTTGTATTGCATAGTACCAAAATATTTATATATCTTTGTATAGTATTTTTCAAATATTGTTCAATACATGTTGATTATAAAAAACAAATATAGAATTACCGCGATAATTTTTGCAATCACAACCGGACTTTTGAAAAGCAGTGATCCGGGTAATCATTTAATTAAACCTAAACCATTGAATTATGAAACAGTTTTTACATATAATGCACTACATAACGAACAATCCTCCGATTCAATATGGAGTTCAGATTGTAAAGCCTATAATTCACTCCATTGTGAAAATAGTAATAATCCTCAACCTGATCATCAGTTCAAGCCTGGGAATATTCATATAAAAAACACCAATCATAATAACTATTATTCTATAAAAATAAAACTATAGTCGAATTTAAAAAGTAACACAGATGAAAAAAACATTAACTATAAATCTTGCCGGACTTGTTTTTAATATAGATGAGGACGCATATAGCAAATTAAAGGAATATCTTGAAACTATCGAGGCACAGTTTTCAAATGAACAGGACCCTAAAGAAATAATGACCGATATTGAAAGCCGGATCGCTGAATTGCTAAACAGCAGGAAACCTGACAAACAGCAGGCTGTGACTATTGAAGATATCAATGAAATAATTACGATCATGGGAAATCCTGATGAATTTGCTGATGAAGAAAAATCGAACGGACAAACCTATACTTCCCGCAAAGGGTACCGAAGAATGTATCGAGACCCCGACAGCAGAATTATAGGCGGAGTATGCAGCGGATTAGGCGCCTACTGGAGTATAGACCCTTCAATTATTCGGATAGTTTTTGTGGTACTCACAATATTTGGCTTTGCCGGCGTATTGATTTATCTTATTTTATGGATTGTGCTTCCTGAAGCAAATACCGTGGCACAAAAACTCGAAATGCGCGGAGAACCGGTAAACGTAAACAATATTCGTGACTTTTTTAAAGAAGAATTTGAGAATGTGAAACGAGGAATGAATTTTAAATCTTCCAAAAAATAATTTTATTACCATGGATACAAAACTTGAAAACGCAAAAGCGCAGATGCGGAAGGGAATTTTGGAATATTGTATCCTTTCAATTCTCTCGAAAGGCGATGCCTACGCATCCGACATAATCAGCCAGCTTAAGGAAGCCCGTTTAATTGTGGTTGAAGGCACTCTTTATCCTTTGCTTACCCGACAGAAAAATGCCGGTCTGTTAAGCTACCGTTGGGAGGAATCCACTCAGGGTCCGCCACGCAAGTATTATGCCCTTACAGAAGAAGGCAAACAGTTTTTAAAAGAACTTGACGGATCCTGGACTGATCTTGTAAAAGCAGTAAGTTCATTAAGTAATACCTAATCTATTATTAAATCGGATATGAAACAAGCACTTAAAATAAACCTGGGGGGACATTCTTTTTTTATTGATGAAGACGCTTACCAGTTCTTAAAACAATACCTGGATGAAATTAATGTCTACTTTTCAAAAGAGAAAGACGGAGCCCGGGAAATATATGAAGACATCGAAGCAAGAATTGCAGAATTACTTTCCGAGAGGCTCAAACCCGGAAGGGAAGTAATAAATTTTGAAGACGTAACAGAAACAATAGCACGACTTGGCAAGGTGGAGGATTTTGAATGGACTGAAAAGTCACAGGATATTCCTGAAGAAGAGGATCAAAAACAAAGAAAATCGCACAGAAAACTCTACCGTAATACGGAAAGTTCTTATCTGGGTGGCGTTGCCGCAGGTCTGGGGTCATATTTTGATATCGATCCATTGTGGATCAGGTTAATCTTTTTTGCACTGTTGTTTGCCAATGGCGCAGGCATAATTATCTATATTATTTTATGGATTGTGCTGCCACCCGCCCGCACCAGGGCACAGCGGCTACAAATGAAAGGCAAGCCGGTTACTATTTCAACCATTGAAAAAAGCGTTTCAGAAGAATTTGAAAAGGTGAAAGACAGCATGGGCAAAATCAAAAACAGCCAGTCGTACCAAAGAACCAAAGAATCTTTTAATGAAATGGGATCAGCGCTGGCAACTTTTTTTAAAATAATTTTTCAAATTTTTATCTCCATTATAGGCATTGCATTTTTAATTATAGGTATTGTAATTTTAACCGGCATTTCATCGGCCATATTCTTCGGTCGACATTGGCTGCCAAGATTTCATATACCCCATATTGATCTGCCTCCTTTCCCGGATATCTATTTCGATCCTGTAAACATAAGCCTGTTTTCAGTATGTCTTTTAATTGTTATCCTGATCCCTGTAATTGCTTTGATTTACGGAGGCATCAAGTTAATATTTAACATAAGAACCCGTAACAGTGTTATACGCGCTACAGCGCTTACGGCATGGATTCTTTCATTAATTGTGGTTATAACCATGGTGATTACCGAAAGTGATCATTTTACCTTTAAAACAGTAGATACGGAAACCTATCCGGTAAAACCATTACATAGTGAAATTTTGTATCTGAATGTTGTTGATAACCATTATCCGGATGGAGAAATGAATGTTTTTTCAATCTTCGATTATACAATACGATACAACCCGGAAGAGGAAATGATGATGGGGGTGCCAAAACTCGATATTAAAAAATCGGTAAACGATTTTGCCGAAATAACCCTGGTCCGTTTATCCGGAGCAATTCCAATTAAAAACAATATCAATTACCCTGAAGAAATTATGTATAACTGGCAATTTAATGATTCTGTATTAATACTTGACAACTATTTTACAGTAAATAAAGATCAGCGCTGGCGAATGCCCGAGATGCAATTAATTTTAAAACTTCCGGTAAATCAAATCGTGTATTTTGATAAGAATATTGACGCCTTATTAAATCTATCAGATGATTCGGGTAATCTTGATTCCCGGGAGCTTTTAGGAGATACTCTGATAATGACCCCTGGTGGTTTGAAATTTTATTCCCAAAGCCGCAATTAATTTAATCTGCCCTGTTTAAAAATTCATTTTAAAATCTGTGCTAAAGCAGATTAGCCCGATTTAGTTATACTTATTTTCAGGCTATGCAGATATTAATTTTATTAAAAAGGTAGTATAACTTAATCGTAAACCGCCTGATCGATTAAATTCATAAATTAATTTGGCTAAAAAAATCTTGCTGAAAACTATTTTTTCTTAAATTTGCACTTCCTTATAAAAAAGGTATGGACTTTTGTCCCGTGGTGTAATGGTAGCACTTGTGGTTTTGGTCCATACAGTCTAGGTTCGAATCCTGGCGGGACAGCTAAGAATCCTTCAAACCCCTTATGACACTTGTTGTTGTAGGGGGTTTCTTTTTTTGGGATATATTAAAATAATGTTTTTACCTTATAGGAATATTTTTCTGAGACAGGCATTATCATACAGCATTAAATCCTTCAAAAAAAATCTAATCACAATAATTGATGTCCGAAAATAAAATTTCCATTTATCGAACATTAGATTCATAAAATCAATAATTTTAGTTTTTATTATAGTTGCAAATTTTGTATTCTAAAATAAGTCTGAATTATTTGAATATTTCAATGACAAACGAAACACCCTACAAACTTATCGACGGCGCATCAGCTTTCGGACTGGCCATTTCTTCCGAATCACAGGAACTTACAAAAATTGTAACGGATACCTCCAATCCTATTATCGACCGGCTTGAAGCTTACGAAGACATTATGAATATTGAGGTAGGCGATACCAGTCTTTCCCGGGCACGTAACATTGAACGCGAAACCGGTCTGAGGCAAATCTATTTAAAATTTGAGGGAGGTAACCCAACCGGTACGCATAAAGACCGCATTGCTTTTGCACAGTGTCTGGATGCTTTACGCCGCGGATATGATACGATTACCCTAGCCACCTGCGGAAATTATGGCGTTGCCTGTGCCCTGGCGGCCAATCTTGCAGGCCTTCGGTGTATCATAAACATCCCTGAAGAATATCACTCCCTTCGGCTAAAAGAAATGGTTAATCTTGGCGCTGAAATTATCCGCACACCAGGCAGTTATGAAGACGCTGTACAATATTCGAAAAAATTTGCAGAAAAAAACGAGTATTATGATGCCAATCCCGGGGGAGCGAATACCCATCTCCAACTGGTTGCATATTCTGAGATCGCACTCGAAATATACGATTATCTTAGGGACGCCCCGAAGCTGGTAGCCGCCCCTGTTTCCAACGGCACGATGCTGGCAGGGGTATACCGTGGATTTGCCACCTTGTATAAACGAGGTATGACATCACGTATCCCAAGTTTTGTTGCCGGATCATCCTACAAAAAAAATCCGATTGTGTTGTCTTTTAAAAATAACCTGGAAAGCTGTAACGATCTCGACCCGAAAAAAATCAAAGAAACTAAAGTAAATGAACCTTTAATCAACTGGCATTCTTTTGATGGCGACGAAGCCCTGTGGGCTCTAAAAAATTCCAATGGCTGGGCCATGGATATCAGCGATTCCAAAATGACATATTATTCAAAAATTCTTAAAGACAAAGAAGGACTTAATGTATTGCCGGCATCCACTGCCGGTTTAATTGCCCTGCTGGAACATAATAAAAAAGAAGCCCTGGAAGGCGACCGCTATGTGGCCATTCTTACAGGAAGAAAATAAATTTAGCTTATGGATGGAAATGCAATAGTATATTGTCAGGGAGCTTTTAATACTCCCAATGGAAAAACCGCTCACGGTCTGGTCCGTTTTACTAAACGATACCATGTGCTTTCAGTAATCGATTCAGCCTATGCAGGAAGTGATGCCGGAGAGGTACTCGATGGAAAACCAAAAGGCATTCCGGTTGTGGATTCTCTGACATCTGCCATTAAAAGGGCGGAAAAAGAAGGAATAAAACCTTCCTACTTTGTAATAGGGCTCGCCCCCGACGGAGGCCGTTTAAATGCAGACGCCCGGGAAGTTGTAAAATATGCTCTTGAAGCCGGGTTAAATGTGGATTGCGGCCTTCACGATTTTCTAACTGAAGACCCTGTTTTTATGGAACTTGCCAGCAAAAAGGAAGTAACCATAAGAGATGTGCGAAAACCACCTCATCGAAAAGATCTTCATTTTTTTACCGGAAATATTGAAAAAGTGGATTGTCTTAAACTGGCTGTGTTGGGAACCGATTCGGCCCTGGGTAAAAGAACAACTGCATGGATTATTGTTAACGGCCTGATTGAAAAAGGATATAAAAGCGAAATTATAGGTACCGGACAAACGGCTTGGATGCAGGGTGCAAAGTACAGTATGATTTTAGACTCTGTGGTTAATGATTTCCTTTCGGGTGAGATTGAATATGCCATATACAGCGCCTGGAAAAATGAACATCCGGATGTTATTGTCATCGAAGGCCAGGGTAGTTTAATGAATCCTGCCTATCCCGGCGGGTATGAAATTCTGGCTGCCGGAAGACCCGATTATGTAATCCTACAACATGCACCTGCCAGAAAAGAATATGATGGTTTTCCAGGCTATCCCATTCAGCCGGTTAATCAGCAAATTAATGCTATTGAAGTAATTTCAGGAAAAAAAGTAATTGCAGTGACCCTGAATCATGAAAACATAAAAAGAGAAGATATTCCGAAAGTATGTAAAAATCTTGAATCGGAAACCGGATTACCCGTGTTTGATGTGTTATATCACGGGTCCAAGGGATTACTGGATGTAATCGAACCATTAATTAAACAACAAAAGACCAAATAATATCATGTCTGAAAAATCACTTAAAACACTGGTTATTTTTGAAAGTCTTAAAGTTGGTCCGGTAAAACTTACCCCTAAAAAAGTTAGCGCTATATATACGGTGACCAAGAAAAATGGTGAAATCTCCGAAAATGAATTTACATATACTTACGAAGAATCTGTTTTTGATGTTGATAAAGCTACTATTAAAAATCTGGCCTCGCTAATGATGGCGCAGGTGGCTTTAAATTATGGTTTATTTTGTGAAAAAATTATTTTTGACGGCCTGTATGATAATACCGACCGGTGGTTTTTAAAAGCCATGATGGAAAATACCTCAAGAGAAATTTATGTAAATAAATTCCTTATGCCCAATCCTTTTCTGCTGGAGGAGGTAAAAGGACTCCCTGTAGAGAAAAAAAACCGTTACACAGCCGCTTCAGTAGTTTTTGAAAATACGGCATTCCCCAATGAAAAGCTCGACTGGGACCATTGGGAAGTAGATAAAAACCGGCATGCTATATTAAGCAGCGGGGGAAAAGACAGCTTGTTGACATACGGATTGCTGAAAGAACTGGGGAAAAATCCTGTTCCGATATTTGTGAACGAATCGGGCAGACATTGGTTTACTGCCATAAATGCTTATCGCCACTTTAAAGAGACAGAAAATAACACCGCCAGGGTTTGGTGTAACAGCGACCGTATTTTTAACTGGATGCTTCGTAACATGTCTTTTATCCGTAAAGATTTTGCCAATGTGCGGGCTGATGATTATCCTATTCGTTTATGGACTGTTGCCGTTTTTTTATTTGGAGTAATTCCCGTTGCCCTGAAACAGAAAGCCGGTCGGCTGGTGATAGGAGATGAATATGACAGCACCCAGAAAACCAGTTACCAGGGAATAACCCATTACAACGCCCTGTATGATCAAAGCCGGTATTTTGATAATGTATTGTCAAGGTATTTTATGAAAAAAGGCTGGAATTTCAGCCAGTTTTCAATATTAAGAAGCTTATCGGAATTATTGATAATTAAAATCCTTACAAAAAGATATCCCAATTTGCAGCAACATCAGGTCTCATGCCATGCCAGTCATGAAGAAAATGGTAGAATATACCCCTGTGGAAATTGTGAGAAATGTCGCCGGATTGTGGGTATGTTACTGGCTGTAGATGAAGATCCAAAAAGGTGCGGATATGATGAAAAAAAAATCCAGAGTGCCCTTAAAAGTCTTTCTGCTCACAAAATTAAACAAATTGGTTCAGATGCAGCACATCTTTACTATATGCTGCTTGATAAAAAACTAATTGAAAAAACAGAACATACTCAAAAACTTGGTAAACCACATCCGTACATTTTAAAAATGCGTTTTGATCAGGAACGCTCCCGAATTAAAGATATTCCACTTGATTTGAGAAAACCATTATTTTCCATTTACAATGAATATACCGATGGTGCTGTCCGGCTGGTAGACCGTAAATGGGTTGATTTTGATATTATCAGCGATGAAGAAATATTGCAGCCTTACCCCTTCGAAATTAAATTTTCAAATTCAGATAATCTGGGAGAAGAGAACTGGCATAAAAAGGATTATCTTTGGGGTGAACTAACATGGCCTGAAATCCAGGAGCGTTTAAAAACTATTGATACCGCAATTCTTCCCTGCGGTTCCATAGAACAGCACGGAAAACATTTACCGGTTGACCTTGATTATTTTGATGCCGATTACCTGGCAAAACGTGTAGCAGAAGCATGCAGCAAGCCCAGACCATTTGTTTTGCCTTCCATTCCCTACGGAGTGTCATATCATCACGACGATTTTAAAGGTACACTAAGCGTAAGTAACGAAAGTCTTTCACGGTTTGTGTACGATATCGGAATGAACCTGGCCAAAAGCGGAATTAAGAAACTTGTTATTCTTAACGGCCATGGAGATAATGCCCCTACACTCAATTTTGCCGCACAAATGATTAACCGGGATTCCGGGATTTTTGTTTGTGTGGATACCGGCGAAAGCAGCGACGAAGATATTTATAAAGAGATTGACACCCCAAACGATATCCACGCCGGAGAAGTGGAAACCAGCACTGCCCTGGCCATTCGGCCCCACCTGGTTAGAATGGACCAGGCCGCTGATATCACCGTTAAATTTGAAAATCCATACCTCGACTTTTCATCAGCACGCGGTGTACCCTGGTATGTGCGAACAAAATTGATTTCAAAAACCGGGGTAATCGGTAATCCTCTAAAAGCTTCCGTTGAAAAAGGAGAAAAAATCTGGGATATCATGGTGGCTCACCTGGTAAAATTTATCGAGGAATTAAAAAATACCGATCCGGAAACTTTGCATCAGCGTAAATACTAATTTTTATGAAAATAACCGGTCTTGAGGTGAAAGCTCATGAAATGAGACTCTCCGAGCCTTATGATATTTTCTACGAACAAGTAGACCGATGTACCAATGTTTTTATACAAGCTCATACTGATACAGGTCATACGGGATATGGCTGTGCTGCTCCCGACCAAATGGTTACAGGTGAAACGGCTGAAAGTGTACTTAACGATTATAAAACTGTAATTGAGCCCGTGTTTCGAAATGCCGATCCTTTCCGGTATGTTTATTTGCTCGAGGAACTCCAGAAAAATTTAATGAAATCACCTTCAGCTATGGCAATGGCTGATATGTTGCTATTCGATTTGATTGCAAAATATGCAGGAGTTCCCCTGTACAAATATCTTGGTGGTTTTCGTACCAGTATTCCTACCAGCATTACAATCGGGATAATGTCTTTAAAGGAAACCATAAATAAAGCTAATGAATGTTTCAGACAGGGATTTACCATCCTGAAGCTCAAAGGTGGAAAAAATGTTGAAGAGGATATTGAAAAAATAATTAAGCTTCGCGAAAAATTTGGCGAATCTCTGCAAATTCGTTTTGATGCAAACCAGGGATATGATCTTTCTACAGCTACCCGTTTTTTTGAAGAAACCAGGAAATATGGTGTTGAATTGCTTGAACAGCCAACCCCAAGAAAAAATCATGAATTACTTGGTTCTGTGAGCGACTATGTAACCATCCCTGTTATGGCAGATGAAAGTATTATGAACCTCAGGGATGTTTTTCGTCTTACCAGCAATGAATTTACCGATATGATCAATATTAAGCTGATGAAAGTGGGTGGTATTAATGAAGCGTTGCATATTAATTCAGTAGCTAAAGCCGCAGGTGTAGAATCAATGATCGGGTGCATGGACGAGTCGGGCCTGGCTATTGCTGCCGGTTTGCATTTTTGCCTGGCCCGCTCCAATGTAATTTTTGCAGATCTTGACGGCCACTTCGACCTAATAGATGACCCGGGAGCAAATGCTGTGATTCTGAAACAAGGTGTGCTCTTTACAACTGAAAAACCGGGATTGGGTTTTGATCTGGATGCTTTTTTTTAATGTTTTTCGACTTTTTGTAACCCGCCACGAACACTGGTAAATGGATGCTGATACTGATTCCCACTACTCTAAGAAAACTCTTGTAAAATTTAAACCTTATTATCTGACATGCAAATTATTTCTAATCCAGCCTTCAATTGTCAATAATACATTGGGCATATCCTTTTTAACTTCCAGATCATTAAATCTTAAAAACTTTACGCCAAATGATTCTAATTTCATTTGTCTAATCCTGCCCTTATGAAATGCTCGATCATTTTCATGACTATCGCCATCTATTTCAATAGCAAGCATTAAATCTTTGCAGTAAAAATCGACTATATAATTGTCGATAGGTCTCTGGCGATCGAAATCATATCCTAACATTTATTTTTGTTTTAAATCATTCCAAAGTAATATATCAGACAAGGTAATATTTTGCCGTAATTTTTTAGCCAGCAGTTTAAGTCTCGGGTTATATGGAAGGATTTTGCGTTTCAATATTTTAAAGTTAATATTTTCACCCACCCCTGTCCCTCCGGGGAGGGGATTTATATCCGCTGATATACATGTTTCCACAACTAAGAAAAATATTTTCTATAAAGAACAACTCCTTAATAAAAGGGAAGTTTCAGGAGCCTATCTTAAAAGCAGAATTAACCTTCAATCCGATTCCCTGAAAACCTTTGGGATTAATTCTCCTCTCTGGAAGGGATTTTTGATTATACAATATTACATTTTCTGCTTTTAAAAAATGTTATAGCAATCTATACGGATTTCATCCAAATCGAGAAATGCATTTATAAGTGAACAGTATCTAAATTTATTTATATCCGATAGCTTTAATTCATCTTCCGATATTTTCCCGGTTTTCAGCAGCATTGACCGTTTGGTGCCCTTTAACAAAGGTGTTGAAGGCGTAATCCATTTATTCCCATCGTAAAACACAATATTACAAAACGAGGTATCGGAAATAAAATGCCCTTTTACGATTAAAATATCATCGCAATCTCCCCGTTCTTCATATAATTTTTTAATATAATCCCTGTCTGCGTATTTATAAGCATACTGTATAGTATTATCCTCAACGATTTTTAATGAATTAATTATTTTTCTTTCATAAGGCAGGTATTCAATTTTCTGTATTTTTTGATCATAGAGCACCCTGCATTTTAAAATGACGCCTTTTTCAGTTGTATCCGGAATTTTAATAAGATCCGCCAGATTAATAAAATTATGTTGTTTAAAAAGTTTTTGCCGCGAGGTATTAAAACGGCTATTATGAAACTCAAGATTATAAATTTCGTTCCCGGCAATTTTAATGGTTTCAACCAACAGGCACATATATTTTATTTACTAATTCGTTATATTCCTCTTCTGGTTTACTTAAATATGTAATCCCTCCCCCGCTTTTATAAAAATACAAATCTCCGGATTTTTCGATAAAACGGATCATTACTCCCGAATCCAGTGTGTTGCCATCGAAATATCCAAACACCCCGGTATAAAATCCCCGGTCATATCCTTCTACTTCTCTGATTATTTCCAGTGTTTTTTTCTTTGGAGCCCCCGATATCGAACCGGCGGGTAACATCGAAAAAATAATATCCCCAATATTATGATGATAATTTTCAGGCAAATTGCCACAAATTTCAGAACTCACCTGTATCAAGTCCCGTGTATTTGTATGGATCTTTTCGGTATAGCGGAACTTCCTTACTCTTACATTCCCGGCCACCATGCTCAGGTCATTGCGCAATAAATCAACAACTGTAGCATGTTCTGCTGTTTCTTTTTTATCCTCTAAAATTTTTTTCTCTGCTAGATATTCGGAAGCATCAATGGTCCCTTTCATTGGATAGGTGGTAATTATCCCGTTTTGAATTTTACAAAATGTTTCAGGAGAAAAAAGGACAAATCTGTTTTTAAACCATAACTTATAACGTGCATGACTCATATGAAATATTTCATTGAGGGAATGCTTCATGTTTATTCGAGTTTTTACGGTAAGATTTACCAGAAACGAATCGCCCCGATGTAAATAACGCTGCACTTTATTAAACTTGTTTTTGTATATATGAAATTCTTCCGGAAGAAATTTTATATTTGGCTTGATATCTACCGGTTCATTAATATAATTTATGTGCCCGTTAAAATTATACATAATTTCTTCATCATTAATTTCTGATAACGGTTCCACAAGGCCTTCATTTTTATCAAAACTTATAATAAACAAAAATGGCACTTTTTTCGCTCCCAAATTATTCATCCGTATTCTCATAAATCAGGCTATATTATTATAAGACTTAAATTTATTGACCCTAAATATTTACCCTTTCAATATAACATGAAATTCCTTTTCGGCAATACAGTGATTTTTATAAAACACTGATATCTTCCAAAGTCCTGATTTTTCCTCAACAGGAGCCTGGATGCCATCGCCGATGAAAAAATGAAAATCATTTGAAGTTACTTTATAATCGCCTGTGAATTCCGGTAACAGTTCTCCCGCACTATTCCTTATAAGGGGGTGTGAGATAACAAAGTGCAGGTTAATTCCTTTTCCTCTTTTAATGTTTAATACCATCCCGAATTCATTTCCTTCAATGGCTTCAATTTCAGAAGTAAATTCAATTATTTTGGGCAATATTTTGCTTCCGTTATCCCAGGGTGTATAACGACCATAACTTTCAACCGATACCTCGAACTTCTTTTTTGATTTTTTCACTATTTCCAATATTAATGCTTTTTGAAATATTCCCTTATCTTTGCCAAGCTTTTTTTTATGAGGTGCGGATAAAAATGCAAGAGAAATATAAAGGTGTAATTTTTGCTTCGGTCACTGCTTTTTTATGGGGATTTTTGGCAATAGCGTTAAAAGTATCGCTCCAGGATTTATCCCCAATTGATATTACCTGGATTCGTTTTGCCGTGGCCTTTACTATTTTGTTTTTTTATTACCTCATATTCAATAAATCGCAACTTAAAATTATTATCAGGCCTCCTATAATGTTGATCGGTGCAGCCTTATGCCTTGGTCTAAATTATCTCGGTTTTATTACCGGTTTAAATTTTACTTCACCAAGCGTCGCACAGGTTTTTATTCAGCTTGGCCCGATATTACTTGCCGTTTCCGGTTTTATAATTTATAAAGAGCGGGTAGGCTGGAAACAGCTTGTTGGATTGTTGACAGCCTTATCCGGATTGCTCCTTTTTTATCATGAACAACTAAGAATATTGATTGATGATGCCTCAGTTTTTAATAAGGGAGTACTTTGGGTAATTATTGGTGCCACAGCCTGGGCCGGTTACTCGGTAATGCAAAAAAAACTGGTGCGTACCCATTCACCTATGCCTCTTAATTTAGTACTTTTCGGATTGCCGGCCTTACTATTTCTTCCTTTTGTACATTTTGAAAAACTTTCCGGACTTTCTCTACAGTATTGGTTTTTGTTATTGTTTTTAGGAATAAATACCCTAATAGCATACGGATCAATGGCTTTTGCCTTAAAATACCTCGAAGCCAATAAAATAAGTGTTATCCTCACACAAAATCCGATTATAACTTTTATAACCATGGCTATTCTTGGAGCATTGCAGGTATCGTGGATCAACCCCGAACATTTTTCCCTGGTTACCATTGTTGGCGCTGCTATGGTCATTTCAGGAGCAATAATTACAGTCTTTACAAACAGTAAAAGAAAATCTAAATGAGTTTTTTAGAAAATTTCTAAAAACCAATTTTATTAATACATTTGAAAAAATCCTTTTTGGCACAATTAAAATTAATATTTATAAAATGCGGGAAAAATTAAAAACAAAATTTATTGAGGTTTATGGAAGTTCAGATCAGCCCATTCATATGTATTTTTCTCCAGGCAGAGTGAATTTGATTGGAGAGCATACAGATTATAACGGCGGTTTTGTTTTTCCATGTGCAATAAGCTATGGGACTTATCTGGCGGTTAGACTGACAAATTCTGAAACCGTTAAATTCACTTCTACAAATTTTGATTTTACAGCAGAGATTTCTTTAGAAAAAATATCCGAAAAAGTTGGAAATGAATGGATCAATTATCCTTTAGGAGTAATTAACGAAATGAAAAAGATTGGAATCCCGATAAAAAAGGGTGTAGAATTATTATTTGATGGTAATATTCCTAACGGAGCCGGACTTTCTTCTTCTGCTTCCATTGAAACGGTTACAGCCTATTTTATAAATAATATTTTTGGAAATAACAGGCTAAGCAGAGAAGAATTGGCGAAATTATGCCAGAATGCCGAGAATAATTTTGTAGGTGTAAATTGTGGCATAATGGACCAGTTTGCTGTTTCTATGGGAAAAACCAATCACGCCATTTTTTTAAATTGTGATACGCTGGGCTACGAACTTGTACCATTAAATCTTTCCGGACTAAAACTCATTATATCAAATACTAATAAACAGCGCAAGCTGGCTGATTCTAAGTATAACGAACGACGCAGTGAATGTGAACAAGCTGTTAAAGCGCTAAGCCATGTTAAAAAGATTCGAAATCTGGGCGTTCTAAAACTTGCTCAGTTTCAGGAGATGGAAGGTTCTATTTCTGATAAAATAATTAAAAAACGTGCACTTCATGTGGTATCAGAAGATCAGCGTTGTATTGACGCTGTTGATGCATTAAAGGAGGCAGACATGAATACTTTTGGCCGCCTGATGAATGAATCGCACGATTCATTAAAAGAAAATTACGAAGTGACAGGATTAGAATTAGATACACTTGTAGAAGAAGCCAGAAAAATTAAAGGCGTATTAGGTTCAAGGATGACCGGAGCGGGTTTTGGCGGTTGCACGGTTAGCCTTGTAAAGGAAGAAATTGTTGAAGAATTTATAAATGTTGTTGGAGCTGCATATAAAAATAAAACAGGATTAAATGCCGATTTTTATATTGCCGATGTTGGTAATGGAGTAAGAAAACTATCTTAAACAGTTTTGATTATAAAACATTTTAATATCATAATTTCAATAAGTTAGTTACGAGACTACATAAAATTATTAACCTATTAACTATTTAAACTATGGAAGCTAGTTTTTCTCTGAGTTGGATAGATTATACAATTATGTTAATCTATTTCGTCTTTGTGCTTGGTATTGGCTGGGCATTAAAAAGTTACATGAAGTCTGCCTCCGCATTTCTTGAGGCAGGAAGATCCCTGCCTGCATGGGTAACCGGTTTGGCTTTTATTTCAGCTAACCTTGGTGCGTTGGAGGTTATCGGAATGGCTGCCTCTGGTGCCAAGTACGGACTGGCAACTGTACATTTTTACTGGATAGGCGCAATTCCGGCCATGATTTTTCTAGCCATTTTTATGATGCCATTTTATTACGGTTCCAAAGCACGGTCGGTTCCAGAATATTTAAAACTTCGTTTTGATGAAAAAACTAGAGGTTTTAATGCTTTTTCGTTTGCCATTATGACGGTTTTTACTTCAGGTATATCCATGTATGCGCTAGCGTTACTAATGGAAAATATTCTTGGCTGGAACTTTAATCTGAGCCTAATCATTTCAGCCTTAATTGTATTAATTTATACCTATCTGGGAGGACTCAGTTCTGCAATCTATAATGAAGTTCTTCAATTCTTTCTTATTGTTGTTGGTTTTCTTCCGCTGGTTATTATTGGATTAATCAATGTTGGAGGATGGAACGGATTAGTTGATAACCTTTCACCTGAAATGGGTCATTCCTGGAAATATATAGGAGCTGAACATCCCATGGGAAGCTGGATTGGAATTGTAATGGGATTAGGTTTTGTACTTTCTTTCGGCTACTGGTGTACTAATTTTCTCGTTGTTCAACGCGCTATGGCTGCAGGTTCAATGAGCGCTGCACGGAAAACCCCGTTGATTGGTGCTTTCCCGAAAATGTTACTCCCCCTGTTGGTAATTGTACCCGGTATGATCGCTATTGCCTTACTAAATATGGGAGATTCAGGGTTTGAACTTCCTGCAAAAGGTGCAGGATATGATTATGATCTCGTGATTCCCATGTTGTTAAAACAATATTTCCCTACCGGAATTCTCGGACTTGGACTTACGGCTTTAATGGCCTCATTTATGAGTGGTATGGCTGGAAATGTTACCGCTTTTAATACAGTGTGGACATACGATATCTATCAAAGTTATATTAAACCGGGAAAATCAGATAAACATTATTTAAGGGTTGGGCAAATTACAACCATTGTAGGTGTTCTGGTAAGTATTCTTACTGCCTATGTAGCCGCTTTGTTTAATAATGTAATGGATTTTCTTCAATTGGTATTTGCCTTTATAAATGCTCCTTTGTTTGCCACATTTTTATTGGGTATGTTTACTAAACGAACAACCGGTCACGGGGCTTTTTACGGCTTGCTCGCCGGTACAACAGCCGCTGCTCTGCACCATGGCCTTACACAACCCGAAGGGGCATTATCACTTATTAAAGGAGGATGGCTGGCAAAAGTCCATGTTTATCCAAGTGAAATGGTTCAAAATTTCTGGACAGCAATTTTTGCATTTGGTGTTGCACTAATTGTTACTATTATTATCTCATTGGCCACCAAACGGACTAAAACTGACAGTGACCTTAAAGGGCTTGTATACTCCCTTACTCCAAGAACTGTTGATGATAGTAAATACTGGTATCAGAAACCCGAAACTTTGGCTATTGTAATCTTAGTTTCTGTAATTGTATTAAGTGTTATTTTTTGGTAAAATAAATAAAAATTAAATATTATGGGCTTAGATATTAAATTACCAATCGGATTAATGTTCACACTATTGGGCGTTTTAATGACTGTTTTTGGTCTGATAACCTCATCAAATGCAGCTATGTATCAAAAATCCCTCAACATTAATATTAACCTTTGGACCGGAGTTGTGATGCTGATTTTTGGAGTATTCATGCTCACGTTAGCACTGATTAAAAAATCAGGGGGAAAATAAAATTATTATATATAACTAAATTAAAGCCCTGCAAGAAAATGCAGGGCTTTTTGCTTTCATATCTCATTTTATATGTTCCTATTTATTTCTTTCAATTTAGATAAAACTTATAATGAGACAAATAATATTAAAATTTTAACAAAATAATACTTCGTTAAGATAACAAAAACAGTTTTTTTGAGTATAGATAATTGGAGAGTTTTCCTTTCAAAACCTCTAACTAAACTCTCTTTAGAAGGAGTGGGCAAAATGTACTACTCCTTCTTCTTTTTTAATTTCATTCCTTTTATACGATTATTTATTCTAAGTTTATCAAAATTATTTTCTTTAAGTTATTATTCCGGCTAGGTAAATTTTTATAATTTTCATCTTTATTTTGTTACATCATATAGAAATTTAAAATTACAATATATAAGAAACTCTGAATCATGCCATTACTTACCTCGATAATTAACTGGATAAATTATAAGCGGGTTTACCAGATCGATCTGTTTCGCAAGTATCCTTTTAATGTGCAACAGGAAACGCTTTTTAAGTTAATTAACAAAGCAACGGATACACTCTGGGGTGAAAAATACGATTTCAAATCGATAAATAACATTAAAGAGTTTCAGGAAAGAATTCCCCTTCAAACCTACGATGAAATAAAACCCTATATTGAACGTACCAGACAGGGGGAACAAAATGTGTTATGGCCCGGAGATATAAAATGGTTTGCAAAATCCTCAGGAACCACAAGTGACAAGAGTAAATTTCTTCCTGTAAGTAAAGACAGTCTTGAAAATTGTCATTTTAGAGGCGGAAGGGATGTACTGGCCATTTATACAAATAATTACCCGGATAGTAAAATTTTTTCAGGCAAGGGATTAACCCTTGGCGGCAGTCACCAGATTGACAATATTAACAACCAATCCTACTATGGAGACCTGTCTGCAATACTTATTGAAAATCTGCCTTTCTGGACGGAATTTATACGAACCCCAAGCCAGGAAATCGCCCTGCTGGATAAATGGGAGGAAAAGCTTGAGAAAATTGCCAGTGAGACTATAGAAGAAAATGTTACCAGCCTTGCCGGAGTTCCATCATGGAACCTGGTAATGATAAAACATATCCTTGAATACACCAGAAAATCGAATTTGCTTGAATTATGGCCGAACCTTGAATTGTTTATTCATGGTGGGGTAAGTTTTACTCCTTACAAGGATCAATTCAAAAGACTAATTCCCTCGAATAATATGCACTATATGGAAGCTTATAATGCTTCTGAAGGTTTTTTTGCTATACAGGATGATCCCCTGTCGAATACAATGCTGCTAATGCTCGATTATGGGATTTTTTATGAATTTATACCCATGGAAACCTTTGATACCGATCATCCGAAAGCACTTTCTATAGACGAAGTTGAACTAAACAAGAATTATGCACTTGTAATATCCACCAATTCCGGTTTATGGAGATATATTATAGGTGATACCATAAAATTTACCTCGTTGTACCCTCATAAAATAATTATTACCGGCCGAACAAAGCATTTTATAAATGCTTTTGGAGAAGAAGTAATCGTAGATAATGCAGAAAAAGCGCTGCATATAGCTTGTTCAAGAACAGGTGCTCAAATCACGGATTATACAGCTGCCCCAATCTTTATGGATGAGAACCAGAAAGGTTCACACGAGTGGGTAATAGAATTTGCCCAAGCTCCAAAAGACCTGGAATATTTTATTTCCATGCTCGACCATGCTCTAATGTCTGTAAATTCAGATTATGAAGCAAAACGATATAAAAATATAACGCTTGAAAAGCCTACATTACATTCCGTACCGAAAGGAACATTTTATGAATGGTTAAACAGAAAAGGCAAGCTTGGAGGACAAAATAAAGTACCCCGGCTTTCGAATGAAAGAAAATATGTGGAAGAATTATTATCCATTAGTCAGAAGCAAAATTTATAAAAAATATACAAATCCATTTTGTTTTGGCAGCAATCTTTAATATTTAAAATAATTTGTACATTCGTGCTACATCTAAAAAAACTATAACCCTATGCATATAGCTATTGCCGGAAATATAGGATCTGGAAAAACTACACTGGCAGGTTTATTGTCAAAACATTTTGGATGGGAACCTCACTATGAAGATGTAGATGACAATCCTTATCTTAATGACTTTTATAACGATATGCAGCGCTGGTCATTTAATCTTCAGGTATATTTTTTAAACAGCCGCTTTAATCAGATTTTAAAAATACTGGAAACCGGAAAATCCATTATTCAAGATCGCACAATATATGAAGATGCTTATATTTTTGCTCCAAACCTTCATTCAATGGGATTAATGTCAACCCGTGATTTTGAGAATTATTTTACACTTTTTAATTTAATGACTTCCCTTATTCAGCCACCCGATCTTATTATTTATCTAAGAGCCACCGTTCCCACACTTGTAAGCCAGATACAAAGCAGGGGAAGAAAATATGAAAGTAATATAAGGTTGGATTATCTTACTCGCCTTAACGAACGATATGAAGCCTGGGTGGAAGCTTATAATCTGGGTAAACTGCTGATAGTTGATGTGGACAATTATAATTTTATTGCAAAAACAGAAGATTTAAGTTCCGTAATCGATAAGGTAAATGCACAGCTCCATGGTTTATTCTAGCAGGTTTCCTTATTTATATTTGCCCGGATATTGATCCATTGCTCTTCATCCATTTTAGCCCCGATAATTTCAATAACTTTTCCTGCAACAAAAGATCCCATTTCTCCGCATTTTTCTATAGAATAATGATTGAGTAATCCATATAAAAACCCGGTAGCATAAAGATCTCCGGCGCCGGTTGTATCAATGGCATTAACCTGAACTGGCTTTATAGTATATGTCTCTTTTTCTCTCTTTACCATGGACCCGTTTTTTCCGGTTTTTACTACAGCAATATCGGCTAAACATGCCATAAGTACCAGCGCATCTTCGGGTGATTTTCCGGTAAAAGCCCGGGCTTCTTCTTCATTGGCAAATACAACATCCACATATTCATTTACTATTCTTCTTAAAAAATCATGATGTTCTTCCACCACATTGAAGCTTGCCAAATCGAGAGAAATTTTTAATTCTGCTTTTTTTGCCAATTTTAATGCCTCTTCAATTAACTCATGGTTCTGCACAAGGTATCCTTCAACATGCAGGAAATCATAGTTCTCGAAGATCGAAGGTGTAAGGTCATTTTTAGCAATTTCAACTGCAGCTCCCAGGTAGGTTGCAAAAGTACGTTCAGAGTCCGGACTGATTAATGCTATTGCCCTTCCGGTGGCTTCTTTACCAAACAATAAATGAGTATTAACCCCAGATTGAACCATATCTTGTTTAAAAAATTCTCCGGTATTATCCTTTCCGATTTTCCCGATATACCCCGCTTGTATGCCCAATTTTGCCAGTCCATGAATAGTGTTGGCTGCTGAACCTCCCGAAGTTAACTTTTTATCCAGCTTTTCACTCGCTTTTTCCAGCAATTTAATAGTATCCAGATTTACCAGTTGCATACTCCCTTTTGGTAAAGAATATGTTTTTAAAAAATTATCATCTTCCAGCCTGGTCATCACATCTACCAAAGCATTTCCTATTCCTAAAACTTTCATGGGTTATTTCA
Source organism: Bacteroidales bacterium (assembly GCA_016934395.1). Taxonomy (GTDB): domain Bacteria; phylum Bacteroidota; class Bacteroidia; order Bacteroidales; family UBA10428; genus JAFGSZ01. The sequence continues at coordinate 97,491 of JAFGSZ010000155.1, forward strand.
TTAAAAATTATATTTTGTCATTAAAGATATAAATTTCCGGCTTAAGGTAATTTTATTTTTATTTTAATGAAAAAATAGAGTATTGTATTGCATAATTAGGGAATTTAAATTAGTTTTGCCCCGCAAATTTGATTGTTAATTTACTTGTGATATCATATTAGTAATTAAGTACAGGTAAATTGTAAATTCAAAGAAACACTCCTCATTAGCTCAGTTGGTTAGAGCATCTGGCTGTTAACCAGAGGGTCCCTGGTTCGAGTCCAGGATGAGGAGCAGAGCCGGGGCAGATATTGTTCCGGCTTTATTTTTATGTGCAATATGTTTTTTATATATATTATTTATTCGATCTCGG
>JAFGSZ010000024.1 GCA_016934395.1 Bacteroidales bacterium
CAACCGTTAAAAGACAAACACCTTTTGTTACATTTTTGCATCAAAATTTTATATAAAATCCTTGTTTTTCTCTTAGAATACGAGGAAGTATGACGAAGCGATCTCTTTGAAAAACAGATTGCTTCATCCCGAAGAAAAATCGGGATTCGCAATGACACAGATAATGGGAAATCCTTGATTAATCGAAATTGATTTACGAATTATGATTTATGATTTGTGATTTGTAAATCTATTCCAGATCCAAAGCAATATCTTTCCCGTTGTAGCCAATATATTTTCCACTGCTGAAATCTACATGCGCTTTTCCGTCGCAATTGCTGTGAAAGCTCAATAAGGTGTTGCCCAAATCGATAAGAATATCTCCGCCGGCTTTAAAGTTTTGTGAAAAACCGACACCGCTTATTGGGTTTTTTGTACACATTGAATAATTGACTTTTGTATTAATCATAGCATGATATATTATCCCTCCCGAAATGCCATCGGTTTCTGCAATCTGTCCGCCTCCATGGATAGTATACATATCGTCATACATATTATCAGAGGTTTCATCCTGATCAACTTTAACAAACCATACGTTTTGTTTTACGGCTACATAAGCATCAGATGGGATGGGAGTTGAATATCTGTTCATTTCGGTGCTAAATTGCATTTCTGATAAATCCAGGTTCAAAAACACATCCGAAGAAACATTCCCTATTATGATGTCTTCCTTCACAAACAAGGTTAAAATGCTTTTTTCACCGGTCGCATAATCTTCCTGTTCTATTACCGGAACGGTTTGTATGCCATAAAGCCTCAGATTGTGGTTTAACAAATCAAAATCACCAAATAAAACGGAAATAACCCCTCCTTCAGCATCACCGATACCTGCCACTATAATATCACCTATATTGCTGTTAAAAGGCAACGGGTTACCCGAATTAAAATTGATATAAAGCAGCCACGAACTACTGTATATATCGGAATGTCTTGTTACCGTAGTTACATTATCCGGCAGGGGATCGCCTTTGAATGCCGACATAGCCACAGAAGAACAATATCCGATTGCCACGGAAGTTTTCAGGCCCTGTTGCAGGGAACCAAGTTCCGGTTTTTGATTATATTCCCGGATTTTTTCACAGGAGCTTAAAAAGATGAACGCTATTAAAAGAAATACAGCAGCAGAATCCTTTCTCATAATTTATTTGTTATAGGATAAATATACTAAGAAAGTATTTCTTATATAATTATTGTCGGATCTAAATTCATAAATTTAAAAGACATGCGCCAAAAGTACTTAAAGTGCCTGAAGTACTTAGAGTGCCTAAAGTACTTATAGTTTCAATTAAATATTAAGCAATCATTTTATGAACTTTATGAACTCCCAACATTAGTTCACTTCCAACTTTAGTTCACTCCCGACTCCAGGCACTCCTAATGTAAATAACATTTAATAACAGGATTATTCCAGATAAAATATTTTCCTTAAATTACCTCAGCAAAGCGGATTAACCAATATCAACGGTTTTTTGAACTATTACTTAATTCAAACAGTTACAGCAGAAGAAGGGTTGCGCTATACGGGTTATAAAATGAATTGTCGTTGTACAGATGTTATAATCAGTTTAATAAAAGTGCACCGTACTTAAATAGTAAAACATTATGAAAAAGAAACAAATAAAACGAATACTCAGAATAGTATTTATTATCGCAAGCATAACCTCTTTGTTTTTTGTACCATGGATTTTGGTAAAGGCGTGGATTTTACCACTTCCTGATACGGTTCAAGAACAATTAAATGAGGCAATAGATCTTGGATTTGATGGGATGATTGTTTACGTGGACCAGGCTGGGAAGCCACCGGAGTTTTATGCCGCAGGCTGGCATGACCGTAAAAATAAAATACCTGCCTACCCGCAAGCCTTATTCAAGATTGCCAGCATTACCAAGCTATATGTCGCTGTTGCTACCGCAAAATTAGTTAAAGCAGAACGTTTGTCTTTGGATAAAACACTCGCTGATTATTTTCCGAAACTTGCGGGACGAATTGAAAATTCGGAAAAAATATCCTTGAGAATGATGCTTCAGCATCGGAGTGGCATTCCCAATTTTATAGACCATCCTGATTATTGGACAAAACCGCCAAAAAACAGACAAGAAACACTTGAATACGCACTGGATTTACCAGCTGACTTTGAACCGGGTGAAGATTATGGTTATTCAAATACCAATTATATGTTGATTGAGGACCTCATTGATAAAACGTTGGGCTATCCCCACCAGCAATTTATAAAAGAGGAAATCCTGATACCACTCGGGCTGAAACATACTTTCGGTTCGCTAAGTGAAGTGGATATTGATGATGTGATGAGCGGCTATTATGTTGGCGTTGAAACTGATTTCAAAACTGAAGATACAGGCTTAATGTTAGCTACAGCAGAAGATGTGGGTATATTCCTGCGTGCATTAAACGATGGTTCGGTGTTTGATGAGGGTGAACAGGAAATCTATTCCTCAGTTTACGTGTATGAACATACAGGTCTGCTTGTTGGCTATCAAAGTATTGCAAAATACCACAAAGACATAGATACAATTGTTATTCAATTTAATAATACAACTAACTTTGATGGATATGACTGGAATTTAGCGGAAATCATATATAATCGTATTGTAAAAATTGTGAGAAGAGAAATAAGCTCATAACAAACATGATATCAAAGTCGCATTCCTGCCGGCAGGCAGGCAGGAAAACGTGCTTTACACCTGGCATTAAGCTGGCATATATAAAACACTTCATACTAATAATAATGAAAATGAAACAACTTCTGATTTTATTACTCCTAATTATTAGCCCTATTTGGGTTAATGGACAATTTCAACAGCAATCTGATAATTCTTTAAGAGTCGAAGGTATTTTCATCACGAAAGAAAAACCAGAGAAGATTGATTTTAAATTTACGGTTAGTTACAAAAGCCTTACTTTTGAAACGTGTTCAGATAGTTTGATGATTATTACAAAAGAAATTTCAGACATTTTGATAAAAAATGGAGTTGAAAAGGAACTTATCAGAGTATCAGGGATTTCTGTTAATGAGAACTATGTTTATGATGCAATGACAAGGATTAAAAATGGGTATGTTGGAAGCGCAGGAATTGAAATTCAGGATAACTTTTCACAAAGTTTTACTGAAAAAATGTTTAAAAGTATGGGTTCCTTTAAATATGAAATTGAATATAATGTGAAGTTTTCACTTTCAGAGATGCAAAAAGAGAAACTTAGAAAAAACTCACTTGAGAAAGCAATAGCTGATGCAAAAGAAAAAGCAGAAATTATTGCAAAACAGAATAATCTTCAATTAATTAAAATTAATAGGATCACTTTTGAAGAAAATATTGGATATGGTTTAAAAAGTAATGAATATGATCTTGTTAAGGAGGAAGAAATAATGCCAATATTAGGGCAAGATGTTTTTAACTCTGAATTAGAGTTGAACCCTAAAGAAATATCAATTGTAAAAACCGTTCTGATTGAGTGGATAATAAAAGAGAAAAATAATAAATAAAAAAGCCCACTAACAAACTGTCAAAACGCATTCCTGCCTGCCGACAGGCAGGAAAACGCGCTTTACACTTTGCGTTGTTCGCAAAACCATTACAACCATGAGACTTGTTAAATACTTATTGGTAATTTTTATAATTTGGAGTTGTAATTCTATTGATAAATCAAATAAGATAGAAAATAATAGTACAATAAAACAGTATTTTAACCAATCTGAGATTAAAACATTAAAGTATATCGTATTAGCATTTGAAAATGAGATTTTGAAAAATGATTCATTAGATATTATTTCTTCATATGAGATACTTTTAAGTAATCTAAATATTTTTATTCAAAATGATGATAGTATTTTCTTTATAACTGATTTTAATATTAAGCATGAAAAGATATTTGATAATATTGATACATTAATGTTAAATGAGATATGGTCAAGTGGTAAAGGTTTACATTCTCATCATTATTCTGATTCACAGGTAGAGGTTGATACAACATATGAACTAACTTTTAACTTTACAGGTAGATATTTAAAATTTCTGGAAGAATATGCAAATATAGATAAATCAATAAAGGATTACGTTGATATATTTGCAGTACATGGAGATATTAAATGTATGTGGACTCCTGAAGCTATTCAATATTTTAGTAATCTTAATTTGAATAATGAAGTAATTAGATTGATAACAGTAATTCAAATTATTAATTGGTTAGATACAATATATTTTTCTTATTATGATGAATAATGGTTCAGCGTACAACATTATGTAAGGTCGCACTAAAACGCGCTTTGCACTTTGCCTTTTGTGCCAAGAAAACAAACAATAAACCCAAAACATTAATAAGTGAAAACAATTGTAGTGTATTATTCGAATAAAGGCAGTAATAAATTTTTAGCCGAAAAAATTTCAGAAAGTTTATCCTGCGATATAGAAGAGATTAAACCACGGATTAATATTTTTCTGCTGTTTTTAATGAACATACATTTGGGCATCCGGCCGCTGAAACACAATATTAAAGAATACGAAAGGGTAATTTTATGCGGCCCAATCTGGATGGGTAAATTTATCCCGCCGCTGCGCAGTTTTATCAGGAAGTATAATACTAAAATTAACCAATTGATTTTTGTTAGCTGTTGCGGCAGCACGTATGTTAAGAAGGATGAAAAATTCGGTCACGGTCTGGTTTTTAAAGAAGTAGAAAAAATGCTAAACGGTAAATGTGTTTTTTGTCAGGCATTCCCGGTTGGCCTGGTGTTGCCCGACGATCAAAAAGAAGATCCTGAAGCTTTTATGAAAACCCATTTGAAAGACGAAAATTTTAAAGGTGAAATTCAGGAACGATTTACTGAATTTTTGGGAAAGTTAACTGAAACAGAAAGAAATTAAATTCTTGCTGTTTAAAGTTTGTTCTGTGTATCTTTAAGGAGAAGAAAGAAAATCCGCTGTCTTTTTGTAAAACCCTTCCACTCGAATCCTGAAAAAATATGACCCTTACAGACATTTCCCGCCTCCGATTAAAAAGCCAGTTCCCGGCTGATGAAAAATTAAACTCCCCATATGAAATAGTGAGCCGGATGGGCGCCATGCAGGCCCAGGATTCTGCCATGGCCAAATGGGGTGTCGGGGTACGAATGAATGGCGCGACAGAACAATTGATTGAAGCCGCGATAGATAAAGGTGAAATTCTCCGCACCCATGTGTTACGGCCCACCTGGCATTTGGTTTCTGCAGAAGACATTTACCGGATGCTGGAAATCTCAGCGCCCCGGATAAAAGCTTCTTCTGTTTCGAGGCACAAACAACTGGAGATTACGGGGCGACTTTTAGCTAAAAGCCATAATTTAATTGTGAAGGCCTTATCTCAGGGCATCCATTTAAACCGTGAGGAACTGGCTGCAACGTTGGAGCAAAGTGGAATAAACACTAAGGATAACCGGATGGCCCACTTCCTGATGTTAGCAGAACTGGACGGGATTATCTGCAGCGGCAAAACCCGGGATAAAAAGCACACCTATGCCCTGCTTGCAGAAAGAGTGCCCGATAAAAAAAACCTAAGCCGCGAAGAAATATTGGCCACACTGGCTAAAAAATATTTTTTGAGTCGTTATCCGGCTACATTACCCGACTTTACCTGGTGGAGTGGATTATCAGCCGGAGATGCCCGGCAGGCACTGAATTTTATAAAACCGGAGTTAGTTTCAGAAACTCTAAATGGTCAGACCTATTGGTTTCCCGGCAAGGTTGCAAATTCTAAAATAACCGAAGATCAGGTTTACCTGCTTCCGGCATTTGATGAATTTTTAATCAGCTATAAGGACCGGAGCGCTTCTCTTATTCAGGAAAATCATAAAAAAGTAATTTCCAGCTACGGCATGTTCTGGCCTACAGTAATTATTAACGGTAGAGTAGGCGGTTTATGGAAGCGGACAATAAAAAAAGACAGGGTAATTTTAGAAGTTAGTCTTTTTACCAAGGCAAATAAGGCCATAAAAGATCTGGTAGAAAATAGAGCTCAATCGTTTGGTGATTTTTTGGGAAGGAAAACGGAAAATCATTTTGTACGAACATCACCCCGTCGGGGTGAAATTAATTTATTAAAAAAAAAGTGGAAAAAATGAGTTTAGTATTAAAAATAGTAGTTACCGGAATTCTTTTTATCGTTTCAATAATTACCGGTTTCTGGCTGCACAGTATTGGCAGACCTTTAAGTACCCTTATGTTTACGGTTCATAAATTAACGGCCATAGTTTCCGTAATATTCGCCGTACTTATAGTTTCCAACCAGATAAAGTTTACTCATCCGGGCACCTCTGTAATTGTTGCAGCTTTGATTACCGGAATTTGCGTATTGTTTTTGATCGTATCAGGAGCTTTATTAAGTTTTGAGAAACCGGGAATTCAGATGTTGGTGGTGGTCCATAATATTGCTGTGGGAGCAACAATTTTATCAGCAATTCTTTTAACCGGTCTGCTGATACGCTAAAAACCATACAGGCTGGTATTTATTTTCAAACAGGAGTTATATTTTAAGAACACATGAATCGGCATCATACCTGTGTTTTCCGGATATCCTGTACTTTTTCAGGGTGATATCCAGCCGTCAGGACTTGCAGGCCATAGTTTTCTAACATTTGGGGATTTATTATTCGGATTTATTCTTCATTCTTTTACCGGATGTTTGAACACAATAAATTCAAATTATAATTAAATTGACTCAAAAAATAATTATTTGATTATAACTGGTACATGAAACTTAAAATACCTAATGGTTTGTACCAAAAAGTAAAAAATTATCGTTTCAATTCAAAAAAATCATATATAAGAATATTAATATTCATAAAAATACCCGATAAAATACTATGTTATATTAAAAAAGTCTATATTTGCTTATGAAATGAAATTTTTTGGTGTTTTTAAATTATTATTTGTAAATTTCAGCGGGTATTATGGAAAATAACTTACATATTGACAAGCTTGACAGGAAGATCCTTTCTATCCTTACTAAAAATGCCCGGGTTCCGTTTCTTGAAGTGGCCCGGGAGTGCAGTGTATCAGGAGCAGCTATTCATCAGCGTGTGCAACGACTAACACGGCTGGGTATAATTTCAGGATCGCAGTTTAATATCGATCCAAAAAAATTAGGATATCATACCTGTGCCTACGTAGGGATATTTCTTGAAAATGCTGCATTATTTAGTGATGTGGCCGAACGTCTGACAAAAATACCCGAAATCACACAATGTCATTATACCACGGGAGAGTATGCCATGTTTGTTAAGGTATACACGCGCGATAATGAGCACTTACGTAAGGTGCTTGCTGATAAAATCCAGGCCATTAATGGTATCTCAAGAACTGAAACTTTTATTTCCCTTGAGGTTATGATCAATAGAAATTTGCCTGTTGTTGAAGAATCCGAGTAGTTAAAGCTTATTTCTCTGACGCAGAATTTCGAAAATAAATACTCCTGCAGCCACACTTACATTTAAAGAATTTACAGCGCCTTTTACCGGAATTTTTACAAGTGTATCGGCAATATTTAATATTTCGTCTGATATTCCTCTGTCTTCTGCCCCCATAACCAGCGCCAGGGGTACTGTATAATCCGCAAAATAATAATCTTCAGATGCCTTTTCAGTGGCCGCATACACCCGAAGCCCCGAATTTTTAAAAAAGCGAATTGTTTGATTTATATTTTTTACCCTGCATACCGGTATATGATGCAAGGCCCCGGCTGAGGTTTTTATGGCATCTGCATTAATTTGTGCTGCCCCTTTTTCGGGAATCACAATTGCATCTGCGCCGGCACATTCAGCAGTGCGGGCAATAGCCCCGAAATTTCTAATGTCGGTAACCTCGTCAAGTACCACAATAAAGGGGTTTTTTCCGGCTTCAAAGGTGGCGGTAACAATTTCTTCTATATCTTTAAATTCAATCAGAGAAAGTAATGCTACGGCTCCCTGATGATTTTTCCGGGTAAACCGGTTTAATCGTTCCACGGGAACCCACTGATAGGGTGTTCGGGCCTGACCCAGCATCTGGATAAGTTCTGAGGAAAGGGGGCCCTTTAATCCTGTTTTTAAATATACCTTTTCTAGTTCTTTGCCGCTTTTAATGGCTTCCATTATGGGGTGTAACCCAAAAATAATTTCTGATTGAGACTTCATGTAATCGTTGTGAATTATTCAAATAAAAAAACCTGGCCGTTGTTCCATCCATCCACTGCTTCCCGCCAGTGCCAGTCGTGACTGTCAGAGCGCTGCAGCACAAAATTGTCTACTGAATAAGGAGAAGGATAGTACACGAAACTAAAGGTAATGGAAGAACCGCTGTTTTTCCTGTAATATGTCCATTGTTCGGATCCCGGCTCTCTTTCAAGCCTTTGAGGCGCTCCATAAACAACATAAATCATGCCCCTGTCGGTTTTCCATCCGGGTTTATTGGCAGTAAAATAATAGTTGGCAAAATAAACCCGATTATAATAAATCCGGAGCAATCCCCTGGCTTTTTCAAGATTACCTCCACATTCGAGCCAGAAATTATCTACGGCAAATTTAAGGTTCGTTGATTCGAGTATACTTTTATACTGGACCGATGTTGTTAAATAGGCCAGAGGCTCTGCAAGTTCGATAGGAGAAGATACTTTCGGGAAATTTTCACCATAATTAAAAACCGATAAACCTTCTTCAAGTGTGGTGTCGAGCTGTATAAAATACATACCTTCATAGTTCATCTGATACAACCGTGTATTATCAAAGGGCAATACAAAAATACTGTCTGGATTCTGATAATACTTATCTTCTGAGGCGGGCGAAAATGTGGGTTGAGGCAGGGGCAGGTCGTTTTTAAAGTATTTAATAAACAGGGTATCGTATGTATTTATTCTGTGTTTAACCCTGAATAAATTATTTCCAACAATATAGGGCCAAAACAGGGGTATACCCTGAGCATTCGAAATTTTAAAATTTTGTTGTGAAAACCGCGATTTTTTATCGATAATAAAGTATTTAATATTCTTCTGGTTTCGTATTTTATCTGTTGTTACAATTTTTAATTCATATATTTTACCGGTGTCTGCAGGCAAAGGAACCTGGGTTAAAAAAGGTTTTTCATCAGTGTCTTTTGGAATTTGAAAATTATACGTAACACTATCCACAAGAATCGGTTTTCTTCGGTCCGTAATTTCACGAAAATCCAGGTACAACTCCACATTTCCCATCATCTTGCTGGTGTTTTCAACCGGACTATACAGGATTTCTGTTGTAAAAATCTTTATATATAATGTAGTCATCTGGTCACTTTCGTGATACACTGTATAAGCGGGATGAAGCCTGGTACTTCCGGGATTATAGATTTCTGCCAGGTTATTTTTTTGTGATGTGATTTTAATTTTCTTAAAAGGGGTGGTGCAACCGGTAACAATTAACGCCACCATTAACAATAAATATTTTATATGATGCGTCATGGATATAGTTTTAGTCACTATAAAGGTACTTAAAATCCTTTATTTTTTAATTGTTCTATTTTATTATGTAAGTCTTCCCAATTCTTCATTTTTTCTTCCAGATTTTTACGAATACTTTCGTATTGAGTAAACAAATCCGGATTATTGAGGGTTTCAGAATTTTCGCCTGTACTCAGGATATTATCCATACTTTCCAGGGAGTTTTCCAGTTCCTCGATTTCCGTTTCGGTTTTTGTAATTTGATTGTTGAGTTTGCGAACTTCCTTTTCCCATTCCTTTTTTTTCAGAAAATCAATTTTGTTGTCGGAACTTGTTTTGGTATCCTCCGGGCTTAGTACCTGATCTTTTTTCTCAAGATCTTTAAGAGAAGCAATCTTTTTCTTTTGCAAAAATTCATAGATCCCTCCACGAAATTCCCTGATTTTTTTGTCTTTAAATTCAAATAATTTTTGTGTAAGCCCTTCAAGAAATTCCCGGTCGTGAGAAACCACAATTAATGTTCCGTCGTAATTCAGTAGCGCTTGTTTTAACACATCTTTAGAGTGCATGTCGAGGTGGTTGGTTGGTTCGTCAAGCAAAAGCAGGTTATAGGGCTTCAACAACAGCCGGGCAAGTGCAAGCCGGGAACGTTCACCTCCGGAAAGTACCTTTACTTTTTTATCCACATCTTCGCCGCTAAATAAAAAAGCTCCCAGAATATCCCTGATTTTCGAGCGTATATCACCAACGGCCACGGCATCTATAGTTTCGAGCACAGTTTTGCTCTCATCCATCAATTCATCCTGGTTCTGGGCAAAATATCCGATTTTAACATTATGGCCTATACGAGCTGTTCCGGTACAATCGAGCGTGCCCATAATAATTTTAGACAAGGTGGTTTTTCCGGCGCCGTTTTTTCCGATAAATGCTACCCGTTCTCCCCGTTCAATGATAAGATCTATATTTTTTAATACTTCAATGCCGGGATAACTTTTCGATAAATTGTCAGCCTCAAAAACAATAGTACCTGAACGGGGCGCAGGAGGAAACTTGATTTTAATTGCAGATTTATCTTCTTCATCAATCTCAATAATATCCAGCTTATCGAGCTGTTTAATCCTCGATTGCACCTGCACGGCTTTGGTGGCTTTGTATCTGAACCGTTCAATAAATTCTTTGGTTTCTTCGATCTGTTTTTGCTGATTTCTGTACGATGCAAGTATATGTTCCCTCCGCTCTTTTCGTTGTTCCACATATTTTGAATAGGGCACACTATAATCGTAGATTTTGGCCATAGAGATTTCTACCGTTCTATTGGTTACATTATCTAAAAATGCACGGTCGTGAGAAATAATTATAGCTGCCCCCGAATAATTCTGCAGAAATTCTTCGAGCCATTGAATGGATTCAATATCCAGGTGATTGGTCGGCTCATCGAAAAGGAATACATCGGGTGACTGAAGCAGTATTTTTGCCAGCTCTATACGCATTCTCCAGCCGCCACTGAATTCTTTTGTAGCCCGGTGAAAATCTCCGGGTTCAAAACCTAACCCTTTGAGCACCTGTTCTGCCCGGGCTTCGATGTTGGTGCCTTCAAGCAGGTGAAAGCGGTCATTTTTTTCGGTAAGCTGCTGGATCAGATTTAAATATGCTTTTGATTCGTAATCTTCGCGGTGTGATATTTCAATATTAAGCTGCTGAATTTCTTTTTTTAATGTATTTATTTCATTAAAGGCGCTTAACGTTTCTTTCAGCAGGGTGGTATTATCCCGAATAATCATTTGCTGCGGAAGGTAACCCAGCCGGATACCATCCGGAACCACCACTTCCCCTTCATCAGGCAGTACCATTTTTTTAAAGGTTTTTAGCAGGGTGGTTTTGCCGGCCCCGTTTTTTCCAACGAGTCCAATCCGGTCTTTCGGATTAACGAGAAACGAAACATTTTTGAAAATATAATATCCGTTAAATTGTATGCTTAAATTTTCTACTGAAATCATCGTATTTCTATTCAAAAAATTGTGCCAAAAATAAGGTAAAAATTGCTACCTGAAAATTATCTTAACGTATTCTTACACATTATTACAGATTACCCTGAAAAGAGGGTTAAAATAAAACAACTATTCCTTATTAAAGTACAATACCTTTCATTGCTCAATAGAGATTTTTATTCATTTCACTTGACGGAATGGATTTTTTACTTCATCTTGCGGGAATTTATTTTTGATTTCCGGTAAAACTTTTAATTACCCGTATCTTTACTGTTTTAAAATTGAACTATGCCATCAAGACGAAGAAGGAATTTGCCAACACTTGAAAAACTTGAAATAGTGGATGTGGCTGCTGAAGGAAAAGCCATTGCCAAACACAACAATAAGGTTGTATTTGTATCGAATTCCATTCCGGGCGATATTGTGGATGTTCAGATTACCCGGCAGCAGAGAAATTTTTTTGAGGGGTATCCTGTAAAATACCATAAATATTCCGATATCAGGATTGAGCCTTTTTGTGAGCATTTTGGTTTTTGCGGAGGTTGTAAATGGCAAAACATGCCCTATAAAGAGCAATTGCGTTTTAAAGAAAAACAGGTGAGCGAAACTTTAAAACGTATAGGTAAAATAAAGCTTCCCAAAATTGATCCCATTATCCCTTCAGATAAACAAACCTATTACCGGAACAAGCTGGAATATACCTTTGCAAACAGCCGCTGGCTTACACGCGAAGAAATCGGAACTGAAGATGACATCAGTAACCGGAACGCTCTTGGTTTTCATGTTCCCGGAAAATTCGACCGGATACTGGATATTAATAACTGCCATTTACAGGATGATCCCTCAAATGAAATCCGGCTGGCATTCAGGGAATATGCTTTTAAACACGATTTATCTTTTTTTGATATCCGCAACAAACGTGGATTTCTCCGAAATTTGATAATTCGGAATACCACGATAGGTGAATTTATGGTGATCCTTTCCGTTTTTGAAGACCAGCCGGATAAGATTGACGGCATCCTGGAATTTATTGGTAACCGTTTCCGCGAAATAACCTCATTAATGTATGTGGTAAATCCTAAATCGAACGATACTCTCTACGATCAGGATATCCGGTTATTTAAAGGTAAAGATTACATAATTGAAGAGCTGGGCGGAATTAAATTTAAGATTGGTCCGAAATCGTTTTTTCAGACCAATTCCCTGCAGGCATTAAAAATGTATACCCTGGTAAAAGAATATGCCGGATTATCGGGTAATGAAATTGTGTATGATCTGTATACAGGAACGGGTACTATTGCAAATTATGTTGCCCGCAACTGTAAAAAGGTAATTGGTATTGAATCTGTTCCTGAGGCTATTGAAGATGCTAAGAGCAATTCGAAAATTAATGGCATTTCGAATACAGAGTTTTATGCCGGCGATATGAAAGATATGCTTACTCCGCTTTTTATTCGCGAAAAAGGGGAACCGGATGTAATGATTATTGATCCGCCACGGGCAGGTATGCACGACAGTGTGATAAAAAGCCTGCTATGGTGTTTACCTAAAAAGATTGTATATGTGAGCTGCAATCCCGCTACACAGGCCCGCGATATTGGAGGCTTAAGCATTAAATACAGGGTAACAAAACTTCAGCCCCTGGATATGTTTCCCCATACCCATCATGTTGAAAATGTTGCCCTGCTGGAACTAAACGAACGCTAATTGCCGGGGGTCTTTTTAATTCTTTTATTTTTTCATAAATTGTGCGCTGTAAAGCACAAAACATGAACAATATTTTCCAGGGTGTTTTCCAGATTTTTTTTCTTATCGGTTACATTATATTATTTATAGTATCCATTATTATATTACGCCCTTTGAGGACCCACCACCGGAGAAAAAAATCAACAATTTCTTTAAAAACAAGCTACCTGTTGTATCTGGCCATGTTCCTGATATTTACGTATTTATTATTGTTTGGCAATAAAGACCTTTCTGAAGATGAAGTGCCTTATAATTCTTTGTTTAATGTACATTTTTTACTATTCCTTTCGGCAACACTTATCCCTAATATCGGGATCATGATCAGGAAAAAAATTAAAAAAAGCAGGATTGAATACAACATTATGTTTACCGTAATCAATGTATTGTATTTTTTATACCTTTTAATACTGACTACTTCGCGGCAGTGGGCATTAATGTAATATAGAAAAGTAAATATACCTAAAATTTTAATTATGAAACAGACCCTGATCTTAATACTACTTTTTACATCGTGCAAACTATTTAAAGCTCCCGAACCGGTTCCGCAGGAAATATCCGTGAAAGATAAGCTTATTGGTAACTGGACCCTCATATCCGTTACGGGAAGTGAAAACCGGAATAATCATGCGCTTCCCATGGGAGATCACGTAACCGGCAGTCTGATTTTTACGCCGGATTTACGAATGTCCTTACAGGTAATCAATACCGATCGCGGGCAGCTCTCAGGATCCGATCCGTATTATGTTCCCGATAATGAGATCAGGATGGCTTTTCTGAGCTATTATGCTTATTATGGAACCTATTCTGTATATGAATCTTCTGACTTATTAAGAATAAATATCGAAGGGAGTTCTGTTCCAAACTGGCAAAATACCGCTGTCGATAGAAATTTCAGTTTTAATGGAGATACCCTGGTTCTGAAATCGTCAGCAGAAAATATTTCAAGTAGCAAATTAGGGAATATCCAACGTTGGATCCGAATTAAATCAGAGAGACTATAATTTTTAGAATTAAAAACGAATAAAAATTACCGGGTCGGGCTTATTTTGAGAATACTATATTGATTATCCATACAATGAACTGGTATATTGGGACCTCCGGCTGGTATTACGATCACTGGAAAGGAATTTTTTATCCGGAAAACCTGCCCAAAACGAAGTGGTTTGAGTATTATAAAACTCTATTTAACAGTGTTGAGATAAATGCCACATTTTACAGGTGGTTTAAAGAAAAAACCTATATAAACTGGAAAAATCAGGTGACGGATGATTTCCGATATGTATTGAAGGTTCCCCGTTTAATCACTCACCGAAAGTTTTTAAAAGGAGTGCATGAAGATATTCTGCAATTTTCGAATACTGCCAGACTGCTTGACAATAAACTGGGATTACTACTACTGCAACTGGCGCCACAAACACATTTTAATGCTGAACTTTTACAAAAAACACTTTCATGTTTTCCCTGTCCGGAAAAACTTGTTGTTGAATTCAGGGATAAAAGCTGGTGGCGTGAAGAAACAATAACGATACTTCAGGATTTTGGTGCAGTATTTTGTAATGTGGATTCTCCCGTTCAGGAATTCACATGTTGGTTTACTTCACAAACGGCTTATTTCAGGTTTCACGGAAGAAAAAACTGGTATTCTTATTGTTATTCGGAACATGAGTTATCAGATTTTGTTGAATCTGTAAAAGCAAATTTGGGAAAGGATGTCCGGGATGTTTATATTTTTTTTAATAATGATTATGAAGGAAATGCCGTGCAGAATGCTATTAGCTTAAAGAAAATAATTAGCTTTAATGTCCTGCAGGGAATATAAAAAATTTGATCTTTTATTTAATTATTGATAATGGCAAAGAGTGGTATTTTATTACTCATTTTTCTTATGTGGGCAACGTCCTGCCAAATCCCGGAGAATATTGAAGTTATTTCCGGCACTTATCTCGGTAATGAACAGCGAAATTTTTATGGTGATGAGGCTCCCTCCCGATTAGATACACTCTGGAGCCTCTATCTGGGAGAAGGAATTAGTCCGGCATATGGAAATCCAAATAAAATATGGAAGGGGGCCGGCTGGACAGGACAACCCCTGGTGATTCGGGAGGGTAAACAAACATATCTGATACATGGGGCTTTTGATTACCACCTGCGAAAAATTGATGCAGCAAACGGTAATGTAATATGGCAGTATAAATTTGACGATATTATTAAAGGTACGGGTACCCTGTGGTTGAACCCGAAAGCAAATAATCCTGAAAACAAAGCGATAATTTTTCAGGGAAGCCGTCGTGGTATAGGAACCACCATCGAAAGTCCCGTTTGCCCTTCGTTTCGGGCTGTCTCTTATTTTTCCGGGAAAGAACTCTGGAGGTTAAATGTAAAACAAACCCTCAGTTATTCGCGCGATGTTGATGGTTCGGCATTAATACACCGGGACACTGGTTATATTGCCCTGGAGAACGGATTATTCACAGTTTTTAATCCCGATCCGGAATATGCGGATTTGAAAGACGGCATATTACAGCCACAGATTTATAAGGAGTTGTATCTATATGAACCGGAGGATACCCTGCTTCATGGTAGCAATATAGAAACCGAATCGGCCCCCTGCCTTTTAAACGACAGGATTTATATTACTGCCGGTTCAGGCAGGGTATATGGATATAATTTAAAAACAGGAAACTTTGACTGGATATTTTATATCGGAGCAGATCTAAACGGATCGCCTTCGGTAACTTCCGATAATTGTTTGATTATCCCGGTAGAGAAACAATATATTCAGGGCCGGGGAGGGGTATTTAAACTTGATCCTTCAAAAGCCCCCGAAAAATCGGTTGTTTGGTATTTTCCTGTAAATGATACTTCTTGGTATCACTGGGAGGGCGGAATTGTTGGTTCTGTTGCCCTGAACGATGCTTACAAAAAAAACGGCACAAGCAACCTGGCCGCTTTTGTGGGTGTGGACGGGTATCTTTATGTGGTCGATCATAAGCAACTGGATTCCGGAACCATAGTCCAGGGTCCGGATTTAGAAACAACATATCCGACACCTAAATTAGTCTGTAAAGAATATGTGGGCGGTACAATCTCCACACCCGTAATTACAAAAAACAAACTGGTAGTTCCGCTGGACAACGGTTTAATGTTATATGCATTCGACAAAAATTACCGGTTTCAGCTCCTTGATAAAATAGAAAATATACCCATAGATGCTACACCGGTGGTATATGAAGGAAAAATTTTTGTAGCATCCCACGACGGGTATTTATATTGTTTTGGAAATAAAGAATTATAATACAAACTCAAATGAATAACAGGAAATTAAGAATGGGCCTTATTGGCGGCGGTAAAGGCGCTTTTATCGGGAAAGTACATCATATGGCTGCAGTGCTTGATAATGAGATCGAACTGGTATGCGGAGCTTTCAGCAGCGATCCTGAAAAATCAAAAGCATCCGGGCCTGAATATAAAATTCCGGAATCACGCACATACACTACGTACGAAGAAATGATAACTGCAGAAGCAGCGTTGCCTGAATCAGAACGTATGGATTTTGTATCTATTGTTACTCCCAATCGTTTGCATTTTCCGGCAGCAAAGATGGCGCTGGAAAACGGCTTTCATGTGGTATGTGACAAACCGCTGACGTTTACGCTTGAAGAAGCTGAAAAACTTCAACAAATTGTACAAAAATCGGGTCTGCTGTTTGCAGTAACATACACGTATACCGGTTATCCCATGGTTAAAGAAGCCAGGCAACTTGTTAAAGCCGGTAAACTGGGAAAAATCAGAAAGATTCTTGTGGAATATCCCCAGGGCTGGTTATCGGAAAATATAGAAATTGGGGGCAACAAACAGGCAGGATGGAGAACAGACCCTGAGCAATCAGGAAAAAGCTGCTCGATGGGTGATATTGGGATTCACGCAAGCAATCTTGTTACTTATATCACGGATTTGGAAATAACACAACTATGTGCTGACCTGAATACTTTTGTTGCGGGCAGAAAACTGGATGACGACGGAAGTGTATTGCTAAAATTTAATAACGGTGCAAAAGGTGTGCTTACGGCTAGCCAGGTGTGTGCCGGTGAAGAAAATCCGTTAGCCATACGGGTATATGGTGAACTCGGCGGACTGGAATGGCGGCAGATGGAGCCAAACACCCTGATTTTAAAATGGCCTGACAGAGCCAAAGAATTGGTTCGAACGGGAGTAGGGAAACTCTCAGAGCAGGCTTTGGCGCATACCCGTCTCCCTGCTGGGCATCCTGAAGGATACATTGAGGCTTTTGCAAATATTTACAGAAATTTTGCTTATGCCCTGCGAAATAGTAAGGCAGGCAAAAAACCTGATCCCCTGTTTGATTTTCCTGACATAACCGAAGGATTAAGCGGAATGAAATTTATAGATAAAGTGGTGGAATCCTCAATAAGTGAAAATAAATGGACCAACTGGTAAACCTGATAAAAACCATTGTATTTGCCCGCATATTTTTGTTTCTTTTAATTCTTTAATGAATTATGAAGCTAAAGCTGTATTCAACAATTTTGATAATTACAGGTTTTAATAATAATCTGATTTTTTAATCCCTAAAAATTTAAATTATGAAGAAATTGATCCTGGGAATAAGTTTACATTTTATTTTTTATACACTGTTAGTGGCACAAATTGATGCACGGATGTTTTTTCATCCTGATGTATCCCAAACACAAATCACTTTCGCCTATGGCGGCGATATATGGATTGTAAATAAAACAGGAGGCGTGGCTTATAAATTAAGTTCACCTTCAGGACCGGAAATCTTTCCACGGTTTTCTCCCGATGGTTCTAAAATTGCTTTTAGCGGCAATTATGACGGGAATATCGATGTATATAGTATTCCTGTAAAAGGAGGTATCCCACAAAGGCTAACCTGGCACGGGTATAACGATTTTGTTATCGACTGGCATCCTAACGGGGAACAGGTACTGTTTGCTTCCAGCCGTGAAAGTGGCCGGCTAAGGTTTAGCCAGTTATATCTTGCTTCTGCAGGAAAAGGTCTGCCGCAAAAATTACCCCTGGCACATGCTGAATATGGCACATTTTCGCCCGATGGTAAAAAAATTGCGTTCACCGATAAATCGAGATTAAACCGCACATGGAAACGGTATCGTGGAGGTATGGCCCCGGATATCTGGCTGTTTGACCTTGAAAATTATACTTCTGAGAAGATTGCTGAAAATGTGGCAAATGATGAATTGCCAATGTGGTTCAACAATAAAATATATTTCCTGTCAGACCGGGGCGAAAGTAATCGTTTCAACATTTGGGAATATAACCTGGATTCAAAATCATTAAAACAGGTAACTAATTTTACCGATGTTGATGTTCATTATCCTTCCATAGGTCCGGAAGATATAGTATTTGAAGCCGGAGGTATGTTGTACCTGTTAAATTTAAGTTCATTACAATATAAGGAAGTAAAAATCCAGGTGGTTACAGACCAGCTAACATTGAATCCAAAAACCGAGAAAGTATCTAAATTAATGCAGCATGGTTGGATATCGCCAGATGGTAAACGTGCGGTAATTGAAGCGCGCGGGGATTTGTTTTCAGTTCCGGCAGAAAACGGATACATAAAAAATATTACACAAACAAGCGGGGTGGCTGACCGGTATCCGGCCTGGGCTCCGGACGGTAAAAAGATTGCCTTTTGGAGCGATCTGTCGGGAGAATATGAATTGACCCTTTTTGATCCTGAAACAGGAGTAAAAACAACACTAACAAACTATGGCCCGGGTTTCCGTTATCAGTTGTATTGGTCGCCCGACAGTAAAAAGCTTGCTTTTGTAGATCAGGAAATGAAAATAAAAGTGTTTAATACGGAGACTAAAATTACGGCACAGGTTGATCAGGGATTATGGATGACCCATGGTGCCCTGGAAAATTTTAAGGTAAACTGGTCATCCGACAGTCGCTGGCTGACCTATTCAAGAGGTATGGACAACCGCTCGGCTGCTGTGTTTTTATTCGACATCAAGAATAATACATTGCACAAGGTTACCAGTGAGTTTTATAATAACAATTCACCGGTTTTTGATCCTGAAGGAAAATACCTGTTTGTAATAACTGACCGCCATTTTAGTCCAAGTTACAGTAATTTCGACAATAGTTTTATTTATGCCAACAGTTCACAGATTGCTGCCATCTCATTGCGAAAGGATGTAGAATCGCCGGTAGCTCCTGAAAATGATGAAGTGAGTATGGATAAAAAAGAGAAGGAAAACGGGGACAGCGAGAAAGAAAAGGACTCCGATAAAAAGAAAAAAGATAAAAAAGAGGGCGATAAGGAAAGCGAAGAAAAGGAAGTTAAAATTGATCTGGCAGGTTTTGAAGAGAGAATGGTGTTGCTTCCCGTTGAACCGGGAAATTATAACAGTCTTCAGGCTGTGGCCGGAAAGGTAATTTTTCACAGTATTCCCGATCCGTTTTCACCAACAGCCCCAAAGCCGGTTAAATACTACGATCTGAAAGAACGTGAAGAAAAAACGATAGTCGAAGACGCTGATTTTTTCCTGGTTTCTGCAAACGGTGAAAAAGCGCTTACAGCTAAAGGTGAAAGCCTGGCGATTGTAGATGTAAAGGCTGATCAGAAAGCGGATAAAAAATTGCCGGTTCAAGATATGGAAATGCTGGTTGACCCGAAAGCCGAATGGAAACAGATTTTTAATGATGCCTGGAGGTTGCAACGGGATTATTTTTACGATAAAGGCATGCACGGTGTTGACTGGAATGCCATGCGCACACAATATGGCAAACTGATTGATGATGCTGTTACCCGTGATGACGTTAATTTTATTCTGGGTGAATTAATAGCAGAGCTTAATGCATCGCATACATACAGGGGCGGGGGCGATAATGAAGAATCAAAAAAACTGAATGTAGGGTACCTGGGGATAAACTGGGAAATTGCCAACGGATATTTCAGGATTAAAGAAATAATTAATGGCGCTGCCTGGGATGCTGAAGCCCGTTCGCCTTTTGTTTTGCCTGGTGTGGAAGTTAAAAAGGGAGATTATATTCTAGCTGTGAATGGTAAAAACCTGGACATCACCAAAGAGCCTTTTGCCGGATTTCAGGGTCTGGGGGGTAAAACTGTGGAACTTCTTGTAAATAGTTCTCCAACTGCTGATGGCGCTAAAAAAGTGATTGTAACTACCCTGGATAATGAAAATCGTTTGCGTCATTTAGCGTGGATTGAAAATAATCGCGCTCTTGTGGATAAAGCTACAGGCGGGAAAGCAGGATATATTTATGTAAGAAGTACGGGTATTGACGGACAAAATGAACTGGTACGGCAGTTTTACGGGCAGTGGAACAAACCGGCATTAATTATTGACGAGCGCTTTAATAGTGGCGGGCAGATACCCGACAGGTTTATTGAATTACTGAACAGAAAACCACTTGCTTATTGGGCAGTAAGAGACGGCAAAGACTGGCAGTGGCCCCCGATAGGTAACTTTGGGCCAAAGGTGATGCTGATTAACGGATGGAGCGGGTCTGGGGGAGATGCTTTCCCCGATTATTTCCGCAAAGCTGGATTGGGCCCTTTGATTGGGACCAGAACATGGGGTGGCCTTATCGGCATTTCAGGTGTACCCCAATTAATTGACGGAGGAGGGGTTACCGTACCTACTTTCAGAATGTACGATCCAAACGGCGACTGGTTTAAGGAAGGGCATGGTGTCGACCCTGATATTGAAGTATGGGAAGACCCTACAAACCTGGCCAATGGCACCGATCCGCAACTTAAAAAAGCTATTGAAGTTATAAATGAACAACTGGAGAATAATCCTTACACAAAACCGGAACATCCGGCATATGAAAAAAGATAATCAATAGGATTATGCGGCTAACTGTATATCATATATTCATTTAATAATAAAATTATCAGCAATAATCTCCCGGGAATTTTTGAAAGTCCCGGGAGATTTTTTTTATATTTACTTTAGTATTAAATAATATGATTCGTCACAATTGTACCAGAAATCTCTATTTATTTTCTCTATTTACCCCATCCCTAAAGGGTGTAGAGAAAATCAATTGCCCCTTTCAGGGGTTGGGGTAAACAATTGATTTTCATTATCTTTAGATTGAAGGTGGTATAATAGTGACGATACATATTAAATAACATCTGTCTATTAAAATAGCATATAATGGAAGTGAGGCAAAAAAATATCAACTGGCTGCTTCAGGGAGATCCTTCAATTCAATACCAGGTGCACAGGGATTTGCTAAAAAGTGAGAAAAACCGTATTGAAGTTTACAGGGACAACATATTAACCGGGGGCTGGGGGAAAAGGTTCCTTGATTTGCAGGACAAAAAAGGAACATGGAGTAATGGTATTTATTCGCCCAAGTGGACATCTACTTTTTATACCCTGTTAACATTAAAAAGAATGAGGGCTCCTGCAAATGAAGCTATAATGAAAGCTTGTTCACTTATTCTGGATACCGGATTTTATTCTGATAAGGGAATAAACATTTCAAAAACCATTCATCGCAGTGATACATGCGTTACGGGAATGTTTTTATCTATAGTAAGTCATTTTAATTATACCGATTCCCGGATCAGCAAACTTGCCGAACATCTTTTTGAACAACAAATGCCGGATGGCGGCTGGAATTGTGAATATTTCAGTGGAGCCAGACATAGCTCTTTCCATACTACCATAAGCGTTCTTGAGGGACTATGGGAATATCAGCGGACATACGGGAAAGACCTGCAACAAATAGAAAAATGCAGGAAGGAAGCTATTGAATTTCTGCTTCAGCATCATTTGTATAAGTCGCATAAAACAGGTAAAACGGTAAATGAAGGTATGTTGCGTTTTTCTTTTCCACCCCGATGGAGATACGACATTATGCGGGCGCTGGATTTTATGCAGGAAATTAATTTTGAAAAGGACCCCAGGTTTGCAGATGCAATAGAGGTTCTTATAAAAAAACAAACCGGTGAAGGCTTATGGAAATTACAAAACAAACATGCCGGGCGTATATATTTCGATATGGAAATTCCGGGGCAACCAAGCAGGTGGAATACGTTGAGGGCATTACGAATAATGAAGTGGTGGGATGGTAATTTGCTGATTGTCTAAAATTTTAATACCATAGTCTGCATAAAGGTTTCAAATCCCCGGTTACGGTAAAATTCAATTGAAGAATGGTTATGTTCTAATACCTGCAGTTCAATACGGTGGGTATCTTTTTTTTTGGCCCAGTTGATTACATACTCCATAATCTGCTTTCCGATGCCTTTGTGCCTGAACTTCTGCGATACGGCAATATCGCTTAACACACAATGCCTGGTATTTTTTAGTACCGGAGGGTGTTCGGCAATTTCTGCAAGGGCATACCCGGTTATCCTGTTTTTCTTGTCGATAGCAATACAAATCATATGATTTTCAGAATCCATCAGAGATTCAATATAGTTTTTAAAAATTACAGGCCCGTTTTCTTTGATGGCAAAAAAATCATTCAGATCGTTGTGGTAATTCATTAACTCAATCCATATCTCCGTAATACCATCAAGGTGATCTTTCGAAGCTTTTTTAATGATCATCTGTTTTTTTTTAATTTTTAGTTATCAGCAGATGTAAGCCAGTTCAGAGCATCAGCTTCATTTTTAAAAAAACGGAAAGGCAATTGAAACTTCCGGGTTTTTAATAAAATATTATTCAGGTAATATTCTTTAAATATATTTCCGTCGAAAATAGCACATGCTTTTTTTAATCCGCGTTCAACAGCCATAGGCATGGCAACATCTTCAAACCATCTGCGGTCGTTGGGACTAACAATTTTTTGTTTCCGGATATCAGACATAAAATAATCTACCGGATGATCTTCGGCATATTTTAAACCCGTTAAAAAGGTCTCTCGGTATTGCTTACTGTTAACAGGGGCTTTCCAAATATAATGCATCAGTTTATAAAAGTCACTATATCTTATTTCGACGTATTCTTTTTTTGAAATAGATTTTTCGTGTGCTATTAAATATTCGGCTGACATGGCATTTTTTTTAAAATATAATAAATATTTATGACATGAAGAGCAGTAGATTAGCGAAAGTTTTTATTTCATTTTAATTAAAAAAAAATTATTGGAAACCTGTATAAATTTTTAATTTTAAGGAATTGAAATATTTACTATAAACTATATAAATTATGAGAAAGTCATTAGTTTTACTGGTAGTTGTATGTTTTTTTACTTTAAGCCTGACTATGGAACAAAAAAAGTCATCTTTAATTCCTGATAAACAGATGATGCAGGTGGGAATTATTGTTAAAGACATTGAGAAATCATCAAAAGCCTGGGCCGAATTTCTGGGATTAGAAAAGGTTCCGGAATCATCTATTGCTGCCGGCAGTGAATTAAATCCAACGCAATATAAAGGAGCGCCAACAGATGCTAAGGCAAAGCTGGCATTTTTTGAACTGGATAACATTACCGTGGAATTGATTCAGCCAATAGGCGGACCCAGTACATGGCAGGAATTTCTTGATACCAAAGGTGAAGGCATTCATCATATTGCGTTTAATGTAAAAGGGATGAAAGGCCAGATTAAAAATTTTGAAAACAGTGGTATTCCTTTGATACAACATGGCGGATGGGAAACCGGTGAGTATAGTTATATGGATGGAACAAACAGCCTGGCCCTGGTTATTGAATTACTGGAACACTATAATCAATAATTTTATTCCGAAGTTATCTACCCTTTAAAAATACTAATCTTGATTTTAAAGGTTAAAATTTCTTTTACAGATTAAGGTTAGCTTATAATAGGAAAGTTATGGTTTTGTGGTATTTAAACCGCAGTTTTCATTGTATTGGGCCCGAAATTAACTGGTTGCAAATTATAGGCTGCACATGCTTCAAATAATTCAATCAGTTTTTTTCTTGCGATGCCTAAATCGGTAAGTACCGTATTTTTATTTTGTCCCAGTATTTGTCCGGTTTTTTCTACGGATAACTCATGGTATTCAATAAGTTTAAGAAGAATTCGATAATTTTCGGGAAGGGTATTCAGTAAGGGTTCGATAAAATAAAGGTTCAATTCCGGAATTTGCCAGTCGAATATTTCAAGCTGTTGCCAGGTAAGTTCATCGAAATCCCAGAAGTCTAAATCTTCGGTACAGAAGAAATTTATAAAGCTCCTTTTAATTTTGGTATTTAACCAGTTAATAAGCCGTTCATCTTCTTTTATGTTGTATGTTTCTTCATGGATTTCAGCATAAATGTTTTGCATAATTATCTCCGCATTTTCCGGCTGATCTGAAAGTTTTAAAATGTAAGCGCTTACCTTCTCGTCGAACAGTAAAAACATATTGTTCATGTTTTGTAACGGGGCACGTTCCAGCATTTTTTTTAATTTAAATAAATAAAATTAGGATTATCCTGAAATGATAAAACTCAATATTATTAACAATAACAATGATATTAAAGAGTGTTATTACCTGAATATGGCCCATCGCGGATTTTGGAAACCCCCAGTCAAATTATATCCGTTAATAAATTTTTTAATAAATCTTTGAATCAAAACAAAAGATGCAGGAGGATTAATTGTGAAACACTATTTCATTTCAAAATTATCGAGAAGGCTTTGTGAGGGTTTAATATAGTTATATTGTTCCCAGAATTCTTCATCATACGCCCCAAGTTGTTCTGTGAAAATATCCATACTGCGTGCAGTTTCTTTTGACCTGAACCTGCGTGTATCATCCTGGTTAATATCAGTAGCCACCATTTCTGAAATCACGGTATATTCAGCGCTAAATATCTTACCTTTCTTACGTACCCGGAACGTAGTTTCACTTCTGAGATAGCGGATGTAATATTTATTATCCATCTCCGAGTACCTCACCTTGTATGAAGCGCCCAGTGGTTTGACGCTCATCGACCGGGGTTTTTTAATAACCATAAACTTTGATGCTTCTTTTATTCCGTAATTATTCAGGCTAAATTCGGCCCCCGTAATAGCTAGCGAGTTTAATCCGATATAAATTTTTCCTTCGTACATGGGGGGAGATGTAGATTCTTTTTCTTTAAATTCAATAACATAATTACTTTGATTGTCGATGGGAATTATATCGGTCATTTTATATTTATAGTTATAAAAATTCTCTGACAGCAGAAAATCAGGCATGTTTTTTACGATATCGAGCTGAAGGCTGGTATACAGTCCGGCTTTTAATTTAAAAGTAAGCGTATCGTATCGGGTAGCATCTATTGTTTTTCTTCCTTTAAGAATTTTTATCTGATCATTGTCTAACCTGAAATAGGGTATTTTATAAACATCCAGGGCGGCCTCAGCCACAGCAACAAAACGATTATACTTTTTAACCGATTCCCTGTAAAAGGTTGTCATGGTTATCGCTTTATCAGGATAATTTTCGGGTATATTTTCTATTGCCGTTTTTACCAAAGCCAAAGGATCTGTTTTTCGTATAATTACTTCCTGTATGGGAATATAATCAGCATACAACTTAATTTTATCTAAAGTTTCCATAACCCGCAACACCGGGACCTGTAGCATTTTATATCCGAGGCACGAAAATCCCAGGGTCTCATTTAATGCTTCAGGTGATATTTTCAAAACAAATTCTCCGTCGTTATTGGTAATGGTACCATAACTTTTGCCAACTATACCAATTGTGGCAAAGGGAACAGGTTCATCGGTCATGCCGTCAATTACCCTTCCTGAAATTTTAATATACGATACCGGTTTCTGAATGGAATCTGTATTATTTTTTCCTGAAGAAAACAGCGGCCTGAAAATAACGATCTGGTTTCCGATAAGTTTAAAAGAAAGTGTGGTATCGGGAATAATTTGCTGAAGGATCTCCAGTAAAAGTTTGTCCTCAACCTGAAGAGAAATGTGCCGGTCGGCATCAAATAGCTCGGAATTGTATGAAAAATAATATCCTGTTTTATTGCTGATTTCGTTGAGGGCTGAATAAACGGTACCGTTAATATTCAGGGATAGTGTGTGGTTAAATACCACATCCTGCGAAGCCGCAGGAGAAATAGCAAAAAAACAAAAAAAACATGGTATAAAACCATGTAATAGCAAGGAATTGATGCGATTGGTTAAACGCGAGTATATTATGTTGATGCCAGAATTCAAATAAAAAGAATGGATTTAGAATACCAATAAAAGTACTAAACCTTTTTGAATATAATTTTATTTTGATTTGATGTGTCAATTTTCAGTCTGGATTCACTAAAAGCAGTTTGTAAAACTTCCAGTACATTTTCCAGCGGTTGATTTATCAGCGTACCATTATATTTTAAATTTTCAATTTCTTTATCAGATATAAAAATAGTTGTATGGTATACTTCGTTTAAAACCTCAACCACTTCAAGAAGAGATGTTTCCTTAAACACAATGGTTTTGGTTTTCCAGGCCATAATATTCTCATTTGTATTGTGTTCCAGGGCAAGAATTTTTTTATCCAGCACACCCACATATCCGGGTTCAATTACTATTTTATCATTCTTTATGTTTTTATAATAAAGCTCTACTTTGCCGCTTTCAACAAATACTTCTGTTTTGTTATCGGTTTTTCCTGCATTTACATTAAAAGAGGTTCCAACCACTTTTACTATGGCATCTCCGGCAGTAATAATAAAAGGCTTTTTTGCATTTGCTGAAATGTCAAAAAATGCTTCTCCCTGTAATTCAACTTCACGGGTATTTTTATTAAAACGTTTCGGATAAATCAGCCTTGAACTGGCATTAAGATATACTACGGATCCATCGGACAATACTACTTCCTGCTGTTCCTGCTGCAGGGTAGTTTGAACTATTTTTCCAGGGGTAAAAACAGCATTATCCAATACCAGTAGTTTAATTCCAATAGAAATGCCAATAAGAATTAAAACTGTGGCTGCCCATCCCAGAACCTGAATACGGGTAGTATAAAATTTTGATTGTGAATGGATACTTTCAGGATAGTTTTCCTGAATTTTCGATTTCAGGCTGCTCCACGCCTTATCCACATCCACATATATTGTCTTTTCCGGTTTTTTCATGATATTCCAATCTCCTTTCACTGCTTCAAAAAGTTTTTTTTCATTATTATTTGAGTCTATCGATCGCAAAAACAATTGCTTTTCATCTGTTTTCATTTCATTCGAAAGATACCTGCTATATTTGATCCACCTGTTATTCGTTTTTTTAGTATTCATCGCTATATCGGTTTAGCTGGCTTCAACATATTCTTTTAAGTTATTTCTAAAGAGCTTTAGCGCTTTGCCCATATTTGCCTCCACGGTTTTTATCGATACGGAAAGCTGCTCTGCAATTTCTTTGTATTTTAATCCCTCAAAACGGTTAAGCTTAAAAATTTTGCTGGTGCGTTCGGGGAGTTCATTCAGGGTTTTGTCAATAATTTCCTGAATTTCTTTGGTCCTGACCAGCTCGGAGGCATCAGAGCCAATATCCTTACGGGAATTTTTAATATAATCCACATACCTGTAATTTAC